>JBFMBV010000007.1:0-67870 GCA_040755005.1 Bacillota bacterium
TTTGCCTCCGGCTTCCTTCCGATTCAGCGTCGCCGCTGACACCGTTGCCTTTGGCTAGCAGTTGTCGCTGCCCACTCCTACAGGGGACTTTCACCCCCAAAACGACGCCCATGCCGGGCGTACAGCAATGGGGTGCCCCCGTATGGGGACACCCCTCATGCTCACGTTCAAACTCACCTGCTGTAGTTGGGCGCTTCCTTGGTGATGCTGACGTCATGCGGGTGGCTCTCGCGCAGGCCCGCGCCGGTCATGCGCACGAATTGCGTGCGAGACTTGAGCTCGGCGATGTTGCGGGCCCCACAGTAGCCCATACCCGCTCGCAAGCCGCCCACGAGCTGATACACGGTCTCGCTCAGGGCACCCCGGTAGGGGACCCGTCCTTCGATGCCCTCCGGCACCAGCTTGCACGCGTTCTCCTGGAAGTAGCGGTCGCTGGACCCGTCACGCATGGCCCCCATGGAACCCATGCCTCGGTACACTTTGAAGCTGCGCCCCTGGTAGATCTCCATCTCGCCCGGGCTCTCCTCGGTGCCTGCGAACAGGCTGCCGATCATCACCGCATCGGCGCCAGCGGCGATGGCCTTGGCGATGTCGCCTGAGTACTTGACACCGCCATCAGCGATGATGGGTATCCCCCTGGGGGAGGCCACGGCGGCACAGTCCGAGATGGCGGTGATCTGCGGCACGCCGATGCCCGCAACGACCCGGGTCGTACAGATCGAGCCAGGCCCGACGCCTACCTTGACCGCATCCGCCCCGGCCTCGATCAGGGCTAGGGTCCCTGCGGCGGTGGCGACGTTCCCGGCGACCAGACTGATGTCGGGGTGGGCGCGGCGGATAGCCGCCACCATCTCCAGCACTCCCCTGGAGTGCCCGTGGGCGGAGTCAACCACGATCACATCGACGCCCGCCTTGATCAAGGCGTGGACCCTGTCAGGCGTGCCAGGGTCCACCCCCACCGCTGCAGCCGCTAACAGGGAGCCGCGCTCATCCTTGGCAGAATTGGGGTACTTGCGCATCTTCTCGATGTCTTTGAGGGTGATCAGCCCCCTGAGATGGAAGTCTTCATCCACCAGGGGGAGCTTCTCGATCTTGTACTTGGCCAGCAGCCGCTTGGCGTCTTCGATGGTCGTCCCCACGGGGGCAGTGATCAGCCGTTCCGCGGTCATCACCTGGTGCACCGGGCGGGTGTAGTCCTCCTCGAAGCGGATGTCGCGGTTGGTGAGGATGCCGATGAGCTTGTGGGAGGAGTCCACGATGGGCACACCGGAGATGTGGTAGCGCGCCATCATGTCCAGGGCTTCATTGACTAAGGCGTCTGGGCCCAGCCAGATGGGGTCGGAGATGACCCCGTGCTCGGACCGCTTGACTTTGTCGACTTCAGCCGCCTGTATTTCCGGGGGCATGTTCTTGTGGATGACGCCGATGCCGCCCTCGCGGGCGATAGCTATGGCCATGCGCGCCTCGGTGACTGTGTCCATGCCGGCGCTGGCCAGGGGGATATTGAGCCGGATGTTGCGGGTGAAGTTGGTTGCGATGTCCACGTCGCGCGGTAAGACGTCCGATGGGCCGGGCACCAGGAGCACGTCGTCAAAGGTGAGTCCTTCGCGGTCGAAGCGGCCGGTCACGACGGCGTCCCTCCTTCCCTGGGGTGGGCTTTGCCACAGTATAGCAATGGGCATAATTGGTGTCAAGCGGACTTGGACGGGACGGCCCGCACTCAGTCACCCTTCAGGTAGCCGGCTGCCAGTCGGGCGTAGCCCTCGGCCCAGGCTACGCCTCGTTCCACTTCCTCTTCGGCCAACTCCCGTACCACTTTGGCGGGGGTGCCAAGCGCCAACACCCTGGGGGGGATCTCCCTGCCCTGGGGCACCACGGCCCCGGCGCCGATCACCGCCCCCTCGCCGATCTTAGCGCCGTTCAGGATGATCGCCCCCATGCCGATGAGGGCGCCGTCGCCGACGGTGCAGCCATGCAAGACCGCTCTGTGCCCCACCGTTACATGCTGCCCCACCGTCAACGGAGAGCCTGCGTCCACATGCAGGATGCAGCCGTCCTGGATGTTGCTGGCTTCGCCTACGGTGATGCTGTCGATATCCCCGCGGATGACGGCGGTGAACCACACGCTGGCTCGCGGGCCGAGGCTGACGTCGCCGATGAGGACGGCGGTGGGGGCGACGAAGGCACCCTCGTCGATCTGTGGGGATTTGCCCCGGTAGGGCCTCAACAGGGCAGCCATGTCCATCCCATCCTTTCGCGGTTCACTTCTGCCCGCAGGGCCGCCTTCCTGCCCCTCAGGGCAGTGCCCGTGTCGGCAAGATTGACACGCCAAGACAGCTTAGTTTAAACTTACTCTAAGGTGGCGCGAAGGGTTGAAGGCCATGACCGACCGGGAGCATCGCGAACTGCTGCACAGGCATGGGCTGAAAGCCACGCCTCAGCGTCTCGCTGTGCTCAAGGCGCTGTCTGAGACCGTAGCCCATCCTACCGCCGAAACGGTGCACAGGGCTGTGCAGCCGTTGAGGCCTGGCACAAGTCTGGCTACGGTCTACAACGTCCTGAACCTGCTGGCGCGGGAAGGGCTGATCATGGAACTGACCATGGCCGACGCGGCCAGCCGCTTTGACTACACGGTGCAGCCCCACGCCCATATCGTCTGTACCGGGTGCGGCCGGGTGGCCGATATCCAGGTACCGGTGCCAGCGGAGGCAGGCAGCCAGGCGGAGAGCGTCTCTGGTTTCAGGGTGGACAAGGTGCGGCTGGAGTTCCGCGGGCTCTGTCCAGACTGCCTCAGATGAGCCAGACCCGGCCTACCCAGGCCGCCGCAACCTCCGTCCAGCTCGCGCCAAACAGGTCCCGACCGGAGGAGCCGTAAGCGACAGCAGGTAAGATGAGCGTCCCGCCGCCCTCCCGTGGCAGCGCCGCCAGAAAGTCGGCGGTGGTCAGCAGGCCCGCGCTGCCAATAGAGCCCCCGAAAGCCCGCGACGGCACCGGGACAAGACGCACCCGCCCGCAGTCAAGCTCGGGCTGTAGGGCCAGGGCCAAGGCCCTGAGCCCCAACTCCGACGCTAGGACCGTGACCCGCTCTCGGCGGGCAGCCCTGCGGATCCGCGCGATCTGTGCCATGTCCACGTCCCGCACGAACACAGCCCCGGAGGGCGCCTCCGGGGCTTTGCGCACGCTCACTGACCGAAGGCCGGCGCCGGACCGTACCACCACTGACGGAGCGGTCCCTGCGGTGAGTAGGTCATAGGCCTCCAAGCGGCAGCGCGGCCGCACCCCACTCACCTCAAGCAGTTCGTCCCCGGCCCCGAGGCCTGCGGCTTCCGCCGGCGACCCCTTCACCACCCCGGCCAGCGTGGGCCGGAGATCCCGCACTTCCCCAGGCTCGGGCACCACCGGCAGTCCGTACGCGAGGGTCCAACCCTCGCAACGCCGCGTCAACTCGCTCAGAGTGCCGGGAGAGTGCCGCAGGTAAGCGGGGGCCAGGCTCGTGTACCCGGGCAGGAAGGCCCGGATGGACCTGGCGCCGTGGGAGGCAAGGAAGCCCACGGTCCCGGCGGCGTCGTCCCAACCGGTGACATGGGGCATGGCCACGAGGCTGCCGTGGAAAGGTACGCCCTCCCCGGCCAGCATTGCCACGGCCTCCAGCGCCCGGTCAGGCGACTCGTCGCCGAGCAGGGAGCGCCGAACAGTCCTGTCGACTGTGTTGAGGGAAACTGTCAGCTCGATGGGCGCCAGGCGCGCCAGAGCCCGTACGGCGGCCTGGTCAAGCAGGGTCGCGTTGGTCGTAACCCGCAAGCTTGCGCCGGTCGCGCGCCGCACCGCCTGGAGAATCTCGAGCACCGCCGGGTGGCAGAATGGTTCGCCCTCATCCACGCGCGTGGCGGATTCGCCGATGGTGACTGCGCCACGTGTTGCTGCCAGGGGCGCCTCGCTGACGACGGTCACGGGGTCACGATGGCCCAGGCGGTAGGTCCGCAGCCCGGGGGGGTTCCACTTCAGGTTGCAGAAGGCGCAGCCCAAGTTACAGGCGGAAGTAAGCGGCAAGACCCCAGCCAGGTTGGCGGACCTAAGCTCAGCTGCGGGTGCTGTCACGGGCGATGGTCTCCCTGATGGTCCGACGACCGGTCAGGACCCGGACCGGAACCCCCCCGGCGAAGCACCCGGCGGGGACGTCCTTGTTGACCAGGGAGGCGGCGGACACTACGGCTCCTTGCCCCACCGTCACCCCGGCCAGAATCGTGCAGTTCGCGCCGATGACCGCGCCCTCCCCTATGACCACTGGGCCTGTCCGCCATTCCACGCGTAGGAACTCGTGGGCCAGGATGATGCTGTTGAACCCGATGATGCAGTCGTCCTGCAGCGTGATGAGCTCCGGCCACATGATGTCGAACCCCGCCTTGAACCCTACCGAGACGTTGCGGCCGACCTTCATCCCAGTCAGCCTGAGCACGCGCGCCTTCCACTCTAGACTGGGCAGGAAGCGCTGCAGTTCGATCAGGAGGAAGTTCCTGACCACCCGCCAGGGCGGGATGATGCGCGGCCAGTGCCGCAGGGAGTTCGGCCCATGGACGGGATGGCTCACCAGCCGGCGCCTCATGAGGCCCACCCTGTGAGCGGCAGGTTGGCGACGGCATTGAGGTGTAGGTCAGCCGTCTTCCCCGCCAGCCGTTTGTGGTGGCCGGCGGCCGCCACCATGGCCCCGTTGTCGGTACAGAGTTCCTTCGGGGGTATCAACACCGTCATGCCTTCCTGCCTGCATACCTCCCGCAGCTGACTGCGGAGGGTGTCATTGGCTGCCACACCTCCTGCCAACGCCACCGTCCCGACCCGGCAGGCCTTCGCCGCCGCCACGGTCTTATCCACCAGGGCAGTGACGACGGCCAGCTGGAACGAGGCGGCCAGGTGCGCATCACCGTACTGCCCCCGGCGCGTCAGGGTGGCGGTCTTGAGGCCGCTGAAGCTGAAGTCGAAGCTCCCCTCTTCCAGCCGGGCCACAGGCAGCACGAGGGCTGAGGGGTCGCCCTGGGCGGCCAACCGCTCGAGGGCCGGACCGCCGGGGTATGACAACCCAAAAGCCCGGGCCACCTTATCGAAAGCTTCTCCGGCCGCATCGTCCCGGGTCCTGCCCAGGCGGGCGTAGTCGCCGTGGCCCCTGACCAGGATGAGCTCCGAGTGCCCACCTGAGGCCACCAGGCACACCCAGGGGAACGCCGGAGGGCTGGGGCGCAGGAGGTTGGCGTAAATGTGAGCCTCGATGTGGTGCACGGCCACGAGCGGCTTGTTCAAGGCGTAGGCCAGTGCCTTGGCCGCGGCCACACCGACCAGCAGGGCGCCAACCAACCCGGGTGCGTGGGTCACCGCCACCGTGTCAACCTGCGCAAGGCCGAGGCTGGCCCTGCGCAGGGTCTCCGCCAACACGGGCAGGAGGTTGGTCAGGTGCCGCCTGGAGGCCAGTTCGGGAACGACGCCGCCGTACGCCTGGTGCAACTCGACCTGGGATGAGATCAAGCTGGCCAGGATCGACTCCCCACCCTCCACTAGGGCTACCGACGTTTCATCGCAGCTGGTCTCGAGGCCCAGCGTCACCAAGGGAGACGCCCCCCTTCAGTTCATGCTTCCACATGATGAGCGCGTCCTCACCCGTGTCGCTGTAGTACCGGTGCCTGACCCCGGCCCTGACGAAGCCGTGGGCTTCATAGAGCTTCAGCGCCGCTGTGTTGCTTGGGCGGACCTCGAGGGTCATGCGGGTGGCCCCGCGGCTGGCGGCCTCGGCAGTGAGTCCTCCCAGGAGCAGGTTCCCGGCGCCACCTCGCCGGTGGCGGGGATCCACGGCGATGTTGGTCACGTGCGCTTCGTCGATGATTAACCACATGCCGCCGTAGCCCACCACGCGACTGTCACAGCAACAGACCAGGTAGACCGCGAACAGATTGGACTTGAGCTCACGCGCGAAGGCTTCCCTGGTCCAAGGGGTCGAGAAGCTCTCGGTCTCGATGGCCAGCACCTGGTCCAGGTCAGCCGGGGTCATCGCTCGCAGGTAGTATGCCACGCTTCTAGCCTCTTTGGCAGCCAGCCCGGGCCTGAGCCAAGGGTTGTCGCAAGTACACAGGTTCCACTGACAAGGGGTCGGCGCCGCGGCCCGCCTTGAGCAGTTCCGCGCCAACTGCCGCCACGGCGGCAGCGCTGGACTGTGCTTCGCCAGCGAACAGGGTGGCAGGGGGCAGGGCCGTGAGCAGCCGGCTGAACTGCTCCCGGGACAGGACCTCGTCAGGACCATGCCGCTTCCAGGCGCCGTCCCACCTGAAGCAAGCAGCGTAGACCTCGTCGCGCCTCCCGTCCAGGCTGGCACAGGCAGTCAGCCCCGGCGCCCCGGACAGAGCTGTCGCCAAGGCCTCCAGAGTCGGAACGGCGGCTAGCTTCAGCCCCGCAGCAAAGGCTAGCGTCTTGGCGGTCATCACCCCGAGGCGCAGACCGGTGAAGCTCCCTGGCCCGATCGACACGGCGACCCCGTCCAGCTCCTTGAGCGCGAGCCCTGCCTGGGCCAGAGCGTAGCGGACCATGGGCATGAGCTGCACCGAATGGAGGCGGGGGATGTGGAGGGATACCTGGCAAGCGGGTCGGTCCCCTGTCCACACGGCCACGCCGCAGACGGCCGTGGCCGTGTCCAAGGCGAGGAGCTTCAAGTTTCCACCCCCTCGACCAGGCTGCGCAAGGCAGCATCCGCACCCCTGAAAGTGAGCCGGCGCCTGCCGTCGTGGCCAGGCACCTGCTCCAGCTTGATCTCCAGGCGGCTGGGGAGCGGGAACGGGGCCTTGCCCGCCCACTCCACCAGGGTGAACCCATCGCCCTCCAGGTACTCCTCGAGTCCAAGCTCCAGAAAGTCATCTTCCCGGTCAAGGCGGTAGAAGTCCATGTGATAGACAGATCCGCGGGCCCCTGCGTACTCCTGGATCAGGGCGAAGGTGGGTGAGGTGACCCTCCCCTCGATTCCCAACCCTGCTGCGATGCCCTGGGCCAGACTGGTCTTGCCTGCGCCTAAGGGGCCCTCTAGCAGGACCACGTCTCCCGGCCGGAGCCAGCTGGCGACGGCCAATCCGATCGCCCTGGTGTGCCCGGCACCCTGCGAGAGCACCTCCAACGTCATTCCCCCAGGTATCTTGCCCGCAGGGCCTTGAAGTCTTCCCACACGGGCCGCTTCTTGCTGCTGTCCCTCAACAGGGCGGCGGGGTGGAAGGTCGGCAGGTACAGCCGTCCGTCCCGCTCGAACCACTGGCCCCGGACGCGCGAGATCCGCGCCTCCGCATTCAGCAGAGCTTGGGTGGCCGCCGCGCCCAGACACACGACGATGCGGGGTTTGACCGCGGCGAACTGCCTGTCCAGCCAGGGCCTGCAGGCCGCCACCTCCTCGGGGAAGGGGATGCGGTTGGCAGGTGGCCGGCATTTTACGGCGTTCGTGATGTAGACCGACGCACGGCTGAAACCAGCCGCCTCCAAGATCCGGTCGAGGAGTTTGCCTGCAGCGCCGACGAAGGGCCTGCCCAGTTCGTCCTCGGTCCGCCCCGGCCCCTCTCCCACCAGCACGATCGCGGCGTGGGGGTCGCCCTCGCCAAAGACCACACCTCTGCACCCTGCCCGCAGTCCACACCGCCTGCAGCCGGCGGCCTCCCGGGCCAAATCCTCAAGGACCATGGGGGCTGGCGCCTCGTCGAACCTCTGCTGCATTCAGCCCTCCAGGATCTCCACATTGGCCCTGGGAATGGTGACAACTTCGCCTCCGGGCAGCCTGGCCCTGAGGATACGGACCTTGGCTTCGGTTTCGATCACCTGGAGCTCTGGCGGCAGTTCCACGACCTGGGCCAGTGCCCCGAAGTAGGGCTCGCGGATGATACGGACGGTGGTGCCCGGCACCAATCCCTCGCTGGCGGCCAGCGTCTTAACTGCACCCTTGGCCATGTGCCCCGGCACGATGACCTCAGGCCGCATGACCCCGGCCCTGATCTGAGTGGCGCCGTTGACTGAGGCGAACTTCCCTTCCAGCTGCTTAAAGAGGCTGAAGGTCTTGTCGGCCATGTTCATCTGTCCGAAGCCTTCAGTGACGATGATGGTGAGGGCAATGTCCTCCTGTCCAGTGATGGCGACGCCGATATCATAACCCAAGAGGTTGATCAGGTCTGTATCAATGATCCCACCGCCGACCAAGCCCTTTGCCCCTACCTCGATGGCGCGCTTGATAGCAGGGCCCGTGATGACGGAACCACCCACGACGATATCCCCTGCGTGCGCCGGGGTCAGGTGCCGGGCCTCCAGTGGCTCGTCGGCCGCCGATACGGCTACCCTAAGGGTCCCGCTGGTCTCGCCGCCGACGCCGAAGATTCCCTGGATGAATGCCCCTTCGGTCTCGACGACCACACCCTCACCGGCGATGACCTCGACGATGGTGCCGTGGACATAGGCTGACACATCCAGGGGTATGTCGGCTTCCCTGATGATGGCCTGACCGGTCACCGGAGACATGCTTTGGAGGGTCCCGGAAACGGGCGCGCGGCAGTAGACCTTCGACAGCCCGAACCAGGAGATGCTCTTGGCAATCACCTCGTCCTTGGCCACGGCTTCCCCCACCTTCTTGACGAGGTGCGGGGCCAGGTACTCTGCGGGCATCCCCATGATGTTGGCGACGTTGATCGTGACAGGATTGCCCGGCAACTTGGTCCTGGCGACCACTGTGTCAGGAGCGACCTTGTCGCCGACCTTCACCAGGACGTCGCCGGGGATGGGCAGGCGCCTGACTCTGCGCACGACAATGTGCTCGGTCACTTTGAGACCGGGAGTGTATGCGTGGGCCATGTGCGCGCCTCCTCTACTGACGCCCCAGGTAGCGCTGTAAGGCCGCCTGGGGGTAGATATCAAGGGCCTTGATCCACTGCAGCAGCTTGGTGCGGCGAGTGGCCTCATCGCTGGGCAGCCTGAAAGGACGGCCGCGGCAATCGACGATGAGCCCGACCACTCCACCCTCAGCCTTCAGCCGCAGGCTCCGACCCCTGCCCGCGCCAGCATCCAGCAGTAGGGCTGGCCTCACCTCAACCTCCGCAGTGGTGCCCTCAGGGATCGCGAAAGCGTGGATCTGACCGAAGTCAACCGTGAACTCAGCCGGTCCGTCGGGCAGGCTCACCTTGACGGAGACCGCCCGCTCGCCGTCGCGCAACAGGCCGATGGGGGCGATGCACGTGCCCAGCTTGATGAGGCAGTCCCTGTCGAACACCTGGGCGGCCGCTTGGGCATGGACAGTCGACAGGACCCCAAGCTGAGGCATCATGAAAATGGAGTCCACGGCCAACCGTGTGACGCCTTCCGGCAGGAAGCTGTCGATTAGCATCAGGGCCGCCTGCGCGCGCCTGGGGGCGTGGGACAGGACCCCTCCTGACCCGACCAGCATGCCCAGCCCCCTCATGTCCACCAGGGAGACATCGGTGCCAGCGGAGTCGACGAGCCCTCCCTCGCCATACTCCTTCTGAATGCCCCTCAGGCCCACGGCCAGGCTCTTGTGGTGCTCAAACGCCAGCCGCATCGCTTCGCGCGCCAGCGCCTGCTCAACGATAAGCTCCTCGACGGTGTGGGGGATAGTGGTAGGCCTGATCATCTTATTGCGGATACGGTTCCTCAGGTCCGCCTCGTCAAGGGGGAATGGCAGCCAGCGGACGAGACTGGCCACACCTGCCTCCAACAGGACGTTGCAGATGGAGTAACTCATGCCGAGGTTGGCGCTGACCGTGCGGTTGAACTTCTCCTCGAACAGGGAGAACACATCGGTGGTGGCCCCGCCGATGTCGACGCCGATTATGCTCATGTCATTCTCTTTGCCCGTGGTTTCGATGATCAGCCCTACGGCGCCTGGCGTGGGCATGATGGGGACGTCGGTCCAGCGCATCAGCTTGTCGTATCCGGGCGCCTGGGCCATGACATGTTCCATGAACAGATTGTGGATTTCCTCCCGGGCCGGGCCTAGGACTTCCCGTTCCAGCACCGGCCTGAGGTTGTCCACGATGCGCAAGTCGGTCTTGGCGTCGAGGATATCTTTGATGTAGGTCCTGGCTGCAACGTTACCGGCATAGATGATGGGGAGCTTAAACCCGATGCCGAGCCGCGGCCTGGGCTCAGCCGCTGCGATCAGTTCGGCGATCTGGACCACATGGGACACAGTGCCCCCATCGATCCCCCCGGACAGGAGGATCATGTCCGGGCGCAGGTGGCGGATGCGCTCGATCTTCTGGTGGGGCTTACGGCCGTCGTCGATGGCGATAGCATCCATCACGATGGCGCCGGCGCCCAGCGCCGCCCGCTCGGCGCTCTGCGCCGTCATGATCTTGACCACGCCGGCGACCATCATCTGCAGGCCACCCCCCGCGCTGGAGGTGGACAGGTACAAGTCCACCCCACCCTCCTGCCCCTGGGGCGTGATGACGCCTCCCTCGGACAGGAACTTGCGGCCGGTGAGCTCCTCTACTTCACGGATGGCGTTCCTGGCGCCCATAGTCACGTCTTCGAACGGCTTCTCGACTGTCGTGGGCGCTTCACCGCGCACGACCAGCCTGTACGCGCCATCCACCTTGTCGATGAGGATGGCTTTGGTCGTCGTGCTGCCGCAGTCGGTCGCCAGGATGGACCTAATCTCCCGGTCCCCTTGGTTCTTGTGCTTCGTTCCCCCTGCCAACGCGCAGCCCCCTTCCGCGTTACCTGGGCGTTCGCCCAATCCTAGCAGGTATTCGTCGGGGAGGAGCGCAAACCCTTCCCGGCTGTGCCGGGAAGGGTTTGCGCAGTCCTGTTCAGTTCAAACTACTTTGCCTGTTCCCTACGTTCCTGGAGGCGGCGCCGCCGCTCCTCGGCGGCTGCCTTGGCGCGATCCCGCTCTTCCTCGTTGGTCCGCTCCTGGGCTTCTTCGATGAAGGTGATGAGCACGTCTATGTTACGCCGGTCTTCCAGGAGCATGGCGAAGTCCTCGAGGTCCTGATAGGGAAGGAAGATCCCCGCTACAGGGTTGACGAAGTGCAGGAACTGGGATGCCAAGAACGCGAGGGGACGGTTCGATTCCAGGAAGAAGATGGCGGCAGCCGTCAGCCCCCGCTTCGCCACTTGGTTGGCGATGAAACTGAAGAGCTCATTGCGGCGCACTTCCGAGACTCTGGTGTCGATTGACCTCACCCCGTCCGCGGGATTCGATTGAAGCGTGTTTCTACAACTGCGCGACCGTTTCCTGCCAGTAGCTTGGCTGGAACCACGTTCCGTATGCGCACTCAGCAGGAAATAGCCAGCGCTTGTGGAAATATGTCAGAATTGACACCGTTCAACACAGCCTGGACATTTTGGAGGGGGAATGTCTGTGCGCAGACTGGTGGTGTGTGGCTTGATAGGCGCCTTGCTCCTGGCCGTCACCGGCTGCATGGCCACGGCAAACGCCGACGTCGTAGTGCGCGAGTATCTTGACCTGGTCATCAAGGACGACCTGGACAAGGCCTATGCCCTGCTGACCGCGGTGGCCAAGGCCGACTATCCCAAAGACAGATACCTGGCCGACATGGCAGCGACCGAGGCGGAGCTGGGCGCCCTGAGCTCCTACAAGGTCACCGGGCAGCGGATGCCTGGGTCGACTACAGCCTCGGTGACCGTGACGCTGACCTACACGAGAGACAACGCGACCAAGCAAGTCCCCTTCGTCTTCGGCTGCTTCAACGAGCGGGGCCAGTGGCGCATAGCCAACTACAAGTAGCGCCTGCCCTGCACGCTTAGGGGGGGAGGGTCCATCGCCCTCCCCCCCTGTCTTCGTGGGAACCGGCCCTAGCTCAGAACACCTCCAGGTTTGCGCGGGGAACGACTGCCTGCGTCCCGCACTCCAGTTCGACCTCGGCCACGGGCACCTTGGCCTCAGTCTCGATGACCACGGGCTCGCGGGGGATGCCCACGATCTTGCCCAAGGCGCCGAAGTGCGGATCGCTGATGACGCGCACCATCTGGCCCAGCTTAAGGTCCTCCTCCACGGAGCGCTGGCTGACCAAGGCGCCCGCGTAGTCAGGATAGGCCACGATGATCTCGGGGCGGATGGCCCCGGCCCTGATTTGGGTAGCCCCGTTAATCGAGCCGTCCTGCCCCTCCATGGCCTTGAGCAGGTCGAACACGCCCTGGCGCATGGCAAGGTGGCCGAACCCCTCCATCAACACCAGCGTCACGCTGGTGTCCTCTTGCCCGGTGATGCCGACGCCCAGTTTGACCCCCAGGGAGTGGATGATGGCCAGATAGGAGGCGGTCGCGGCGATGATGCCCTTGACACCGACCCTGGCGGCCTTGGCCAGCGCCTCGTCGGCCACGTGGGCCCCGCCGACCAGGATGCAACCCGCGTGTTCTGCCGATATCCCGTCCTCGGTCAGGACGTCGCCTGGGCCGTCGACGACTACCCGCAAGGGCCCGTGAGTTTCCCGGCCAACACCGAAGATGCCGGTGATACGGACGGCTGGCGCTTCTACCACCACTCCCCGGTGGGGCAACACCTCTGCGACCCGCCCGTGCATATAACCCTTAATTATGACTTCCTTGAACGGCCTGGCAATGGTGACCAGCCCGGTCTGGGTGTTGACCTCAGCGATGATCCCGGAGATGGGCGCGCGTACGGCCTTAGTGAAAAAGGCAGCCTGCTCACCCTTCTTGGCAAAGATCTGCTCTTTCTTAACCTCATCCCCGACCTTGCGCAGCATGCACTTAGGCAGATCGGCCGGCTTGACCCCCAGTTCGAAGGCGGCATCCACCTTGACCGGCGGCTCTTCCTTGCCGAACTCCTCGCGGATGACCACCCGTCCCGATCGGGCCGAGATGTCCTCCACCACCCCATCGGTGGGCGACTCCAGCTCCTTGCGCCCGTAGATGCCCCGCAGGGCTCTGGCATACACCTGCTTGTGGCCGACCCGGTCCCCGACCTTCACCGCCATGGCTTCGGGGAGGTCAGCGGGCTCGATGCCGAGCAGGCGTGCAGCCGGCACGACCCAGGGAATGCCGGGCCGCAGGCTGATCTTGGCTACCGGCGTGTCCGGGGCCACTAGGTCACCGTTGCCGACCAGCACATCGCCGGGGAGAGGCAGGCGCCTGACCTTCCTGACCAGTTCGATTGGCAGGCTACCGTCGGAACAGAGAGAAAACGCCACGCTTCTCGCCCCCCTTCTCCAGCTTGGCGGCGGCTTTCACAGGGCTCTTGGCCAGGTACTCCTCGAGTTTGTCCACGGGGTACAGTTCCATGGTGCGGACCCACTCCATCAGCAGGGCCGAGCGCTGCTTGGGGTCGTCGGGCACGGCCAAGGGCCTGCCTCTGGTGTCGACCACGATGCCAACCAGCCCGCCGTGAACTTCGCGTTCCACCGGCTTGCCCTTGACTCCCCCAAGGTCGAAACCGGCGGCGGGTACAGCGACCACGTGGGCTTTCTCTCCCACCTTGAGCTCGTACCGCTTGAGCTCACCGAAGCCGACCTTCTCCTTCACTACCTTCCCATCGGGGAAAGTGATGGTCAGGTCAAGACAGGGCTGCTTAGGCCGCCCCCGCCCCAAGGGGGCGATGCACGTACCCAGACGCACGAGGCAGTCTTTATCGAACACCTCGGCGGCGATGTCGGGGTGAGTGGAAGCGAGCACGCCCAAATGTGGCATCATGAAGATGCTGTCAACCGCCAGCTGCGTGAACCCCTGGGGTTCAAAGGCGTCGATCAGCATCATCGCGGCCTGGGTCCGGCGGGGAGCATGGGACAGGACGCCGCCTGACCCCACCAGCATGTCCAGGCGCATCATGTCAATCAGTTCAACGCCCGTGACCCGCCACAGTTTGCCCTGGTTGGAAAAGCTGCCTACCAGGCTGGCATCCTGTTGCTCGATCTTCCTGGCCAGTTTCTTGTGGTGTTCGAAGGACAGGCGCAGGGCCTCCCTGGCCAACGCCTGCTCGAGGATGAGCTTGTCCAAGGTCTGGGGGATGGTGGTGGGCCTGACCATCTTGTTGGATATCCAGTCCGACAACCCCTCCGAGTCGGTCTCGAACGGCACCCACCGGCGGATGTTCTCTTCCTTCGCTTCCTCCATCACGTTGCAGATGGAATAGCTCATGCCCAGGTTCGCACTGACCGTACGGGTGAAGTTGCCGTCAAAGTTGGAAAAGACATCGGTGGTGGCGCCGCCGATGTCCACGCCGATGATGTTAGCCGAGTATTTCTCCGCCATCAGTGAGATGATGCTGCCAACAGCGCCGGGGGTCGGCATGATGGTGCCATCCACCCACTGCATCAGCTCGCCGTACCCGGGCGCTTGCGCCATCACGTGGTTCATGAACAGATCATGGATCGCTTCCCGGGCCGGCCCGAGATTCTCCACATCGTGCCTAGGCCTGAGGTTCTCCACCAGGTGCACGTCGAGGTTCTCCCCGGCGATGCTCATGATCAGATCCTGGGCATCGATATTCCCGGCATAAACCAAGGGGAGCTTGTAGGAGGCCCCGAAGCGCGGCTGGGGGTTGGCCTGGACGATGGTCTCGGCGATGGCCGCGATATACGCGACCGACCCGCCGTCCACGCCGCCCGACATGAGGATGATGTCCGGCCGCAGTTCGGTGATGCGCGTGATCTGCTCCGACGTTGAGCGGCCGTCGTCCACGGCGATCACGTCCAACACGACAGCGCCGGCGCCCAGGGCCGCCCTGTGGGCACTGATGGCGCTGATGGTCGAGACCAGGCCGGCGACCATCATCTGCAGGCCGCCCCCGGCGCTGGAAGTAGACACATAGTAGTCCACGCCCTTGCTCCCGGACAGGGGCCTAACCAACTTTCCGGACGCGTCCAAGATGGGGCGTTGGATTAGCTCCTCCACCCGCTTGACCGACTTGCGCACTCCGATCATCACATTATCCCACGGCGCCTCGACCGTAGTAGGCATCTCGCCGCGAGTAACCAACCGGTATTCGTCCCCGCGCTTCTCGATGAGGATGGCCTTGGTCGTGGTGCTGCCGACGTCGGTGGCCAGAATGGACGTCGGAGCCCTGCTTGCCGCCATCACAAACCCCTCCTATGCTGTGTCCGTCCGGTGGCAGTCTCGCATGGTGGCATCGCTGAATGTGACAGTTTCCAGGGCAGAGGGCCCGCAGCCGTGAGTTGATGTTCAGTGCAATCCTGCCAGTTAGCTTCGCGGAAAGAGCCCACTCCGGAGAGTGGGCTCTTGTGCCCGCGTAGCAGCGATTACCTAAAGACCGTGTTGGGGAAGGTCTTCAGGAGGAAGAACGCGCGACCGTAGAAGGTAGCGGCACGAGATATCACCGTGCCACCGAAGCCTGCTCCTAGGGCCGCCATGATGGCGTACCTGCCGATGGTGGCAGCCACGTTCATCAACGGGTTCTCCCGCTTGATGGTGAAGAAGAAGTACGCGATCGAGCAGGTCAGGAAGATGAAGAACAGGATGTTATTAACCGTGACGCCAGGCGTCTTCCCCTGGAACTTGATGAAGCTGTCGATGATCTGGCCGAGCATCGGGCGCGGGTCATAGGCGAAGCTGTACCCGATACCGTAGCCCACCCAGTACGACATGGGGATGCGGGCGATCCAGGCGATCTTGGGGAAGAACCTCGTGTAGATGAGGAGGCCGCCGACCACAGGAATAATGTAAAGCAGTTTCTGATCCTCGAGGATGTATTTCATGAGGATCATCTTCCCTGTGCCGTGCCAGCTCATGACCAAAATGTGCGCGGTGGATAGACCAAGCATCACGTGTTCCAGCAGCCTGAACACGGGGTTCTCCTTATAGAGATAGGAGAGAACGCCCAGCGTGACCAAGGTCGCAACCCAGGCCTGAATAGGTGTCAGCACTCACACTCACCTCCTTGCTTCAGAGTCGACAAGGTGGCCTTCCACCGTGGTTACTTCTTCTTGCTGAGCACGTAGCCGACATTGCCCAAGATGATGACGACAATGATCAGCGCGTGGACAGCAGCCTGGGAATCCATGCCAGCCGTGCCGTCGCCGAGCCTGCCGACGAGCGACTCGTACTCAGCAGCGCCACTCATGCCCACAACCAGGCCCTTATACTGGCCGGAACGGATGTAGGGCATCTTGCCGGGACCGCTGATGCCGGTGCAGACCACGACCATCGGCACGCCCTTCTCCTTGTCGGCATCGGGGCTTACCGTGGACAGATAGTCCGCATCTCCTGGACGCCCCGTGGTCAGATCGACCACCAGCTCCACATACGGACGGGTCAGCTGCGGCACAGCCTGGATGAGAGGCATCGTGGACAGCGGCCTGCCCATGATGTCCGAGTCGGACGCGGCAGCGACGATCCCCTGGGTCATGTTGCGGAGCACCGTGGCGGCCATGGGCTTCCAGCCCAGGTCGACCCAGTCGACCCCATACTCCTTGTTGAACTCCTTGGCGATTGCGCTCAGCCAAGCATTGTTCAGCATCGCGCCGGTCTCCCACATGGAGTAGAGGATGACCTTGTGCCCGCTCTTGAAGAGCTGCCTGGCGATGGCCTGGCCGGTCGGGGTCAGCTCAGGGGCGGATGACATGTCATAGTCGCCGCCGAGCCACACCACGGAGTTCGGGGGCAGCTTCTCGATGTACTCGAAAGCCTGCCGCGTCTCCGCCGAAACCGAGACGGGCAACCCAATGGGCCTTAGCATCGGGACAGCGATCGCGGCAAATACCACCAGGTAGATGATCCGCGCATCGATTTTCTGCAGCTTCTCGAAGATGTTCACCTGCGTACACCTCCTCCCTTAAGAGGTCAGATACTTAGCTGGCGTCCGGTAGGCCTAATGCATGCTGCCACCGAGACCACCCAGGTGCGAACGCTCGAGGCCAAGCAACAGGCGAAGAGACACGGCAAACATGCCGATATAGCCGCCTAGGTCGATGGCGCGGAAAGCCGCGCTAGCGGGCACCCTCAACAGCCAGTTGCCGGCATTGGGAATCTCGGACCAGATCATCTTGCCCAGGGCAACCCTGGTCAGCATGACCGTGATACCGCACAGCAGCAGCACGGTGGCTTCCTTGGTCCGAATGCGGAACGCACGGTACGCAGCCGATGCGACATAGAAGATGAGTAGCGAGAAGATCGTGGAGTTGATCGGAGTCCAGATCGCATCGAAGATCCACTTGTAGGTTACGCCCTGATTGGTCGTCCTCCACCCAAGCAGTGTGTAGAAGACCAAACAGGCCAGCGCTACGACGCTGAAGATCCAACCTTCCTTGCGGCGCCTGATGTGGCCCAAGTGGATGCGGAAGATGTTGATCGCACCTACGAACATGGCGGCCACACCGGTAGTGGTGAACGCCAGGCTGAAGGTCTGCAGGAACTTAGTATCCCAGCCCCACTGGGTCATGCGGAACACCACGACCGTCAGCGCCGTAACGAAGGTGAGGAGAAGCGGCAACTCCTTGCGCACAGGTACACCCCCTTTGCCCCTGGATTGGAGCCATGGTAGTCATGGGGCTACCTCCTCAGGAAGTCGGCCAGGACGTTCTTGGCCTGGACGTTCTGAAGGATGGTGCCGACGAAGATGAGCACGAAGACCAGGATGCGGACCATGTCCTGCCCGATGACGGATCCGACCAGCACGGGCTCCCTGGAAACGTAGGCGCCCGCCGCGAAGATCTCCTCACCGATCAGCGTGTAGTCGCAGGCGGTGATGAACCACGGCAGCTGGAAGGTGGACAGGGTGCCGGCGATCTGGACGGCCCCGGCGTTGTGCGCGCCTTCCGCGAGCAGCATGGCCTCGGCCATGAAGTGGCCAATCATGATATTGGCCGCGATCTTCTCGCGCTGGAAGATACCGAGGCAGGCAGCGGTGTAGGTGAACTGCCAACCCGAGAGGTAGCGCACATCGTCTGCGTTGAAGGCGTCGGGACGGCCAGCCTCAAGATACGACTGTTTGATGATCTCCTCGTTGACAGTCAACACCTGGTAGTCATTGTTGGTGTTGATCAGCCGGGTGTCGTACTTGGCGCAGAGCTTCGCCACGTGGGCCAGGATCGCCCAGAACGCGAAAGTGGACGGGGTGCTCACGTAGCCAAGTCCAGAGGTGGTATGCACCGGGCGCCCCATTTCCGTGGCGCGGCCCACCGCCTCGTCAATGGCCTCGAGGCCGTTGATCTTGCGGATGGGGGGAACGGGCATTCCAGCCTTGGCCCTGCTGATGAAGAAGTACACGAAGGCGAGTACGACCATGAGGAAGATGAACGGAACCATCTGACCCTTCACCCAGAACGTCTTCGGAGCCGCCGCAGCAGCCAGTTGAAACAACATCTATCTTTCACCTCCTTCCCCACTTGGGGGTTATAAGCAGCAGGCCCGAATCTGGGCCCCGCTTGCTTGGGCAGGATATTCGCCCAAGGTGACTGTAATTCCTTCTTTCGACAGGCAATTTTTCGTGAGATAGCCAATCGCGTAACCACTCTGCACAGCTGCGCTTAGTGCCGGCGCCTCGGTGCCCGCGCCTCATTCGCCGGCAGCTTTGTCCCGGCCGGCCGCTCCAGCTTCCGAGCAACGATGGCCATGATCGCCTCCCGGTGACCTCCATAGTACAGGAACACGCCTTTCAGGATGCGGCCGCGCAGATCCTGCGGAAAGGCCAGCAGGACCCCGTCGGGGTAGGCCGTGTAGCCAATGAAGCGCGACCATTTCTTGTACTCCGGGGCGATGAAGTTCATCCAGGTCACCCCGGCCTCGCTCAGCTGGTAGCGGTTGGGGAACAGATAGGGCGCCAACGCCCCCATCAGCCCCACCGTAGCTGCGAGCGTGTAGGACCAGTGCCCATACAGCACCTGTACCACCGCCAGCAACGCAATCACGCCCACAATCACCGCCGCAGCCGTCACCGGCCTCTTTGTCAGCGGATGGTGGCTCCATTTCAGCAGAGGCCGGGTATCCTCGTCCGGCCTCGCCTCTGGTCGTGTCACCTCAAGTCCTCCCCCCGTGACCTCTGCTTGCGTCCAAATGCGGACAGGACTAGACCCATCAGCGGATAACGGTACTGAAGCCGCATGGCCCGTTGCGGGCACAGCTCGTGGCAGCACAAGCAGCCAATGCAGCGCCTAAGCTGTAGCTCCGGGCGGCCTCGCTGCATCGTCACGGCACTGACCGGGCAGTTCGCTACGCAGGCCGCACACCCGTTGCACCCCGGGCCAGGCACAGGGTCGCTCTTAATCAACCCCCACCCCAGCCGCATCAGCCAGGGCGGTATTCGGGCTATGGCGCTGTTCGGCAGCTTCAGCGGCCGGCAAACCGAGGCCAGGGGCACCCCAATCAACTCAATGCCCTCCAGCGAGACTGGCCCCAGACCACGCGCGGCTGCCCGCCGCAGGACAGGCACGCGCCCCGGGTCCACGCCAGCCATGGCCGCAGCCACCGTGTCCAGGGCGATGCCGTCCCTGGACGCGACCAGGCAGCGTGTCCACACCGGCGCACCGGCCGAGGGCCCATCCCCTTCCATGGCCAGGACGGCGTCGAGGATGTTCAACCGGGGCCGCACGGCGAAATAGATATCGAGCAGGCAGTCGGCGAAGTCGTCCACAACCGGGCACAGCCTGTGATACTCGCCCTTGCCCACTCCGGGCACGGTACCGAACATGTTCTTGACGGCCGCGCTCAACAGGGTCAGCGTATGGGTCTTCAGCTTGGGGAGGTTGATGATGGCCTGTGCCTCCACCGCCGCCCTGGCTAGATGCAGGACGCGCACCCTGGCCCCAGGCCTCCCTACCTCCACAGCCACGGCCCTGTCGCCGTCGAAGTTGACCGGCTGCCCCCCAGCCCTGGCCAGGGCAGCATTCATCCCGCTGCCGCTGTACACGGCCCGGGCGCGGTTCGGGTTGGTCAGGCCTCCGCCGGGGCTGTCCCCACCGAGGGGAATGCCCCCGGCGGCGGCCACTGCGCGTGCAACAGCTTCGATCACGGCCGGGTGCGTCGTCACTGCAGTCTCCCACGGCCGGGAAGATAGCAGGTTAGGTTTGAGCAGCACGGTCTCCCCGGGCAGGACGATGTCCTGCAGCCCTCCGGTGAGTGCGATGCAATCCGCGACGGCGGAGGCGACTGCCTCCTGGTTGTAGTCGTTGCAGCGGACGATAGCGACGATCGGCTTGCCGCTCAAGCGGACCTCCATGTGTCGGGATGGCGGAGGTATTCGCCGCTGGCTGCGGCTGCTCCTCTTGGTACACACCCTCAGCATCCCTGCAGCTAGGCTTCGGTCTGTCCCAGCACCACGATGGTGCTCTCCCGCATGGCGCGCAGCGCCGGCCAGATCCCGAAAGCTAGGGAGACGCCCACCGTCCAGCTCAGGATGCGGGCGCCCACCCGCAACGTCTCCAGGGCGATTTGGCTGAAGGAGGCGGTGGTGAAAGCCAGCAGACCGACCCAGACCAGACGCATGCAGACAAACCCCGCCGTGGCGCCGACGAGCCCAAACACCAGGGCCTCGGTGAGCAAGAGGATGAACAGCTCGAGGCCGCTGGCGCCTATGGCCTTGAGCACGCCGAGTTCGCGGCGGCGTTGCAGCGCCAGGACGTGCATATTGCCCGCCAACAGCAGGCCGGCCACGAGCCAGCACAGGGCGACGATGTACCTGGTGGCGTCCCAGGCCGCCAAGGCTTGCCCGCGGCGGGTCAGCATGCCGCCGGCTGCCTCGGGTACGGTAATCACCGTCACGCCGGGCAGGGCCCGTTGCAGCTCGGCCGCCACCAGTTTGGACTGGAGCATGTCGTCCACGGTCACACCGAAGGCAGGGACAGCCTGCAGCGGCTCACCGTTGACTTCCTCAAACAGGGCGAGCCACGTGGAGGCGGGGACGAACACATCCTCGCCGCTCCAGTAGAACTGGATGACAGGCGCAGGCAACTCATCTGCTCCGCTCAAGCCCGGCACCCCGAACCCAGAGATAGGACGGTCTGCAGGCAGAAGCTCTGTGGGCGCCTGGTAGCGCCCCACGGCCAGCAACTCTAACTCGCTGACACGGCTGAAATCGAAGCTTGGGGCCCCCTGCCAGTACCCGGCCAGGGCAGGCAGTAAGAGGTCCAACTGGTCGCCGACCTTGGTCTCCGGCTGGGGAGCGTAGACGTTGACCAGGGCCACCCGCGACCCTGCGTCCGCGACAGTCAGGGACCGCCCGTAAGACCTCGTGCCGGTCACACCGGGGACCAGCGTAGCCAAGGCCTCGGCGCCACCGCCCTCAAGATGGCGGCCGATCAGGCGGACCGGCCTCAACCCGATGACCGCACCGGTCTCGTCATCTGCTACGACGCGCAAGGCGGGCCAGATCAACCGTGGGGTGACGGCAGCCACTCCAGGGACTGCAGCCGCCCGTGCCAGCAGCCCATCCAGGGGTAGGCCGAGGCGGCGCTCTTCCAGCCGGCGCAGCTGGCCCTCGACGATGATGTTGGGGTAGAAGAACGTCAGCTCAGGAGGGGCGGCCAAGGTAGGCCAGTCACACACGAGCGCGGGGTCAGAGTCTGCGTGGGTGAAGCGGAACTCACCCGGGAAGACGAAGATGTCCGCGCCGAAGAGGACACGGTAGCGAGCGTAGGCGCCCGTGGTGTAGCCTGTCGGCATGGCCGTCGCCCCCGTGAGGATTGCTGCCGCCAAAGCCATGGCCAGTATCGCCAGGAGGCTACGGTTCACGTTCAGGGTGACGTTACGCCAGGCCAAACGCAAGAGGATCGTCATGGCGCCCTCCTAGAACCCGCCGCAGCGGCCGCACTGCGCGCAGGAAGGGTTCGTGTCCAGGTACACCCGCCGGTTGTGCAGAAGCTGGTCGACAGTGGCGTCGCGGCAGAGGCGGCCGGGGATCTGGCCCGCCAGCATGCCGATGCCAACGGTGAACATGACCGCCAGGCTGACGGAGGCAGGGGTCAGCCGGTAGTCCCCGCCCACGGCTGAGGCGCGGAGCAGCGCTATCCCGGCTGCGCTGCCAGCCAGCCCTAGGGAGGCCCCGGCGACCGACGTCACTGCCGCTTCAAGCATCAGCACTGCCCGGGCCTCGTTGTGGCTGGCGCCCAGGGCCTTGAGGATGCCGAAACTGCGCTTGCGCTGGAGGAAACCCAGGAGCAGGATGTTGAGGGCGCCCAATCCGGACATGAGGAAGATCAACATCGCCAGCGGGACCCCACCGGCCAGGGCCGCCTTGGCCAGGTTGCCTGCCAGGTAGTGCCCATGGCCTGATGTATACATGAGTGTGGCATCGAGCCGCGTGTAGATCTGCTGGAGAGTGCGTTCAGGGATGCTGACCGCGCCGCCGCCGACGATAAGCAGGTTCGGCCCGCGGACGCCTGGCCTGAGCTTGGCATCCAGGGCACTGTACACCGGGGTCTCCAGCAGGCCGAAGCCCGTGGTGAACAGCGCTACCACCTGGTGCCTGACCGGCATTAGGTACCCGCCGGGCGGCGCCGGGATGAAAGTGGTGAACCGGTCCCCGACGGATAGCCCGGTCTGGCGGGCAAGGCTGAGGGGCAGCATGACCTGGCCCGGCTCGGCAGGCCATGCCCCCTCCGACAAGGGCAGCACCCCAGCGGCCATGCTCTCGGGAGCCAGGGCCACCGCACGGTGCATACCCGCACTAGTGTAGGCATCGAAGACGTAGCCGGCTTCGAACTTAGTGATAGCTCCCCAAATTCGCTGCAATGACGCGATCTCAGCCGCGTCAAAGAAGCGGCTGGTGACGTACATCGCCTCGCCCGGTACGGCCACAGGCTGTGCCGTACCCGCCATGCGGCGTGAGGTGAGGTCGATGTGGGACTGGATGAGCAGGAAGACCGCCATGCCCGCGGCCAGGGACAGGGCGATGAGGGCGGAGGCCAGCCAACGGCGTCTCAGGTGCCGCCCGGCCAGGGCCAGGACCGGGCTCACGTCGCTTTCACCTCGATGTCACCGATGACCCCGTCGGTCATCCGCACGACGCGGTGCGCGTAGTCGGCAAAGACGCCATCGTGGGACACGACCACGAAGGTCTGACCGTTTTCCACGTTGAGTTTGCGGAAGAGGCGCCGGATCTCCTCGCTGTTCTTGGTGTCCAGGTTGCCTGTGGGTTCGTCCGCCAGCACCAGCGCAGGCTGGTTCGCCAAGGCCCTGGCGATGGCTACCCGCTGCTGCTCACCGCCGGACAGCTCATGGGGTGAGTGATTCGCCCGGTGCAGCATGCTCACAGTCCCCAGCAGCTCCTCGATGCGGGCGTTGATGACGGCCGGCCTGGCCCCTGCCAGGCGCATTGGCAGGGCGATGTTTTCCGCGGCGCTGAGGTCATTGAGCAGGTTGAAGAACTGAAAGACGAACCCCAGCTGCCGCCGGCGCAGGCGGGCCAGACCCGTCTCTCCCAGCTTGCTGTAGCGTTGTCCGTTGAGGACCACGTCGCCATGGGTCGGCTTGTCGAGTCCGCCCAGCAGGTTGAGCAGGGTGGTCTTGCCACAGCCTGACGGGCCCACAATGACTACGAACTCACCGGGGATCACGTCGAGGCTGACATTATGCACGGCGAACACGCCGTCGCCGATGCCGAACCACTTGGTCAGGTTGATGCCCTTGAGCAGCGCATGGCTCAATCGCCGCACCTCCGTCAGCGTCCCCGGGCTGCGCGGCCCGGTTCACCCTTATTACGACAGAGCGTAAGGATTGGTTCCAGGACCGAAAGACATGGGCGGTGCCGTGGCACCGCCCGCAGCTCGTTGCTTCCGGACGTCAGCGGCGGTCCAGGTGGCAGGCGATGTTCGCCTCCGCAACGACCACTGGCTCGAGCAGGGACTTGTCGCCCGTGAGCAGGCAGGTCACCCCGGGTCCGTGGCCCGCGATGTGCGAATCGCAATGGATCACCACGCCGATGGTGACGGCGCCCTGGCGGTAACTCCGGCCAAAGCTGGCCGAGTGGTCCCTGATGGCCACGACATCCCCCAGGCGCAGCTTGCCCAAGCCGTACTCGGCGATGGATGCTTCGTCCTGGGTGGTGATGTCGTAGTCGCCCCGCTCGGCGGAGGGGGCCCCCAGGCCTGAACCCATCACCACGGCCGGGACCACCGCCGTGACAGGCACCACCAGCTTCCGGCCGTCTTGTTGCGCAATCGCCTCGAGCAGGCCCGGATCCAGGTTCATCACCTTGATCTCCGGAAAGTCCAGCAACTCCAAGCCCTGGCCGTACCCCTTGATCTGGATCTTGTCGCCAATGGCCAGCTTGTCCAGGTCCTCCGGGACAAAGTCGATGAGGACGTGTTCGATCCCGCCGTGCTTCCCTGTGACCACCCCGCGGGCGCCTGTGGCCGCGCCGGACATGGCCGTAGCCGCGTTCCCGATGCAGGCCAGCAGGTTGTACCCGGCGTTGGCCAGTTCATCCTTGTGTTTTGTGCTGACCCCCGGTTCCACATGGTCCCCGGCCCAGCCGACGGCGCGGTCGCCCACCCTCACATTGTAGGTGATGCCCCCCGTGCCCGGGCCCGCCCGGGAGACCCCGTCATGGCCGGTGCGGTACGGGGCCCGGACTATGGGTGGCGCCACTTCACCCTGCACGGACACCATCACCAGCCTGTCGACGTTGGTCCTTAGCTTCCCCACTACCCCCACACCCTTCCCGTAGGCTCTCACATCCCGTAGTACGACGCCATCGCGATGCAGGTGCGGACAGCGTTGAACACCACCCGGTAGTCATCGGCGGAGTAAGCGACGCTGACATGTCCGGTCCGCACAGCCCCAGGGACGATGGCGGCCCCGTCCGCCATCACCGTGCGGTTGAAATCCAGCTCCGCGGTGATGGGGGACTGCAGCCGCCAGGGGCCAGGGCCCTTGCCCGCGATGCGGGCCGCAGCAGCCCGTTTGGCCGCCGCCTTGATCAGCGCCCGGGATGCCGTTGGGGACAGGCAGTTGGCGGCGGACCGGGTGATGGGGATCTTCACGGCCGCGGTCTCGATCTCGCCCAGCAGTTCCCGGGCCTCCTCACAGAGCAGGGTGTCGCCGGTCACCAGGACGACGGGCACGTTGTAGACGCCGGCCAGGGCTGCGTTCATCCCCACCTCCCCGACAGGGGCGCCGTTTAGCCTGAGTTCGCGGACGCTGCGCCCCGAGTAGGTATGATTGAGCACGCCGGGGAGGCCGGCGCGCGCGTGATAGCCGACGAAGCCGGCCATGGCGAAGGTATCATCGACTCCTTCCATCATGCTCCAAGGCTTGGCGCTCCCCGTGATCAGCCGGGCCCGCTGGTCCAGCTTGTCTGGGAAGAGGTTACGCATGTCGCCGTGGCTGTCGTTCACGGTGACTTCCTTGGCCCCGCCGGCGTAGAACCCCTCGATGGCCGCATTCACCTCAGCGGTCATCAGTTCCTTCGCCATGACGAGGAACTCGGCGCTGCTCCCGCCTGTCTGGTGGTCATGCACGACCCCGCTGACTCCCTCAAGGTCCGCCGATATATATACCTTCACTTCCAGTCCCTCCTCCGCTTTGCCTCGTCCAGCTGTATCTCTGCGGCGACGTCGCCGCACACCTCATTCCGGTTGTTCTTGACAGGCCCTGCAAACTCCGCCAGCAGCGGCTCCGCCTCCGCTAGGCTGATAGCCTTGAGCTTCAGCAGGCTCCCCAGCACCGCTGGGGCGACCGCGCGGCTGGCGCCGTCCTCCACCTTCACCGCCATCCCCCAACCCCTGTCCGTCACCGCCACCCCGTAGACGCCCTCATGCCCGGACTTGGCAACCAGCCGCCCGCCGGTGGCCTGCATGAGGCCGGTGCACAGCCTGCCCGTACCTGCCACCAAGAAAGGGTAGGAGGTCATCGCCCCGGCCACCCGGTCCAGGGCAGCAGCGCTGGCCCCCGCAGCGGCGGGCTGGGCCAGCAGCGCATAGGCCCGCGCCATCCCGCTCAAGGGTAGGGCGAACACCGGCACCCCGCAGCCGTCCACGCCGATGCCCACAGCGGACCGCTGCACTCCGCACAGGTCGGCTATCTGGGTCAGGTAGGCCTGCTGGAGCGGATGCTCAGGCCGCTCATACCCGTCGCGGGTCACGCCTAGGTGCTCGGCAAAGGCCAGCATCCCCGCATGCTTCCCAGAGCAGTTAGAATGGAGGGCCGTAGTGGGCTCCCCCGCCCTCACCATGGCCTGAGCGGTAGGCTTGTGCAGCGGCGGATGGGTCCCGCAGCACAGCGCCCTTTGATCCACGCCCAGCCTGGCCAAGAGGGAGGCCACCGCGGCGATGTGTTCAGCCTGGCCGTTGTGGGAAGCCGACATGATCGCCAGGTCCATGTCGGTCAACCCCAAGCCTTCGGCGGCGCCCGCCCTGACCGCTGTGGCGGTCTGGAAGGGCTTGGCCGCTGACCGCCAGTAGGTGTAGTAGTGTGGGTCCCCCGCTGACCACAGCAGGCCGTCCGCATCAGCGACGGCCACATGCACGCGGTGTATGGCCTCGATGATGGTCCCCCGTCTAAGCAGCACCCGGACAGTCAACTCAGCTCACTCCTCCCGGCTGGCACCTCTGTGTTGAGCCCACACCTGCAGTTCAGCGAGGGGCAGCCCGTAGCGGACATGTCCATCCCTGCCCGTCATGGTCTCTGCCCCGCACAGGGCATTCAGCACCGCTTCCTCAGTGGCCTCGGCCGCAGCGCCGAAAGCCTCGGCGAGGTCCACGTCGTGGACCCGCTCCCTGCCGGGCGTCGCGAAGGCCAGGACGAAGTCGCCGCTACCGTGGGCCAACCCGGAACCGACCCTTGCCAGACCCACGACAGCCCGCCGTGCCACCCGGCCCAGCTGCCTGGCGTCGGCCCCCAGGTTTGTGGCCAGGACGACGATGACCGAACCGTCGCCCGGGCGAACGGCCCCCGGACCGCGCGGCGGGCTAAGTGGCACCAGCTCGCCGTCGAGCCGCAACTCCCCGGCCCGCCCGAAATTGGCCAGGACCAGGCAGCCAACCACAGCGTCGGAGCTCAGCCGGCGGGAGCTGGTGCCGATGCCCCCTTTGTAACCGAAGGCGGACATCCCGGTCCCCGCCCCGACGTTCCCTTCGGCGGTCTCGTCTGAGGCCTGGGCGAGGGCTTGCTGCACATGGCGCGCCTTGACGTGGCGGCCCTGGATGTCGTTGAGGTAGCCGTCATTGCATTCGAGGACTACCGGGTTGACGGTCGGCAGGTCGATGCCGAGGCGCGGGTTGGCGGCGAGCATCCAGGTGACCAGGGCATCGGCCACCAGCCCCACATTGAGGGTGTTGGTGAGCAGGATGGGAGTCTCCAGCTCGCCGAGTTCGGCGATCTGAGCGAGACCGATGGCCTTGCCGAAGCCGTTGATGACCTCGACGGCAGCGGTCACTTTGTCTGTGTAGGGGTTGCCGGGGTGGGGCAGGATGGCTGTGACGCCGGTTCGAACCGGACCGGACCCAGGGACAAGCGCCCCTTCCCCATGGATCAAGGTCGAATGGCCCACCCTGACACCGGGGACATCGGTGATGGCGTTGCGCGGGCCCGGAGGGAGCAGGCCGACGGCTACGCCGAGCTCGCGCAAGCGGCTGCGGCCGTTCACCGGCACGCCTCGATCAAGGCCCGGAATAGCGGTAGGAACGTGCCCTCCCGCCACATGCACTCTGGGTGCCACTGCACGCCGACGCAAAACCTGTATTCCCCGGCCTCGACGGCCTCGATGACGCCGTCAGGAGCGGTTGCCGTGACGGCGAAGCCCGCGGGTGGCGTCTTCACCGCCTGATGGTGGAAGCTGTTGACACGGATGGATCCCGGCCCGAACAGTCCAGCCAGGCGGCTCCCCGGGGCGAGAGACACGGTATGGGTAGGATAGGCGCGTGGCGCCTCTTGCCGGTGCTTGATGGTCCGGGCAGGAAACTCCTCGGCCAGGTCCTGGTAGAGCGTGCCCCCTGTAGCCACGCAGATGGCCTGCGCCCCTCGGCAGATGCCCAGCATCGGGAGGCCGGTAGCCAGTCCCTGCCTGACCCAGCTGAGTTCGGCGGCATCCCTCGTCGGTGTGATCGTGCCTAAGCGGCGGTGGGGCTCGGCGCCGAACTGCGCTGGATCCACATCGTGCCCTCCGCTTAGGAGCAGCCCATCCATGGCGGCGAGGGCCGCGGCCCGCTGACCCTCGTCGGGTGGGTAAGGAAGCATCAGGGGCAGGCCCCCGGCCGCCAGGACGGAACGCACGTAGGCCTCGTCTAACCGATAAGACCGCGCCTGTTCGTCATAGGCAGGGGTCACCCCGATCACTGGACACCGCATGGTTCACGCCCCTCCCCGGAAGGCATCGGCATAGGCAGGGAGCGCGGCGACGCCTCCGGTGTGCCAGAAGGCAACACGCTCGCCGGCCAGGCGCCCGGACCTCGCCAGGCCGATCAACCCCGCCATGGCCTTGCCCGTATAGACGGGATCCAGCAAGGCCCCTTCCGTCCGCGCCGTCAGCCTGATCGCTTCGAGCGAGGCCTCAGTCACCGCTCCGTACTTCTCCCCCACGTAGCCGTCGAGTACATCCACGTCGGCCTCGGCCAGGGTCATCGGGCAACCCGCCAAGGCAGCCCCCGCGCGGACCAGGCTGGCGATGGTGGGCCGGAGCCGTTCAGGGGCGCGGCTGACAGTCACGCCGGTCACCTTGATCCCGCTGCCGCTGGCCAGGGCCCCAAGCATCAGACCAGCCTGAGTGCCCCCTGAGCCCGTCGCGAAGATGAACCGGTCGAAGCTCAGCCCCAGGTCATTGGCCTGCGAGATGAACTCGTAGACGGCCAGGGCGTAGCCTACCGTGCCCAGGGGGCTGGAACCCCCGAGGGGGATGACATAGGGCCTGCGCCCGGCGCTGCGCAAGCGCTCCGCAGTCTCCTCCAGCACAGCGACGGCGCCCTCGGCGTCGTCATGACCGCTGAAGACGACCTTGGCCCCGAGGATGCCGTCCAACAACAGATTCCCTGTCACCGCCGCCGGCCGTTCCCCATACAGCACCAGCACGGCCTCCAGCCCCAGCCTTGCGGCTACGGCCGCCGTGACGCGGCAATGGTTGGACTGCTGCCCGCCGACGGTCAGGAGCACATCGGCCCCTTGCTCCAGGGCCTGGGCCGCCAGGAACTCGAGTTTCCTGGCCTTGTTACCTCCGAGGCCGACACCGGTGTAGTCATCCCGCTTCAACCACAGGTCGACGCCGTCCAGGGCCTCCCCCAGACGGCGAGCCGGTTCCAGGGGGGTCGGCAACGCCGCCAGCCTTACCCTGGGCAAGTGCCCTGTCTGCATCTCCCGTCACCCCTCCCGCCTGCACACCAAAAAGGGACAGCCGATCCCGCTGCCCTGTGGGTTAGATCAGAACTCGCGCAAGCCTATGCTGACGGACAGGGCGTCATTCACCCGGTCCAGCAATCCGGGGTCCAGGTGGGCGACCCGCTCGCGCAAGCGGCGCCTGTCGATGGTGCGGATCTGCTCCGCCAGGATGACGGAGTTCCTGCCCAGGCCGCTCTCCTCGCCACTCAACTCTACATGGGTAGGGAGCCGGGCCTTGTCAATCTGGCTGGTGATAGCCGCCACGATGGTAGTCGGGCTGTACTTGTTCCCCACGTCATTCTGGATGACGATGACCGGCCGGATCCCGCCCTGCTCTGACCCAATCACTGGACTAAGGTCGGCGTAGTAGATGTCGCCCCGTCTCAGGTTCAACTCAGCTCTCCTCGGCGCTCGCCTCCGCCCGCATGGCTTCCTCGGCCAGGGCCAGGTTGATGGCGCCCATGGCTGTGTAGCCGGCCTTCAGCTGCGCGCGCATGCGCTGCCGCTGCCTGACCCTGAGGTACAGCCTGACCGCTTCGCGGATAGCCGCGTTCCGGTCGGGGCCCTGGCCGTCCAAAGCTTCGAGCATATCGGCAGGCAGGCTCACGACGATGCGCCGCTGACCGTTCACTGAGCAGTCTCCTCCCGTTCCCCGGCGTAGATCCGGGGAACTCTGCCGCTAATGGCCGTCACCACTTCGTAGTTGATGGTGCCTGCGTGCCGGGCGAGAGCGTCCGCCGTGACGGTGGACCTGCCCTGGCTGCCAATGAGGGCTGCCTCGTCCCCGATGGCGTAGTCTCCGGGCCCTGCCTCACCGTCCCAGGCCATGGTCTGGTCCATGCACACCCGTCCGACCACCCGCAGGCGCTTCCCCTTGACCACTACCTCCGCACCCGAGTAGCCCCTCCGGTAGCCGTCGGCGTAGCCGAGGGGCAAGGTCAGGACCGTGCCCTCGGCGGGCGCCGAAAACTCGCAGCCGTAGCTCACCGTCGTCCCAGCCGGCACCCGCTTGACGAAAGCCAGCTTGGCCTTCCAGGCCAAGGCCGGCCTCAGGCCCTCGTGCCATCCCGTCTCGGCGGAGGGGCGCAACCCGTACAGGCTGATCCCTGCCCGCACCATGTCCAGATGGGTCTCGGGCAAATCCAGGATGGCCGCGCTGTTGGCGCAGTGGCGCCAGCGCCAGCCTATGTCTTCAGTCTGCCGCAAAAACCCCTGGAATAGACCGAACTGCCGCCGGGCAGCAGTCTTGTCCGCAGCGTCCGCGGCGGCAAAGTGGGTGAAGACCCCTTCTAGGCTCAGGCCTTCGATGGCGGACAGCTCCCTGGCTAGGGCCACCCCCGCGGCCGTAGGCAGGATCCCGAGCCTGCCCATGCCGGTGTCGACCTTGATGTGAACACGAGCGCGGCGGCCCGCCGCCCGTCCAGCCTGCCCGAGGGCTGCGCCGGTGTGGAGGTCATAGACCGCCTGGATCAGATCGTGGGCGACCACCACCGGCGCCTGATCCGCAGGGGTGTGGCCGAGGATGAGGATGGGGGCCGTGAGACCTGCCTGCCTAAGCTCCAGCGCTTCCCCCAAGGTGGCGACGCCCAGCCAGTCAGCGCCCGCCGCCAGGGCAGCCCTGGCCACGGGCACAGCTCCATGGCCGTATGCGTTGGCCTTGACCACGGCCATGAAGGCTTCGGACCGGGCCAACCGCCGCAGGATCCCGACGTTGGCGCGGATGACCGAGAGGTCGACCTCCACCCAGACCGGACGTAACGAGGGCACACCGTCCCCTCCAGTGCCTCACCGCAACGAGTTTGCCACCTTGACCAAGTCAGCCTGGCTGGCCTCGCCAGCCAAGAGGAACTCGACGCCGCCGCGGCTCCAGTACAACAGCGTCAGGTGGCCCGCCGCCATGACCTGCGCGGTCACGCCCGCGATGCCCACCGTGGGCAGACCGCCCAAGAGGGGTGCCTCCCTGGGTAGGCTCTCAGTGAGGGTGATGCTGGCTGTGCCGTTGCTATACTCCAGCAATACCGCCAATTCCTTCCCCTCGCCCAAGGTGGCGACAGAGCGGAGGGTGAACCCCTGGGGCAGCTCGGTCGGGACGACCAGGTTGAAGCGGGCGGCCCGGCGCGCTTCCTCCAGGGATGCTACCCGTTCGGCCAAGGGCGAAGGCACCAGGACTGCGCCCGGAGGTGGCGTGAAGGCGAAGTCTGCCTCGGTCAAGCCCCGGTTGATGACGAAGTCGTAAAAGGCGATGCCCAGTAGGGCCTTACCGCCGCGGTCGAAGGCCTCCAGCCGCACCGGCAGGCCGTGGCGGCGCTCCAGGAACACTACCTGCCGTGCGACGGAGCCCGCAGCGCGCAACCCCGTAAGCTCGATGACATCGCAGATGACGCCTGCCCAGCGTTGCCGCCCCAGGCTCCTCAGCTTAGCCTCGTCGGCGATCCGCCGCACCAGTCCGGACAAGAGGGCGACCTGGTCTTCTTCCTCCACGAAGATGCCACCGCCCCGCAGCATGTGGACCTCATTGTCGGCAGGGCTGTAGAACCAGGTCGTGCGGCCGTCGAATACGGTGAGCTGCCCCTTCATGGACGGCGGCGCCAGCACCTCGACGCGGTAGAACTGCGGGCGCCTGAACCTCTGACCCAGGGTCAGCTGTTCGACCCCGTCTTTGCTGTGCAGGGTCAGCTCGACCGTCGCTGTGTAGTCGTGGACCTGCGCGTAGGCCGTCCCGACCCTGTCCACGACGGCCCCGGGACGGCGGCAAGCGGTCGCCCCGAGGGCGACCCCTAGGCAGAGCACGAGCAAGGCGCGCTGGGACAACGCTGTCGACCTCCCGTCGGGCTGTCCCCTGATTCTATGCGTACCCCGTCCCGGCAATGCTGGCCAGCGCTTGCGGCAGGGCCTGAGCGATGTCCCCGGCGGTGGCGCCCCAAGGCCGGATGGACCCGAGGACTTCTCCCGCCAACCCGTGGATGAACGCGCCCAGGGCCGCGGCCTCGGTGGAAGGCAGGAAGTTGAGGTAGGCTGCGACCACCCCTGACAGCACATCGCCCGAACCGGCCGTGGCCAGGACAGGGTGACCTGACAAGTTGACCATGGCCTTGCCGTCAGACCCGGAAGTCACGGTGCCTGCGCCTTTCAGCACCACCGTGCAGCCGTGCTTCCGGGCGAGGGTTCGCGCCGTCCCGATCCGATCAGCCTGGACAGCCTCGACGCTGAGGCCGCACAGGCGGGCCATCTCTTTGGGATGGGGGGTGAGCACCCTGAGGCCTGCGCTGCCGCCCACACGCCCGCCGCCCGCCTCGGCCATAGCGTTGAGTGCGTCTGCATCAACCACCACCGGACCTGGGTACTGCGCCAACACGCCCAGGCACAGGGCCTTCGCCTCGGGGGAGCTGCCCGCGCCCGGCCCCACCACTACGGTCCCGTCGGCCGCCGCCAGGCATGCCTCCAAGGTCCCATCGGTCTCGACGGCCATCAGCTCCGGCGGCAACATGACACGGCCCAGCACGCCCGCAGGGACAACCAGCCGCACCAGGCCTGCCCCGGCCCTGAGGGCGCCCAGGCCCGCTAACACCGGCGCCCCCGGCATGGAGCGGCTGCCACCGATGACGGTGACGAGTCCGCCGCGGCCTTTGTGCCAGTCAGCGGGACGCCGGGGCAGCCTAGGACGGGCCCACGCCAGATCAGCGAGTTCCAAGCGGTCAGGTTCATCCTGCTGGACAGCCTCCAGACCGATGTCGGCCACGCTGAGCCTGCCTGCCAGCTCCCTACCAGGATAGAGAAACAACCCGGGCTTCAGGGGAGAGAGCGCCACCGTCAGGGTGGCGCGCACCGCCTCCCCTGGCGCCTGCCCGGTATCGGCCTCCACCCCCGACGGCAAGTCGCAGGAGACCACGCCCTTGCCCGAGGAGTTGATCGCGGCCGCGGCCAAAGCGAGGTCCCCGCGCAAGGGGCCCTGGAGGCCGGTGCCCGCCAGGGCATCGACGATGACGGCGGCTCCCCTCACCGCTACAGCCAATCCGGTCAGGGGCTGGGGCTGTAGCTCGCACCGGAGCCGTGCCAGGTGCCAAGCCGCCGGGCTGCCCGGAGCAGGCTCCCCCTGGAGCAGCGCCGACACCGGATAGCCCCAGCTCTTCAGCCAGGCAGCCGCGACTAGCCCGTCACCGCCGTTGTTCCCCTTCCCGCAGGCCACGACCACTGCTCCGGCCCGGGCGCGGGCCAGATCCCGCACCTGTACGCCCAGGGCTCGGCCAGCCCGGGCCATGAGTTCCTCCGGCGCCCCGCACCTTCGCTCCAGCGCACGGGTGGTCTGCGTATCGGCGAGCCTCATGCCGGCCCTCCCCTGAACCCCAGGGCCACTGCCGCGGCCACGCCCCGGTCGTGGGTCAGGCTGACGGCCACCCCCGCAAGGCCCAAGCTGGCAGCGGCAGCGGCACACGCCCCGGACAGCCTGACCCGGGGCCGTTCCCCCGGCTGCCTGGTTACTTCGATATCGCGCCAGCTCACTCCGCTCAACCCCAACCCCAGGCTCTTCAGGACTGCTTCCTTAGCCGCGAACCGGGCCGCCAGCCTCGCCGCATCCCCTCGGCATTCGCGCAGTTCAGCGCCGGTGAACAGCCGCTGGGACAGCCGTCCCCCCCACCTGGCCAGGGCATGGCGGAAGCGCTCCAGCTCGACCACGTCCAGTCCAAGACAAGCCTCCAGATGGACCACCCCCTCCCTAAGGCTTCGCCGGACCTGGAGGTTTCCCTACTCCCTAGCCTTTCCAGAGAAATCTCCTCCATAAGCAGGAAGTAGAGGAAAAATAGCTAATATCGCAAACGCTACTTCCCGTTGAAAGGAAAGTCGCAGGATGCATCTGGGTGAACGTATCAGGCGTTGCCGGCTGAGACTGGGCATGACCCAGCGGCAGCTGGCAGGGGATGACTTCTCGCCTGCCTTCATCAGCCAGGTCGAGCGGGGCGTCATCACCCCTTCCATCACATCGTTGCGCGTGATAGCCAGCCGTCTGGGCAAGGCAGCCAGCTACTTCGTGGACGATGATCAAGATGAGCGCCGCAAGGAACTCGATTTGATCCTGGCCAAAGGCCGGATCGCCTTCGGCCGGGGGGAGGCCGCCAAAGCCACTTCCTGTTTCCGCAAGGTCCAGCGCCTGGCCGAGGAGGGCGGCGACCGCCTGCGTCTAGCCCAAGCCACCGTGTGCCTGGGCTGGCTCGCATTGCGCCAGGGTGAGCCACAGTCCTGCCTCGACCAGATCGGGACCGCCTGGCCTACGCTGGCCGACCACCGCGCGACATCCCTGATGGCCCTCGCCCTTTTTTGCCAGGCTGAGGCCTACGCCGCCCTGCAGAGCCATGGCCAAGCGGTGCAGGTGGGCGAAGAGTGCCTGCGCCTGCTGGGCAACATCGACGCCAGCGACATCCTGTTCGAGGTACGGGCGAGGCATGCCGCCGCCCGCTCCTACCAGGCCCTGGGCGACACGGCCCAAGCTTTGAGGCATCACGCCCAAGCCGCAGAACTCGCGGGGCGTATCGGCGGCCTGCTGGCCCTCAGCGAGGCGTGCCTACAACAGAGCACCAAGTGCGAGATCGAGGGGGAGCTCGACCAGGCCTTGGTCTGGGTCGACCGCGGCCAGACCTTCCTGGACGCCCTGGAAGGCAGCCGTGTCGCCGCCGAGATCCAGCATGGCATGGCTACGGCCTTAGCCGATGCAGGACGCTGGCCGGAAGCCGACGCCCGTTTCCGGGAGGCCCTCCGCCTGAGGCGGCGAGCCGACGACCAGGCCGGCGAAGTCCGTACGCTGCTCGCCTTCGCCGGCGCCGCCCTTAAGGCTGAGCAGCTCGACCTAGTAGAACCAGTGCTGAGGCAGGCGCTGGACCTCGTCACCGGCACAGCCATGCAGGCCGAACAGGGCGTGTGCCACTATCTGCTAGGCGCCCTCGCGCGGTTGACAGGCGACAGGCCCATGGCCCATGCTCAGCTGGAGCAAGCCCTCACCTTGCTCGAGCCCAGGCAAGGCATGGACCTGGCCCAGGTCTACTACGAACTGGGCGAACTGCTGGCTGGAGAGGACCAGGAGCGGTCTTTGCAGTGCCTCCAGAAAGCCGCTGCCCTGTTCCGCGAGAGTGTCGGCGGCGGCTTCCGCGAGGCCGCGGCTGCTCGTTTGCCCTAGGCCTGCAGGTCCCCTGCCCCAGGATGGACGGTAGGAGGAATTGGTGTGAGCCTGGGTGCCAAGATACGCATGGCCCGCAAGGGGCTGCGCATGACCCAGAAGGCGCTGGCCGGCGATGATTTTTCCCCTGCCCTGGTCAGCCAGCTCGAGCGCGACCAGATCACCCCGTCCCTCGCCTCCCTGCGCGTGATCGCCACGAGGCTGCGTCGGCCAGTCAGCTACTTCCTGGAAGAGGAGATCACCAACCGGGAGCTAGAGCTGGACCTGCTGATCAGCCTAAGCGGGGTCTACCTAGCCCGAAAGGAATATGCGGACTCCCTGAACACCCTGGACCGGGCCATCACCGGGGCCCAGGAGATCGGCGATGCCTGGCGGCTGCTGGCCGCCAAGAAGGCGGCCGCCCAGGTGTACTTCGCCTGCCATGAGTACGATCAATCCATCACGTTCTATCTGGAGTGCCGCCGGGCCTATGAGCAGTTGGACGCCTGGCACGAGGCGGCCAGCTGCGCCTTCTCCATCGGGGTGATCCACCAGTGCAGGTCCGACCCCAGGCAGGCTATCGCGGCCTACGAGGAAGCCCTGGTGCTGGTGGACCGGGCCCCGAACCCCGACACCATGCTCAGGCTGAGGATCCTGGGGAACCTGGGCGGGTGCCTGTGTCGGCTAGGCCAGTATGAGCGCGGCATCACCCTCCACGAAGAGGCCATGGCCCTCGCCAAGCGCGTCGACGACTTTCAGCGCATCGCCCAGAACTACTTGTGGATGGGCCTAGCCCACCGCGACCGCGGCGACCTGAGAAACGCCCTCGATTACACCCGCCGCAGCCTGGACATCTTCAACTCCTTGGACAGCATCCGCTACGTAGCCGACACCCACACCAACCTAGGCATCATCCTGGCGGAGCAAGGGGACTGGGAGAAGGCCTATCCGCACCTGGTGGAGAGCCTCCGCCTGCAGCGGCAGGTGGAGAACCCCCGCGGCGAGTGCCACGCCTTGTCGGAGGTTGCCGCCTACTACCTGCTCCATGACCGGGTAGCCAAGGCTGAGGACCATGCCAGCCGCGCGCTGCATATCGCGGTGCAGATCGGGGACCAGTTTGAGATCGCCCGGTGCCGTCAGGTCCTGGGCGGGATCCGCAGCAAGCAGGGTCAGCACGAAGCTGCCGTCGAGGAGCTCACGCAAGGGCTCAGAGTGATCGAGGCCCTAGACGCGCCTGCCCGGACGGCCAGGTTCCACCACGACCTCGCGGAGGAATACACACATTTGGGCCGCCCGTCAGAGGCCAGGGCCCACTACGAGGCTGCGGTGGAGCTGTACAAACAAGCGGCCGTGAAAGGAGGAGGTTCAGGTGAGGAAGATCTGCGCCTGGTTGCTGGCGGCGGTCCTCTGCCTGGGGGTGCTTGTCCCAGCGGCGCTTAAGCCCGCAGTGGAGAGCGCCACCCTCGAGTCAGCCGGGACCGTGCTGGCCCAAATCACGATCTGCGGTCCTAACGAACCCATCGAACCCCCCGACGGCCCACTGCCCCCGCGCGGGAACGTAACTTAACTCCGCAGTACACAAGGCACGGCCCCGGGCCGTGCCTCTTGTTGCCACGGGTCGGTCGTCTGCCGTGGTATAATGCTCTCGAACGGCCGGAGCCCGAGAGGAGCAGCCTCAATGAACCCTAGCCGGCCCCAACTCCTCGTCCAGTGCTCCACCGGGGCGCTGCCCTCCATCTGCCTGGGCGAGCGCAGCACACCAGCCACCGTCGCCGCCGCCGTGCAGCTGCTCGCCTGGGACGCGGTGGAGCTGAAACTGGAGGGTGCGTGGTGGAGCCCGTCCGAGTTCGTGGAAGCAGCCCGCCGGCTGGTGGACGCGGGGGTCTCCGTGGCCACGGTGCATGCACCCAACCGCTTCGAACGGCTGTTGGGGTTCCCCGGCCGTACCGGCGAAGCCCTCGCCCTCCTGCAGGCCTGCCTGGCGACAGCCTCAACTGCGGGGGCGTCCACCCTGGTCCTGCATGGCTGGGACCTGCGCCTGCCGGGCTTCGACCCGGAACAGATGGTAGCCGGCATCAATGCCTGCGCTGAGGCGTCCGGCCAAGTGACGCTTAGCATTGAAGCCCTGCCCGGATTCACCCGCATGCTGCCCTTGATAGTGCAAGCCTGCCCTGCGGTTACCTGGACGGCCGACACGAAGTGGGCTACCGTGGACGGCGGTTGGGAGAAGCTGTTCGGACTCGCTGGCCGCATCGACAACGTCCATGTCCAGAGCAGGATCGAACCGGTTGGGGAAAACGGGGTCGTCCTCGGCCAGACGGAGGCAGGCTACTGTGATGTCCCTGCCACCCTGGCCCGCCTTGCCGCCAGCGGCTGTGGCGGCGCCATCACCTTTGAGCCAAACGGGGTGCGGCCGGGAGAGGCGGCGTCCGTGCACAGGGCCCTCAGAGCGCTGGCGAGCGCCCTGCATGCGCTGCCCCCGGCCCCCTGACCAGTGCGGGCCTCCGCCGCACCGACGGGAGGTACGACTAGCGTGACCGATGACCAGCTGTGCGAGATCCTGGCAAGCTTCGTCGCTGCCGATCGAGGCAATGCGCTGTCCATCGACGGCACACGCATCTACGCCGCGCCAATCCTGGGAGTGGCCACAGCCGGCGATCCCCTGTTCGAACAGCTGCGGGAACCCGCCGTGGTGGGCCCCCGCCACCTGCTCCCCTCCGACTGGCTGCCCGGCGCCCGTTCCGTGCTCAGCTACTTCTTGCCCTTCAGTCCAGCCATCCGCGAGAGCAACCGCTGCCCGGGCCTGCCTTCCCGTGCCTGGGCCCAGGCGCGGATCGACGGGGAGGCATTCAATGACGCCGCGCGCCTGCGCCTCACCGGCTTGATGCGGGAGCTGGGCGAAGACGCCCTGGCGCCGGGCCTGGATCCCAGACTGGCCGTGGTGGACCTGCGGTCCAACTGGAGCGAGCGGCATGTGGCCTATGTTACGGGCCTGGGGACCTTTGGCCTGTCGCGCTCCCTCATCACGCGCCTGGGCGCGGCCGGGCGGCTGGGCAGCGTGGTCACCACCCTCCCCCTGCCACCGACGCGGCGCCAATACTCAGGCCCGTTCGCCTACTGCCCGTCACTGAGCGGCGGCGCCTGTGAGGCCTGCGTTCAGCGCTGCCCTTCCGGCGCTGTCACCCCGGCCGGGAAGGACGTGCCCACTTGCCGCAGGCATCTCCATGACGTGGTACGCCCCCAGTTCGCCCCAGCCTATGGCTGTGCCAAGTGTCAGACTGGTGTGCCATGTGAGGCGGGTGTCCCCTGACCACTCTGGCATTAGGAGGGTTGTATCCTGCCGAGTCCGGAAGACAGCGCTGACCACCGCCTGGGTCCCCTGCTGGGGAAGGGCCTGCGGGCCGAGACCTATGCCTGGGGGGACGACCGCGCACTGAAGCTGTATCTCGCCGGCTGGCCTGAACGGGCGGTCGCCAGGGAGTCCGCAGACACTGCCGCCGTCCATGCCCTCGGGCTGCCGGTCCCTGCCGTCTATGGGACGCTCGACGTAGACGGCAGGCATGGGATCATCTTCGCACGGGTTGACGGCCCGGACCTGGCCGACTGGGTCAAGCGGGGCCCGTGGCGGGCTGTCGCGGCAGGGCGCCTGATGGCCCGGCTGCATGCGGACATGCATGCGCTCCCCGTGCCTGAGGCCTCCTGCTACCATGACCTACTGGCCCGGCGCATCAACGGCGCCCGGGACCTGCCCGTGACGTTGCGCGAGGCCGTCCTCGAGCAGCTAGGGAGCCTCCCCAAGGGAAACTCCCTCTGTCACGGCGATTTCCATCCCCTGAACATACTGATGGGCCCGCTAGGTCCTGTCGTCATCGATTGGGATTCCCCCGCCCGGGGCAACCCCTTAGCAGATGTGGCCAGGACCCTGCTCATCCTGGAGGCGGTGGGCTGGCATACCAAGGGTCCCCAGGGGATGGCCCTGAAGGCGTTAGTCCGGGTCCTGCGCGCCGCATACCTGCGCGAATACCTGCGCCTAACCGGGGCTCAGGCCGGGCAGCTCCGGGCGTGGCGTGCCCCCATGGCCGCAGCCCGGCTAGGCGAGGGGATCGCTGTGGAGCACGGGTGGTTGCTGAGCCAGGTGCGCCGCTGCCTGTCTGGGAAGTGTGCGCGATGTCAGGCGACAGACTGAAGGTCCTCTTCCTCTGCACGGCTAACTCCAGCCGGAGCCAGATGGCCGAAGGGCTCGCCCGGGCGCTGCGGGCCGCCGACGTGGAGGCGCATTCGGCGGGGAGCGACCCTGCCAGCGTCAATCCCTACGCCGTGCAGGCCATGGCTGAGGCGGGCATCGACATCTCGGGTCAGCGGGCCAAGCACGTCCACGAGTTCCTGGGCCAGCCCTTCGACCTGGTGGTGACGCTGTGCGACTCCGCCAGGGAGGCCTGCCCCGTCTTCCCGGGGGCCAAGGCCATCATCCACCGGGGCTTCCCCGACCCGGCGGCCGCCCAGGGGTCGCCTGAGGAGGTCCTCGCGGAGTTCCGCCGCGTCAGGGACATGCTGCGGGAGTTCATCCTGCAGCTGCCCTAGCCAAAGACGCCGGCGGCTAGGGCGGTTCCTGGCCTGGACAGCGTTCACCGAGTAGCCACGGACGTACCATCGAAGCAGGCCAGGCTGACAAAGCCTGGCCTGCCTGTGTGGTTCGGCGAACCCTACTCCACCGTCACGCTCTTCGCGAGGTTGCGCGGCTGATCCACATCGCAGCCCCGGCCGGTACCCGCCAGATAGGCCAGCAGCTGCATGGGCACCGCTGCGGCGACAGGCGCCAGCAGAGGGTGGACCCTCGGCAGCAGCAGGATCTCATCCACGTGCTTGGCGAGGTCGCCGGCGCCTTCCATCCCTACCCCCAGCACATAGGCGTCCCTGGCTTTGACCTCGGTGATGTTGGACACCATCTTGTCGAGCAGGTCGGACTGGGTGGCCAGGGCCACCACCGGTACGTCCTTCACCACCAGCGCCAGGGTCCCGTGCTTCAGCTCGCCCGCGGCATAGGCCTCGGCGTGGATATAGGAGATCTCCTTCAGCTTCAGCTGGGCTTCCTGGGCCACCGCGTAGTCCAGGCCGCGCCCGATGAAGAAGACATCATCATGGCCCGCGCACCTGGCGGCGAAGCGCCTAATCGCTGTGTCATCGGCCAGGATCGTCTCGATGGCTTCCGGCAGCTGCAGCAGCTCCCCGGCCAGCTGGGCTTCGTGCGCCTCGGGCAGCGTCCCCCTGGCCCGGCCGAGGCCGAGGGCGAGGAGGAACAAGGCCACCAGCTGCGTAGTATAGGCTTTGGTCGAGGCGACGGCGATCTCCGGGCCGGCCCAAGTGTACAGCACCCGTTCGGCCTCCCGGGCCACGCTGGAGTCCACCACATTGGTGATAGCCAACGTGCCCGCCCCGCGCCGGGCGGCCTCGTGCATGGCGGCCCGGGTGTCCGCCGTCTCCCCCGACTGGCTGATGGCCAGCACCCAGTCGCCTTGGCCGACGATGGGGTCGCGGTAGCGGAACTCCGAGGCCAGGTCCACCTCGACAGGGAGCCGGGCCAGACGTTCGATGAGGTACTTGCCGACAAGGCCAGCGTGGTACGCGGTGCCGCAGGCGACGATGCGCAGCCGGGACAGGGACTGGGCCTCGGCGGGGGTGAACCCGGCTTCGCCGAGGTCGACCCGCCCGTCCGTCACCCTGCCTTTGAGCGTATCGCGGATGGCCCTGGGTTGGTCGAAGATCTCCTTGAGCATGTAGTGGGGATACCCGCCCTTACGGGCCTGGACGAGGTCCCACTTGACGTCATAGACCCGCTTGGCCACCGGGTTCCCATCGCCGTCGAAGACTTGGACGGCCTCGGGGGTCAGGACGGCGGTTTCCCCGTCCTCCAGGATGTACACCTGCCTGGTGTGCTCCAGCAGCGCGGGGATGTCCGAGGCGAGGAAGTTCTCGCCCTGGCCGAGTCCGACGATGAGCGGGCTGTCCTTGCGGACGGCCACGATCTTGCCCGGCGCACTCCTGTCCAGGATGGCCAGGGCGTAACTACCGTGCAGTTTGGCCACTACGCGCTGGATCGCCGCCAGGGGGTCGGCATCGCCCGCCTCCTCCAACAGGTGGGCGATGACTTCTGTGTCGGTCTGGGACATGAACCTGTGACCGGCCTTCACCAATCCCTCCCTCAGGGGGAGAAAGTTCTCGATGATGCCGTTGTGGATGACCGCGTACCGGCCGCTGCAGTCGCCCTGGGGGTGGGCGTTCTCATCGGACGGCCGCCCGTGGGTGGCCCATCTGGTGTGGCCGATGCCCGCGTGCCCTGGGAGCTGGGCCCCGGCCACGCGGCCGATCAGGCCCGACAGCTTCCCCACGCACTTGACGGTGCTGATGGTCCCATTATGGGCCAACGCCACGCCCGCCGAATCGTACCCGCGGTACTCCAGCATCTTCAAGCCATCAAGCAGGATGGGCAGGGCTTGGCGTGGCCCTGTATAGCCGACAATGCCGCACAAGGTGCAGCCCTCCTGTCATATGCACGTTGTCTGCCACCAGTCCCGGCTGTTGTCCCCGGCGTTGCCGCCGATCTTTGCCCGGGACCTGACGGAGTGGCCGCCGCGGGGTATCCGCCGAAGAGCTCGATGCACCCCGTCCTCGTCGACCCCACGTAGCCGGTGGGGTCCAGGCGCTAACCGTCCCTAGCTCTGTCCAGGACCTCCTCTCAGCCCGCTCGCCAGCCCGGTTTAAGCCAGCTCGCGCTCGATCACAGCCGCCAACTCGCCAGCGATTTCGCGCACCACCTCCTCTGCGGCCCCCTCCACCATCACCCGCACCAAGGGTTCCGTCCCCGACGGACGGACCAACACGCGGCCCTCGGCGCCCAGCCGCGCCTCCTGCCTGGCGATGGCCGCCAGCAGTGCCTGGTTGCGCGGCAAATCGCCCTTGCGGGCGGCTGTGACGTTCACGAGCACCTGGGGATAGGGCACAAGCACTGCCAGCTCCGACAAGCGCTTGCCGGTGCGCAGCATCGCCCCCAGCAGCAGGAGCGCGGTCACCAGGCCGTCGCCGGTGGTGTTGTGGGCGAGGGAGATGATATGCCCAGACTGCTCCCCGCCCAGCATTAGGCCCTTAGCCCGCATGGCGTCCAGCACATACCTGTCCCCGACCCTGGTGGAGACGACGCCGATGCCGGCGTCCTGGAGCAGCTTGGTCAGAGCGAGGTTGCTCATGACCGTGATGGCCAGGCTGTCGCCGACCAGGCGGCCGGTGCCCTTGAACTCCAGGGCGAGGATGGCCATGATCTGGTCGCCGTCGAGGATGCGGCCGCGTTCGTCGACGGCGATGAGCCTGTCTCCGTCGCCATCGAAGGCGAACCCCGCGACAGCCCCCTCGGCCAGCACCCGGCGGGCCAGATCCCCGGGGGAAGTCGACCCGCACCCGCGGTTGATGTTGACGCCATCGGGAGTGCAGTGAATCGACGTCACCCGGGCTCCCAGCCTGGCCAGAACCGCCGGCGCGATCACGCTGGCGGAGCCGTTGGCCCCATCGACGACCACAGGCACCCCGGCCAGGGCCCCCTGGGGTAGCAGCGTCACCGCATAGTCGAGGTAGCGCTGCACGGCCCCCTCATCCCGGCGCACGGCGCCGACGGCGGCCCCCTCGGGCCGGGCGGTCCCGCCGCCGACGGTCACTGACCGCTCGAGGGCATCCTCCACCTCATCGGGCAGCTTGAAACCATCCCTGGCGATGAACTTGATGCCGTTGTCCTCAAAGGGGTTATGGGAAGCCGAGAGCATGGCCCCCGCGCCCGCGCCGTCCCTGCGGACAAGATGCGCCAGGGCAGGCGTCGTGACTACCCCGGCGAGCACCACCTCGGCCCCGGCCGAGCAGGCCCCGGCGGCCAAGGCGCCCTCCAACATCGTGCCGGAGCGGCGGGGGTCCCTGCCAATGAGCAGCGGGGCCCTTCCACGGACCAGCGTCTGCGCAGCTGCCCGCCCAAGCCCTATGGCCAGCTCAGGGGTAAGCTCCGCATTGGCACGGCCTCGCACTCCATCTGTCCCAAACAGCCTGGGCATAAGTCCTCCCGGATTGCACAGCGTAGCCGTGCAGTATCATATGCGTTTGAGGATGACAGTGACGGCGGACGGGGTAACGACTGGCACCTGGACCCCTTCGGGGACCCGGACAAAGACCTCCAGGGTGAACTGGCCGGAGCTGCCTTGGTTCACGGCCACATAGGCGAAGACCTGCTCCGTGGTAAGGCCCCACACAAGGTCCCGGGGACCCCACACAGTGACGTCCACAGCGGCGGGGATGACTTGGGCGGTGTGGCCCTCGGGCACCCCTTCCACGTAGACCCGCATGTTGTTGAAGGTCTTGGTCAAGCCGGGCAGGGTGATGGGCACCGTCGCAGTCAGCCGGTCGGGTTCGATTGACAGCGCGCCCTCGGGCCGGCCCAAGGTGAAGGTCTGGGTCACGTTGGTCCTGGCCCCGGTGATGTCGATGGTCCCTGCGGACAACTCCGTTATCTGTGCGAGCACCGCGAGGGGACCGCGCACGCGCACAGCGTGGGGGTTGAGGATCGGGTCACCCGCGTAGAACCCAGGCTCCGGCGCGCCCCTCACTGCCACTGTCACGGGCACCAACTTGGATGGGGGCAAAGCCACCACCGGGACCGATACGTCGACGGTCGCTGGCCTGATGGTGATACCCGCCACCTCCTGGCCCCTGGCGTCCACGGCCCGGAGGGCCACAGCGCGGGTGACCAGTCCCTGCGCCCCGCTGATATCCAGCTCAGCAACGCACCTGTCCACGATCTGCGCCCGGGTGCGAGGTCCCTCGACCACCACGTCGGTGGGGCGGACCTGAGCGGCGGTGGCTGCGAAATCTTCCCCCAGCCTGCCGCGGACGAGGACTTCCACGCTGACCTGGGCATCCATCAGGACATCCAAGGTGACCGTGACCTGGGGCGGAGACACCTCGACGAACTGAACCCCCTTCGGCACTGACACATGTAGGGGGTACTTGGCCCGGCCCGCACCCGCCCCGCTGAGGTCGACGGACGCCTTCAGATCCTTGGCAGACAGCCCGCCTACGGCGCGGGCAGCCCCCCGGATGCCTATGGACACAACCTGCGGCTCCTGAGCAAGGACCACGAGCCCGGCGGGGATGTTGGCGATCTGTACCGGCACGTCGGCCACCTGCATGGTCGCTCCGGCAGTCTGGTCCGTGAAGACCTGGTACCACAGGATCACTGCCAGCAGCAGCGACAGGAGCTTGAGGGTGGCGTCCCTTTCCAGTAGTCTATCCACTCATCCTGCCCCCCGGTTGCAGCGGTCCAGGGCGGAGACGCCACAGCGCAGTCAACATCTCCTGCAGCGTGCGCTCGTCCAGGTGCCGGATGAGTTTGCCGGCATTGGCCAGGGAGATGACCCCAGTCTCCTCGCTGACGGTCAGGGCCAAGGCATCCGATTGCTCGGTGATGCCGATGGCCGCCCGGTGACGGGTACCCAGTTCCTTGGACAGGTCGGGGTTCTCGGTGAGGGGGAGGACGCAGCCGGCGGCCAGGACGCGATTGCCCCGGACGATGACGGCCCCATCGTGGAGTGGCGTCTTGGGAATGAAGATGTTCACTAGGAACTCTGAGGATAGCAGGCCATCTAGTTTGGTGCCGGTGTCCAGCACCTCGCCGAGACGGGTCTCGCGCTCGAGTACGATGAGGGCCCCAATCCGGTTGCGGGTGAGCACTTGGACGGCCTTGATGATCTCGCCGACGAGCCGCTGGAACTCGGCCTCCCCCAACACCGGTGGGGGCGAGCGGAACAGCCGTCCCCGGCCGAGCTGCTCCAGGGCGCGCCTGAGCTCAGGCTGGAAGACGACGGGGAGCGCGACGATGAGCGCCACCTGGGCCTGGGCCAGCAGCCAGTTGACCGTGTACAGCCTGAGCCAGCGGCTGAGGGTGCTCACCGCCAGCAGGACGATGACGCCCTTGAGCAACTGCACCGCCCGGGTGCCGCGGATGAGGACAAAGAGCCTGTACAATACATAACTGACGACGGCTATGTCCACGGCCGCCGCGATGACGTCGAGCAGGCCCAAATTGGTCAGGTAGGGCATAGCTGACCCAAGCCTCCGCCGAGTTCGTCCATGCAGCTACTGTGTCTTCGTCGCGGGCGCCGCAATGACCTGCCGTGATTATGTTTACCGATTGGGCCGCAGTCGCGGCTAACTGACAATTCCTGCGCCCCAGTCTGCTACCTCTACTATGCGCCAGTCTGCCCCGGTGCCGCACCCGGCGAGCCGGGCGACGGCTTCGTCGCCCGCAGTCCCCGGGTCGGAGCCGGGTGGGACGAACGCCAGCAGGGACGGGCCACTGCCGCTCACGACCGCCGGCAAGCCCGCGTCCCTCAGCGCTGCCAGCGCCTGGGCCAGCCCTGGGACCAATCGCAGCCGGGTCGCCTGGTGGAGGGCATCCTCGGTGGCCAGGGTGAGCAGGTCCCAATCCCCCGCCCGCAGGCAAGTGAGCAGCAGGGCCGTCCGGGACAGGTTATGCACTGCGTCGGCCAGGGAGACCCTCCCCGCCAGTGCGCTACGGGCGGCCTCAGTGGAGACCGGGGCGCTGGGGATGACCAGGAGCGCCCTCAGCCCGGGCGGGTAGGGGGCGCTACGCGCCACCGGCCCCCCGGCGGTCGTAACCGCCACTGTAAGCCCGCCATACAGCGCCGCGGCAAGGTTGTCGGGATGGCCCTCCAGGCAGGTGCCCATCCCCAAGAGGGTAGCGGTGTCAAAGGGGCAGCCCGCCAGATGGTTCCCGGCCACCAACCCCACAGCGATCGCGGCGCTGCTGGAGCCAAGCCCCCGGCCGGGCGGGATGCTGACTGCGGAGGCCAAGGATAGACCTTGCGCCGGGGCCCCTGCCCGCTCCAGCACCCTCCGCAGCGCGCGGACGGTCAGGTTGTCGTCCCCCACGGAAGTGACCTGTCCGGCGAACGGCCCGGTCAGGGACAGGCTGAGCGTGTCGCCCCCCGGGGTGACCGTCACAGTGTTGTGCAGGCTCAGGGCCAGGCCCAGGCAGTCGAAACCCGGGCCCAGGTTGGCCGAGGTCGCCGGGGCGCGCACGGTGAACGACGGGCCGCTCATGCCAGGCCCGCCGCCCGCGCCACGGAACCGATGTCTGCCTCCACTTGCTCCACCTGCCCGGTGGCCCCGAAGGCCGCCTCAGGGTCTTTGAGGCCATGGCCGGTAAGGACGCATACGACCTGCCGGGCCCCGGCCAGGCGGCCTGCGCGACTGGCCTTGAGCAACCCTGCCACACTGGCGGCGGAGGCCGGCTCAGCGAAGACCCCTTCCTCCCTGGCCAGCAGGATCCAGGCCTGACGGATCTCCTCATCGGTGACGGAGTCGATCAACCCGCCGGATTCGTCCCGGGCGGCCAGCGCCCCCTCCCGGCTGGCCGGAGCGCCGATGCGGATGGCCGTGGCGAAGGTCTCGGGCTTGAGAACCGGGGCGCCGGTCACCAGCGGGGCAGCGCCCGCCGCCTGGAACCCGAGCATCCGGGGAAGCGAGGCTGCCCGCCCTGCGGCGTGGTACTGCTTGAACCCGGCCCAGTAGGCCGTGATGTTGCCGGCATTGCCCACTGGCAGGCATAGGCAGTCCGGGGCGCAGCCGAGGTCGTCGACGACCTCGAAGGCCGCCGTCTTCTGGCCCTCAAGCCGGAACGGGTTGACCGAGTTCACCAGCGTGACCCCATGGCCCTCCGCCAGCTCGCGCACGATGGTGAGGGCTTGGTCGAAGCTGCCCCGGACGGCGACGGCCTTCGCCCCGCAGACCATCGCCTGCGCAAGCTTGCCCATGGCGATGTGGCCGGCCGGTACCACCACCAGGCACTTGAGCCCGAAGCGGGCCGCATAGGCCGCCGCTGAGGCCGCCGTGTTGCCGGTGGAAGCGCAAGCCACCGCCCGGCTGCCGGATTCCAGCGCCTTGGCGATGGCCAACACCATCCCCCGGTCTTTGAAGGACCCGGTGGGGTTAGCCCCTTCCCACTTCAACCAGACCTTGATGCCCCCTCCAACAGCACGGGCCACTGCCGGCGCCGGCAGAAGGGGCGTTTCGCCCTCACCCAGGCTGATGCGGGGAGTCTGACCGGTGAGGGGTAAGCAGTCGGCGTGTACTGCCAGGACACCACGGCGCACGTCGGACACCTCCGGCATAGTGGCTCACATTCTACCACCATCCAGCTGGACGGTCAAACCGAGTGGCGTGGCTACGGGTTCTACGGGACCACCGTGGCGGCGACGACTCTGAGGCCGCTGACAATGGCATCGGAAAAGAACCCGTTCTGGAAGGCGACGAACAGCTCGATCACCACGGGGTCACGGTCACTGAGGCCCAGCTTGCGATAGACCAGCGGGAAGATCACCGCGCCGGTCACGCAGGCCGCAACGAGCTGGCCGAAATCCAGGCCTGCCAGGCTAAGGCCGCCGGTCTCCGTCGCCCTGCGGGCCAGCACCCCAAGGACCACCGCCGCGTACAAGACGGCCGTCCACGCGGCATCGCGCCTGGCTTCCGCCGCCAGCGTCCCCCTCCCCCACGCCAACGACACCTGCGTTGGCCTGCGCAGGGTGAAGTACGCGCGAACCGTTCTAATGGCGCTCATGCCCTCATCCTCCTTCGGGCCCGCCTATAGTGTATGAGCTGGCCCGGCCGGCGATGTGCCTATGTCACCCCGGCCGGCTTGGGCGGGACCTGGTCCCTCATGGCGCAGCCGTCCAAGCGGTTGCACCACGGGCACAGGTGCCCCAGCTTCGGGCGGAACTCGCGGTCGGCACGGATCTCGGCGGCCGCCCGCTTGACCGCGTCGAGGGCCCGCCCCACGTCTGCGGCGGCGCCAGGCTTCGCGGAAGAAGCGTTCAGCCGCCTCAAGGCTGCGGCCCTCCGGAGGCAGCCGGTGCAGCAGGGCCAAGGCGTCATGCACGCAGTTGCCCATGTACATGGGCAGGCTGGGCGGTTCCGGGACATGGTCGATGTATGTGAGCTTGTACCTTAACGGGCATTGGCGGTAGGCCTTGAGCTTGGAAGCGCTCAGGGTGATACCCTGACGCCGCCTCGCGCGCCGCCCAGACCGCCACCCGCTTGCCGGCTTGGCGCAGCCGGCCGACGGCATCGCGGAAATCCCGGTCGCCGCTGACAATGATCACCCAGTCAAGGTCATGCAGTGGGAACCCTGCCCCTCGGCCCACTGGCTAGGGCTATCCTAGCCTCCCCCCTATCTGTCTTTGCTTGGTTCGGGGATCTCCACTTCAATCCCGGCCAGCCGCCGGGCGTAGGCGGCGTACTCCTCCCATGGCGTCAGGGCCCGCAGCACAAGCCGGGCCCCGTCAGGGCTGCCGCCCCCGTGCATGCAGCCGGGGACCCCAGCCCCGATGGTCAGCCACTCGGCCAGGCGCGCCGCCCGGGCACGGGGCTCGGCGGGCACGGCGGCCTTCACGTACTTGGCGACCTTGCCCCCCAGCTCCGGAGCGGTGAGGTCGCGACAGGAGGGGAGGCAGCCGGTCTCGACGATACCCCCGCCGATCTCCTGGCAGAGACGCTTAGTCTCGTAGGGCAGCGTACCGACCAGGATCTTGTTGGTGTGCGCCAGCAGGGCGTCGGACAGCCAGACGCCGCTGGGGTGGGCCCTGCCCATGGCGATGGCGCCGATGCCCAGCCCGTAAGTGGTCTCGTTGTGCTGTACCATCTGCACCAGCTTGTCCTGGAAGGTGCGCTGGGACAACCCGTTGGCGCGGGCCATCAACAACGCGGCCCCGATCATCACGTCCCCTTGGCCGGCCACACATGCCCCGATACAGGCCCGGTAGGTCGCCGTGAAGTAGCTGATGACCTTCCCCGTAGCGCCGTGTTCCCCGCACAGGAAGACCCGCTCGTTGGGAACGTAGACGTCATCGAAGATGAGGTAGGCCTGGGTGATGCCTGTGTCCGGGACGTCGAACCCATCCTCCAGTTCCCTGCAGTCGCTGGGGCGCCTGGTCTCGATAATGGTAAGCCCGTCGGCGTCCCGGGGGATGACGAAGGCCACCGCGTAAGCGCGGTCGGCCTCCTTATAGGCCGCGCCCGGCAGGACAAAGATCTCGTGGCTGGCGGCTACCCCGCAGATCATGGCCTTGGCCCCGCGGACGATGATCCCGCCCGTACGCTCCCCAGCGATGTGCACGTTCATATCCGGGTCGTCCTGCAGGGACGGGGGTTTGGAGCGGTCCCCCTTGGGATCGGTGAGGGCGCCAGCCACCATCAGCCCGCGCGCCTCCGCGTACAGGGCCCATGCCTTCAGACGCTCGTGGTAGCCGGTGCCCGCCTGGGCATCCAGCTCGTGGGTGACCGCCCACAGGGTGTTGAGGGCGTTCCACCCAACGCAGGCGCCGCCCGTGCAGGTGCCAGTCAGCCGGTACATCGTCCGCTTCAGCCGGGCATTGGCGATCACGTCAGCCTGGGTCGCCATCAGCGTGTTGAACCGATGGCAGACGCCACCGCTCAAGTGCGAGGTCGCGGTGAAGAGGCTGGCATTGGCGGGGTCATGGGCCGCATCGTAAACCCGGGCGTGGCTCTCCACAGTTCGCCGGGTGGCGGGATGGGTCGTGACGTCCTCGAGCAGTGCGCCGAACTTGTACAGGTTGGGCCGCAGCGCACGCAGGGAAGCAAGATAGTCGTCGCGCGTCCTCAGTGCCATGGGGGGACCTCCTCGCAACGCAGTTGGGTGCGGGGCAAGGAGCAATTCGGCCCGCCGCGGGCGGTTACCTGCTCACAGCGGGCCGGCCAGCTCTTGAGGAGGATGGCGTCGGCGGTCAGTCGTCGTCCAGCGTGCGTTCGGGCGACAGCAGTTTCGCAACGGTCAGGAATCGGTACCCCTGGCCTCTGAGCCTGGGGATGATCCGGGCCAGCGCCGGGGCCGTCTGCTGGGTCGGGTGACAGAGGATCATCCCGCCGGGGACGGCGTTGGCCGTGATCTTGGCCACCATCTTGTCTACCCCCGGCAGGCTCCAGTCGACTGTGTCCAGGCTGCGGGGAGACTGGGTCCAAAGGACGGTGCCGAGCCCCAGCTCATGGGCTGCTGCGACCACGTCCAGGTTCACATCGCCGGCGGGCGGCGTGAACCAGGTCTCTGTCACCCCGGTGGCCTTGTGGATCTGCTCGCTCGTCCGGCGGATGCTCTCCCGGCGCGCGTCAGGCTGCTGCTTAGTCATGATCGGGTGATTGTAGGCGTGGTTGCCCAGTTCATGACCGTGGTCCCGGATGGCACGGGCGAGATCAGGGAAGCGCGCCACCCAATAGCCGTCCAGGAAGAAGGTTGCCTTGACGTTCTCCTCGCGCAGCAGCTCCAGCAGGCCTGGTAGATACTCGTTACCCCACGCCACGTTGATCAGCAACGTCACCGCCTTGCGGGCGGGGTTACCCCGGTAGATCGGCCTAGGCCCGAAGCTGGAGCGGGTGACGGCCGCCCGGACCTGGAGGAGCGCAGGCTCGAGCTTGGTGCCTGGCCTGGCCTTAAGTAGCGCTTCCTGAGTGGCGGCGACATCGAGGGCTATCCCGTTGAGGTCAGGGACCACGCCCTCACCCACCCGTTCACGCACGGCGTCGATCGGAGCCCTCGCTAAGTCCTGGGCCAGCTTGGCCAAGATGGGGTCAAGGGCCGGACGGTCCAAGCCCCCAACGGGCAAGAGGCCGAGCATCACTCCAGCGGCCACCCTGGGGGCGGGCAGCTTCGACTGATCCAGATCTAGTTCGCACGCAGGCGCCGACAACAGCAGGACGAAGACAGCGACGATACTGAGTGTACGCAAGAGCGAGCAGCCCTCCTCTTACAGGTAGGACTGCCCAGGTGGCTGCGAGGCTATGCCGCGGTAGCTGGCTGCGCAGCAGACCGCCCGCTGCAACCAGTTGCTGGGCGCCCCTCTCATGCAGTGGCCCATTCCGCGGACAGTAGCGCCGCCTGCTCCAGCACCGTCGCCGTCGCCTTCTCTTGCTTGTCCGGCGGGTAGCCATACTTGCGCAGGATGCGCTTCACTAGCACGCGCAACTGGGCGCGGACGTTCTCCCGTAGGGTCCAGTCGATCGTCACGTTCCTCCGTACCGTCTCGACCAGCTCGCGTGCGATCGTGCGGAGCGTGTCGTCGCCTAGTACCTTCACTGCGCTGTCGTTGGTCTCCAGGGCGTCGTAGAACGCCAACTCGTCTTCGGTGAGCCCCAACACCTCGCCGCGCGCCCGGGCCTCGCGCATCTCCCTCGCCAGCGCGATCAGCTCCTCGATCACCTGCGCTGCCTCGATGGCCCGGTTCTGGTAGCGACGGATGGTCTGCTCCAGCATCTCGGCGAACGATCTGGCCTGCACTACGTTCTTGCGGCGAAGGGTCGCCAGCTCTCCCTTGAGCAGCTTCTGCAGGAGTTCCACGGCCAGGTTCCGCTGCGGCATCCCGCGCACGTCGGCCATAAACTCCTCCGACAGGATGGAGATGTCGGGCTTGTGCAGCCCCGCAGCGGCGAAGATGTCCAGGACCCCTTCCGGGGCGACGGCCCGGGAGATGATCTGGCGTACCGCGTGGTCCAACTCCGCCTCGGGGCGCGTCTCACCCGGCGCGCGCTTGGCGAGCACCGCCTGCACGGCCTGAAAGAACGCCACGTCGTCGCGGATGCGCAACGCCTCCGTGTGAGGCACGGCCAGCGCGAAGGCCTGCGAAAGCTCGCGCACCGCTTGGAGGCAACGGTCCTTGCCGTTCCCCTGTGAAAGGATGTGCTCCTGCGCCGCGGTCAGAAGCGCGAGGCGCTCGGCCGACGCGCCGGTCGCCCACTTCGCCCAGTCAAGGCCCTCCGTGGCGCCGGTCGGCGTGGTAATCGGCCCGAACAGGCCGCGGCAGACCTCGTGCTTTTCCAGCATCAGCGCCACCGCTTCCTCCTGGTCGAGCGCGGTGCGGCCAGTGCCGCCGCTTTCGGTGTAGGTGGCCAGCGCGGCCTTGAGCTCCTGCGCGAGACCCAGGTAGTCTACTACCAGGCCGCCGGGCTTGTCCTTGAACACGCGGTTGACGCGCGCGATGGCCTGCATCAGCCCGTGCCCGCGCATGGGTTTGTCTACGTACATGGTGTGCAGGCTCGGCGCGTCAAAGCCCGTGAGCCACATGTCGCGCACCAGCACCAGGTTGAGCGGGTCGGCGGGACTGCGGAAGCGTTTGGCCAGCTTCTCGCGCCGAGGCTTGTTGCGGATGTGCGGTTGCCAGTCCGCGAGGTCGGAGGCCGAGCCAGTCATCACCACCTTCACCGCCCCCTGCGCGTCGTCTTCAGCAGCCCATGTCGGCCGCAGCTTCACCAACTCGCGATACAACTCCACGCAGATGCGCCGACTCATGCAGACGACCATCGCCTTGCCGTCGATGGCCTCGAGCCGCTTCTCGAAGTGCTCCACGATGTCCCGCGCCACCAGTGCCAGCCGTTTCTCGGCGCCAACCACGGCCTCCAGCTGCGCCCACCTGGTCTTGAGCTTCTCCTTGCGCTCGACCTCCTCACCCTCGGTCGCTTCCTCGAAGTCGGGGTCGATCTTCGGCCGCTCGGCCTCGTCGAGCGCCAGCTTGGCAAGCCGGCTTTCGTAGTAGATCGGTACTGTCGCGCCGTCTTGGACAGAGCGCTGGATGTCGTAGACGCTGATGTAGTCCCCGAACACCTGGCGCGTGTTGGCGTCGGCCAGTTCGATGGGCGTGCCGGTGAAGCCGATAAAAGAGGCGTGCGGCAGCGCGTCGCGCATGTGACCGGCGAAGCCGTCGGCGAAGTCGTACTGGCTGCGGTGCGCCTCATCGGCGATTACCACAATGTTGCGCCGATCTGAGAGCTTGGGGTGCCGGTCGCCTTTCTCTTCGGGGAAAAACTTGTGGATCGTGGTGAACACCACGCCGCCCCCCACCACCGAGAGCAGTTCGCGGAGGTGCGCGCGGCTCTCGGCCTGCACGGGGGGCTGGCGGAGCAGCTCCTGGCAGCGCGAGAACGTGCCGAAAAGCTGGTCGTCGAGGTCGATGCGGTCGGTGAGCACGACCAGCGTGGGGTTCGCCATCGCCGGCTCGCGGATGATGCGGCCCGCGTAGAACGCCATGGTCAGGCTCTTGCCTGAGCCCTGCGTGTGCCACACCACGCCCACGCGCCGGTCACCGGGCTTGCCGCCGGGTTTGTGCCCCGCCTCGTAGCGCCCGGCCTCGGCAACGCGGTCAACCCGGGCCAGCTCCGCCGCGCGGAGGGTCTCGCGCACCGCCACGTGAACCGCGTGGAATTGGTGGTAGCCGGCCATCTTCTTGTCGAGCTGGCCGCTGCCGTCGTCCTCGAAAACGATGAAATCGCGCACCAAGTCGAGGAAGCGCCGCTTCTCAAATAGCCCCTCGATGACGACCTGTAACTGCGGCACCGTTTCGGGCGCGAGCATCTCGCCGCCGACGGTGCGCCACGGCTTGAACCACTCCCGGCCGGCAGTGAGCGTCCCGACGCGGGCCTCGACGCCGTCGGAGACGACCAGCACCGCGTTCGGCGCAAACAGCGACGGAATCTCGGCCTTGTAGGTCTGAAGCTGCTGGAAGGCCGTCCAGATGGTCGCGTCTTCGTCCGCCGCGTTCTTGAGCTCGATCACCGCCAGCGGCAGGCCGTTGACGAACAGCACCACGTCCGGGCGACGGCTGTGCTTGTTTTCGACCACCGCGAACTGGTTGACGGCGAGCCAATCGTTGTTGCCGGGATCGTCGAAGTCAAGCACCTGCGCCTGCGCGCCGCGGATCGCACCGTCCGCCGCGCGATATTCCATGGTTACGCCGTCCACGAGGATAAGATGGAGCGCCCGGTTGCGCTGGATCAGGTCCGCCCCTTCGGGCCGCGTGAGCTTGCGGAAGGCGTCGTCCAGCGCTTCGGCCGGAAGGTGCGGGTTGAGGCGGGCGAGCGCATCTCGCAGGCGCTGGGTAAGCACCACCTCGCCGTAGTCGCGCCGCTCGGCCAAGAGCTGATCCGGCGCGATCTCCGGACCGTGCGCGATGCGCCAGCCCATGGCCTCCAGCCAGGCCAGCGCGGCTTGCTCGACGACGGATTCGGTGACCCCACGTTCGGTCATGGTTTCCCCTTGCGGGACTTTGCCTCGGACGCGCTGAGGCCCGTCGCTCCCGTACCCTTCTTGTTCTTCGGTTTGCTCGCAGTTCCCGCGGATTCGCTCACAGGTGCGAACGCGACTTTGAAGCCCAACTCCTGTAGTAGCTTCGTATGCTGCATGAGGTTCAACTGACTGAAGAAAGGCAACGCATCCGCCTCCGTGCCGCTCTTCGTGATTACTGCATATACGACCTCCCACTCGCCTGGAGTGGGGCGAGTAGAATCATCGGGAATCACGCTCTGCCACGTCGCAGTCAGCTTTGCCCGTAAGTTGTTTCGTACGCTTCCGTCACCAAGAAACACTCGTGCCCCAACGGTTCCTTGCGAGAAGAGATGACTTAGGGTTGAGGACCGCGACTTCCGTTTCACATGCACAAAACGATTACGGCGTCCGAGCAGGTCGCAGAACTCGATTTCTGTGGCCGCATCCAGTGGCTTGAATAACTCGCCATCCAAACAGAAATAGTCGCTCACGTGCGCCTCAGCTACACGTCCGTTGTAGTCGCCTTCCTTCTCCTCTGGACGTGCCGCCGGTAGTGTGCCAAACACAGGGACGTTCCGCACAAACTGCTTGACGGTCTGTGCAAAGCTGGTCTCCACCTGAAACCACTTGCCTTCAACCAGCACGTGCAGGCTGCCGTCCGTCTCGGTTTCCCAGACGATGCAAGAGAAAAGCGACCACTTATCCTGAAACTGTCCGGACTCGCTATGTCGCAACGAGACGCGATAGGACTTGATCTTTTCAATCGTCAGGGCAGTGACGTCATCGTTGGCAAGCTGGCTCAGATAGTCGTCGATGTCCAGGTCGTTGTACTCGTGCCTGCGCGTTCCGGTGATCTGAAAGCAATCGACGTTCTGCCAATCCAGCGGCTCCGGTGCGGCAAGATGGAGCCTCTCGGTCTGCTTGTTGCGAATGGCTTCTATGAGTCTGTCGTTAAGCTTGTCCAACAGTCCTTGGTCTCGCACTTCCTGCAGGTTATCGATCCAAGCAAAGTTCGTCTTGTACGTGCTCTCTTGCGACTTTGCGAGAAGTTGCCTGCACTTATCTTCGAGATCGCGCGCTCTGATTGGAAGGTTTATCGTGACGGCATCGGCGCCAGTCACGCGCTTGGCGAAGCCCTGATCGGTCGGTTCGCCAGTGATCGCGCGGAGCATGTCCCTAGAAATATCGAGGCCAAACGGCGTCAGGTCTGCGCTTCGGCTTGCCTGCTTTCTCGTGGACATCGCGAACTCTTCGTAGGTTCGGATGTCCATGCTTCGGAGCTGCTTGTGATCGATCGTGTTTAGTGCCACCTTTAGTCCGAACCCAAGTTCGTAGCAAGCGGGCTTGAGGAGGTTGCGGCCGTAGCCGAAGGTGATCGCAAAGAGCCGCGCGGCAGCCCTAACGAATAGGACCGCTGCAACCGTGGTCCCCTTGATGTCCTTCGGACAATGTTCGAGGGCATCGTCGATGAACGAAATCCAAGCGGGCGTTCGACTCCGGGGCATTGCGTGCCAGAACTCACCTGTGAATCCCGCGTCGTTCTTGAGCTTGACGAGGCTTAAATTCTCAGGGTCTTGAAGCCCCGCCTCGCAGGATTTCACGGAGTCCTTGAGAAGCAGGATCGTGAGCTTGCGCGTCTTCTCTTTCGCCTCTCTTGCCATCAGACAGCCCTCGCGATGAACTTCTCGGCATCCCTCACCCGCAACTTCCCAGAGATGAGTTTGGGGAGCAGCGCATCGCGCAGGGCGGCGAGGGTGCGGGATTCGCGGCGGCACTCAAGTAGCCGGTCTGCCAGAGGGCAGGCAAGTCGCTCGAAGGCGGCATTGATCGCTGCGGTGGGCATGACGATGGCCATTCCTAGGATGGCGCTTGGCTGCGCTCGCTGGTGGCTCTTCGATGTTCCAGTAACAAGCCCTTCGATGTCCTGCCGAAAGATAGGCGATCGCATGCCGCAGTACGCGTATGTCCGCCCATACCGTGAACGAGGCGCGAGAACAAGGAACTCCGTAGAGCACACAGCGCGATCACCCGGCTGGATGTCAACGAGCCATACGCGTTCGATCTCCGGATTGAGCTTGGAGAGCAAGACGACTCTTAGCGGAACTCGGAACTTCAGACTCTTTATGCTCGCGCCGTGCTCCAACGTCGGCCATTGGCCGTCGTCGAATGCGGGAATGCTGAAGTGTCGAAATACCGCGTCCGGAGAGTCAAGGGGATTCTCGCTGTCGCGCAAATGCTCGACCACATCGCCGAGCTTCCCCACCTCCCATCCCTCCGGGATCTCGCCGAGTTCGGAGTCGACGAGGCGTGCGGGGAAGAGGTCGGCGAGGGGCTTGGGGAGGCCGGGGTTACGGCCTTCGGCCTTAGCGCGGACGGGGGCGAAGTCCACGAACCACGACTTGAACAGCGCCCGCGCCATCTCCTCCAGCGTCTCGCTCATCCGCCGGTTCAACTCGATCTTGTCGTCCAGCGTTCCGAGGATGTGGGCGATGGCGCGCTGTTCCGCTGGCGGGGGAACGAGGACCGGCAGGTTGTAGAACGCTTCGCGGCTTGTGGAAGGAATCGCCGAGCCGCTGTCCATCCCGTTGATGTCTTGGGTCAGTAGTTCGTAGTAGGCCCAGCGAGCATCGATCTCGCTCTTTGGCTCCAGGTAGAAGGCGGTGTCGATCACGAAAAAGGGTGCGGGAGAGTAATGAACGCCCCGATAGGCACCCTTCCGGCCAATGATGACGCTGGGGTGACAGCATAGTGCTTCGTCATACCAGCCTACGGGGCCATTTGTTCCAAAGACGCGAAACCGACCCTTGCTCTCCGCATAACCTCGCAGCGCCCGGCCGTACTCAAGGGTTGCGAGGTCTCCCCACGTCAGCTCACGCCACTCACCCGCCATACCCAAGCTCCTTCGGGTTGGCGGCCTCGGCCCATTGCTTGGCAGTATTCTCGATGCCCCTCACGCCTTCCCCTCCAGTCGCAGCAGGAGTTGCCCGATGCGGGGCCTGAGCGCCATGGCGTCTCGGCTGGCGGCTTCCCAGACAATCCCGGTATCGATGTCGAAGTATCCGTGCACCAGCACGTTGCGCATCCCAATGATCTTGGGCCATTCGATCTCCGGCGCCAGCGCACGCACCTCCTCGGGCAGCCCCCAGGCTGCCTCTCCGATGATTTGAAGGTTGCGGACGAACCAGCCTTGCAACAACTCGTCCTGCTCGAAGGCGGCCTTGCCGCGGTGAAGATGGCGCTCGATGGCTGCGATGGCCTCGAGCATGTCACGCAACCGTTCCTTGGGGTCCCTCATAACGGCACGGCACCCTGGAGCACTCGGTCGCGGATGCGCGCCTTGAGCCCTCGCTCGGTCATGACGTCTACGGGACGGCCAAGCAGACGCTCCAACTCGTACTGAAGACCTCCCAGGTCGAAGAGGCTGCGTCCCGGCTCCATCTCAACCAAGAAATCAACATCGCTCCGGGCGTCGGCTTCCCCGCGCGCGACGGAACCGAAGACCCGCGGGTTGCGCGCGCCGTAGGTTGCGCAAAGACCCAGGATTTCCTCGCGCTTCTCTTTCAACCGTTCGTCAATAGCCATACCCCAGCTCCTTTAGGTTGGCGGCGATGGCGGCGTCGAGCCCGCGGCCTCAGTAGATGTGTCTTTGGACACCGTCAATGCGACTTGCACGCGCGCAGACGGGAAGTGCGCGCGCGGTCTTATTTTAAGACCGCGGTCAAACGCAGTAAGACTGCGGCTATATTTATAAACGCGGGCCATACCATGCCCCTTTTCGCGTGCCGTGCAACACGATCTTCCCTTCCCGTGTGAACCTGGCCAGGAGTCGCCCCGCCTGACGGATGCCAAGTTGGCAAAGTTCGGCGGCCTCCGTCCGGGTAATTCGACCGTGTCTTTGCACGAATTGCAGGAGCATCTGCTCCTGCTGCAGCGGCTCGAAGCCGCGCTGGCGCACGTAGGCGGCCGGCTGCCCCAGGCGGCGATAGGTGGCGGCGGAGAGGTGCCAGGTTCGGCCCTTGCGCTCGCCACGCGGTTCGACGAGGCCGAGTTCGACCAACCGGTTCAGCATCGCACGTGCCTCGGCATCCGGCTTCTGGGTGAGGCGGGTGGCTTCTTCCGTCGTCAGCCGCCGATCGTGCCAGAGCGCGTTCAGGATCAGGAGATCATCCAAGCCGAGGTGGCGCCCGGCTCGGGATTCCTCGGCGAGGAGACGAACGAACTCCAGATTGGCCTCCCCGCCGGGCAGAACCAGGACGACGCCGGCCTCGTTACTGCGGTCGTAGGAGGGTGCGGGCCGGCCGTTGCGGAGCTGCTCGTAGAAGATCGTGTCGATGCCGCGCGCAGTGCGTTCGACGATCCCGGCGCGCTTGAAGGCGTCGGCCAGAAGAGGGTTGCGCGGGCGGGGTGCGGTGACGAAGAGATTGTCCAGCCGCACGCCTTCGGGAAAGCTGCCCGGGTTGGAGATCTCGAGGCGATCGGCGTGCCATTGGATATGGACGGCACCGAGGCGGGTGTAATCGCGATGGATCAGCGCGTTGGCCAGGGCCTCGCGGAACGCCGGCGGCGGATGGTCCGGCACGGCTACCCGCAGGAGCCCCACCAGGACCTCCTGTTCGCGGTTGCGGGCGGCAAAGCGTTGCTCGCACTCCTCCATGACGCGCAAGAGCGGCCAGCGGAAGAACTCGTTGACTTCTACCCTTTGCCCGGCCAGCACCTGAAAAGCGACCTCGTGCGTAGGCAGAAGTCGCCGGAGCGCGTGCTCCTTGCCGAAGAGAAGCAGGCCCAGGACCCGGACGCTCCGGACCTGGCCGTTGGCTTCCACGGCACCCAGCGCCTTGGCCAATTCCAGGTCCGGCAGGGTGAGCAATGAGGAATCGCCGCTACGGCGTTCGCGGATGCTGCGGCGGAATCGTTCGAACTCCAGAGGATCTAGGTCTTCCCATGTGGCATCCGGGAGGACTAACGCGGAGTAATCCTCGGCGCCACGGTCGGCCTGCCGGGCCTGCATTTCGTGGAAAACATCGGCAGGCAGCAGGGCTTGCCGTCGCCGCCGAGCGCCCGTCGCAGGTACTTGCCGGCCGTCGTGCCCACGGGGGCGGACATCGGCGGAACTTCGATCGCGATAACCTCCCTCCCCTGCAAGGGGACCAAGGCAATACGCGGGATCAACGACGGTCGGGTGCGATTGGCAATGAGGGCGGCAAGCCGCGGCGAATCGGTCCGGCCGGATTCATGTCGTGGACGCGCGCCAGTCACACGGCCGTCGTCTTCCACGCCGACCAGCAGCCAGGCCGGTGAATTCGACGAACGATTCACCAGGCAAGCGATGGCCTCGACCAACTCGTCGTCCGACAGGGGCTTTTGTTCTTCCCCCTTGAACTCGACGTCGACCGATTCACCTACATCGATCAGGCCCTGAAGCCGCTCAGGCATCATGGCTGCGTCTCCCAGAAGCCAAGTTCCTTCAGATTGGCTTCGATCGCGGCATCGAGCTTCGCGGCCTCGGCCTGCTGCTCGCGCAGCGCAGCGGTGAGCCGCTTCATCTTCTCCGCGAAGGGTTCACCGTCGTCCTCCTGGGCCTCGGCGCCGACGTAGCGGCCGGGCGTGAGCACATGACCGTGTTTGCGCACTTCCTCCAGCGTGGTGCTCTTGCAGAAGCCGGGAATGTCCTCATAGGTGGTTCGGCCGTCCACGGCCTCGGGGGGGACGTCCTTCTCGCCACGCCAGAGGTGATAAGTGCCGGCGATGCGAGCGATGTCCGCATCGGTGAGTTCGCGATGCGTGCGGTCCACCATGCGGCCCATCTTGCGGGCGTCGATGAAGAGCACCTGCCCGCGCCGGTCGCGGAACTTCCCGTTCTTCCTGTCCCGCCCCAGAAACCACAGGCACGCCGGGATCTGTGTCGAGTAGAAGAGCTGCCCCGGCAACGCGACCATGCAGTCCACGAGGTCAGCCTCGATCAGCTTCTTGCGAATCTCGCCCTCTCCCGACTGATTGGACGACATCGAGCCGTTGGCGAGCACGAATCCGGCCACGCCCGCGGGCGCGAGGTGGTGCACGATGTGCTGCACCCAGGCGAAGTTGGCGTTGCCGGTCGGCGGTACTCCGTACTGCCAGCGCTTGTCGCCGCGCAAGCGCTCGCCGCCCCAATCGGAGACGTTGAACGGGGGGTTGGCGAGGATGAAGTCGGCCCTGAGATCGGGGTGGCGGTCGTTGTGGAAGGTGTCGCCGTGAGCGATCTGGCCATCGATGCCGCGGATGGCAAGATTCATCTTGGCGAGCCGCCAGGTGGTGTAGTTCGACTCCTGGCCGTAGATGGAGATGTCCGCCTGCGCCTTGCCGCCGTTGCCGTTCCCGTTGGCATGCGCGCGGACAAACTCTACCGACTGCACGAACATGCCCGAGGATCCACAGCAGGGGTCGTACACGCGGCCGCGGTAAGGCTCCAGCATCTCGACCAGCAGCTTGACGACGCAACGCGGCGTGTAGAACTCGCCGCCCTTCTTGCCCTCAGCGTTGGCGAACTGCGAGAGGAAGTACTCGTATACGCGGCCGAGCACGTCCTTGGCGCGGCTCGCCTCGTCTCCGACCTTGATGTTGCTGACCAGGTCGATCAACTGGCCGAGGCGCATCCTGTCGAGCGTGGGTCGGGCGTAGTCTTTAGGCAGTACGCCCTTGAGGGCCGGGTTGTCGCGCTCGATGCCAGCCATGGCGTCGTCGACGAGTTGGCCGATGGTGTTCTGGCGGGCCTGGGCCTTGAGGTGCTGCCAGCGCGCGTCGGGTGGAACCCAGAAGATGGACAGTGCGCGGTACTCATCCGGATCCTCGGGGTCGGCGCCCTGGCTTTCCTCCGTGATGAGCTTCGCGTGCTGCTCCTCGAAGGCATCGGAGATGTACTTGAGGAAGACCAGGCCGAGGACTACGTGCTTGTACTCGGCGGCGTCCATCGAACCGCGTAGGGCGTCGGCCATTTGCCACAGCTGGGACTCGTATCCGACGGTGGCGCCGTTCGTTTCTGGTGCCCTGGTGTGGTTCTTCCGCTTGGCCATGTTCCACCTCGCAGGTTCGTCTCCGGACTGTGGTCGCGCCTACCGAGTCCGTTCGAGCCGCAGGTTAGGCCATCGCGGCGCGCTTGCCCGACCCTGGCAGGATTCGGTATCGCACCGAGAGAACCCTGCTGGCGGCGGAAGCCGCCCGGCCGTAGGGCGCGGAAAAGCGAGTCGGCCATCACCTAGCGCAAGGAGTGCCAGGCCTGGGGCGATCTGCGGTGGCATTAACATCATCGGGTAACTCTCCCCGCGGATGTTGAGATCATGATCGGGATGCTGATTGGCCGTGGTCTTACCCCAGCAGGGCTCTGACCTCGTCCCCCGACGTGCACCGCAGCGCCTCAGCGGCCAGCCGCCTGCACTCGGGCATCGTGTAGCGCCCCAGGCTGTCCCTTACCCGGGCTAGGGCCGCGGGCCCGGCGCTGAGCGAAGTCACCCCGAGCCCTACCAGCAGCGGTGCGGCCGGTGCATGCCCGGCCAGTTCCCCGCAGGCGCCGCAGGGCTTGCGGGCAGCAGCAGCTGCGTCGCAGGTGCCGCCGATGAGCGCCAGCACCGCCGGGTGGAGCGCATCGGCCAAGCTGGCCACGGCCGGGTTGGTGCGGTCAGCGGCCAGGGTATACCCGGCCAGGTCGTTGGTGCCCAAGCTGAAGAAATCGACTCCGGGCGCAAGCTGCCCTGCGAGGATAGCGGCCGAGGGGAGCTCCACCATGATGCCCTGCCGGGCCTCCCGCCAGCCGCTCCCCCGCTGGGACAGGGCAGCGCACGCACGGCTGTAAGCTGCCTTCAGTTGCCCGACCTGAGGCAGGTCGTGGACCATCGGGTACATGAGGCTAAGGTTCCCGTGGGCAGACGCCCGCAATAAGGCTCGTAGCTGGGTGTCGAGCAGCTCGCTGCGCGCCAGCAGCAACCTCGCCCCCCTGACACCCAGGAATGGGTTGGCCTCGGGCGCCAAGCCCAGGCCAGGCAAGGGCTTGTCCCCCCCGATGTCCAGGAGCCTGGCGATCACCGGCCGCCCCTCCATCCGCTCCAGCAGGCGCCGGTAGGTCAGGTACTGCTCCTCCTCGCCTGGGGGTACCTCCCTGCCCAGGAACAGGAACTCGGTACGCAAGAGCCCGATGCCACAAGCGCCCGCCCTGAGGGCTGCGGTCACCTCGGCCGCCCCTCCGACATTGGCCAGCAAGGGCACTTCCAGTCCGTCCCGGGTCCTGGCGGGGCCGGCGCCACAAGGGCCCTCGCGGCCCGCCCATGCGCGGGCCCGTGCCCTGAGGGTGCGCTCGATACCCCCCTCCGGGCCGATGACCACCAGGCCCTCTTCGCCGTCCACAGCGACCTCACACCCCTCGACTCCGGACGGGAACGGACCTGTCCCGACGACCGCAGGCATCCCCAGGGCGCGCGCGATGATGGCGGTGTGAGACGTGGGCCCCCCTTTGGCTGTCACCACCGCCTGAACTTGGCCCGGATCCATGTCGAAGGTGTCCAGGGGAGTGAGTTCCTCAGCGAACACGACCACCGGACCTTGGCCGGCCAGCGCAGTGGCCAGGGTATGGCCTACCCCGGCCAGCTCCCGGGTCAACTGCGCCGCCACCTGGCGCACATCGGTGGCGCGTGCGCGCAGGTACTCATCCTTGAGGGCCTCCAGCTTGCCGGCATACTCCTCCCCCGCCGCTATCACGGCAGCAGTCAGCGCCATGCCCGAGCCGGTCAGCGTCCGCACCCGCTTGGCGAAGGCAGGGTCCGCGGCCAAGGTTCGCTGGGCGGCGAAGATGGCTGCCGCCTGTGCGCCTGCCGACGCCCCTGCGGAGGCTGCAGCGCGTTCCAGCCTGTCGCGGACTCTGGCTACGGCCTCCTCCAAGTCACGGGCAGGCTCACCCCCTGCGGCCTCACGGCCCCCGAACAGAAAGGCCCGCCCGGTGACCACACCGGGCGAAGCCCCTTCCCCCCTGAGTATGTACATGGCTCAGTCCTCCAACGCCGCGATGAGTGCCGCCAGGGCCTCCACCGCTGCCAGCTCATCCTGGCCCTCGGCGACCACCCGCACGATCTCCCCTACGACAGCCCCGAGGCCCATGAGCTCCATGGGGCTCCGAGCATCAGCACGCTCGCCGCCCTTCTCCAAGAAGAGGTCGCAGGCGTAAGCCGAGGCCAGCTGGACCAACTGGGCGGCCTGTCTTAGGTGCAGGCCGTGGGCATTGCGGATCATAGCTTCGCGCGTCACCATCGGGGCTCCCTCCTGGTGTACCTGATTCGCCCCCCCGCCAAGCGCTTCCTCCCAACAGGGGTTATGGCCTAACGGCGGGAGGGAATCTTCTGCGCACGGAGAAGGTGTGACCTGACCCAGCGCCGCTGGCAGACAGGGTCGAGGAGGGGTATCAGAGTGAAGACTCAGAAGGAACCGTACCTGGCGTTGCTTCTATCGTTCATCGTCCCCGGCGTGGGCCAGTTCTACAACGGGGACATGAACAAGGGTTTCATCATGCTCGGCACGGCCGTGGCCTGCATGATCCTGAACTTCACGATCATCGGTCTGATCCTAGGGATTCCCGGTGGGTTCGCGGTCTGGGTCTGGGGCATGTATGACGCCTACAAGGGCGCCCAGAAGGTTAACGCGGAACTGGACGGCGCAGGCGCCTAGCTCCCCAAGGAGTTGATTGATGCGTTGAGCGGGACCGGCACAAGCCGGCCCCGCTTCGCTATCTCCTAGAGGTATGGCTCACACCACCGGCGTGGGCGGCAGACGGCCTTCCAACACTGCCAGCAAGTTGTCCACGGCTAACATGGCCATGGCCGTCCTGGCCTCCACCGTGGCGCTGGCGATATGTGGCGCCAGAACTGCGTTCTCCAGGGCGAGCAGCCCGGGATGGACCTCCGGTTCCCGCTCATAGACGTCCAACCCTGCGCCGGCCAGTCTGCCACTGGCAAGCGCCTCCACCAGGGCGGCCTCATCCACGACCGGCCCCCTGGCCGTGTTGATCAGGTAAGCCCCTGTCTTCATCCTGCTGAGGCGTTCGGCGTTGAGCAGGTGATGGGTGGAGGGCAGGTAGGGTACATGCAGGGAGACGAAGTCCGCCGTGTGCAGGAGCTCGTCCAGGCACACCGCGCGGGCGTCAGTCTGGCCCGGGGCGCCGGCCCCATCCGCCGGGTCGTGGTAGATCACACGCATGTCAAACCCGGTAGCCCGCTTGGCCAGGGCCCGCCCGATGCGCCCGTAGCCGATCAGCCCCAGGGTCTTCCCGTAAACGTCAGTCCCCAGGAGCATGGCGGGGCCCCAGCCCTTGAACTCACCCCTCCGCAGCAGGCGTTCCCCTTCCCCGAGGCGGCGGGCGCAGGCCATCAGCAAGGTCCAGGCGAAGTCGGCGGTGGCCTCGGTCAGTACCCCGGGGGTGTTGGTCACGGTGATGCCCCTGGCCTTGGCGGCCTTAACGTCGATGTTGTTGAACCCGACAGCGTAGTTGGCGATGACCTTGAGCCCCGGCGCCCCGTCCAGCAAGTCCGCGTCAATGGTGTCGGTGAGCAAGGAGACGAGTCCCACAGCCCCTGCGATGCCCTGGCGAAGCTCAGCCGGCGAGAGGACGCGGTCGTCTCCGTTGTAGCTGAGGTCCGTCGCGGCGAACAGACGGTCCATCGCCGGCCGGGCGAGGCTGCGGGTCAAGAAGACGCGAGGCTTGCCGGGGTTCGGTGTGTGCAGCGATTCAGCCATGCCAGGAACCCTCCTTGAGTGTATAGCGGGATTTGAGCAATAGCTCGGCGTCATGCACTGTGAGGTCGACGCGGGGGGGCTCCTGCACAGGCCGGCAGTAGGTACGCCTGATCCATTCTACTAGGGCCGCGTCGTAGACTTGAGCAGTGGTGAACGGACCCTTCTGGCTCAAGGCTTCTGCCTGTTCCAGGAGCAACTGGCCGGGGGGGGCCGGAGCAGGCGGCGCCGCCAGGGGCCCGCCGTCGCCAGTCCCGGGCTTGAAACAGGACACGATGAGATCGGTCTTGGGGGCTACCCTGGCCCACAGCTGGTTGTACGCAAGGGTCAATGGTCGTTCCACCGCGACCTCCACGACCCGGAAGCCCGCTCCCGTACAGGCGCCCAGCAGGGCGTTCCACACCGCGTAGTCCTTGTTATGGAAGGTCACCGACAGCCAGCGTCCCGGCTTCAACACCCGGTAGACCTCTGTGAACACTGCGGTGAGCAGTCCAGCATAGGCGGCGGCGTCTTTCCCCTGGCAGGGGTTGATGATCACCTCGCGTTCAGCCGAGGCGTCCAAGCCAAGCAAGGTGTTCCACAGGTAACTCAGTTCGTAATACTGGATGCTATCGCCGTAGGGCGGGTCGGTGAACACGTAGTCGATGCTGTCCGGGGGCAGGAATGACAGGTCAGCGGCATCGCCTTGCCGCACCTCGTAGGTGAGTCCCTGCCCTAAGAACCGGTTGGCTTCGCTCTTGGCCGCCACCAGCCGCCCAGCGCGGGCCCCCCAGATGGACCAAGCGTTCTCGTCGATCCAGTCTGGAGGCACGTACAACCCGTTGACTGCCCAGTGCCCCGTACGCGGGGCCCGGAACCGGCTCAGCAGGTGGGACCCCGACGACAGGGCCAGCCTGAGGTATTCACTGGCTTCTCCGCTGACCTGGCCGACCGCCTCCGCCAGCAGGTCCAGGGCCAGCAGGTTGCGCCCGGAGTAGAAGTCCGCCAGCGTCCGCTGGCGACGGCGCTTGTCGAACCTGCGGCCGTCGGCATAGGTGAGGGCCGCCCGCCGGAAACGGTCGATGATGGGCCGGGATCCATCCACCCCTGCCTCCAGTCCAGCCAGGGCGGCCTGCTCCACAGCCGTCAACCGCCGCTCACCCCGGATCCTGCAGCCCTTGGGGCAAGCCACCCTCACCCACGGGCCGCCCCTTTGCTCCAGCCACGTCTCGCCGCGTCCCGTCCACCTGGCCACCAGGGGCCCTCGGCAACGGGGGCACTGCCCCTCCAGGCGGTACATCGCCTCCACCTGGGGTCGGGCCGCCTCAGCCACTGCAGCCAACGCCTCGTTCAGCAGCTGGATCCCTACGGGCCTGCAGGTGAGTTCGCTGAGGAAGGCTGCCGCCGGGTTGAGATCCACGCCGATCGCGCGGCGTCCCAGGGCAAGGGCTTCGGACAGGGTCACCCCACTGCCGCAGAACGGGTCCAGGACGGCATCACCGGGCCGGGAGTAGTGGCTGATATACCGGGACACTACGTACCACGGTTTGCGTGCCCAATACTTGTGCATCAGGTAGATGGCCCGCTGATTCCTGCCTGGCCGGGGCGGCGGGATCGGGGCAGCTAGCGGGAGAATCGAGGCATAGCTGCCGGCGGAGGGGCTCACGCTACGACCTCCCTGGCCAATGCCTCAAGGGCCGCGGCGGCCTCGCCGCGTACGACAAGCTGGGCCCGGCTATCCAAGGGGGTAGGGGTGCGGTTGATGATTGCCAGCCGCCGTGTGAGCATCGGCAGATAGGCGGCGGGCGTGACCTCAAGGCTGGAACCGACCACCAGCAGCAGGCCGCACGCCTTCACCAGCTGCCTGGTGTCCTCGAAGCCCAGGCCCAGGAGGTCGCCGAACAGCACCACGTCGGGCCTGAGGGGAAAGGTGCAATGCTTGCACAAGGGCGGCAGTTCACCCCGGGCCACCTTCTCCACCAGGTCAGGGAAGGGGACCCGCCTAAGGCACCCGGTGCACGAGGCAGTGCGGAGATGGCCATGGAGCTCGAGCACACGGCTTGACCCCGCTCGCTGATGCAGGCCGTCAATGTTCTGGGTGATGACGGCTTGTAGCAGCCCGGCCTGCTCCAACCGCGCTAGGGCTAGATGCCCGGCGTTCGGTTGAGCCCGGTGCATGGCTGCGAACAGCGGCAAGGCCCTGCGGTAGAACCTGCGGGGGTTGCTGCTGAGGGTACGCAGGGAGAGATCCCTGGCCAGCCTAGCTGACCTCCAGAGCCCGCCAGGGCCCCTGAAGTCCGGTATACCGCTGGCCGTGGACATACCCGCCCCCGTCAGCACCACGCACGGCTGGGCTGTACGGAGCAGGTCAGCAAGGGGCCTGAGCTCGGCAGGCGTGGCGATGGCTGTCCCTCCCTGCCCCCCTAGTTTGGCCAGCATGGTCAGGATTCCTGCCCGTTGCTCTGGCCGCGAGCGAGTAGGAGGGGGAGTGTGAGCTCCCCCGTCCTCTCACACCACCGGACATGCGGGTCCGCATCCGGCGGTTCATCAAGCGTGACGAAGTCGGGCGTAACGCTCCCCAAGGCTAACAAGCCCCA
>JBFMBV010000008.1:0-60918 GCA_040755005.1 Bacillota bacterium
CGCGTCCGACGCGTTCTTCACAGCGGCCGAGGTCGCCTCACCGCAGGTAACCTGGTAACCTCTCGCCTCAACGCAGCCCAGGCCCCTCCCGCTAGGGAGGGGCCTGGCTCGTTGTACGCCCGGCCTTACCCCCTGCCCTGCTTCGGAACGGGGGCTAACTCGGCTGCACTCAGCTCAGAGCCTGAGGCCCAGAGCCTGTTTGCGCGAATCGTCAGGCAGGCCTATCAGACCTTGCGGCCTAAAGTAGGCACCGCCGGTATCCCTTGACCCTCCCGACGATCCACCAGGCAACGGGCACAGCAGCGACGCCAAGTACGCGTAGGCCCTCGTCAGGCGACGGAAGTGCTCGGCGAGCCATTTCGCCTTCTCCCTGTGGCTGGGTAAGTGCTTGAAGTCCGCGAAGACGGCCTCCAGCCCGTTACGGTAGTGCTGAAGCTCGATGATGTCGTCTAGGGGTGTCCGTGACCCCGACGAGGTTGCTGGGGCGCCCATAACACCGGAGAGACGCGAGAGCTGGCTTTGCTCGCGGGTGAGGGTACGGGCACTCTCGATGCGTTCGGCGAGTTGGGGGTGGCGCACGAGGTCAAGGGCGGCAAGCTGGCCGGGATCGCGTGCGCTCCACGCTACCTCCGGCGCCTCTACGGAGATCTCCTCACCGCCGCTGGGGGAGGCATCACGCAGCGCCACGCGGCTAAGGGGCCAGACATCAAGCGTGTCCCCCCCGGGTAGGGCCAGTCCTCCGACTGCGGAGTCGTCATAGGCGAGGGTTACCTCAAGTTCGTCAACTAGTATCCGGGTCACCCGGCCCAGCCGATCCCTCTCCACTGAGGTCGAGACCGGAGCGGGGACGTAGATCTGCATGCGGACAGAACGATAGGAGTTGGAGCTGACGCGGGCAAAGCAGCCACCGGGAACGAGCGACCAATCCTCTGCGGAAAACCGCTGCTCCGGCTGGCCAGGAGGCGGGCCTAGCCGGACAAAGGCGCGCTCGAGCTCAGCATAGGTGGTCTGAGCGCCTGCGATGAGGCGACTCAGCCGCGCCGCCTGGGCCCGTATGTCACCCAACAAGGCCACACGCTCCGCCAGGGCCTGCAGCTCGCCCGTGACAAGCTCGCGAACCGGTCCGGGGACCAGCCGCCAGTAGTTCTTCCCCAGCGCAACGAGATCCCGCTCGCTCAGGAGCCGCTCCGCGGTCCGCCGCAGGTCAGACGACCAGCCGTGATAGCCGGTGCCCGAGGTGATGGCCCAGACTAGGGACTGGACCTGCTCCTGGGCGACACTAGTGTCTGCCGCCGCCCCTCGGAGCAGCCTGCCCACCGGCCCACTCAGACGACCTCGCAGGGTTGCCAGGGCGTACACGGTTCCCTCGCCGGGGGCATGCTTGCCGGCCTCAAGACAGAAACTCGGCACCTCGCATCCGTAGCCTCCCGGGGGAAGCCTCCCCCCTCTTTCGCCAGCCAGGCTATCCAGCGTCGCAGCTGCCGGGAGCAGGTCGCACTCAATTTCCGTGAGGCGCAGACGGGGAAGCGCGTGGCCTTCACTGAAATCCAGGACCGCTGACCGGCCGGGTCGCAGGGACATCGTCGCAACCTCCTTCGCGTCTATGGGCCCAGGCGACCGCAACCACCCGCCAATGGAATGCGGATGGGCGTCTCCCGGGTTAACATCCCTTGATGGGGGGATTAGGAATCGGCGACGAAAATCCTGGCCTCCATGCATGAGGTTGCTGGTGTGGGAGGACAGGGGAGGTGTTATCCTCCCCTGTCCTCTGCGCTTGGCTGTGCGTGGTGACCGGCAGCCCTTGACAGATGAGGCCCCCGCAGGTAATATGGCAGTACCTGGAAGGCATTGGGGGTGATGCTCGCTGTAGCCGTCCCGGATGGGGGAGGCGTGGACAGCTAACAAATGGAAAGGATGTAGGCCTCGTTGAAGTGGACGACTCTGACGGCGGGGCTGGTCGTCGTCCTGATCATCGCCGGGACGCCCAGCATCGCCGCCGCATTCACGGACACGGCCAGCACCAAGTATGACGCAGCCGCCCGGCGTTTGGCCGCGCTGGGCATCGCCAAGGGCGTGACCGCCACCACCTTCGGGCCGGGGGCGGCGGTGAACCGGGCCCAGATGGCGGCCTTCATCATCCGGGCCCTGGGCAGGGAACAGCAGGCAGGCACCAGGCAGGCCACGCCCTTCATAGACGTGCCCGCCTCGCACTGGGCGAGCGGCTATGTGCAGCTCGCCTCCAACCTGGGCATCAGCGTAGGCCATGCGGGCAAGTTCAGGCCCGCTGACGGCGTCACCTTCGCCGAGGCCATCACCATGCTGGTGCGGGGCCTCGGGTACACCGACGCCGCCGTAGCCCCGCTAGGGGCCTGGCCCGTCGGCTACATCGCCAAGGCCCTCTCCCTGGGGATGCTGGAGGGGTTGGACATCAACGCGGGGGCCCGGGCCAACCGGGGCGACATCGCCCTGCTCCTGGACAACATGGTGTTCAAGTGCCGCCGGCCGGACGGGGCCACGTTGGCCCGGGCGGTGTTCAAAGTCAACGCCGTGGCGGCGGTGCAGGTGAACCCCCCGATGGCGTCGCTGTCTCCCGGGGCCTTCATCCAGTTCACGGCCATCTGCCGTGACCCGACCGGGGCGGTGGTAGACCCCGGGGCAGCGGTGACCTGGACGACCACCGGCAGCGCCGTCATCGGTCCCGACGGGCGGTGCGCCGCCTATGCCCCTGGCGTGTGCACGGTACGGGCCACCGTGGGCCAGGTGGCCGGGATCGCTGTTGTCCACGTGGTGGGGACGCCTCAGGCAGTCAAGCTGGTCCTGGACCGCACGTCCAGCACCGCCAACGGCCAGGACACGGCGAACCTGACCGTAAGCCTGGTGGACGCCGCCGGGCTCGCGGTGGCGTCAGCTGCGCACAGCGTGCAGTTGGTCAGCTCCGACCCCGCCAAGTTCTATGTGGGCGGGGCGCGCTTCGCTACCCATTCCCTGCCGATGGCCGCGGGGCCAGCCACGGTAACCCTGGTGGGTGACGCCGAGGCTTTCGCGGCCGGCACCGCCATGGTCCGCGCCACGTGCGGGTCGTTGACAGGGGCCGTGGCCATGCTGCAGTTGACAGCCCCGCGCCCGGGGAAGATCGTGCTCAGCGCCGGTGCGCCTGTCATCGAGGCCAGCGCGTCCTCGCGCACCACCCTGACGGCGACCCTTGAGGACCAGCAAGGGGCGGGCATCCCAGCAACCACAGCGCTATCCGTGACCCTCGCCTCCTCCAACACCGGTGTGGCCACAGTCGCTGCCGCCATCACCATCCCGGCCGGGCAGAAGTCCGTCACGCTGGCGCCGGTTGGCGGGAGCATCGGCGTGCAGGCTACCGCGGCGCCCGGCGTGGCCACCATCACCGGCAGCTGAGGGCGTGCCGGTGGCAGGGTGCAGCGTGACCACGCGCATCGCCGGGGATGCACACAAGCTCGCCTTCAGCCAGTCCGCCTACCCAGCCAAGGCGGCGGGGCAGATCCACACCTTCCCGGTCTACCTCCAGGACTACCAGGGAGTGACCAAGACGACCGTCTCCACGGGCTTGGGCACCTTCACGGGCACGGTCCTGGTCACAGCCAGGCAAGGCGGGGTGGTCGTGGCCGCCGGCTCGGCCGACATCGTGCGGGGCGTGGCTGAGGTGCCCCTGACTCTCACTGTGGCGGGTGAGGTCACGTTGCAGGCGACCTCCACCGCTGCGGGCATCCACGGGGCGGCGGCCACCACGGCGGTGACCCCAGGGGCCCCGTTCTGGCTGGCCATGAACGAGGCTTCGCCCAGGATCCTCGTCGCCGATGGGAGGCAGCGGGCGCGCCTGAGCGCAGCTGTCAAGGACCAGTACCATAACCCGGTGGCCACCGCGTCGCCGGTTGTGACCTTCAGGCGCACGCACACGTCCCACTACGCCACCAGCTTGCCGGCGACGCTGACGGTGGACGCCGTCGGCGGCGTGGCGGAGGTCTGGGTCACCGCGACCACCTCCCCCGGCACGGACACTTTCACCGCTGACGCCGCCGGGTTGGCCAGTGCCGGCACGGCGTGGGTGCAGACCGCCATCACCGGCCTGCCCAACCGGCTGTCAGTGGAGCCGCCGACAGGTACGGTTAAGGCGGGCGGCAGCCTGACGCTGACCGTGTACGTGCAGGATGCGGCCGGGACAACGGTGACCGCCGACCAGGGGCGTCCCGTCAGCCTGGCCGTCACCTCGGCCAACGCGGGCCTGGTTTCAGTGTCCGGCGCCGGGGCCACGGTCAACGGCGCGGCCAGCTTCAAGCTGACTAGCACCAAGGCCATCGACGGCAAGGAGATCACGGTGAGGGCCACTTCCCCAGGCCTGCTCGCGGCCCAGCGGGCGCTGGCACCCACCGCCGGCGTCACCGGCTTTGTGCCCGGTGACCCGGTCAGTTGCGCGCTCAAGCTGGCCCACCCGGCCATCGAGACCCACGCCTCGGAATCAGTCACCACCCTCACCTACGAGCTCGTCGATGCCTACGGCAACCGCATCGCCTCGTTGGGCGCCAGCGGCCTGACCCCGCTGGAGGGTAGCGGCAAGGTGACCATCACGCCCATCGGCGACAGCTGGCTGGTGCGGGCAGGCACTGCCGCTGGTGCGGTGACCATCTACGACCATGACGGCAAGGTTGACTACGGGGGTGTCGCCGTGCCTGTCCAGCCGGTGGGGCTCACCCTCTACAACGCAGGCCCCGCGCACAGGCTGGCCGTCAAGCCGACCGTTGCCACTCTGGTGGCCTCAGGCGGCGACCCGGCCGAGGGGATGCGCATCCTGGTCGAACTGCAGGACAGCGAAGGGCGGGTGAAGACCTCGCTCAGCGGGGTCAACGTGGACCTGGTCGTAACCGGCAGCCTTGCCAGCCAGCACCTGTGGGGTTGGAACGGAGCGGCCTGGACGCCTGCGGTGTCGGCGACCGTGCTCAAGGGCGTGGCGGAGTTCCGCCTCACCAACCAGGCTGCCGGGACGGTGTCCTACACCGCCAGCCACAGCGGCTACGTAGAGGGCACGGGCAGCGGCACGTTCCTGGCGGGCCCGGCCCAGCGCGTGGTGTATGCGGTCATGCCGGCCAGCATCAAGGCGGATGGCTCGTCCATCGCCCAGCTGAAGTGCACCGTAGCGGATGCCTTCGGCAACCCCATCAACGGACACTCAGGCAGCATGGACTGTGCCATCCCCGCGGGGGATGGCTGGGGACGCCTCCTGGCTACGACCACCGCCATCGTGGGCGGGGTAGCGTACAACACCCTGCAGTCCAAGTTCCGGGACATCACGGGCACGGTGGTCCTGAAGGCGTGGACTACCCCGCCCGGCGCAACCGCACCCACCTATACGGAAGCCGCGCCCGCTGACTTCAAGGTGACCCTATACCCGTAACGGCGACCGGCCGGAGGCTTCGGTGTGGCTGAGCCGGGGGCACTCCTGCCGCAGCGAGGGTGCAAGCAGGAATCCCAGGGCTGGCGGGGAAGTCCAACCTAGTCAGCCGGACTCACCCGCAGTCCGGGGGAAGGGAGCGATGGCCCGTGAACCGAACCGCCCTGTGCCTCGCCCTGGCACTCGCCGTCACCCTCGTTTGCCCGCTGCCGGGCTCCGCCGGGCAGTTCACTGACCTCACCGGCGCTGAGGCCGAGGCGGTGCACCGCTTGGCGGCCCTGAACATCGTCCAGGGCATCACCCCCACCGCCTTCGGCCCGGCCCAGCCGGTCAAACGCTGCCAGCTGGCGGCCTTCGTCGTCAGGGCCCTGAGTCTGGAGCAGGTGGCCCTGGTGTCGGCGGGTGCGGCCCCCTTCAGCGACGTGCCCTCCGGCCACTGGGCAACAGGGCACATCAACGTCGCCTCCAGCTTAGGCATAGTCGTCGGGCACGGGGGCAAGTTCCGGCCCGAGGACCCGGTCACCTACGCCGAGGTAGCCGCCATGCTGGTGCGTGCCCTCGGCTACTCCGACCAGGAGTTGCTGCTGCTCGGGCGCTGGCCTGTGGGGCACCTGAGCAAGGCCTTGTCCCTGGGCCTCCTGGCCGGGGTCAGCGAGTTCAGTTCCGACGCGAACGCGACCAGAGGGGCCGTGGCGCTCCTGTTGGACAATACGGTGTTCAAGGCGCCGACGCGCAGCGGGCCGACCCTGGCCGACAGCGTCTTCCGTCACTCCCGGGTGGCCTCGCTGGTCATCGCACCCGGCACGGTGCAGCTGCGCCAAGGCACGTCCTTCCGCTTCACCGCCAAGGGCGCTGACGCTGACGGCAGGCCTGTGCCGGTGACGCCCCAGTGGACCTGCGAAGGCCCCGGCGTGATCGACCGCGACACCGGCAACCTGGCGGCCATCGGCGCCGGGACTATCCGCGTCACGGCGACCGCAGGCCAGCTCACCGCCATGGCCGAGGCCAAGGTCGCGGGGCATGCGACCAAGCTGGCCGTCGACCTGCCGGCCCCCAGCCTGACCGCCAACGGGGAGACGGTTATGCCCGTCACCTTCGCCATCAAGGACGCTGACGGGCTGCGCGTCCCCGGCGAGCAGCGCGAGCTTACGGCGGTGATCACCGGCGACGCAGAGTTCCTGGTGGGGACAGCACGATACACTACGTTGACCCTCACCACCGTCGACGGCGCCGTCAGCGTGGCTGTGGTGGGCAAGGCCGGCCGCTATGCGGACAGCGGGGCGCAGATCAACCTCCAGTCGGCGGGCCTGGCCCCCGACTGGCAGACCCTCCAGCTCACCAGGCCTGTGCTGCAGCGGCTGGCCCTATCGGTGGAACCGCCTGTGGTTGAAGCCACGGCGGGCTCCCAAGCGGAACTGGTGCTGAGGGCGTTCGACGCCAACGGGGTTAACATCCCGGCCCCCACCGCCTACGGCGTTGCCCTGTCCTGCAGCGACGCCGGCGTGCTAGGCGTGCCCACTAGCCTCACTCTGGGGTTCAATGAGAAGGAGAAGCGGAGCCTGGTCAGCGCCACCTCGCGGCCCGGCTTGGCGACAGTGAGCGGCTTCGCCGCGGGCGTAGAGGTCCAATCAGGCAGCGTCAGCACCGCCATCGCGGGCAACAAGTACAAGTTGGCCTTCGCCGTGACCCCTTCCCCCCAAGCGGCGGGCAGCGTGTTCACGGTGAAGGTAGCAGTCCAGGACTTCAACGGGATCACCAAGACCACCGACGCGACGACGTCCATCACCTTGACGGCCAAAGGGGCTGACGGGGCCCTGCTGGCCAGCAGCACGGCCACCGTGGTGCGGGGGGTCTCCACCCACCCGCTCAACCTCACTGTGCCGACGGGCGCCGTCACCCTGGAGGCCCAGTCGCCAGGGTTGCAGCCTGCCACGGCCGCCACCGCGCTCCTGCCGGGCGCCCCCGCCTTTGTGAGCATGGGCGCCGCGGAGCCCCCGATCATCGCCGCCAACGGCCTGCAGCAAGCGCGGGTCTTTGCCCGCATCACCGACGCCTACGGCAACACGGTGACGGGCGCGACCAACCGGGTCACCTTCACCCGCACCAGCGGCCTGCCCTACGCGACGACGCTGCCCGCCATGGTCACAGTGCCGGCGGTGGACGGCCTCGCCTCCATCGAGGTGAGCTCGACTCGCAACATAGGCACCGACACCTTCCAGGCCACGGCGCCGGGGTTGGCGTGCCTGGGCGCGACGTCCATCCAGACCGCCATCATCGGCATGCCCAACCGCCTGACGGTGCTGCAGGCCCCGCTCCACGTCAGCGTCGGCAACGACCTGACCGTGCGGGTGGAGGTCCGTGACGCCGCAGGCACCCTCGTCTCTATGGACCAAGGGCGGCCCGTCTACCTTACGGTGACCGGCGGCAGCATCGGGGCCGCCAACGTCACCTTCACCAGCCCCGCCCTGACCGTGAACGGGGTGGCAGCTTTCAAGCTGCGGTCCACCCAAACCGGGACCGTGCGCGTGCAGGCCGCGTCGCCGGGCCTCAGCCCCTTTGAGTTGACTCTGGCCGGGGAGTTCATCCCGGGCGCCCCGGTCGCAGTCAAGCTCATCCCCAGGCTGGCTGCCATCGAGACGGGACCCGCCTCCAGCACCGGCATTGATGTGGACGCCGTGGACAGCTATGGGAACCTCACCGGCCATGCGGTCACCGGCGGCCTGAGTTTGGTCCATACCCTGGGCAGCCTCGCGCCTGGCCCCGGCGGGCCCGGCCCCGACTACGTGCTGACGGCCGGGACGGCCAGCGGCACCTGCAGCCTGTACGACAGCGACGGGCTGGCCCAGGTCACGGTGGGGGCCGCCAGCCTGAACCTCCCCGTGCAACCCTGCAGCATCAGCCTGTACAACGCCGGCCCGGCCCACCGCGTCCGCATCCGGGCCGTCGCGGCGGTGGCTGTCGGCCCCTATCCGCAGCACCCCGGCGCCCTGGTGGTCATCGAGCTCACCGACAGCGAGGGGCGGCTCAAGACCGGCGACTCGTCCTCCCTGGTGAAGCTGGCAGCGGCGGGTGATGTCCTCTCCCTGGGCTGGTACACCACGACCTACGCGACGGTGGCCGATCCGGGCGGCACGGGCCTGGCAGTCACCAACGGCGTGGCGAGCTACCGGGTCACCAACAACAAGGCCGGCACCGTCACCTGGACAGCCAGCGCCACCGGGCTGCAGCCGCACTCCCTGACCAGCCAGTTCATGGTGGGTCCCGCCCACGGCGTGGTGCTGTCGGCCAGTCCCACGGCGGTGAAAGCGGACGGTGTCAGCGTCGTCGGGCTTACCGCCCAAGTGGTGGACAGCCTGTTCAACCCCATCACCACCTATCCAGGGACGATGCACTTCGAGCTGAGTTCGGGCAGCGACTTCCTGACCCTGCTGTCGACCACCCAGTCCATCATCGGCGGGACAGCCTACAATACGGCGCAGGCCCGGCGGCGGGACGCCGACTTCACGGTCCAGGTGCGCGCAGCCACCCTGATTAACGGGACGCTCGTCTGGAGCGACGCCTGCCTGGTCCGGGTGGACGGCTGGTGGCCTCTGGCCACGGCCAACTGGGGTACGGCTCTCGACAAGGTCCTGGTCAGCTTCGATGAACCGGTGGTCAACGCAGCCAACAAGCTGTACTACACCTACAGCGGCGGCGGGCTGACTGTCACCAACGTGATCGATCGCGGCGGCAACGCCTATGAGCTGCAACTCAGCGGGAATCACGCTGCCGGCCATACCCTGACCCTGAGCAGCGCCATCGCTGACCAGGTCGGGAACCCGGCCTGCTTCAGCCGGTCGCCCTGGAGCCAGACGGCGACCAAACCCTAGCCCACGCCACACAGCGGTCACGGCAAGGAGGTCCGCCCATGCGCCGGCCCGTGCTCGCCCGCTCGGTCCTGGCTGCGGTCATTGCCGCTCTCGTCCCGTGGACGGCTGCCGCGGCCACCTTCCCCGACACCGCCAACACGCCCTATGCCCAGGCGGCGGACGACCTGTCGCGGTTGGGCATCGTCCAGGGGATCGCCCCCGGCCTGTTCGGCCCCTACCGGCTCGTCTCGCGGGCCCAGCTGGCCGCGTGCATCGTCCGCTCCCTGAACCAGCGCGATGTGGCCCAGCGGGCCACCCCGTTCAGCGATGTACCCCGGTCCCACTGGGCTTCGGGGTACGTGGCCGTGGCCGCAGCCTTGGGCTGCATCGATGGGGTCGGGGAGGGCCGGTTCGACCCCGAGGCTAACGTCACCGTGGCGCAGGCCGTCACCATGATCATCCGCCTGCTCGGGCGCACGGGCATGGCCCAAGGCGCCCCCTGGCCCACAGGCCACCTGGCGGCCGCCCAGCAACTGGGGCTGCTGGCGGGGGTCGCGTCCAGCGACTACGCCACCCGGGGCGACATCGCCCTGATGCTCAGGCGGGCGGTGTTCGCCATCGCACATGGCGGCACGGGCAAGACGCTGGCCCAGAGCCATTTCGGCCTGAACCCGGTGACGAAGGTGGTAGTAAACCTGCCGGCGCCGTCCGCCGCCATCGGCCAGGCTGTTCAGTGCACGGCCACCAGCTTTGACGCCGCCGGGCGCGTCGTGGACGTGCCCGTCGCCTGGTCCGTGGCCCCGGCCCGGGGCGTGATGGGGTCCAACGGCCTGTTCGTGCCCACCGAGTCCGGGACTTGCCTGATCACGGCCACCGCCCAAGGCGTGACCGGCTCCGCCACCCTGGGGGTGGCTGGCGCCCCCTTCCGGCTCAGCCTCCAGCTCGAGCGTACGACCCTGCTGGCCAACGGACGGTCCACCGCCGCTGTGACCGTGCGGGCCGTCGATGCCGCCGGCGTCCAGGCGCCTTCCCATCCGGGCGAGGTCTGGTTGCAGGTGCAGGACGTCACGCGCGGGACCCTCTCTACCAACGTGCTCAGCCTATCCGGGGGCGCCGCCCAGGCGACTCTCACCGCCACCACCCTGGCGGGCGCCACTTACATCACCGCCACTTCGCCGGGCCTGCTGGCCGGGCGGGTGGACTTCACCACCACGGCACCCGCCCCCGTCTCCCTCCGGCTGACCGTGTCCCCCGACCGGCTGGCGGTCGGCGCCGGCGCGACGTCGCTGGTGGAGGTCACCCTGCTCGACGCCGCGGGCCACCCCATCGCCAATCACGCCGCGGTGCCCATCCCCGTGCTCATCTCCAGTTCCAACCCTGCCGTGGCGTTCCTGAACCTGGCTTACCTGGCCATCAACCCCGGGCAGCAGGCTGTCACGGCCTTGCTTCATACGGGGCAAGTGCCCGGTGCCACCGTCGTGTCGGCGACCCCCTCCTGGGGAGGGCTGGCCGGCGCCTCGGCCACCGTCATTGCAGCCGTCCCGGGCCCGGCGGCCCGCCTGGGGCTGATCCGCCAGCCGTCGCCGGTCACCGCCGACGGCCAGTCGGGCCTGCGGGTGGACGTCGGCATCTATGACGCGCAGGGCAACCTCCGCACCGGCGACCAGCATGTGAGGGTGCGGCTGACCGTGGTGGAGGGGCAGGCGGGCGTCATCGCGCCGGTGGCTGCCACCGTCAACGGCGCCGCCTCTTTCATCCTCACCGCGACGGTGCCGGGCACGATCCGGGTGCTTGCCACCGCCATCAGCGCGGCCTTAAGCGACCTGGAGGCGGCGGTGTCCTTCGCCCCGGGCCCCGCGCAGCGCCTGGTCTTGGCCGCTGACCCCCATACCAAGGTCGCCGCCGATACCGTCAGCACAGTGGCCCTGGTGGCCCGGGCCGTGGACGCCTTCGGCCACACCGTCACGGCTTTCAGCGGTCCTGTGAGCTTCCAGTGCGCCACCCCCAGCCCCGTCACGGCCCTGCCCGCCGTCACCACGGTCACCGCTGTCAACGGCGTTGCCAGGCTCGACGTATACACCACCTCGGCCGTAGGGACCGACACCTACCGTGCCAGTTCCGGGACGCTGGGCGTGTCCAACGATCTGGCGATAACGGCCGCCATCGTGGGCTACCCCAACAAGCTGCAGGTCCAGCCAGTGTCGGGCAGCCTCACGGTAGGCGGCACGGCCACGGTGCGGGTGTTCGTCCTGGATACCCGCGACGACCTGGTGACCCGGGACAAGGGGCGTAGCGTGACCCTGCGGGTCGTAGAGGGCAAGGCCGCCGTCAGCGGGCCCGCCCTGACCGACCGCGGCGTGGCCACCTTCACCGTCAGCACCGCGGCGGCAGGGCAGGTGCGGGTAGTGGCCGAGTCGGCAGGGCTCACCCCGGACTCCTTCGGGCAGGTAGTGTACTTCGCGCCGGGGCAGCCTGTGCGCATCGTCCTCACCGCCGCGCCCGGCGAGCTGGCCGCCGGGGCTGGGAGCGCGGCCACCGTGAGCGGCTGGCTGCTGGACTGGTACGGCAACCAGCTGCCCGGCTGGGACACGCTGACCTTGACCCTGGCCGGCATGGGGACCCTGAGCAGCCCTCACCTCCACCTGGGTGGGAGCGTGCAGTACCTGGCTCCGGCCATCGCCGGGGAGGCCATGATCATCGGCAGCAGCGCCAACTACGCCGTGTCCCCGGTGACAGTCAGCTGTTACGCCGTGGGACCCCCGGCCAGGGTGGTCGTGGCTGGGGTGTCTGGCCTCACGGCTGGGCTCGACGGGGTCATCAGCGCTCGGATCGTGGACGCCAACGGCCGGACGGTCACGTCGCTGTCCAGCGGGCCCGACCTTACGGTCATGGGGCTCACCCTGAGCGGCGGCTCGGGCCGTACGGCCATCTCCACCAACTTGGCCACGGGGCTGTCGGGTTTCTGGCCCAACGGGGCCACCACCGCCGCCCAGGCCGTCGTCTACGGCAGGGCTATGTTCCTGTTCCGGAACCTGTCGGCCGAGACGGTGACCCTGACGCCCTTGGTCTACTATCGCGGGGTTCCTCTGCCCGTTGTGTCGGGGACGGCGGCCACGGTCGCCGGCGTCCCCGTGCGCCTGAGCGTGGGCATCGATAGGCCCGTCCTGCCCGTGGACGGAGGCCTGGCCGCCACGGTCACGGTCTCCATCACCGACACCTACGGGAACGTGGTCGCAGGCGCCGGCGACTTGGTGACGGTGACCGCCAGCACCACCCAGCACCTTGACAGCATGGCCCAACGGACGTACGCTACGCTGGACGGGAGCTTTACCTTCACGGTGCGGCCCCGCGCCGGCAGCCAGGGAGGGGTGACGACCCTCACCTTCGCCGGGCAGGCTTACAGCGCGCCGCTCACCCAAGCGATCACCACCGACCTCCCGCCGGTCGCGCCGTCCGTCAGCGCTATGGACAACTGGGGCGCCGACGCCTACATCGACGCGGCAGACCTGGGCGCCCGGGTCACGGTCAGCCTCAGTCCCCGCTACGCCGAGCAGACCGTGTGCGTGTACGTCAACGGGGTGCTCAAGCCCCTCGTCGCCGCTGCGGGCAGCTTGACCCCGGCGCCGGCGGTGGCGTCCGGCTCGACTTGGATGGTGGCGTACATCAACAAGGCAGACCTCGGTGGGCCCGGCGTGAAGGAGATCCGCGCTGCCGTCTTCAGCGCCGTGGGGGTCAGCGCCCTGTCGGCGCCAGCCTACGTGACTGTGCGTTAACAATCTACATCCCAGAGGGTGGACGGTCGTATGGCTTCGTTACGCAAGGCCTCAGTCTGCGCGTTGCTCCTGGTGGTGGTGGCTGGCAGCCTGGCGGCGGTCCCCTGCCTCCCTGTGGCCCGCGCCGAGGGCGAGTCCGTTGACTTGCAGAAGCTGGCCTTCGTCATCACACATGCCCGCCTGCACTTCTACAAGGAATCCGACTTCGCGGCCATGTTTACGGGCGCCCTCCGGGGCGCCTTGCAGGCGCTCGGCGACGCCAACACCGAGTACCTGACCGCCGAGGAGTACGCGGACCTGATGACCGGCGTGGCCGGCAGCTTCGGCGGCTTGGGCATCTACATCACGAGCAAGGACGGGTACATCACAGTAGTGTCGCCCATCAAGGGCACTCCCGCCGACCGGGCCGGGCTGCGCAGCGGCGACCAGATCGTCGCGGTCGACGGCGTCAGCATCAAGGGCATCACCTCGGAACGCGCCATCCGCCTGCTCCGGGGCACCCCCGGCACCAGCGTGCGCCTGGGGATACGGCGCAAGGGCGCTGCCGACCTCCTCCAGGTGACCATCACCCGGGAACTGATCCAGATCAACCCCGTGAGCTTCCGCATGCTGGCCGGGAAGATCGGCCTGATCGAACTCAGCCAATTCAACGAACACACTACGTTCAAGTTGGACGAGGCCCTGCGCAACCTCAAGGCCCAGGGGGCCACCGCCCTCATCCTCGACCTGCGCAACAACCCCGGCGGGCTGCTAAACCAGGCGGTGTCAGTCACCGAGCGCTTCGTGCCCAAGGGCATCATCCTGCGCATCAGCGAGCGCGGCCAACCCGAGCAACGGCTCGAATCGTCTGTTGACCCCTTCCTGGCAAGGCTGCCCTTGGCCGTACTAGTCAACGCAGGCAGCGCCAGCGCTTCGGAAATCGTCGCCAGCGCGGTGAAGGAACGCGGGCTGGGGACCATCATCGGCACCCAGACCTTCGGCAAGGGGACGGTCCAGGTCATCCTGAGCTTCAGCGACGGCTCGGGCATCAAGGTCACCACGGCGGAGTACCTGTCGGCCGGCGGCAACCGGCTGGAGGACATCGGCGTACTCCCCGACATCGTCGTGGAGCAGACCAGCCTGTTGGACGACTGGCGCCCCCTCGCGGGCAGCCGCGCCCTGAAGGTAGGCATGGTCCACATCGACGTATTGATGGCCCAGTACGCCCTGACGACGCTCGGGTTCAGCCAGACGCCCCTCGCCACCGGCTACTACGGATCCCTGACCGAGGCTGCGGTGCGCGCCTTCCAGCGCGCCCGGGGGCTGCCTGTGACGGGTACGCTCGGCCCCGCCACCGCCAAGGCCCTGAACGACGCCGTGGCCGAATGGCGTCCGACTGAGGCCCAGGACCGGCAGCTGCAGCGAGCCATCCAGTACTTGCGCACCGGGCGCTGAGACTGGGCAAGGAAGCCAAGCATCCTGCAGGGAACAGGCTGTACGCGGCGAAATGATTCTGTCTAGACCAGGCGCGGAAGCTGGTGATGGCCATAGACCGCCGCGAGAAGAAGCGCATCAACCTACGCCCAGGCACTGTGCTGCAGAATCGATACCGCATCGTGCGGGAGATCGATGAAGGCGGCACGGCCATCATCTATTTGGCCGAACGCATCGGCATTGACGAAGAAGCCAGGCTGGCCATCAAGGAACTCGACCCTGAGCTGTTCAGCGTCGATGAGTTCAAGAACGAGGTCAACCTGCTCTACAAGCTCAACCACCCCAATCTACCCAAGATCTATGACTTCTTCTTCGAAGATGGCCGCTACTATTTGGTGATGGACTACATCGACGGCCACACCCTGGACACGGTCATGGTTGAGCGGGGCGGTTCCATCCCGGCCTCCGACGTCTATGACTACGCCCTGCAGATCTGCGACATCTTCATCTACCTGCACAGCCTGAAACACCGGATCATCCATCGCGACCTCAAACCCGCCAATCTTATCCTCTCCCGGGACGGCCGGATCAAGCTTGTGGACTTTGGCATCGCCCGTGTGCACAAGCCGGGCCGCCCAGCCGACACCTTGTTCGCCTACACCGAGAGCGTAGCCCCGCCGGAGCAGAAGGAGAACCGGGCGTCGGACGAGCGCAGCGACATCTACAGCTTCGGCGCGACCCTCTGCTACCTGATCACCGGACGGCCGCCCTCCCGGCGGTACTTGAGCAGCGAGACACGGGAAGCCGACGGGCGTATCCCCCATACCCTGGACCTGCTCATCCGCAAGTGCTTGGAGTACAACCCTGACGACCGCTACCAGAGCTTCACGGAGATCAAAGCTGTCCTAACCAGCGAACTGCCACGCCGTGAGCCCACGCTGATCCCGACGGCCCGCCATCGTGCCCGCCGGCTGATACCGCTAATCCTGGCCTGCAGCGTGCTGGCGGCGGCTGGCTTGGGCGTGTACTGGGTGGCCTCTTCCCAGGGCGGATCGGACAGGGTTCTGCCTGTGCAGGCGGCCCGGTGGACGATGGCCTATGGGGAGACTGCCACCTTTGAGGTCCACGCCAACGAGCAGGGCGAACTGCAGTGGGCCCTGATGGACGTGCAGCGAGGCCACCGGGTGAGGGTGTTGAAGGGCAACCCGGTGTCCCTGCAGGCGCCCCTGCCGGGCATGTACCGGTTCGAGGTCTACCGCGAGAGTGACGGCAAACTCATCGCCCAATCCAGCGAGATCATCTGCTACTCCAGCTTCCAGTTGGACAGCAAGGTCGTGCTGGGGCATACCGCCTTCCTGCAGGCTGAGCCGGAGTTCGTGGCCGATGGCAGGACGATCGCCTACCAGTGGGACATCACCAAGCCCGACCAGACCAAGCTCAGCGTCGCCCTGCGGGAGCACGAGTTCGTCTTCAACCAGGAAGGAGCGTATACCATCAGGCTGACCACCGTGATCGCCTCCGGCGACGGCTCGGGACGCATATCCTTGCCCGGCCCGGAGCGTCCCCTGGAAGTGGTCAAGTCCGTCAAGGTCAACCCGGCCAGGATCATCAACAAGAACCCCAGCTTCGAAGCGGAGCTGGCCGGTCTCCCCTCGGGTTGGATCGTGGCCGACGGGAGCGGCGTGAGTTTTGACCGCGTTGAGGCCCAGGACGGGAGCAAGTCGGTGCGCCTGGACGGCCATCACCCGGTGGAGTCCTATCCCATCTGGCAGGCCTGTCAGATCCAGAGCGGCCACCGCTACCGGCTGACGCTGTGGGTTAAGGGGCAGGGCATCACTGGCGGCGTGCAAGCCGTGGAAGTGCGGTTCCGCTCCAAGACCAGCGACGCCTATGTCTACCCTGACCAACGGGCCCAGGAGAAATGGTCCGGCGACTTCGACTGGCGCCAAATCATGGTGGAGTTCGACCTGCCCGCCTCGGTCGACGCCAATGCCGAGATCTACCTGATGTTCAAGGGCAAGGGCACGGTCTGGTTCGACAACGTCGTACTCGAGAGGTTGTAGCATGAAGGGCAGGACCCATCTCTTCATCCTGTTAACGCTAGTCCTGGGCACCCTGGCGGCCGGTTGCCTCAGTCCTGCCGGGGGCGAGGGCGAGTCCGCCTTCGAGCGGCTCACCCGGACCTCCGCCAACCAAGCCATGAGCATCGTCGACCTGCCGGTGCAGAGCCTTCCCGCTACGCCGCTGGAAGCCGCCTGGGTGCGCGACTATGACAAGGTCATCGTCGGCCAGGTTGCCCCTAGCGGCGGTTTCGTCCTAGTCAGGTTGGCCTCTCCCTTCGGCATGCGCGAGCGCCTCGCCGTCCAGCTCGTTAGCCGTACCAACGAGTTGCTGTGGGAGCGGCCCTACCCCGACCGTCGGCTCCGGGACGGGCTGGCCGACATCGTCGGCGGCGAGCGCTATATAGCATCCAGCGTCTACTTCGCCGACGACCGGGGCACCTATTACCTCTACACGCTCAAGGGGGAATCCGTGCAGACCCGGGTGGTCAGCGGACCGACGGTGGCGGCCGTGTCACCAGACGGCCAGCACGCGGCCTTGCACAACACCAAGTATGGCCAGCTTCAGATCATCCAGCTCCCCGATCGCCTGGGCCCCCTGCTCAGGGTCTCCACCCAGGCCAGCGTGCGTTTCCTCGACGACGAGACCTTACTGATCATGGAATCCAACCGGGCCTATACCCTGGACCTCGAGGGCCGCGAGCTCAGCAGCTACTCCTTCCCCGGCCTGCTGTCAGTGCAGGTGGCTGCTGCCCAGAGTGGGAGCAGGCTGGCTGTGACCACTTCCGCCCCGGATGCTGCCCTGTCGGTGCTCACCAGGACCGGCGCGCAGGTCTGGCGCACGTCCCTGGCCGCAGGGGGGACCTCGGTGCCTGTGGTCTCGGGGGACCGGGTGCTGGTCTATGACGTCGGGCCCAATGCCGGGGTCGAGCTCTATGACCTCACCAGCGGGCAAGTCTTGTGGCGCCGCAGGCTGGGAGTGGGCCTCGAGGGCCGGGTGTGTGTGCGCAAAGCGGTCCTCGCCTCCACAGGCCATGTCTTCATCGACTTCGTCACCACGGTCAAGGGCAGTTCGAGCTACCGGGAACGGCGCACCCTCATCGTCCTCGACGCAGACGGTTCCTTCCTGCTCAAGGCCGAACTGGGGGAGAATGTGAACGTGTCCTTTGCCGCCGACGGCAAGAGCCTGGTGGTGAGCACCAACAACACCGAGCTCTGGGGGATACCGAAGAACCAGCTCAGTTGGTACGATCTGGGGACCTTGCTGACCAAGGCCCGTTGAACGCTAAGAGGAAAGGTGGCAGCCATGTCCAACCTGCGCAGGCGATGGGCCGTGTGCGTTGTGGCCCTCGTTCTATTGTCCTGGCACGGTGCCGTCCCTGCCGCCGCCTTTCCCGACCTGCACGGGCACTGGGCGCGCCAGGATATCGACCGGCTGGCAGCCGCCGGGTTGATCGACGGGATGCCGGAGGGGCTGTACCAGCCTGAGGGACGGCTCACCCGAGCGCAGTTCGCCAAGCTCATGGTGGTGGCCCTGGGGCTGGGACCGGAACTGCCCGCCGTCTCAGGCCTCAGCCCCTTCGTCGATGTGCCCCGCACCGACTGGTCCGCCCCCTATGTCACCCTGGCCAGGGACACGGGCCTGTTCAGTGGGTATGGCGACGGTACCTTCCAGCCCCACCGGCTGGTCACCCGGGCCGAGATCGCCGCCGTGCTGGTACGCGCCCTGAACTGGGACACCAGGGGGTTCGCGTTGGGGCCCTATGCTGACCGCGACGCAATCGGGGGGTGGGCGGTGCCCTATCTTGCCGTCGCCACAGCCCGGGGGCTGATGGGGGGATATCCGGGCAACCTGCTCAGGCCCAACCGGCCTGCCACCAGGGCTGAAGCCGCCGTTTTCCTCACCCGCCTGCAGCGGGAACGCGGCGCCCTCTACGAGCTCAGCGGCGAGGTCGTAGTAGCTGGGGCTGAGGGCATCGCGGTCCGCAGCGGGGGCAGCGTGCTCAACCTGGCCTGGGCCCCCGGCGCTTCCGCCTATCGCAACGGCAGTCCTGCCGCCTACACCAGTCTGGTGCCGGGTGATGAGCTGTTGGGTATCATTGACGCCCAGGGGCGCCTCGCCTTCGCCGAGGCCCACTTCGCCGATGCTTATGGGCGTGTGACTGTGATCAGCCCCGGGGAGCGAAGGGTGACAGTAGTTGGCCCGCCTGACGCCACCTGGAGGCTGGCGGCGGGCAGTCCGGTCTTCCGGAACGGTCGGCCGGCCAGCCTGGAAGAGCTCCGGCCCGGGGACAGGGCCTACCTGCTCCTGGCCTATCATCACCCGGGTTGGGCCCGGCTGCTTGATGCCATCCAGGTCGATCTGGAGGGCAGCATCAGCGAGTTCTCGCCCGCCGACGGGCGGATGACCGTCCGAACGCCTGCGGGCGATACCCGCCAGGTGATGGTGCCTGCCAACGCCAGACTGTACCATCTGGGCGCTCCCATCGGCCGCAACTTCCTGAGGGTTGGGATGCAGATCGTCGCGGCCCTCACTGAGGGCGGAACCGAGGTGATCTACCTTGAGGCGCGTGACTAGGCTGCTGTGGTGCCTGCTCATCCCGCTGTGCCTGGCCGTGCACGGAAACGGCCCGGCCCAAGGCTCTGTTCCCGCGGCAGGTGCGACCGTCGCTGCTGTCCCTGAGAGCCTGGCACCGGTGACTGCCAGCGTCAGCATGAGCCTCTCTGTCGACGCCATCGCGGCGGCGGGGTTGCTCGGGGAGGCCATCACGGGTGAGGGCGTGATCATCGCCATCGTGGACACCGGGGTCGACCCCGCCCTGCCGGATCTGGCCCTGACCAGCGACTGGCAGACGAAGGTCATCGACTGGGCCGACTTCAGCGGCGAGGGCCGCGTGGACACAACGCTGGCCGCCACCGCCTTCCGCGGCGCCATCAAGACGCCCTACGGCACCTTCATCGTCGGCACGAAGATCCGGTCGACCAGCGGCCGCTACCGCTATGGCTTGCTCAGGGAGGAATACCTGGCCCCCGGACCGCTCAACCAGGATATGAACGGTAACGGGTTGAGCGGTGACGAGTTCCCGGTGCTGCTGGTGGACAGCCTCGTTGCCGGCGTGTACGACACGGTGTACGTGGACATCAACCGAAATCACGACTTCACCGACGACAGGTCCATGGGGGTCTATCGCCGCACCTTCAACGTGAACTGGTTCGGCAAACCCGGCGCGCCCAGCAGCGTGGCCTATGTGGTCGCTGACATCGGTGAGGGTGGCCATTATGTGGACATTGGTTTTGATGGCAACGGCCACGGCACGCATGTTGCGGGCATCGCCGCAGCCTCCGGCGGGTTTAGGGGCAGCATCAACGGCATCGCCCCCGGGGCAAGGATCATGGCCATCAAGGCCCTGGACTCCGCCGGCAACGGGAGTTGGCAAGATATTGCCCGGGCAATGCGCTATGCGGCCCGGCAAGGTGCCCACATCATCAGCCTCAGCGTCGCTGCCCTCTCCGACGTGAGCGCGGCTGGCAGCGAGGAGTCGCGGCTGATCAACGAACTCACTGAGACCTACGGGTGCCTGGTGGTGCTCGCCGCCGGGAACAACGGCCCGGGTGTAGCTACGGTCGCTACGCCGGGCAGTCCAGTGGTGGCCCTCACCGTCGGGGGGTACATGTCCCCTGAGATGTGGCTGAAGTACCAAGGCCACACCGCGGTGGCCGCATCCCTCTGGCCCAGCTCCGCAGTGGGGCCCAGGGCTGATGGGGCGGGGACCCCCGCGGTGCTGGCGCCAGCCGCCGCCGTGTCGGTGGTCCCGCGGTGGCTCAGCGCGGACGGCACAGCTTACTACGAGGGCACCAGCATGGCCGTGCCCTTCGCCGCCGGCGCCGCAGCCCTGCTGCTCGACGCGGCCCACCGTAAGGGCCTGCCGGTCACCCCGGGCACGCTGAACCGGGCCCTCCGGGCGGGGGCCGTTCCCCTGCCGGGCTACACCTCCCTGGAGCAGGGCCATGGGCTGATCAACGTGACCAACGCCTGGGCTGCCCTCCAGGCCGGCGTGGCCGCCGTAGGCCTTAACGCCACCCTGCCGGAGGCCTGGACCCTGGGCAGGGCGGGCATCTATGCCCGGGGCCAGCAACCGGGGTACGCCGAGTATCAGGTGGAAGTCCGCCGGGGGGGCGTGTATACGGTGACGTCCACTGTGCCCTGGCTGAAGCCTGCGGTGACCCACCTCACCTTGCAGCCTGGCGTCCCCCGCCGTCTGGGGGTTGCCTTCACAGGGTTGACGGAACCGGGCCTCCATGTGGGCCAGATCACGCTCGACAGCCCCGACTGGCCTGGGGTGGAGGCTGAGCTTTCGGCTACGGTCATTGTCCCCCATAAGCTCGACCGGCCGGTCTCTGTGTCCGGCCAGCTGCTGCCTGGGACCTATCAGCGGCATTTCTTCCGGGTGCTGCCTGGGGCCGAAGAGCTTATCGCTCAGCTGGCTGTAGGCAAGAACGCCGGCGGCGACCCTACGGGCCGCGTGCGCATGCGCCTGTACCGGCCCGATGGGCAGGAACTGCTGCGGAGCGACTACACCGGCCTGAGCTCGGGGGTGACTGTCTCCAGGCAGCTGGTGTCCGTACCCGCGCCAGGCGTCTGGGAGGTCCTGGTCGAGGTCCCCGCCGAGGCAGCAGACTTGGGGGCCGAACGGTCCGCCTATGTCTTGGATGTGGGTGTAGCTGGGCTGCGCTTTGACATGGTCGAGTGGACGCCTGTGTTCGAGGGCGGGGAGGCCAAGGCGCAGCTGCGCATCACCAACGGCGCCACCGGCAGGATCCTGCGGGTGGTCGCCAGCGGGCTGGGCGCCGCGGATCAGCATGACCTGCCGGAGCTCGCCTATCTGGCCCCAGGGCTGCACTTCAGCCGAACCTTGCCCGAGGTGCCGGCCGGCACCTCGAGGCTGCGCGTCGCCGTGGCCAATCCCTCCAGTCCCGGTGTGGACCTGGACCTCTACCTCTACCGCTACGACCCGTTGACCCGCGATCTTGAGCCAGCGGGCACGTCGGCCAACGCGGGACTCAGCCAGGAAGCGATCGAACTCGACTCCCCCCAGCCGGGGCAGTACGTGGTCTACGTCGAGGCTGCCGGCCTGTGGACCGACACGACCTTCGAGTACAGTTTTGCCGCCTATGCGGACAAGGGGCACCTGCAGCTGACCGAAGCAGCCCGGCAGCTCAGACCAGGCGAAACCTGGGTCCTTTCCCTGAAGGCCAAGCAGCCCGCCGGGGCCGGCCCCCGGTTCGGCAAGCTTCTGTTCATCGACACTGAGACTGACCTGGTCGTGGCCACGCTGCCCGTGGCGGCCGACGCCGCCGGGGTGCCGCTCATGGTCAACCTGTGGGAGGCGGGGCTGGGCCCGGCCCCGGGCGGGCAGCGTCTGCTCACCCTGACCGTGCGGGACCCGGTGCGCCTGTCCCTGGTCGATGCCGTGCTGGAAGTCAACGGTGTCCACTACCAGGCCACCGGAGGGAGGCTGACCCTGCGAGCCGGTCCTGCGCTCGAGGTCTGGGCCAGGCACCCCGACTACGCCTCAGCGTACCGCCGGTTCCTGTTGCCGGCGGACTTGGGGGGCCCCCCAGTTCCCGGGCTGGAGACGCCGGAACGTGAGACGATCCTTCGCCGACTGGTGCATCAGCTGAGTGAATGGGACCTGATGAAGCGCTAGGGTCCTGCGCATGACCGGCACATGAGACTTAAGGGGGCGCAGGCGTGGCCCACGTGCTTGTGGTCGATGATCAGTCCGCCATGCGGATCTTTCTACGCGAGTTGCTGACAGACTGGGGCTTCACCGTGGATCTTGCCGCCACGGGCGAGGAGGCCGCGGCGGCCGCCCCCAGGTGCGATCTGGCCCTGGTGGATCTCACCATGCCCGGGCAGGGAGGCCTGCGCACCCTGGAGACGTTGGCTCGCCTGAAGCCCGGCATCGGACTAGTGCTGATGACGGGATACCAAGGGGTGGCAGGTTTGCCTCCAGGTACCCGCGTGGTAACGAAGCCCTTCGATCTTGTCCAGCTCAGACGCCTACTGACGGAGGTGCTCGCAGACAGTCAAGCCGCAGCGGGCAAGGCGGCGGAAGGGCCAGGCCCCTATCCTGTGGCATAAGGCAGGGCATCCCGGGCATAATATGAGCAGAAGCACACCCGGGGGCCCCTGCCATGAAGCGATTGCTGTTCGCGTCCATCCTGCTGTGTTCCGCGTTGGCAGTGTCCCTGCCACACCCCAGCCGCCAGTTGGCGGGAGAGATAGCCCGCGTGGACGTCGTCTCCGGACGGATAACCCTGCGCACGGGGTCGCTGGTCAGGGAACTAGCCGTGGCGCCCCACGCCCGCATCACCCAGAACGGGTTCCCCGCCGACCTCACCGCCGTCAGGCCGGTGTTCGCGGGGGCTCCCCAGCAGGCCCGCCTTACCCTCGACGCCTTCGGGCGGGTGGTGGGCGTCGCCGCCTCCTACCGGGTGGCGGAAGCTGCCTACCGCCGGATTGACCACGCCTCCGCCACGCTGTACATAGACTGGCTCGACGGCACCGTGGGCCGCCTCCAAGTACCGGCGGGACTGCCGGTCACCCTTGACCGCCAGCAGGCAGCCCTGAAGGACCTACCCCCGGGCGCCCATCTGTGCCTGGTCTTCGGTGAAGGGGACTCCCTGATCGCCATCTACGCTGCCAGCGTTGACCGGCGCGGTACCATCACGGCCGTCGACGCGGCCTCAGGCCGCCTCCGGCTGCATGAACCCGACTTGCAAGTCCCCAAGTGGTTTACGGTGGCTAGAGGGGCCCGCCTTTACAGGCTAGGGCTGCCGGCCACCCTCGGCGACATTCGGCCCGGGGATTGGGCTGTGTGTGTGATTGCGCCCTCCGGTGAACTGCGCTACGTAGAGGTCATCTCCTCCCGGTAGGAAAACGCCCCCTGCCCACGGAATAACCCGCCCCAAGGGAGGGAGTCAGCCCATGGACAAAGGGCCCGAAGTCCTGCTCAGGGTGCGGCTGTCCCAGGGGGATGCCCACTACGGCGGCAACCTGGTGGATGGCGCGCGGATCTTAGCACTGTTCGGGGATGTGGCCACGGAACTGCTCATCAGGCATGATGGTGACGAGGGGCTGTTCGCGGCCTACTCCGATATCCAGTTCCTAGCCCCGGTGTATGCAGGCGATTTCGTCGAGGCGACTGGCAGGATCACTGAGGTCGGCAGCCGGTCGCGGCGGATGGAGTTCCAGGCGCGCAAGACCATTGCGGCCGACCCTGTGCCGGAGCAACCCGGCCGGGCCAGAGTCCTGGCGGAGCCCGTAGTCGTGTGCCGTGCTAGCGGCGTGTGCGTCGTGCCGGCCAGGGCTCACTGATGGAGCCCCTGATCATCACCGCGGCCTTGGTAGGGGCCGAGGTCACCCGCGCCGAACAGCCCGCCCTGCCCCTCTCTCCGGCGGAGATCGCCGAGGCGGCGGCTGAGGCCGGCCAAGCCGGCGCCTCCATCATCCACCTGCATGTGCGGGATGCTGCCGGGCGCTCTACTCAGTCCAGGGACGTCTACGCGGCCACCCTGGCCCTGCTCAGGCAACTGTGTCCCGAGCTCATCATCCAGGTGTCCACGGGCGGGGCGGTCGGCATGGCAGCGGCGGAGCGCCTGCAGCCGGTCACCCTCGCGCCCGAGATGGCGACCCTCACCCCAGGCAGCGTGAACTTCGGCGCGGATGTATTCGTGAACCACCCACGGGACATCGAGCTGTTTGCCCGAACCATCGCGGAGCACGGCGTCAAGCCGGAGCTAGAGATCTTCGACACCGGCATGATCGCCAACGCCCTGCGTCTGGTGAAGCGCGGGCTGGTGACCCCCCCGCTCCACTTCGATCTGGTGATGGGGGTGCCGGGCGGGATACCCGGGACGGTGGCGAATCTGCTGCATCTGGTGTCGCTCTTGCCGCCAGGCAGCACCTGGAGCGTGGCGGGGATAGGCGCGGCTGAGCTGCCGCTGGCCGCCGCGGCTATCATCCTGGGGGGACATGTCCGCGTCGGGTTCGAGGACAACATCTATTACCGCAAGGGCGAACTAGCCAGCTCCAATGCCCAGCTGGTGGCACGCGTAGCCAGACTGGCCCGGGAGCTGGAACGGCCCGTCGCCACGCCGCGACAGGCCAGAGAGATCCTGACACTGAAGCTACCGGGGGAGGCTACATAGGCATGAGGTTATTCCTTGATACCGCCAACATCCAGGAGATCCGGGACGCCGCGGCTCTGGGCGTCATCTCCGGGGTCACGACCAACCCCTCGCTGGTCGCCAAAGAGGGCCGGGACTTCCACACTGTGGTTCGGGAGATCGCGGCCATCGTGGACGGGCCCATCTCGGCCGAGGCGCTCAGCCTGGACAACGCCGGGATGGTGGAGGAAGCCACGGTCCTGGCCCGCATCCACCCCAACGTGGTCATCAAGCTGCCCATGACCGGCGAGGGCCTCACAGCCGCCCGGCGCCTGAAAGGGCTCGACATCAAGACCAACGTCACCCTCGTCTTCTCAGCCAACCAAGCGCTGCTGGCCGCCCTGGCTGGGGCGACCTATGTCAGCCCCTTCGTGGGCAGGCTAGACGACGCGGGCCACGACGGCATGGAGGTCGTGCGGGACACCGTCGAGATCTTCGCCGTCCACGACCTGGACACCCAGGTGATCGCCGCCAGCGTCCGGCATCCCCTGCATGTCATCGCCGCCGCCAAGGCCGGGGCGGACATCGCCACCATCCCTTACAAGGTCCTCCAGCAGATGCTGGCCCATCCGCTTACGGACGCGGGTATCGCACGGTTCCTGGCGGATTGGCAGAAACTCGAGGTGAAGTAAACAGGTGAATTTGGCTGAGTTGGAGACCCTCACCATGCCAGAGCTCTACGGCCTGGCCCGCCAACTGGAAATCGCCGGCTATTCCGCCCTGCGCAAAAAAGAGCTGTGCCTGGAGATCCTCAAGGCCAAGACCCAGCAGGATGGGCTGATCTTCAGCCAGGGCGTGTTGGAGATCATGCCGGAGGGGTTCGGGTTCCTGCGGGCTGTGAACTACCTGCCGAGCCGCGAGGACATCTACGTGTCCCATTCCCAGATCAGGCGGTTTGAGCTGCGGCAGGGGGACTTCGTGTCCGGCCAGGCTAGGCCGCCCAAGGATGGGGAGCGCTACGCCGCTCTGCTGAGGGTGGAGGCGGTGAACGGGGCCGACCCCGACATGATCCCGGACAGGGTGGGGTTCGATGCCCTGACCCCCATCTTTCCCAACGCCCGCTACAGACTGGAGACCAGCACCGAAGAGGTGTCCACCCGCCTGATCGACCTGGTGTCGCCCATCGGCAAGGGCCAGCGGGGCCTGATCGTGGCGCCCCCCAAGGCGGGCAAGACCGTCCTGCTCAAGCGCATGGGCAACGCCATCACCAAGAACTACCCGGAAGTGCACCTGATCGTCCTGCTGATCGATGAGCGGCCGGAAGAGGTCACCGACATGCAGCGGTCGGTCCAGGGCGAAGTGGTGGCTTCCACCTTCGATGAGGTCCCCGACAATCACGTCAAGGTCGCCGAGATGGTGCTGGAGCGGGCGAAGCGGCTGGTGGAACACAAACACAACGTCGTCGTGCTGCTAGACAGCATCACTCGGCTGGCCCGGGCCTACAACCTCACGGTGCCGCCCAGCGGGCGCACCCTGTCCGGGGGTATGGACCCGGCCTCCCTCCACAAGCCCAAGCGGTTCTTCGGCGCGGCCCGCAACATCGAAGAGGGCGGGAGCCTGACCATCCTGGCCACGGCGCTGGTGGAAACGGGCAGCCGCATGGACGACGTGATCTACGAGGAGTTCAAGGGGACAGGCAACATGGAGCTGCACCTCGACCGCAAGCTGGCCGAGAAGCGGGTGTTCCCCGCCATCGACATCAAGCGGTCGGGGACCCGCAAGGAGGAACTGCTGCTCACCTCCGACGAACTCGACCTCACCTACCTACTCAGGCGGACCCTCATCGCCAAGGACATCCCCGATGCCACGGAGGTCCTGCTGGAACGCTTGCGCAAGACTAAGTCCAACAAAGACTACCTCAAGTCCGTCCAAAAGGAGCTCCATTAGGGCGAGGTTCGCCGTTCCTGGCCGACCTGCCACCCACCCGGGAGGCGCCGGTACAACTGATGCGCTGCGTGGCGGCGGACACCCTGTCGCCGCCACTTCTGCCTACGGCGCTAGTCGGCGTAGTAGGACCAGTAGGGGTCCGCGAACCAGCGGGGCAGGACGAGGCGGACCCTGTCCAGGCCCCGGCATCCGGCCTCACGCCACAACCCCGCCAGCATAACAACTCTACCACTGACGCAAACTAGCCCGCGACTGACATGGGAAGGAGTGTGATGAAGGGTTGACACCGATGCGCCGGCTGGCGGCGGCATCAGTCATCGCTGTCTGCATCTGGTGCGCAGCGGCGGCGGCCGCTTCCGAGTTGGTACACCACGTCAGCCCGGGTGACACCCTGGAATCCCTCGCCAGGCACTACCGCACGAGCGTAGACCAACTGGTCAGCCTGAACGACCTGACCGATCCCAATAGGCTTCACCCGGGCCAAACCCTGCTTCTACCCGCATCCTACCCGGCTCAGCATGTGGTCGCCCCGGGCGAATATCTCGCTGCCATCGCCAAACGCTACGGCCTGACGGTGGCGACACTGGTGCGCCTGAACAACCCCAGCAACCCAGACCTCATCCGCCCCGGACAGGTGCTCAAGCTCCGAGCCTCAGCCAGCCAGACATCGACACCCGCGCCCAGGCCCCTGGCCTTCGCCTGGCCGTTACAGGGCCAGGTGACATCTCGGTACGGGCCGCGCTGGGGGCAGATGCATACTGGCATCGACATCGCCGCCCCCACAGGCTCGCCGATCAAGGCCGCGGCCGCTGGGAAGGTGACCACCGCCGCCTGGCTGGGACGCTATGGCCGCACCATCGTGGTGGACCATGGGAGCGGCTTTGAGACCCTGTACGCCCACCTGTCGGCTTACGCGGCCAAGGTGGGCGCCACTGTATCCCAGGGCGAGATCATCGGCCGGGTGGGCTCCACCGGCAACTCCACCGGCCCGCACCTTCACTTCGAGGTGCGCCAGGGCGACAAGGCCAAGAACCCGGAGCTGTTCCTGGAGTAGCTGCTTGCACCAGCATCCATCCACGAGGGCGTCCCTCTTCGGGGCGTCCTCCGTTGCTCCGGCTTGCCCCGTGCACTCAGACGGCGGTCTTGTCAGACACAACTGGGACGGCGGCGGCGGGCACCGAGGTGTGGAAGGAGAGCAGGTCTCACATGGCGAATGCGAAAGAGTACACGCTCGTGAACCCCGCAAAGTCATGCCGCCCGAGTGGGTACGACCAACACTGTGAGGCAGTTGGGTGATGAGGAGGCGGCACTCATAGCTGGACGACAGGGAGATCATCCGTTCTCCAGGCGACTTCGGGCAATACTTGCGGAGACCGAAGCGGAGCTGCGGGGTGTATACCGAGACCGCTTCCTTGGGCTGATTCTGTATGGCTCCCATGCGCGGGGCAGCGCCGAAGAGGGTTCAGACATCGACCTCATCCTCTTGCTTAGGGAGAGCGCGGGTGTCCGTGAGCGGCAGCACTATGCCGAGGCGATCGCGAGGCTGTCCCTTAAGTATGATGCCGTTATCTCCATCGTGCCTATGGGAATGCGGGAATACCGCACCGGCCGAACCCCGTTCCTACTCAATGTGAGGAGAGAGGGGATCAGTCTGTGAGCCCTCCCGAAGTCTTCGACCTGCTAAAGAAGTCTGAGCGGAGTTTGGCAGCAGCAGAACGTCTGCTCACAGACGACTTCCCCGACTTCGCAGCAGGGCGAGCCTATTACGCGATGTTCTATGCCGTTGAGGCCCTCTTGCTCAGCCGCGCTCTGTCCTTCTCAAAGCACTCCGCAGTGATTGCGGCCTTTGGCCAGCACTTCGTAAAGCCGGGGGTGCTCCCAGCGTCCCTGCACCAGCATCTACTTGATGCCTATGCACTACGCAACCTAGGCGATTACGGCGTTGGGAACGTAGTGGAAGTGGCTGCTGCCAGCCAGGTCTTGGAGAACGCCAGGGTCTTCTGTCTGGCAGTCAGAGGCCAGCTCGACCTATAGGTCCCAGGGTTTCAGTGACTCTGGCCGCATCCTTGACACGCACTGGGCTCCCGCTCTGATTGCGTGCCTCCGCCGCACGTGCTATAATTGGACAGTGTGTCCGGACGCTTGTACCGAAAGGAGCCCCGACCGGTGAAGGCAGACATCCACCCCAAATGGGAAGCTACTAGCATCGCGTGCGCCTGCGGCGCGGTGTACAAGGTAGGCTCGACCAAGAAGAACCTGCATGTCGAAATCTGCTCCAAGTGCCACCCGTTCTTCACGGGCCAGCAGCGCATCGTGGACACGGGCGGGCGGGTCGACCGCTTCAAGAAGAAGTACGGTCTTTAGCTACGCATCTGATGGCAAGCAGGGCTCTCCGAGTCCTGCTTTTTTGCCTTAGGGAGGGTGCAGGGTGCCAAGACCCCATACCTACGGTGGGCAAGCTGTCATCGAAGGCGTGATGATGAAGGGACCCGATCGCATCGCCATCGCTGTGCGCAAGCCCGATGGCGAGATCGCCGTGACCACTGAGCCCTTTCAGCCGGTCGCCAAGCGCTTGGGCGCCTTAGGCTGGCCGTTCCTGCGGGGGCCGGTCACCCTCGTGGAGACTGTCACTGCTGGCGTCAAGGCGTTGCTCTATTCGGCCAAGGTGGCGGGCGAAGAGGACGAACTGACCGCCGGTTCGGTCGCGGCCACCCTCGGGTTGGCCCTGGCCCTGGCCGTAGGACTGTTCATCGTGCTGCCTACGGTGGCCGTCCATTTCCTCAGGCCCGTGGTGGCGGTGCGGCTGCACTTGAACCTACTGGAAGGCGCCGTGCGCATCCTCATCTTCGCCGGCTACGTGGCCGCCATCTCCCTGTACCCTGAGATCAGGCGAGTGCTGGCCTACCATGGCGCGGAGCACAAGGTCATCGCCGCCCACGAGGCCGGCGGGCCGTTGACTGTAGAAGCGGCCAGGCGGAGTTCGGCGTTGCACCCCAGGTGCGGGACGAGTTTCCTGTTGTATGTGATGGTCGTTAGCGTGGTGCTGTATTCCTTCTTCGGGTGGCCGGGCATCGTCCTCAGGGTGCTCCTGCGCCTGGCCCTGCTGCCGGTGGTGGCGGGCATCGCCTATGAGTTCGTCCGGCTGGCCGAGCGGCAGCGATGGGCCAGGGTCCTGGTATGGCCAGGACTGGTCCTGCAAAGGCTGACCACGCGCGAACCTGACGACGCCCAGCTCGAAGTGGCCATAGCGGCCCTGGAGGCCGTAGCGAGGTGACCCAAGATGCAGGATAGGCTGGAGGGCATGGTGGCGCGGCATGAGGCCCTGGCCCAGCGTCTCGCCGACCCGGAGCTCATCAAGGACCAGACCGAGTGGCGGCGGCTGGCCAAGGAACACGCCAAGCTCGAGCCCATCGCCCGGGCTTTCAGCGAGCTGAGCCGGGTCCGCAATGAACTTGACGGCCTGAGGGACATGCTCCGCGATGAGGAGGAGGGCCTGAGGGCCATGGCCGAGGAAGAGGCCGAGCGCTTACGCGAGCGCGACCGCGTCCTGTCGGAGGAGCTTCGCGTGATGCTCCTGCCCAGGGACCCTAACGATGAGAAGAACGTCATCCTAGAGATCCGCGCCGGCGCGGGCGGCGACGAAGCCGCCTTGTTCGCGGGCGAGTTGGCTAGGATGTACTCGCGGTTCGCCGAGCGCAAGGGCTGGCGCATCGAGCCGATGAGCCTGAGCCCGACGGGGATCGGAGGCTTCAAGGAAGTCATCATCCTCCTCGAGGGGGGTGGGGCTTACAGCCAGCTCAAATTCGAGAGCGGAGTGCACCGGGTGCAGCGGGTGCCCGAGACGGAAGCGAGCGGGCGCATCCACACTTCCACGGCCACCGTGGCGGTGCTGCCCGAGGCCGAGGAAGTGGAGGTCGAGGTCGACCCCAACGACCTGCGCATCGACGTCTTCTGCGCCAGCGGGCCTGGGGGCCAGAGCGTGAACACCACCTACTCCGCGGTGCGCATCACCCACCTGCCCACCGGGCTGGTCGTGTCCTGCCAGGACGAGAAGTCCCAGCACAAGAACAGGGACAAGGCCATGCGGGTGCTGCGGGCCCGGCTGCTGAACCTGGCCCAGGCGAAGCAGCACGAGGAACAGGCGGCTGCCCGGCGGCTTCAGGTTGGCACGGGGGACCGCAGCGAGCGCATCCGCACCTACAACTTCCCCCAGAACCGGGTCACTGACCACCGGATCGGCCTCACCCTGCACCGGCTGACGCCGGTCCTCGACGGCGACCTCGACGAACTCATCGTACCGCTCATCTCCTCCTTCCAAGCCCAACAGCTGCAAGGGTCAGGATGGGCCTCACGGTAAAGGGGGCGGCGGCTTGGGCCGCTCGTGTACTGGAGCAGGCGGGGGTTGACGACCCGGTGGCGGACGCCCAGGTGCTCATGGGCTGGGCCATGGGGCGAGACCGCTGGCTGGCCCTGCTGTCCGATGAACCGGTGGACGGGGAGACCCTGTCGTCCTTCAGGCGCGCCGTGACCCGGCGCGCTGCCCGTCTGCCCCTGCAGTACATCACCGGCCAGCGCGAGTTCATGTCCCTGGAGTTGGAGGTCACCCCCGCCACCCTGGTGCCCCGGCCCGAGACGGAGGACCTCGTGGAGCGGGCCCTGGACATCCTGGCGGTCCTTCCCCCAGCGGCGCTGGTGGCCGATATCGGCACGGGGTGCGGCAACATCGCCGTGTCGGTGGCGGTCAACTGCCCCAGGGCACAGGTCCACGCCGTCGACGTCAGCCCGGGCGCGCTGGCCGTGGCCAGCGGCAACGCGGCCCGTCACGGCGTGGCCGACCGGATCCGCTTCCACCGGGGCGACCTGCTCCAGCCGCTGCTGGAGCCCGGCCTGAGCGGGCGGTTTGACCTCATCCTGGCTAACTTGCCCTACCTCTCCACCCGGGAGTACCGGCAGGCCCCCCCTGAAGTCAGGCATGAGCCGGTCCTGGCCCTGGACGGTGGGAGGGACGGCCTCACGCTCTACCGGAGGTTCGCCCGCTACGCGGCGGTCGCGGTGCGTCCTGGGGGTAGCGTGCTGGCGGAGATCGGCTGGAAACAGGGGCCGGCCATGCTCGCCCTCTGGCCGCTCCATCGCTGGTCGGCCTCGGTGCATCTGGACCGGGGGGGCCGGCCGCGGGTGCTGGAGGCCCTCCTGCGGCAGAGGGGAGGCGTACCCCATGACTGAGGTCTTAGCGGTCGATCCGCTGCGTCCCGCTGCCGGTGCCATCGCCCGGGCGGCGAGCATCATCGCCGCCGGCGGGACGGTAGCCTTTCCTACGGAGACCGTCTACGGCCTCGGGGCGAACGGACTGGACCCGGACGCGGTGGCCCGCGTCTTCAGGGCCAAGGGGAGGCCCCAGGACAACCCCGTCATCCTGCATGTGGCGGACGCAGACGGGCTGAAGCCCCTGGTGGAGGACGTGGCCCTGCCCCTGGCCCTGGAGTTGGCCGGACGGTTCTGGCCGGGGCCGCTCACGCTGGTCCTAAGGCGTTCGCCGATCGTGCCCGCTGTGGTCTCAGCAGGGCTGCCTACGGTGGGCGTGCGGGTGCCCGCCCATCCGGTCGCCCTGGCCTTGATTGCCGCCTCGGGTACCCCTATCGCCGCACCCAGCGCCAATCTATCCGGACGGCCCAGCCCTACTGTGCCGGAACATGTGTTGGCGGACTTGACCGGACGCATCGATGCCCTGCTGTCGGCAGGAGCAACCGGAATCGGTGTGGAATCGACCGTCTTAGACCTGACGGGGCCTGTGCCCACCGTGCTGCGGCCCGGCGGCGCCACCCTGGAGGATCTGGCCGCGGCCTTGGGGCGGGTGGAGTTCCACCCGGCCGCCGCCGGGCGCGTCGAACCCGACGCCCCCCTCCCGTCCCCTGGCTTGCGCCACGTCCACTATGCCCCCAGGGCCCGGATGGTGTTGGTGGAGGGTGCTGACGCGACAGCCATCAGACAAGCAGCCCTCGTCCTGGCCCGCGGGGCGCAGGCACAGGGCGCGCGCGTGGGCGTGCTGGCCCGTCCGGGGTTGGAGTGGGGGCTCCCCGGCTGCCTGGTGCAGCCGGCCGGCGCACGGGATGCCATCGGCGCCGTGGCGGCGGGCATGTATGCGGCCCTGAGGGAGCTGGATGCGGCGGGTCCGGACATCATCATCGCCGAGGCTTACCCTGAGGCCGGCCTCGGGTGGGCCGTGATGAACAGGCTGCGCCGGGCGGCAGGGGAGATCAGCCACGCGGCGGCGCCCTAGGATATCCCGGATGCGTGTAGACTAGAGCAGGGTGACTTGAGCATGTTCAATGTGCTGTTCGTGTGCACCGGCAACACCTGCCGCAGCCCGTTGGCGGCGGCCTTGCTGCGCCGGGCCCTCGCCCAAGCGGGAATCGAGGACGTGTCGGTGAGCTCGGCGGGCCTAGCCGCAGGCGATGGGGACCCGGCCTCAACGGGGGCTAGGACGGCCGGGGCAGAAGCGGGCCTGGACTTGACCGACCACGCGGCCACGCGCTTCGCGCCCGAACCGGTCGGCGAGGCGGCGCTGATCATCACCATGACCCGCGCCCAGCGCGACACCATCCTAGAGCAGGCCCCCGCACTGACGGTGCATACCTTGGCCGGGCTGGCCGGGGGTGGCGACATCCAGGATCCCTTCGGCGGCGAGCTCGAGCTGTACAGGCATACCCTCCGTGAGCTGGAGCGGGCAGTGGGAGCCGCCCTGCCCGCCATCTTGGCCATCAAGGACGGGAAGCCTTGGAAAGAGGTGTACGACTGATGCGCATTGCCATCGGCTGCGACCACGCCGGGCTGGCGCTCAAGGCCATGCTGGCGACGGGCCTCGCCGCGGCAGGCCACGCCGTGGAGGACGTCGGCACCGTCAGCGAGGCCTCGGTGGACTACGTGGACTTCGGCGCCGGGGTGGCGCGGATGGTGAGGGACGGTGCCTGCGACCGGGGGATCCTCGTGTGCGGCACCGGTCAGGGCATGGCTATGACCGCCAACAAACACCGGGGGGTCAGGGCCTCCCTTTGTCATGACCCAGTGTCAGCCCGCTTCGCCAGGCTCCACAACGACGCCAACGTTCTCGCCCTGGGCGCCCGCATCATCGGGCCGGAGCTGGCCAGGGAAGTGGTCCGCGTCTGGCTGGCCACCCCCTATGAAGGCGGCCGCCACGACCGGCGCTTGGCCAAGCTGAAGGCCATCGAGGAGGGCCAGTGATGGACCCGACCCTCTCTCTGGACATTGAGGCCCAAGCCCGGGCCGTCGCCTCCGAGCTGCTCGCCAAGGCCAGGCTGGCGCCGGGGGCTGTCATCGTGGTAGGCTGCTCCACCAGCGAGGTCGTGGGGCAGCGTATCGGCACCGCCACCAGCCCTGAGGCGGCGGCGGCGGTGTTGGCCGGTCTTGCGGGGGCCATCGCCGGGACCGGCATCGACCTGGCCATCCAGTGCTGTGAGCACCTGAACCGGGCCTTGGTCGTGGAGCGGTCGGTCGCGGACCGGCTGGGGTTGGACGAGGTTACTGTGGTGCCCAAGCCAGGGGCAGGCGGGGCCCTGGCGGCTGAGGCCATGGAGCGGCTGGCCGATCCGGTGGTGGTAGAAGCCATCAAGGCCCACGCCGCCATCGATATCGGCGAGACCCTCATCGGCATGCACCTGCGGCCGGTGGCGCTGCCCCTGCGCCCCGCCCAGAACCGGATCGGGGAGGCGAGGGTCACCATGGCCATGACCCGGCCCAAGCTGATCGGAGGAGAACGGGCGGTCTACCGACGGGGGTGAGGGCATGCGGCCGTCATGGGACCAATACTTCCTGGAAGTCACGCGGGTGGTGGCCACTCGCTCCACTTGCCTGCGCCGGCAGGTCGGGGCTATCGTGGTCAAGGATAAGCGCATCCTGACCACCGGGTACAATGGCGCCCCGAGTGGGCTGGCCCACTGCACTGAGCGGGGCTGCCTCAGGGAACAGCGGGCCATACCGTCGGGCCAGCGCTACGAGCTGTGCCGGGGGCTGCATGCGGAACAGAACGCAATCATCCAGGGGGCGACGTACGGGGTGAGCCTGCTCGGGGCTACCCTATACACGACCTTGGAGCCCTGTGTCACCTGCGCGAAGATGGCCATCAACGCCGGCATTGTGCGGATCGTCTTCGCCCAGCCTTTCGCTGACGATCTCAACCGCGAGTTGCTCAGGGAAGCCGGCATAGACGTGGAGCATCTGCCAAGCGAAGCTTGACGTTTCGGTATGTACCAGTGCGTTGACACAACGTACACGCAAGGCTACAATCAGGCTGAGTCTTGCAGTCGAAGGTGGTTGACCGGTGCACGCACAAGTCATCCCGTTCACGCTGGCCTTCGTCCTCGCTCTCCTCCTCACCCCGCTGGTCCGGCAGCTGTCGCTGAGGGCTGGGGCTTTGGCGCACCCAGGGGACAGGACAGTGCATGCGGCCCCAGTGCCTTTGCTGGGTGGCCTGGCCATTGGCGGGGCCTGCCTGGCGGCAGTGGCCGTCACCGGCAGCATCGCCGACAGGGCGATGCTGGGTATCGCAGGCGGCGCGATCGGCATGTTGGCGATCGGTGTTTGGGACGACGTGCGCGAACTGAGGCCTTCGGTCAAGCTCCTGCTCCAGTGTGGCGCGGCGGCCCTCCCCCTCGCCTGCGGGGTGCGGGTGACCTGGATGACCAACCCCCTGGGCGGCACTATCTACTTAGGCTGGCTGGGCTACCCTCTGACCCTGCTGTGGATCGTCGGCCTGGCCAACATGGTGAACTTCATCGACGGGCTCGATGGCTTGGCGGCGGGGGTGACATCGATTGCCTCCCTGACCTTGTTATTTGTCGCAGTACGCCAAGGACACGGGTTCATCATCCCGGTCCTTGCGGCCCTGGCAGGCTCGGCTTTGGGGTTCCTCCCCTTCAACTTCAACCCGGCCAAGATCTTCATGGGTGACACGGGCGCCCTGTTCCTCGGCTACATGCTGGCGGTGGTGTCGGTGCAGGGGTTGCTGAAGAGCGCTGCCGCCCTCGGCATCCTGGTACCTTTGCTAGCCGTGGGCCTGCCTATGCTGGACATGGCCTATGTGGTCTGGAGGAGGACCAGGGCCGGGCAGCCGTTCTACGTCGCCGACAAGCGGCACCTGCATCACCGGCTGCTCGAGGCCGGGCTGAACCAGCGCCAGGCGGTGCTGTTCATGTACTCAGTCAGCGGCTTCTTCGGCGCGGGCGCCATCGCCGTGTCCGAGACAGGCTGGATCGCGGGCGCCTCCCTGCTCACCCTGGCCCTCGCCCTGATGCTGTACGTGGCGATTAGGACTGGGGTGTTACAGGCCGGGCGTTCCTGAACCAGGCGCAAGAGGAAAGACGTGGCTGCAAGGCCACGTTTTTTTGCTCCTCTTAGCGCTGTAGCCCACGGCTGAAGGGTCTGCCCAGTGCGGATACTAGAGGCAAGGCATGGCTGGAAGACATAATGGGCAGACTACAGCTGGAGGGTAGCTTGCCGATGACCGCGCGCCTAGCCACGATGCTACTGCTGCTTCTGCTGTTGTCCACCGCAGGGCCGGGCTTTGCCTTGGCTGGGTCAGCCTGGGCGAACGGGGCGGTGCACATCAAGCTGAGTCAAGGGCGGCTGTCGCGGGGGGGCACATGGTGGCGGGTGGACGCGGTCGTGCCGGGCCCGCGGGAGGCTGGGACCCTGGCCGGGCGCGCCCTGTCGGGACTGGGCGCCACGGGCGCGGTGCCTGGCCCGGTCGGGCCATGGCACACCGCAGTGGCTGACGGACGGCTCCTGCCCCCGGCGCCGTGGGACGGTCCCAACCTCCAGGCAGCGGCCACAGCCGCCGGGCAGGGCATGAGACTCATCCTGGGTACCCCCCTCATCTACGGCGGGTTCTGACGGAGGCGCCTCAGCATGGACAGGATCATCATCAACGGCGGTCATCGCCTGGCGGGTCGCGTGAGCGTTGAGGGCGCGAAGAACGCGGTCCTGCCCATCATCGCCGCCTCGCTCCTCGGAGGCGGCCTCAGCATGCTCAAGGGCATCCCGCCGCTGCAGGACGTGTACACCATGAGCGAGGTCCTGTCGAGGCTGGGTCTGCAGGTTCGCCTGAACGGCGAGGGTGAGGTACGCGTGGATGCCAGCGTGGTGCCTGCCGCGGAGGCCCCCTATGACCTCGTCCGGAAGATGCGGGCCTCGGTGCTGGTGATGGGGCCTCTCCTCGCCCGCCTGGGCAGGGCGGTGGTCCCCCTGCCAGGCGGCTGTGCCATCGGCACGCGGCCCATCGATCTCCATCTGAAGGGCTTCGAAGCACTCGGGGCGACGATCGACATCGGGGCCGGGGCCATCAGCCTGACAGCGCCCAGCAGGCTCAAGGGGGCCCGGCTGTACCTGGACTTTCCCAGCGTGGGGGCTACTGAGAACCTACTCATGGCGGCTACGCTCGCGTGGGGCACCAGCGTGATCGAAAACGCCGCCGAAGAGCCTGAGGTGGTCGACCTGGCCATGTACCTGCAGGCCATGGGCGCCAGGATCCACGGCGCCGGCACCCGGGTCATCACCGTGGAGGGCGTGGATGCCTTGACCGGGGCCGAACATCACGTCATCCCAGACCGCATCGAGGCTGGCACCTACTTGGTGGCTGTCGCTGCTGCGGGGGGCGAGGCAGTCATCGCGCCGGTCATCCCCGAGCACCTGAAGGCGGTCGTGGCCAAGCTCAGGGAGACGGGCACCGCCGTAGAAGAGCACGGTTATGAGGTATGGGTGTCCATGCGGGACCGCCCAGCCCCCATCGACGTCAAGACCCTGCCGTACCCCGGCTTCCCCACGGACATGCAGGCACAGATGATGGCCCTGCTGTCGGTGGCCTCGGGCACCAGCGTGGTGGCGGAGACTGTGTTCGAAAACCGGTTCATGCATGTGGACGAGCTCAACCGGATGGGCGCCAGGATCTCCATCGACGGACGCACGGCGCTCATCCGGGGCCCGGCCCGGCTGGCGGGGGCGCCCGTCAAGGCCACGGACCTCCGTGCGGGCGCAGCCTTGATCATCGCCGGTCTCATCGCTGAAGGGACCACCGAAGTGACCGGACTCAACCACATCGACCGGGGCTACGTTGACGTTGTCGGTAAGCTCGCCGCCCTCGGGGCCGATGTCCGTCGGGTCCCCAGCCAACAGGCGGCGACCGAGTCCCCGGTCGTCACCCTCCCACTCTGTGAGCCTGGTAGGCTCAGCTGACTCCCTCGGCATAGCAGCCGCACCCCCGGCATAGGGATGAACGTAGCCCGGGGGTGAGGGGTTGCGTCGTCTGGTCCTATCCTCAGTCTTGCTCGTCTTCCTCATCGTGGTCGTCCTGCCCGTCGCCATCGTCAAAGGCTGCGGGCCTGGGATCAAGCCTCCCCGCTCCATCCAGAGCGGCATCTCCATCACCGTCTGGTTGCACGAATCTCGCCAGACGGTGGTACTCGACCTCGAGGAGTACATTAAGGGGGTCGTGGCGGCTGAGATGCCAGCCCTGTTTGAGACCGAGGCCCTAAAGGCCCAGGCAGTGGCGGCTAGAACTTACGCGGTCAAGCGCCTCCGCAGGCTCGGCGGGCAGGGGTATCCGTCCACCCCTCCTGCCGATGTCACCAGCGACGGCACCCAGGGCCAGGCTTACCTGACCCGGGAAGCGTTGAAGGCCAGCTGGGGTCCTGCGGCATCCTACGCCAACTGGCAGCGGGTATCGGCTGCGGTCGAGGCCACCATGGGCCTGGTCATGACCCACAGTGGCCTGCCCATCGACGCTGCCTATCATTCCACCTGCGGCGGCGGGACCGAGCGCGCGGAGGATGTCTGGTCCAACGCCGTCCCCTACCTGAGGGCGGTCAGCTGCGTCTACTGCGGGCACTCGCCCCGCCGCGTGCAGCAGGTGAGCTTCACCTACGCCGAACTCGAGCGCCGCCTGCAGCTGGACGCCAAGGCCATCGCCGCCCTCATGGGCAGCCAGGGCAAGGCCGTCGTGGAGCGGACGGCCTCCGGCCGAGTCAAGACTGTCCGCATGGGGGACAGGCTGATTGCCGGTACCGAGCTGCGCCGGTTGCTCGAGCTGCGCTCAACGCGCGTCACCTGGCAGCTGTCGGCCACCGGCGTTACCTTCGCGACGGTCGGCTACGGGCATGGGGTCGGCTTGTGCCAATACGGCGCCGACGGCTTGGCCAAGCTGGGCAAGGGCTACCAGGAGATCCTCAAGTTCTACTACACGGGAGTGCAGGTAGAACCGATCTTCGCCGACTAGGCCTTGGTGGAATCAGCAACACGTGCATAGACATGCCAATTCCGGGTCACACTACCCCCGAGGTGATCCGGTTGAGACTCCCCCGTCTGGACCTGGCCAAGCGGCTACGGGAACAATTGCCCAGGCCACGGGCGCTCTTAGCCACCCTGAGGCGGCGCGCGGTGTACCTGCTGCCCGCCGTGGTGGTGCTGCTGCTCATCGCAGCACCCGCCATGCTGGTAAGACTGTCCTATCAACCCATAGAGTTGCTCCCGCCCGAACTGGCGCCCGCTGTGCCGCCGGCGCCCGTAGTGCCAAGCCAGACGACGCCTGCCCAGACCACTCCGGTAGTGGAGGCACCGGCTACAGTGCCTGAGCCGGTCCAACCGCCGCCTCCCCCTCCCCCGGAGGTAATGCAGTGGCCGGTGCGGGGGGGGATCCTGGTCCCCTTCGGACAGGTCTACTCCAACACTCTGGCTGACTGGCGCTTCCATGCCGGCATTGACATCAAGACCGCCCAGGAGGCGCCGATCAAGGCTGCGCTGTCCGGGACCGTGGCGTCTGTCTTCAAGGACGACGCCCTCGGCTGGACGGTCGTGCTGAAGCACGCCAACGGCCTGCAGACCCGGTATGCCTCGTGCCACGCCGTCTCCACCAAAGCAGGCAGGTGGGTGAATCAGGGCGAAGTCATCGCCGTGGTGGGCACATCGGCCTTGAGTGAGAGCCTGGACGGCCCCCATCTCCACTTCGAGGTGAGGGACGCCGCCGGCAACGCCCTTGACCCGCGGACGCTGTTGAAGTAGCTTCATCCTCCCTCCCCCTATTACCCCCGGCCGGCACGGCCGGGGGCCTTTTTTGTCCTGGCTAGGCATATGGTTATAGGGACTTGCCGGGAGGAGGAAGAGGGCAGTGAAGGACTACATCCGGGAGCGGGTGCTCCAGGTGGGCAGGCACATCCTGACCGAAGGCGCCACCGTCCGCGATGCCGCCGACTGGTTCGGGATCTCCAAAAGCACGGCCCACAAGGACGTGGCCGAGCGGCTCCTGGAGGTCAACCCGCACCTGGCCGGGAACGTGGAGGCCGTCCTCAGGCGGAACAAGGCCGAACGCCACCTCCGGGGAGGGGAGGCGACACGGAAAAAGTATCTTAGGAAAGAAAATGTTTGAAAATGACGACAGGACAACGCTTTGCCCGAGGCGAATTGCTCCCGCTACCAGGATGGGGGGGACAAGCTCACAGGTAAGCGGGGGGGATAGGACTTGCTCGGTTGGGGCATGGACATCGCCGTAGACCTAGGCACAAGCAGCGTACTCATCTATGTGAAGGGCAAAGGCGTCGTACTCAGGGAACCCTCTGTCGTGGCCATCGAAAAGGACAGTAGGCGGCTGCTCGCCATCGGCGAGGAGGCCAGACGGATGCTGGGGCGGACTCCGGGGAACATCGTAGCCGTAAGGCCCCTGCGCGATGGAGTCATCGCGGACTATGACGTCACCGAGACCATGCTCCGGCATTTCCTGGCCAAGGTATGCGGGAAACGGGCCCTGATGAGGCCCAGGGTCATGGTGTGCGTTCCCTCCGGGGTCACCAGCGTGGAACGGCGGGCCGTGGTGGAGGCGTGCCTCCAAGCAGGGGCCCGCAAGACCTATCTGATTGAGGAACCGCTGGCGGCCGCGCTGGGGGCGGGACTGGACATCGTCAAGCCGAGCGGCAGCATGGTCGTGGACATCGGTGGGGGCACCACCGACATCGCCATCCTGTCCATGGGGGACGTCGTCATCAGTGACTCACTGCGCGTAGGCGGGGACAAGTTCGATGAGGCCATCGCCGCCTATGTTAAGCGGGTACACAAAGTTATGATCGGCGAGCGTAGCGCCGAGGAGCTCAAGATCCAGATCGGGTCGGTGGACCCGGCAGGCCGCGAGGCATCAATGGACGTACGGGGCAGGGACCTGGTGTGCGGCCTGCCCCGGACAATTGCCATGAGCGCCGCTGCTTGCCGGGAAGCCATGGCTGAGCCCACCGCCGCAGTGCTCCATGCCCTGAAGTCGGTGCTGGAGCAGTGCCCACCTGAACTGGCCGCCGACATCTTGGACAGGGGCCTGGTGATGACCGGCGGCGGTTCGCTCCTCGATGGGCTGGACAAGCTGCTCCATGCGGAGCTTGGTATCCCTGTGCGTCTGGCCGAAGACCCGATTACCTGTGTGGCTGTCGGGGCTGGTCTGGCCCTTGATTGCGCAGTGAGCCAGCCCGGGGATGCCACCATCAGGCGGGTGATGTGAGTTTGCTCGAACACGCCCAGATCAAGCAGGTACTGCCCCACCGCTATCCCTTCCTCCTAGTGGACCGCATCCTTGCCCTGGAGCCGGGGAAGAGCGCCGTGGGCATCAAGAACGTGAGCGGCAACGAGCCGTTCTTCGCCGGGCATTTCCCGGCGGAGCCGATCATGCCGGGGGTGCTGATCATCGAAGCCCTGGCTCAGGTGGGCGGCGTCGCCATCCTGGCGGGCAGCGGGCAGGAGGGGCGGTTGGCCTTCCTGGCGGGCATCGACGCGGCCCGGTTCCGCAGGCTGGTCCGTCCGGGGGACCAGCTTAGGCTGGAGGTCAGTATCACCAGGCTCCGCGGCCGGGCAGGCCGGGCCAAAGGGACCGCACTGGTCGGGGATGAGGTCGCGGCCGCAGCGGAACTCCTGTACATGTTAGGCGATTGACAGTGGCCTCCGGGTATGATACCTTGTAGGCGCATCCAAAACCGCATAGACTAGCCTCATTAAGAGTGGTTGAGGGACGGGCCCGATGACACCCGGCAACCGGCCGCGAGGTACGGTGCTAACTCCCGCAGAATGCCGCCATTCTGGGAGATGAGCCTGACTCCGCTTGCGAGCGCCTCCCGGAAGTACGGGAGGTGCTTCGATGTTCATGCTGCCGCCGGGAACCGCCACAGGCATCGGCAGCCTCCCAGGCGCCGACGCGCTGGCTGCCCTCGATGTCGTCCTTGCCAGCTTCCCCGACCTCCCGTACTGGCCGCAGCTGCCGGCGCGCTCAGCAGCTGAGAGCATGTACCTGCAGTTCAGTGGCTGGTGGCCGGGGATGGTGTGCCGCGAAGGCAGGTCTTATGTAGACCGGGCTGCGGTGACCCCTGAGGCACAGGCCCGGTTGTACGCGGCTTTCCTCGGCGAAGCTGGCGGGCCGGAGTTGGCTGCCGTGCCGGCAACCAGCGCCGCGGGGCTGTATGCTCTGGAGGACAGGCGGCCCGCTCTGGCCCAGGCGGTGGCCATCAAGGGGCACATCACCGGCCCGATCAGCCTGGGGCTTACCCTGACAGACACGGATCTGCGCCCGTTGCTCTACGATGACCTGCTCATGGACATGGCCCTGAAGGGCCTCGCCCTGAGCCTGCGCTGGCAGGGCGCGTACCTGCGGCAGTTCAACCCCAGTGTGGTGCTATTCATCGACGAACCGTACCTCTCCACGGTGGGCTCCGGGTTCTTCGCGTACTCCAGGGAGCGGGCCGTCGCCTACTTGGCCGAGCTGGCCGCAGCTGTCCCAGGGGTGGCGGTGGGGCTGCACTGCTGCGGCAACACCGATTGGACCGTAGCGGTGGAGGCCGGTATAGCCATCCTGAGTTGCGACGCGTATGGCTTCGCGCCGCAGCTGCTCACCCAGGCGCCTGTGTTCGACCGGCATCTGCGCAGGGGCGGGAGCATCGCCTGGGGCATAGTGCCCAGCTTGGAGGAGCAGGCTGCGGCCGAGGACGCGCTGGCGTTGACCCAGCGCCTGGAGGAGCTGCTGGCGGGACTGGAAGCCAGGGGAGTCCAGGGAGACCGCCTGCGCCGGCAGTCCCTGCTCACCCCAGCCTGCGGGCTGGGGGGGCAGTCACCGGACGGGGCCGCCCGCATCCTGGGCCTTACCGCCGCGGTAGCTGCGGCGTTCCGGGAGCGGCATGGCCTGTGACTGTACCATGGACCAGACTCTGTTGTCAGGAGGCGAATCAACCATGCTTGAACGGAAACTGTTCACATCGGAATCTGTGACTGAAGGCCACCCCGACAAGATGGCCGACCAGATCAGCGACTCCGTGCTGGACGCCATCTTGGCGGTTGACCCCGCTGCCCGGGTTGCCTGCGAATGCCTGCTGACACGAGGCTTGGCCCTGGTAGCCGGGGAGATAACTACCGAGTGTTACGTGGACATCCCGGGCATCGTCAGGCGCACCGTCCGTGACATCGGCTACACCCGCGCCAAGTTCGGGTTCGATGCGGACACCTGCTCCGTCCTGGTGTCCATCGAGGAGCAGTCGCCCGATATCGCCCTTGGCGTGGACAAGTCCGTGGAGGCCAAGGCCGATGCGGGCGCGGCCACCGAGGCGGGCGTCATCGGCGCCGGCGACCAAGGGATGATGTACGGCTACGCTTGCCGGGAGACCCCGGAACTCATGCCCCTCCCCATCGCCCTCGCCCACCGCCTGGCCAGGCGACTGGCGGAGGCGCGTAAGAGCAGGGAGATCCCCTATCTCAGGCCAGACGGCAAGAGCCAGGTCACCGTGGAATACGCGGGGACGCAACCCGTCCGGGTGGACGCGGTGGTCATCTCCGCCCAGCACAAGCCGGATATCGATGCGGCTACCCTTCGCCGGGACATTGAACACAAGGTGATCCGGCCGGTCCTGCCGGCCTCCTTGGTGGACAACGACACGCGTTTCTTCATCAACGCCACCGGCAGGTTCGTGGTGGGCGGGCCACAGGGGGACACCGGTCTGACCGGTCGCAAGATCATCGTTGACACCTACGGGGGGTACGCCCGTCACGGCGGTGGGGCCCTGTCGGGGAAAGACCCGACCAAAGTCGACCGGTCTGCGACCTATGCGGCCAGATGGGTCGCCAAGCACATCGTCGCCGCCGGGCTAGCCGAACGGTGTGAGGTCCAGCTGGCCTACGTGATTGGCGTGGCCACACCCGTGTGCGTCAACATCGACTCCTTCGGCACCGGCGCCGTGCCCGATGATCAGATCAGGACCGCAGTGCTGAAGGTGTTTGACCTCCGCCCCGGCGCCATCATCCGGGACCTGGACCTGCGCAGGCCCATCTACCGACCGGTCGCCGCCTACGGGCACTTCGGGCGGACCGACATCGCCCTGCCGTGGGAGAGCACGAGCCGCGTCGATTCCCTGAAGGCGGCAGTTGGGACCCCAGGCTAGGTTGGAGCATATACTGTCCCGCACCTGGAGGTGGGGGACAGATGGGTGTGGAGTGGCTGTGGGCCTGCTGCCTCGCGGTTGTCCTGTTCGCCTTGGTGACCCTGGGGTGGGGCGCAAGCGCTACCCCCGGCGGGGCGCAGTTGAGTGTGGTGGTGACCGTCCGCAATCAGCAGGACTGCATCGAAGGCATCCTGCGCGAGCTCTGCATGCTGAACGGACGGTGGCACGGGCTGGAGTACGAGATCATCGTAGTCGATAACCACTCCGACGACCAGACCCCCGCGGTCGTCGCCCGGTTGGCGCGGTGTCTGGGCGGGCTGCGCCTGGTGCGGCTGGCCGAGACCGACGCCTCAGACAGCCCGGCGGAAGTCGGCCTGTTCTTGTGCAGGCGCCGCGTGAGCATCTTGGTGGACCTGGAGGGGCCGGTCTCGGCCCGTGAGGTCCTCCGGCCCCTGCGGGCGTTGCTCGGCGGGTCCGCCCATGCTGGGGCCGTGGAAAACCTTGTCTCAACCGGGAAGGAATAACGCCGTGTGCGGAGAAATGGCGAGAGACCATGCCCCTTGAGGGGTGGCGCTGGTGGGTGAGTGTCAGCAACGGGCAGAGGCATACAAGCTGTTAGTGGGGGGAGCCGGCATCGGCCTCCTCATCTTGCATTTGTTCAAGTACCCCTTGCCTGACGCGAGCAGCGCCGTCGTGTTTCTCCTCCTCAGCCTCGCCTCGGAGTGGGCCGTGATCAAACTGCCCCACGGCAACGTTTCCATGTCCTTCGCCGTCGTCCTTCCCACGCTCATCCTGTGGGGTCCCGTTACCGCCGCGTGGGTGAGCGCCTCGGCCATCGGCCTTGTCAACCTGCTCCTGCAGCGGCGCGAAGGTAGCGTCGCCTGGTTCAACATGGGGCAGTTCGCCCTGAGCTGCCTGGGGCCGGGCTATGTCTACGCGGCCCTTGGCGGGGTACCGGGCCGCGCCGCCCTGGTTGCCGCCAACATTGGCCCGCTCATCGCCTTCTGTGTGTGCTTCTTCGTCCTGCAACACGCACTGGTGGGCAGCTACTTCTCCCTCAAACTTGCCACGCCGAGGTTCCGCGACATCTGGGTCGACGCGGCCAAGTGGGATGCCGTGGCTATGTCCTTCGCGGGGCCCATCGGTGTCGCGATCGCTTCCTTGCACCTGGTGCATGGGCTCAGTGGGGTAGCGGTCGTGCTCGTACCCACGTTCATGGTCACCCAGGTGATGCGGCTGACCAGACGGCTGGACGAAGCCAACCTTGAGCTCACCGCCCTGTATGAGTTCAGCCGCACCCTCGGCCGGTGCCTTGACTTCGAGCGGCTGCTCGAGTTGACCATGGACTCCGTGGCGCGGATCATCCCCTATGACAGCATGGCTGTGTTCATGTGGGATGAGTTCGCTGGCGAGCTGACGGCCACTGGCCTCCGGCATCCCCACCGGGAGGCGGTTGCTGCCATGCGGGTGGCGCCCGGCTCCGGCGTCGTGGGACGGGTGGCCCAGACCGGCCAGGGGGAAGTGGCAGTCGAGCTAAGCCCGGCTGAGCGCGAGCTGGCCGGGGGCGCCTTGCTCGCAGTGCCCATGTCGGCCGAGAACCGGCTTGTTGGGGTGCTCGCTGTGGGCAAGAAGGACCCCGACGCCTTCGACGCGGACACGGTTAGGTTGCTAAGCATCATGGCTGGCCAGGCGGGGGTGGCCTTGTTCAACGCCCTCCAGCACCGGGTGATGGAGCAGCTGGCCATCACCGACTGCAAGACCGGCCTGTTCAACTACCGCTACTTCTTCGATCGCCTGGACGAAGAGATCAAGCAAGCCCAGTTTAAGGACAAGACCATGTCGGTGATCTATATAGACGTCGACCATTTCAAGGAATGTAACGACCGCTGGGGACACGAGGCGGGGGACCAGGTCCTGCGGGAGCTGTCGGAGATCATCCGCCGCAGTATCCGGGACAGTGATGTGGCTGCCAGGTATGGCGGGGAGGAGTTCGTAATCCTGTTAAAAGGGGCTGGGCGGGGCGAGGCGCTGGCAGTCGCCGAGCGCATCCGGCAATCGGTGGCAGAGCGCCAGTTCGCCCCAGCCATCGAGGGCGGGCCCATCAGCCTGACCATCAGCGCCGGGGTGACCACCTACCCGCTGGACGGCGACAGCCCCAACGAGCTCATCTACAGGGCTGACAGAGCCATGTACCGCGGGGCCAAGGCCCAAGGGAGGAACAAGGTGTCCGCTTTCGGCACGAGTGGCGCCGCTGCCCAGAACTTCGTCCTGTGGTAGGGAGGGAACTCCTGGCCGGCCTGCTCGACTTGCTGTACCCAGGGACTGCCAGCTGCGTCTGGTGTGGGCGGGACCTCCGGCACATCCGGGGGTCTCTCTGCTCGGCCTGTCTCGGCTCCCTGACCTACGTCGAGGGACAGCGCTGTCCCCGCTGCGGCAGGCTTGGCCCGCCGTGCGGCCCCGGCACGACCTGCGCCGGCGCGCACGTCTACGCCGGGGTCTACGGGGCCGCGCCCTATGTCGGGCTGACCCGGGCCGCCATCATCGCCTTCAAGTATGGGGGTGACCGCAGCCTGAGCGTACCTTTGGGCCGCATGCTCCAAACGGCGCTGGCCCGGGCAGGCCTCGACGGGCTCGAGCTGGTCGTGCCCGTGCCCCTGCATCCCCAGCGCCAGCGCGGGCGAGGGTTCAACCAGGCCGAGCTCCTCGGCCTGCAGGTGTCGGCCGCTACTGGCTTGCCCCTACAGCGGGCCCTGTGCCGCACCGGGGACACCGAGCCCCAGGCGGGGATGGGGAGGTCCGCGCGGCTCGTCAATGTCGGTAAGGCGTTTGCCGTCGCCCGGGCGCAGGTCACGGGCAGAACCGTGTTGCTGGTAGATGATGTCTACACGACGGGAGCGACGGCAGACGCCTGTGCCAAGACGCTTCTAGCTGCGGGGGCACGGAGTGTCCATACATTAGTGGTGGCGGTAGCGCCGCGCCAAACGACGCTAGACGACTTGATTCTCCTCAGTCTACGGGGCCATCCGACAGGATGGGACCCTCGCCTAGGTTATCCACAGGCAGAAACGCACAAGTGACCTATTATCAACAGACTTATCCACACTATCCACAGCTCATGGCCCGGCGCCGGGAGCCTTCCCCTCCCCTGTTCGACACTCACCCCATCCACGCTGGGCGGCGTGAATTGACTTTGCCCAGGGGCTGTGGTATAGTGTCACTGTCGCGCGGGCCCTAGGGACGCGCGAGGATGGGCGTAGGGGGAGTGCAAGTCGATGTTGGGCAAAGTCAAGTGGTTTAGCGCCGAGAAGGGTTACGGGTTCATCGAGCGTGAGGACGGCGGGGGCGACGTATTCGTCCATTTTTCTGCGATCCAGACGGAAGGGTTCAAGACACTGAACGAAGGCGAGCAAGTGGAGTTCGACATCGTCGACGGGACCCGCGGCCCACAGGCGGCCAACGTCGTCAAGCTGTAAGGATCTCTGCTCGTGAGCTGTGCCCCGGCCCTAGCTGGCCGGGGCACAGCTTTGCTTTTGGCCGGGCCGGTGGGCCCGGGATGGCAGGACTTGCTCATCCCCAGGGGAATAATAGTCTCAGGGACGAGCTCTGTTAAGGAGGGCACGGCATAGATGCAGATTGCTGTGAGGGGCAAGAACATCGACGTGACCAATGCCTTGAGGGATCATGCGGAGAAACGGCTGGGCAGGTTGGACAAGTACCTGGGGCCGGACCGGTCCGCCCAGGTGACCTTGAGCACCCAACGGGAACGCCACATCGTCGAGGTGACCATTCCCTTGGATGGGATGCTGCTCAGGGGCGAGGAAGCCACCAACGACATGTATGCCTCCATTGACATGGTGGTGGATAAGCTCGAGAGGCAGATCAACAAGTACCGGGCCAAGCTCAGCCGCAAGCTGCCCTTTAGGGTCCCTGACATGGACGAGGACGAGGCCCCAGCCGGCGCCGTCGTCAGGACGAAGCGCTTCGTGATGAAGCCCATGTCCGTGGAAGAAGCCATCCTGCAGATGAACTTGGTCGGCCACGACTTCTTCGTCTTCGCCAACGCCGAGGGCGAGCGGGTGAACGTGGTGTATCGGAGGAAGGACGGCAATTACGGCCTGATTGAACCGGAGTGAGGCGGTACTTGGTGGCCTGGCTGCTCACGTACCCCGAGGTAGAGAAATCTGTCCCGCCCTGACGAACATAGGCAGGATTCGCGCCGGTCGCATGGAATCATCCTACTGTCTGCCAATAGCTACCAGACGGAGGGACTCCCACGCCCATGCCCCCCAGGGTTACAGCGATCGTCTTCGAGGGCGGCGCGGCGTCCAGCGCGGTGGCCGAGGCGATGCAGGCGGTCAGGCACGCCGTGGTCCTGGATAACATCGCACGGTTGGCAGGGGTCCCGTCCATAGCTGACATCCTACTGCTGACCGATGCCCCGGGCCTGGCAGCCGACGCCGAGCGGCTCGGGGCAAGGGGCCTGCGTGGGCCCCAGGGGGCCTTTCACTTCGGTCGGGAACTACGGCGGGTGATCGACAGCGAAGCGGCCGAAGCCGTGTTGTACATGAGCGGCGCCGCGGCCCCGCTGATCACCGCTGGGGACTTGGCGGACATCGCTGCCAGATTGCAGGCCGGGGACGATGTCGTCGTAGTGAACAACGTCCAGTCGGCCGACATCGTCGCCTTCCACCCTGCCAGGGCCATTCACGGTATCGCGCTGCCCCCGACCGATAACTTCCTGGGCTACCTGCTGCGGGAAGCCGGCCTCAAGCGTGTGCTCATCCCGAACTCGGCGCGGGTCAACTACGATCTGGACACCCCCACCGACTTGCTCATCCTGCGGGAGGTCCCAGGGGCTGGCCGCAGGACGCAACTGGCCCTGAGCCAGCTCGACTGGGACGGGTCCCGGCTCCGCGCAGCCGTAAGGTGCCTCGACCGTCCGGGCGCTGAGGTGTCGCTGTTCGGCAGGGTCGGTCCCGCTGTCGTCGCCTTCCTGAACTGCAACTTCAAGTGCCGGGTGCGGGTATTCTCGGAGGAACGCGGGATGAAGGCCCTCGGGAGGCAGGAGCGGGGCGAAGTGGTCTCCCTCATCGGCCACCACATCGATGCCATCGGGCCCAACCGCTTCTTTGCCGAACTCAGCGGTTACAGCACTTGCGCCTTCATCGACACCCGGGTGCTCATGGCGCACTGGCGCGAGCCCGTCGCCGAAGCAGACAGGTACCATTCGGACCTTGGCCGGTGGCAGGCCGTGCGTCACCAGCGGTTGCGTGAGTTCACCCGCGCGGCCGTGGAGGCAGCCCTCCCCGTCGTATTGGGCGGGCACAGCCTGGTGGCAGGTGGATTATGGGCAGTCGCCGAATCAGTCTTGCAGGCCGAAGGGAGGGAAGTCGTCAACCCGGGGTGAGGGTGGGGGCGACATGGCATTGGCTGTAAAGGGCGAGGAACTCCAGGCCCCGAGGGAATGGGAACGGGCGATCCAGCAGATCAGGGATGTGATCTCGGCCCGGGTCTGTGTAGGCAGACAGAACACGATCACCGAAGTGCATGTGCTGGCAGGTGCCGGGCGCAGCCCCAAGCAGATCGTGCGGGACATCGAGTCCGCGCTCATGGCCCAGTACGGCGTGAGCGTCGACCACAAGAAGATCAGCGTCGCCCAGGTGCAGGAGGAAGGCAGCTTCTCCGCCAGCGGCCCGCGACTCAGGCTGCTGAGCGTGAACGTGCCTGGGGCCGGGCCGCGCGTCGAGGCCAAGGTCCAGCTCCAGTTCGAGGACATGGTGTGCGAAGGCACCGCGGCGGGTCCCGGTTCCTCCGGGAACAGGCTGCGCCTTACCGCCCAGGCCACCCTGAATGGAGTGGAGCAGTACTTCCGCGGGAGTTGCACCTTCGCTGTGGAGGAGGTACTGCAGGTCACCCTCGCCAGGCAAGAGGCCATCGTCGTAGCCGTGTCCCTGGTCGCCACCGGCAGCGAGGAGACCTTCATCGGTTCCTCCCTGGTGCGCGATAACGCCACCGAGGCGGTGGCTAGGGCCACCCTGAGCGCTGTGAACAGAAAATTCGGCATGTGGATGGGCAAAAAACCGACATTGCTTACGAAGAACATTTACGATTGAGGTCTGGACCGGCGGTAGCGCAGTACTGCTTATAACTGAGCGGAGCGGTCGCCTACCTGGGTGCTTGGATCCAGGCGGAGCATAGCGGGAATGGAGGTGAGTAACAATGGCGAAGCTGTTGAAGGTTCTCTTGGCAGTGGCGGCCTTCGTGGTCGCCGCAGGCGCCAATTATCAGTGGGGCTGATGCCCCTACCGATCTAGCAAAATACACACCGCCGGTCCAGTGAGATTTGTCCCGGCGTCGGGAAGGTGACCCGATGAGCGGACGCGCTAACCCTCTGTTAGGCAGCATCTACGTGTTCGGCGTGGGCATCTTGGGGTTTGCGCTGCTGTACCGGAGCAGGGTCCCAGACCTGGCCGGCCAGTGGCCCAGTCTCCTCCTGTTGGGCGCATTGGCCCTGGCCACTGAGGCCATGCCCGTGGCCCTGCCCCGCTGGCAAGGGACAGTGTCTGTCGGCTTCGCCGTCATCTTCGCCTCCCTGTTGGTCTACGGCGGCCCGGCTATGGTCTGGATCGCCGCCCTCGGCACCATCCGCAAGCGCGAGGCGCTCGGCCAGGTCTCGCTGGACAAGGTCCTCTTCAACCGCGCGCAGTTGGCCCTAACGGCCTTCCTCACCTCCCAGGTGTATGCCCTGTGGGGGGGAGGGCCGGGGTTGTCGGGCGGCTGGCGCCTGGTGCCGGCTGTCGGCCTGGCCGCCCTGACCTACTATGTGGTCAACGCCGGCCTGGTGACGCTGGCCATCTCCCTGCACCAAGGGGTTCCTTTCCTGGGCGCTTGGATGGTGGGGTTTAAGTGGTCGGCTATGCAGTACTTCGCCCTGACCCCCTTGGCGGTGCTCATCGCCCAGGTGCACCTGACCGTCGGCCCCACTGGGGTCATCCTGTTCATCATCCCTCTGTTCGTCGCCAGGTACTCCCTCCAGCGCTACGCCGACATGCGGGAGCTGTTCCTCAGCACCATCGGCGCCCTGGTCACGGCGATCGAAGCCAAGGACCCTTATACCAGGGGCCACTCTCAGCGGGTCACGCAACTTGCGGTGGCTACAGCCCGGCGCCTGCGGCTGGGCGAGGATAAGCTCGAGAAACTGGAGTATGTCACCATGCTGCACGATGTGGGGAAGATCGGCGTCAGCGACGCGGTCCTGGTGAAAAGAGGCCGCTTGACCGCAGGTGAGTACAGCGAGATGCGTGAACACCCGGTGATCGGCGCCAACATCGTCGCTGAGATTGGGCTCATCGCCGGCGCTGTCGGTTACCTCAAACACCATCATGAGTGGTTCAACGGCAACGGTTACCCCGATGGATTGGCCGGCGAGGACATCCCCTTGGGCGCGCGCATCATCGCCGTTGCGGACGCCTTTGACGCCATGACGTCAGCGCGGCCCTACAAGAGCGCGTATTCTCAGGAACAGGCCGTGGCGGAGCTCAGGCAGTGCGCGGGATCGCAGTTCGATCCGGCCATCGTCGAGGCCTTCATCCACGCCAACGGCCTGGACAAGCTAGGAGGCTGACCGGTGTTCAGCGGCGCGCTGGTCCTGGCGATCCTGTTGGGCCTGGCCACAGGCGGCAGCCTGATGCGGCTAGCGGAGCTGCGGCTCAGGCGTCCTGAGTTGGCGTTCCTTGCCGTCGGCTTGCAGATCGGCATCAGCATCGGATTGGCCCGAGGCATCCCTTGGGTCGTGCCGTGGCGGTTCCACCTGTATGTCCTGGCTTACTGCCTGCTGTTTGTGGCCGTAGCGCTGAACATCCGCCTGCCTGGGATTCCCGTGCTGGGCCTCGGCGCGGCGCTGAACTGCCTCGTCATCGTGGCCAATGGCGGGCGGATGCCGGTGAGCCCTGCCGTCCTGGAGCGCGTTGGCTTGGGCAGGCTCATCCCGGGCCTGGCCGCCGGGGTCGTGGCCACCCACCAACTGCTCGGCCCCGAGACGCGCCTGAAGTGGCTGGCGGACATCTTCCCGCTGGGGCCGCCCTATCCCCGGCCAGCCGCCTTCAGCATCGGCGACGCCCTCATCGCGGCGGGCCTGTTGTGGCTGGTGCACTGGGCGATGCGCCCGTTGCCGACAGGGCGGGAACGTGCTAAAATCAAACACTAAAGGGATGCCAAGGGGACCTGGATCGGGTCCCTTCGCTCTGAGCCAGTCAGGCTGCAGCCGGGCACACCGGGCGGAGGAGGTGAGGCGGTGTTCAAAGGGATAGCCACGGCGCTGGGGCTGAACTTCAACGACCGTGAACTGAAACGCATGTCGAAGCTGGTTGCGGCCATCAATGCCCTCGAGCCGTCGCTGGAGGCTATGTCCGACGCCGACCTGCAGGCGCAGACCGCCCGCTTCCAGCACCGCTTGGACCAGGGCGAAAGCCTCGACGCCCTCTTGCCCGAGGCCTTTGGCACCGTACGCGAGGCGGCCAAACGGACCCTGGGCCAGCGCCCCTTCGATGTCCAGCTCATCGGGGGCATCGCCCTGCACGAGGGCCGGATCGCGGAGATGAAGACCGGCGAGGGTAAGACCCTCGCGGCGACCCTGCCCTCCTATCTCAACGCCCTGACCGGACATGGGGTGCACGTGGTCACCGTCAACGACTACCTGGCGCGGCGGGACAGCGAGTGGATGGGGGCTATCCACACCTTCCTCGGCCTGGACGTCGGGCTCATCGTCCACGGTCTGGAGCCCCTCCAGCGGCAGGGAGCCTACCGGGCCCACATTACCTACGGGACCAACAACGAGTTCGGGTTCGACTACCTGCGCGACAACATGGCGCTCAGCCTGGACGAGCTAGTGCTGCGGGAACTCAACTATGCCATCGTCGACGAGGTGGACTCCATCCTAGTTGACGAGGCCCGCACCCCCCTCATCATCTCCGGTCCCGGCCAGAAGCCTACTGACCTATATGCGGAGTTCGCCCGCATCGCCGCCCGGTTGCGGCCGGATGAGGACTACCAGGTGGATGAGAAGGCCCATACCGTGTCTCCCACCGAGGCCGGGGTCGCCAAGGCCGAACGGGCTGCGGGGGTCAAGAACCTGTTTGGGGGCAGTCACATGGAGCTGTCCCATTACCTCATCAGCGCCCTGAGAGCCAAGGCCCTGATGAGGCGCGACCGGGACTACGTGGTCAAGGACGGCGAGGTCATCATCGTCGACCAGTTCACCGGCAGGCTCATGTTCGGCCGGAGGTATTCCGACGGGCTGCACCAGGCCATCGAAGCCAAGGAAGGCGTGACCATCGAGCGGGAGAACCAGACCCTGGCCACCATCACCTTCCAGAACTACTTCCGCATGTACAAGAAGCTGGCCGGGATGACCGGCACCGCCCTGACCGAGGAAGAGGAGTTCCGGAAGATCTACGGCTTGGACGTCATCGTGATCCCGACCAACCGGCCGATGATCAGGGTCGACAACCCCGATGTGGTGTTCAGGACTGAAGCGGGCAAGTTCCAGACGGTGGTGGAGGAGATCGTCGGGTGCCACCGGCGACGCCAGCCCATACTGGTGGGCACCGTGTCCATCGAGCGGTCCGAGATCCTCAGCCGGATGTTGGAGCAACGGGGCATCGAACACCAGGTGCTCAACGCCAAACACCATGAACGCGAGGCCCAGATCATCGCCAGGGCGGGGCAACCGGGCATGGTGACCATCGCCACCAACATGGCGGGCCGCGGCACCGACATCGTGCTCGGCGCAGGCGTAACGGACATCGGCGGCCTCCACGTCATCGGGACCGAGCGCCACGAGGCCAGGCGCATCGACAACCAACTGCGCGGGCGCTCGGGGCGCCAGGGGGATCCCGGTTCGAGCCGTTTCTACGTCTCGTTCGAGGACGACCTCATGCGCCTGTTCGCCAGCGATGCGGTCATCGGCTTGCTGGACAGGCTGGGCATGGACGACTCCCTGCCCATCGACCACCCCATGGTCAGTCGGGCCATCGAACGGGCCCAGAAACGGGTAGAAGCCAGGAACTTCGATCTCCGTCGCCAGGTGCTTCAGTACGACGATGTCATGAACAAGCAGCGGGAGCTGATCTATGCCCAGCGCCGCCGGGTGCTGGCGGGGGAGGACCTGCGGGCCCGGCTCCTGGACATGACCGACGAGGTCATCGGCAACGCGCTGGCCGAATACGCCTCCCATGAGTACAGCGAGGAGTGGGATCTCAAGGGGCTCCTGGATGCCCTCGAGGCCAGTTTCCTCCCGCCCAGGACCCTCAAGGCGGAGGAGTTGGCGAAGCTCTCCCGGGACGAACTGGCCGAGCGCCTGCAGGAGACCGTCCGCAAGCTCTACGCCTGGCGCGAGGAGACCCTGGGCGCCGAACTCTTGCGCGCAGTTGAACGCGTGGTGATGCTCAGGGTCGTGGACGAGAAGTGGATGGACCACCTGGACGCCATGGACGACCTGCGTGAAGGCATCGGCCTCAGGGCCTATGCCCAGCGGGATCCGCTGATCGAGTATAGCCGTGAAGCCTACGAGATGTTCCAGGCCATGGTCGCCTCCATCAGGGACGACATCGTCAGGTATGCTTTCCGGGTGACGGTCGCCAAGCCGCCCGAGCGCAGGCAGACCATCGCCGTGGCCCCATCCGGGCAGGTCCCTGACAAGCGGCCTCTGGCCGCGGGCGCCACAGGGCGTAACGACCCGTGCCCGTGCGGGAGCGGGAAGAAGTACAAGAAATGCTGCGGTCTCAAGTGACCGCCTAAGGGGACCGGATGATGTACACAGACACAGGTGCGGAGCTGGAACGGGTGCGGAAGCGGCTGGCGGAACTGAGGGATGCTCTTTGACCTCCCCAGCCTGGAGGAGAAGCTGAAAGAACACAACGAGGCCATGGCCGAGCCGCACTTCTGGCGGGATGCCGGGAAGGCCCAGAAGCTGACCAGGGAGGCTGGGGCGCTCAAAGCCCAAATCGAGCGGTACGGGACCCTGGCCCGCCGCGCCGACGATGCCGCGACCCTGCTGGAACTGGCCGAGGATGACCCCGCCCTGGCCGGTGAGGTGCAGCGGGACGTCACTGAGCTGGCGGCGGAGTTGGAAGACCTGGAACTGGCGACTTTCTTGAGCGGCAAGTACGATGGCCACGACGCCATCCTCAGCCTGCATGCCGGCGCCGGCGGCACCGAGGCCCAGGACTGGGTGGAGATGCTGGCCCGTATGTACGTCAGGTGGGCCGAGGGCAGGGCCTACCGGGTACAGGTCTTGGACCGCCTGGAGGGGGAAGAGGCGGGGATCAAGCGCATCGCCCTGCAGATCCAGGGCGAGAATGCCTATGGGTACCTCAGGCCGGAGAAGGGTGTCCATCGCCTCGTCCGCATGTCGCCCTTCGACGCCTCCGGGCGCAGGCACACCTCCTTCGCCTCCGTCGACATCACGCCGGTGGTGGAGGACGACGAGGAGGCAGCTATTGCCCCGGACGACCTCAAGCTGGACACTTTCCGTGCCAGCGGGGCAGGCGGGCAGCACGTGAACAAGACCGACTCGGCGGTGCGCCTGACCCACCTGCCCACTGGCATCGTCGTCCAATGCCAGAGTGAGCGCTCCCAGCACGCCAACCGCGAGACCGCCATGCGCATGCTCAAGGGCAAGCTGGCGGAACTCAAGGAAGAGGAGCGGCTACGGGAGATGGCCCAGCTCAAGGGAGAAGTCAAGGACATCGCCTGGGGCAGCCAGATCAGGTCCTATGTGTTCCAGCCCTACACCATGGTCAAGGACCATCGCACGGGCGTGGAGACCGGCAACGTGCAGGCGGTGATGGATGGCGACCTGGACCCGTTCATCCAGGCATACCTGCACGGACAAGTCGAGAAGTAGCAGGAGCGCCGGCGCCGGCGGCGAATCCCCAGCGAAGGGGGGGTGGCGGGCTTGCTGAAGAGGGTCCTGATCATCGTCATCCTGTTTGGGGTCGCTTTGGCTGGGGTCACCCAGTTCCTCCTGCCCGGGGTAGTGGACCGGGCCGTGTCCGAGGTCCTGACCAGGAAGTTCGGGAACGACTACGCGGTCACCCTGAAGTCTGTGCCTGCCGCACGCATGCTGCTGGGGCAGTTCGATCAGGTCACGGTGGAGCTGAAGAGCCCCCGGCTCTTGGGGATGACGGTGGAGTCCTTCTCCGCCACCGCCAGCCAGATCTCGGTCAACCTGCGCGACATCCTCGGCCGCCGTGACGTCAAGGTGGAGCGGAGCAAGACCCTCGATGTGACCATCACGGTTAGCGAGGCGGCCCTGGCCAAATTCATCGCCCAGAATGTCCCTCAGTTCAAAGGCGTCCGGGTGACCCTCGTGCCGGGCAAGGCACTGTTAGCAGGGACGTTCACCTTTAACAACCGCGATTTCAAGGTCGCTTGCGAAGGTTTCTTCCAGGTCTCCGGCGGCACGAAGGTGGAGTTCGTGCTACGTAGCGTGGCCGTTGACGGCGTCCCTATGGGCGAAGCCTTCGTGCCCAAGCTCAGGGAACTCCTGGGCGGGCCCGAGCTGGTCATGGACGGCGCTAAGTTGCCATACCCTGTGAGTTTCACCTTGGCTACCATTGACGACGGCAAGTTGGTCATCAGGGGTAAGGCCAAATAGCCGGGCTCCCGTGGGCGCCCGCAGGCTGCGGAACATTCACGAGGGGCGGGTCTCCGCCCCTCGCCCATTGGCAAAGGAGGGGTGAGGGTGGCACGGCGTACAGCCTGGGCCGGATGGGCCCTCTGTCTGCTGGCAGTCCTAGGGCTGGCCGGATTGTCTGGGCACCTCTTCAGGGCCCCGGGTGGCGTGGACCTCATGGTGGACCTCGGCCAGGTCATGGATCTGGCGGCCCGCGAGGGGATGTCCGGCGAGGCCGTGCTGGTCCAGTTCCGCCAGGCAGGCGCGACTGCCCTGGCTGTCCCGGAGCGCAACCTCAGGCGCCTGGCCGCCACGGGCGATGTGGCGCTCTCGGCCGGGAGCGCCCAGGTGTCGGTGCGCCCGCTCAACCCCGCCGCCGCGGTCTGGCTCCCCGACAGCCTGACGGAGGCCTTCGGCGCGGCGGCTGTGAGAGCGGCCGGTGGGCGCTTCGAGGTCAGGGGCGGCTCCGAGTTGGTCCTGGAGGTGCCCCTTGGCCTGTATCCCTCTGACCTGGACCTGGCGGCCCGGGCCGGCCTCCGGTCGGTGCCGGTGCTGGCCAACCGCCGGGACATGACTGGGGTGGAGTTGGCACGCTTGCTGGCCCCTGCCCGGGAGGCAGGGGCGCGGGGGGTCGTCTTCCTGGCCCCTGCCCCGACCGCGGCCCGACTGCGGCGGATGGCCCTGCTCCCCCAGTGGGGCGCCTTGCCTTCCCCCCGCCCTGTCTCCCCGCTGGTGACCAGGGCCAGATGGGAGCTGGCGGGCTATCCCGGCAACCTCACCGAGTCAGCCTTGGCTGTGCAGGCCGCAGGCTTGACCCATCATCAGTTCCCCCTCTTCGACCAGCCCGGCCTGGCGGACTACTTCGGCGTCCTGGGCGCCGGGATCAAAACCATGCTGGCCGGCCCAACCCTGTCTCCCGATATGGTGGCCGCTACGGTCCGGCAGCGAGGGATGGAAGTCGTCTACTTCGAGACCGAGCGGCCCGCCGATGCGCCCTTCGTCACCGCCAGTCAGGCCCTAGACAGCGTACGGCGGACAGCCACAGCCCTAGTGGGGGTCGGCAGGCCGCCTGGGACCCCCGCACGGCAGGCCCCCGCACCCGGGTGGCTGCCCGCTGTGACAGCCGCGGCCGTGCTGGCTGGCGGCTGGATCGCCCCCCCTTTGCTGGCTGCTGGGCTCGGGGCTGTCGCTGGGTCAGTCCTCACAGTCGTGGCGCCACAGCCAGGGCGCCAGCGGGTGGCGTGGGCCGCCCTGACAGCGTTCCCTGCCCTGGCGGGCTGGGCGGCCTTGCAGACGGGCGAGGCCCGGCGGGCCCTCCTGTCTGCGGCGATAGCCGTCGGCGGCGCCCTCGCCGTGACGGCCGCCCTGGCTCACCCAGGGTTCCTGGCTGAGGTGTGGGCGCCTCCGGCGCCCTGGTCAGCGAGGGGGCTCGGTGCCGGCATGGCTCTTCTGCTCTGGGTGCGGCCAGGGTTCGGGCAGTTGGCCTGCTGGCTGACGCGGCGCTTGACCTACGGCGAGCTGCTCTTGGCCGTGTCCGGCTCCGCCTACCTGGCGTGGTTCCTCACAGGCGCACCAGGGCCAGCTGCCATCGGCTTCGCAGCCCTCACCTATCTCAGCGGCATCCCGGCGGACCGGCGCAGCCCCGGCCTGCTGGCCGTGGCGGCCACCGGGCCAGCGGCGGTCTGCGCCGCAGGGCTGTTCCCCTTCGCACCCGTGTCGATGCTAGTTATGGCCCTGGCCGAGGCTGTGGTTGGGGTGGGCATCGGGACGGCACTTCGCTGGCAGCGCCAGTGCAGGCGATGAAGGGACGGAGGCTGCTGTGGCTCTTGGTGGCGCTGGTCGCCCTCGCGGCGGCGCTGCCTACCCTGGCCGCCCGCTGGCGGGCGGAACAGGAGAACGTCCGGGTCGAGCTGGCCATGGACTATCTGGACTTGCTGGAGCTGTCCCAGGCTGAGGGCCTGGACATCGACGCCGTGCTGGGCGCCCTCCGGGCGGCCGGCTTGAACTCCATCACCTTGCGGGAGCTCACCCTCCGGCGGCTCGCCGCCGGCGACCCTGAACTGGCCGCCGTGGTCCACCCCGGCCACTACCTGCTGGGGTTGCTCGCGGCTGACCAGGGCCACCCCCTCGCCGGCCTGAACGGTGTCCGCGCCGAGGCGACCTATGTGGTCACCGCGGACCCAGCTCTGGCCAGATGGCTGTCGGACGCCCTGACGGCCCGGTTCCCGGGACAGGTCCGCAGCCTGGCCGCAGGCGGCAGCACGGTCTTGGAGCTCTCGCGCTCGTTCCCTGGCATCGCCGATCAAGGCCTGGGCCTGTGGCCCGCCGACTTGGCGCGCATTCGCCGGGCGGGACTGCTGGTGATGGCGTGGCTGTACAACTACCCGGCAGTAGATCCGGCCGCCATCGACCGGACCCTCTCCCAACTGCAGGGAACAGGCAGCACCGTCCTGCTGGACGGCCTCGAGGCCTTCGGGTACCCGCAGTACCTCGCCGACACCGCCCGGTCCCTGGATCGATACGGTCTCTTGTTAGGACTGGTCGAACACCCTGTCCAGCGGGGGTTCGTCCTCCGGGCAGGTTCCTCGGACCTGGCCAGGCTGACAGGCCTACGCTGTGCCAGGGTCCATCAGCTGAGCAGGCGCGAAGTGGACAAACTCACGCCAGCAGAGGTCATCGACAAGACGGTGCGGTCGGTCCGGGAGCGCAACCTCCGCGTGGCCTGCCTGCTGCCCTTCCGGGAACTGCCCCTGGGCACTGACCCCTTGGCGGTCAATGTGAGCTTGGTGACCGGACTGGCGGAAGGGCTGCGCCAGGCCGGGTTCGAGCTTGCCCCCGCCCAACCCTACCGGGTCGTGACCGTACCCCTGTGGGAGCGATGGGCGGTTGCGACGGCCGCTGCGGCGGCGGGGGTGGCCCTGTGCGAGGCTGTGATACCGTTAGCAGCGGCCACCGCCGGGTCGGCACTGGCCGCCGGGTCCCTCCTCTCCCTGCCCCTGCTGCACTTCCGTCCAGTGCTGGGGGCGCAGGCGACCGGCCTGGCCCTGGCCCTGGTTTTCCCCGCGCTGGCTGTGACCATGATCTGGGAAGGCTGGCGGCGGGCCCGCCTGCACCCTGGGGGCCAAGGTCTGACCTTGGCCGCGCAGGGACTCGTATCGGCCAGCCTCATCTCGCTGCTGGGCGGGCTGCTCCTGTCCGCCGCTATGGCCGACAGCCTGTTCCTATTGGAAGTCGAGCTGTTCAGGGGGGTCAAGCTCGCTCACCTCTTTCCCCCAGTAGCCGTAGGCCTGGTTGCCCTGGTCTCCCTGGAGCGGCAGCGCAGGGGAACCGCCGGGGGGGCTGGCCCCGGCCGCGCCCTCCGCGGCCTGCTAGGGCAGGAGATCCCGGCTGGACATATCCTGGCCCTGCTCCTGCTGGCAGTGGCCGGCGTCGTCTACATCGGGCGCACCGGGCATGAACTTGGCCTGCCCCCATTCCCCTACGAGGAGCAGGCCAGGCACCTGCTGGAGCGGGCGCTCCTGGTGAGGCCTCGGACCAAGGAGTTCCTCATCGGGCATCCGCTGCTGCTCAGCGCGGGCATGGCGCTGGCTGCGTTCCCTGAGGCCCAGTGGCTCAGCGCTGGGTTAGCGGTGGGCGGGGTCATCGGCCAGATCTCCATCATCAACTCCTTTGAACACGTGCGCAGCCCCCTGGCCCTGTCAGTGGTCCGCAGCGTCAACGGACTGTGGGTGGGGCTACTGGTGGGTTTGGTGGCGGCCTGGGTTATTCTAAGGCTGTCGGCCCTGGGGAGGCGGCTGCTGCAATGGCGCGGGTGACCATCGCCGGCTACTACGGGTACGGCAACGCCGGGGACGAGGCCATGCTCGAGGCCATGCTCACTGGGCTCAGAGGCCTCCGCCCCGACGTGCCGATCACCGTCCTGTCCGGCGCCCCCGAGGCCACGGCCGGCCTCCACCGGGTACAGGCCGTCAATGCCCGCAGCCCCGGCGCCGTCGCCAAAGCCCTACTCAAGAGCGAACTGGTCATCAGCGGCGGGGGCAGCCTGCTCCAGGATGACACCAGCGCCCAAAACCTCATCTATCACCTAGGCATCCTCGCCTTTGCCAGGTGGGGGGGCGCCAAGACCATGGTCTATGCCCAGGGCATCGGCCCCCTGCGCC
>JBFMBV010000009.1:0-59962 GCA_040755005.1 Bacillota bacterium
TTGCCTCCGGCTTCCTTCCGATTCAGCGTCGCCGCTGACACCGTTGCCTTTGGCTAGCAGTTGTCGCTGCCCACTCCTACAGGGGACTTTCACCCCCAAAACGACGCCCATGCCGGGCGTACAGCGGACGCAGGACAGCCCTGCGGCTGTCCTGCTTGTGATGTGTCACCGTCAGCGGCCCTTGGGGACGAAGGTGAGCGCGCCCTCCTCGGCGTCCACCAGCACCGTGTCTCCAGGCTTGAAGATGCCTTTGAGCAGGTCTTCGCTGATGCGGTCCTCCACCATGCGTTGGACCGCCCTGCGCAAAGGCCTGGCGCCGTACTTGGGATCGAACCCTTCCTTGGCCAGGATCTGCCGGGCCGCGGCCGAAACTTCCATGGCCAGGCCGTTGTCGGCCAGACGCTTGGACACTTCCCTCAGCATCAGCTCGACGATGTGGTGCAGCTGCTCCTCGGTCAGGGCGTGGAACACGATCAGTTCGTCCACACGGTTGAGGAACTCGGGCCGCAAAGTCCGTCTGACCTCTTCCATGATCTTGTCCTTCATGGCCTGGTGGGAGGCGCCCCTGTCATCCCCCAACTGGAACCCGAACCCGCCCTCTTTCTTCAGCAGGTGGGCGCCGATATTGGCTGTCATGATGATGACGGTGTTGCGGAAGTCCACGGTGCGCCCCTTGGCGTCGGTGAGACGGCCGTCCTCCAGAATCTGCAGGAGGATGTTGAACACCTCGGGATGGGCCTTCTCCACCTCGTCGAGGAGCACCACCGAGTAGGGCTTGCGGCGGACAGCCTCGGTGAGCTGGCCGCCCTCGTCGTACCCGACGTAGCCCGGGGGCGCCCCCACCAGACGGCTGGCGTTGTGCCGTTCCATGTACTCGGACATGTCGAGGCGGATCATGGCGTCCTCGTCGCCGAACAGAGCCTCGGCCAAGGCGCGGGCGAGCTCGGTCTTGCCGACGCCGGTGGGGCCCAGGAAGATGAAGGAACCGATCGGGCGCTTGGGATCCTTTAGCCCCGCCCGGGCCCGGCGGACCGCCCTGGCCACGGCCCCGACGGCCTCGTCCTGGCCGACGTACCGCTCGTGGAGGAGCTGCTCCAAGTTGAGCAGGCGCTCCGACTCCTCCATGGCCAGGCGCTGGACGGGGATCCCTGTCCAGCTCGAGACGATGCTGGCGATGTCCTCCTCGACGACCGTTGACTTGGATGCTACCTGGCGATGCTGCCACTCCTGCATCCTCTGCTCCAGGTCGGCCTTGAGCCTCTGCTCCTGGTCCCTGAGGTCCGCGGCTTGCTCGAATTCCTGGCCTTGGACGGCGGCTTCCTTCTCCTTGCGGAGGCTTTCCACGCGCTCTTCCAGCTCCTTCAGGTCCGGCGGCGCGGTGAAGCTGCGCAGCCTGACCCGGGAGGCGGCCTCGTCCATCAGGTCGATGGCTTTGTCTGGCAGAAAGCGGTCGGCCACAAACCGGTCGGACAACCGCACAGCCGCTTGCAGCGCCTCGTCGGTGATCTCGACCCGATGATGGGCCTCATACCTGTCCCGCAGGCCCTTCAGGATGGCCAGGGCCTCGTCGACATTAGGTTCGTCGACCATAATGGGCTGGAACCTCCGCTCCAGGGCGGGGTCCTTCTCCACATGCTTGCGGTATTCGTCGATGGTGGTGGCGCCGATGGCCTGCATCTCGCCCCTGGCCAGGGCCGGCTTGAGAATGTTGGCCGCGTCAATGGCTCCCTCGGCGGCGCCGGCCCCGATGATGGTGTGGAGCTCATCGATGAACACTACCACGTCCCCTGACTGGCGGATCTCCTCTATGACCTTCTTCAGCCGCTCCTCGAACTCGCCCCGGTACTTCGACCCCGCGACCACCGAGGCCAGGTCCAGGGAAACCACCCGCTTGTCCTTGAGGGTCTCGGGTACCTTGCCTTCGACAATGCGCTGGGCCAGCCCCTCGGCGATGGCGGTCTTGCCGACGCCTGGCTCGCCGATGAGGCACGGGTTGTTCTTGGTGCGGCGGCTGAGGATCTGGATGACCCGCTCGATCTCCCGCTCCCTACCGACCACCGGATCCAGCTTGCCTTCCCTGGCCAGACTGGTGAGGTCGCGGCCAAAGGTCTCCAGTGACGGGGTGCGTCCCCGCGCCTTGCCCGCCGGGCCGCCGCCCGGCGTCTGCTGGCCCGCGCCGCCCTGGGGCGAACCCAGCAGCTTGACCACATGGGCCCGCACCCGCTCGAGGTCGGCGCCGAGGTTCTCCAGGACCCGGGCCGCTACGCCCTCGCCCTCCCGGATGAGCCCCAGCAGCAGGTGCTCCGTGCCGATGTAGTTGTGATTCAACGTGCTCGCCTCTTCCAGGGCCAGCTCCATGATGACTTTCTTCGCCCGCGGCGTCAGGCTGGGCTGGTCGCCCCCGCCTTCGCCCTTGCCGATCATCTTCTCCACCTCAGCCCTGACCTTAGCCAGGCTGATGCCCATAGTCTGCAGGACTTTGGCGGCGACGCCTTCGCCTTCACGGATCAGCCCCAGCAGCAGGTGCTCCGTGCCTACGAAGGTATAGTCATGGCGGCGGGCCTCCTCGTGCGCCAAAGCCAGCACGCGCTGGGCCCGTTCAGTAAACTTGTGATGGAACACGGGTCGACACCCCCTCAGTTATGGTCGGTTGGGGAAGCTCTCCCTGAGGATCTCGGCGCGGCGGAGGTCCCGTTCGCCGGGGCTCAGCTCTTTGCCGGCCAGCTGCTGCAAGAAACCCGGCCTGGTCGTGACCATCAGCTCGTTCAGGACCCTCTGATCCACTCCGCTGAGGATGCCCATGCTGGCCCCAAGGCGGACATCGGACAACAGCTGCATAGCTTCCTGGGACGTGACGATCCTGGCGTTGGACACCGCGCCCATAGCCCTCCATACCCGGTCCGCCAGCTGGTCCCCCATGTCCCTGGCCAAGGCGCTGCGGGTCTGGCGCTCCTGGTCGATGATCTGCCTCGCCACCGCTTCGAGGTTGGCGATGATCTCCTCTTCACTCTGGCCGAGGGTGACCTGGTTGGACACCTGGAACAGGTTCCCGCTGGCCTCGGTGCCTTCGCCGTACAAGCCCCTGACCAACAAGCCAAACTTGGTGATGGCCGACAGAATGCGTCCGGCCTGGTTGGTCATAACCAGCGCAGGCAAGTGCACCATCACCGAGGCCCTCAGTCCCGTGCCTACGTTAGTGGGACAGGCCGTCAGGTAGCCGTGGCCTTCCTCGAAGGCGTAGTCCATGCGGCTCTCCAGCCCATCGTCAATGCGGCTGGCCAACCTCCAGGCTTCGGCCACCTGCAGCCCTGGGAACAGGCACTGGATGCGCAGGTGGTCTTCTTCATTGACCATGATGCTGACAGCCTCGTCCTCGCGCAGGACCACCGCACGGCTGGCCCCCCCGGCCGCGTGTTGGGGGCTGACCAGGTGTTTCTCGACCAGCACCTGCCTGGCCACCGGCTCCAGGTCGTCTAGGGACAGCACGCTCAGGGGCAGGGGGTTGTCGCGGTTGATCTCAGCGACCGCCGACTTGACGGCGGCCAACACCTTGCTGGCCTCGTCGGGCCCCATCCCGTGGGGGAAGGGGACCCCGGACAGGTTGCGGGCCAGGCGCACGCGGCTGGAGATCACCACATCCCCGTCCGGGCCGCTGGCCTCCATCCACTTGCTCGCCGCCCTCGCAGTGAAGTCCTGGCTCATCCTTCCCACCCCCTGCTCAAGTCAACTGCGTCTCTTTGCTGCGGATTTCGTCACGCAGCCGGGCAGCCCGCTCGAACTCCTCGGCTTGAACAGCCTGGGCCAGCTGTCGCCGCAAATCCTCGATCTCCTTCTTGGCCCGGACGGCGCCGCCCGTGCGGCTGGGCACCTTGCCAGTATGGACGCTGGCCCCATGCACTCGCCTGAGCAAGGGCTCCAGCCGGGGCCGGAACTCAGCGTAGCACTGGCTGCAGCCCAACCGCCCCGCTTTGCCGAACTCGGGGAAGGTCAGACCGCAGTTCTCACACCGCAGCCTAGACCCCGCAGCGAGCTGAGGCTCCAGGTTGAACATGCTGGCCAACAGGCTATTGATGTTGAAGGACGGGCTCAGGGCGAACTCGAACTCGCCCATCTGCCGGGCGCACTCGCTGCACAAGTGCTTCTCGGTCTTGGTCTGGTTGACCACCTGGGTCACGTGGACCGTGGCCGCCCGTTTGCGGCACTCCTGACATAGCATGACGCTCCTCCTCCCAGGAAGGCTAGGCCCGTAGCACAGCCAGAAGCATGGCCTTGAGCAGGCTGGCTCGCAGGATGTCCCGGCCGGGCAGGTCGATCAGCAGGGTCTCCCGGTGGACCGCCGCCGTCATCACGGCGTGTTCCCGGGGAGTGAGGATCCCGGCGTCCAGCAGCCGGTCAAGCAAGCCCTGGGCCCGTTCTTGGCTGGCTGGCGCGGAGAGGCTCTCATCGATCAAGGCAAGGACCTCGGCCATGGACCCGACGACCAGCCGGCGCAGGCGGATGAACCCCCCGCCTCCCCGGCGGCTCTCCACCAGGTACCCCCGGGCGGTGGTGAACCGGGTCTCGAGGACGTAGTTGATCTGGGACGGGGCACACGCGAAACGCTGAGCGAGTTCACCCCGCTGCAGTTCCACCGGCCCCCCCTGCAGGCCGTCCAACAGCTCCTTTAGGTAGGCCTCGATGACGTCACTGAGGCTCGGCAATCCCAGACCCTCTCCCCTGTGTTGTCTGACCTTCTCTGACCTTTGCACCTCATTATAGCATTCCCGCCGCTTCAGGCAACATGTGGGACGGACACCAACAGCCCGCTTGCGGCCGCTGATGCCCGTCTTGACAGAGATCTAACCAGTTTTCGCCTGCTGGCTCGCGTTCGCTGACTAAAGCTGCCTCAAAGGACGCTCACTCGGTGACCTGGATAGCGAAGAACTTCAAGTAGCGGGCCTCGCCTACTCCTAGCAGTACGGGGTGGTCGACAGCCTGGGACCGGATCTCGGCCACCCGCGCGCGCCGCCCACTGTCGGCCAGGGCGGAGCGGAGCATGTCGTGGAACAGGTCTGCGGTGACGTGGCCCGAACACGAGCAAGTCACCAGGAACCCGCCGCCCCTCACGAGCCGCAGCCCCCGCAGGTTGATTTCCTTGTACCCCCGTAGGGCCCCGGGCACCGCTTCGCGCCTGTGGGCAAAGGCCGGGGGATCGAGGATGACCAGGTCGTACTGCTCCTTGGCAGCCACCAGTCGTCTCAGTTCGTCGAAGGCGTTGGCCGTGACGAAGGTGACGCTACCGTCGAGGCCGTTGGCGGCGGCGTGCTCCCGGCCGAGGGCGCAGGCCTCGGCTGAAGCCTCCACGGCGGTGACCTCCCGGGCCCCGTACAGGGCGGCGTGGAGGGCGAACCCTCCTGTATGGGCGAAGCAGTCCAACACCCTGGCCCCAGGGCAGTAGGGCGCGATGGCCGCCCTGTTCTCCCGTTGATCCAGGTAGAAGCCGGTCTTCTGCCCCCTCTGCACGTCGACGTCGAACCTCAGGCCGTGTTCGTTGATGCTGACCCGTTCCGGGCACTCCCCCAAGAGGGGGCCGGCGGCCTCGGCCAACCCTTCGAGCCTGCGGACGGGGGCGTCGCTACGTTCGTAGATGCACTCAGGCGACAAGGACTCCGCCAGCAACCCGGCCAGTTCCAACTTGCGGGCGTCCAAGCCGAGGGACAGGAACTGGACCACCAGGACACCGGCGAAGTCGTCTACGATCAGGCCAGGGAACCCGTCAGCCTCGGCGAAGACCGCCCGGTACGCCTCCACGCCGGGCAACAGGCGGCGCCGCCACTCCAAGGCGTGGGAGAGCCGCTGCCGCCAGAAATCCCGGTCGATGGCGGCGTCCTCTCGGCGGGTGAGCAGCCTCACCGTGAGCTGGGAGTGGGGGTTGTACAAGCCAAGGGCGAGGAACCTGCCCCGGGACGTCAGCACGCGCACGACGTCGCCTGGTGCGGCCTCGCCTTTCGCTACTTCCGTGCGGTAGATCCAAGGGTGGCCCGCAGCCAGCCTGGTCTCGCGGCCAGGGGCCAACCTGACTTCAGGGTAATGCACCTTCAGTCTTTCGCCTGCCGCTTCTTGCCTTCCTCGATCACTGCATTGGCCAGGTGGGCCGGCAGTTCTTCGTAATGGTCGAAGTCCACACGGAAGGTGCCCCTCCCCTGGGTGATGGACCTGAGGTCGATGGCGTACCTGGCCATCTCGGCCTGGGGCACCGTCGCCCGGATGACCTGCGCCCTGCCGGCCGATTCCATCCCCAGGATGCGCCCGCGCTTCTTGTTCAGATCACCGATGACATCGCCCATGTAGGCGTCAGGCACCGTGACCTCGACGTTGACGATGGGTTCCAGCAAGACAGGGTTCGCGTCCTGGAAGCCCTTCTTGAAGGCCAATCCAGCCGCCAGTTTGAAGGCAAGTTCCGAGGAGTCAACGGTGTGGTAGGAGCCGTCCACCAGCATGCAGCGCAAGCCAGTCACGGGGTAGCCGGCGATGACCCCTTCCACCAGGACTTCGCGCAGGCCTTTCTCGACTGCGGGGATATACTGGCGCGGGACGGCACCGCCGAAGACCTTGTCGACGAACTCAAAGTCCTGGGCCATGTCGGGCAGGGGTTCCATCTCCAGCCAGACGTGGCCGAACTGCCCGCGGCCGCCGGTCTGCTTCTTGTGCCGGCCCTCGACCCGGACGTGGCTGCGGATAGTCTCCTTGTATGGGATGCGGGGCGCTTCCAGGGTCACCTCCACGCCAAACTTGCGGCGCAACCGGTCGCAGATGACCTCCAGGTGCAGGTCACCCAGGCCGGAGATGACGATCTGGGCGGAGATGGGATCCTTATGAACCGTGAAGGTCGGGTCTTCTTCAGCCAGACGGCTCAGGCCGGAGCCGATCTTCTCCTCGTCGCCCTTGCTCTTGGGGGCCACGGCCACCGAGTAGACGGGCTTGGGGAACGCGAGGGCCGGGAGGACCAGTGGGTTGGCCTCATCGCACAGGGTGTCCCCGGTGGTTGTCTCCTGGAGCTTGGCCACAGCGGCCAGGTCGCCCACGGACACCTCGGACACCGTCTCCTGGGCCTTGCCCTTAGGGATGAACAGCTGGCCGACGCGCTCGCTGCGACCCCGGTTGGGGTTGAAGGCCGCGGAATCGGACTTGAGGATGCCGGAGTAGACCCGGAACAAGGTCAGCTTGCCCACATAGGGGTCGGCCATGGTCTTGAAGACGAAGGCGCTGAACGGAGCGTTCTCGGCGGGGATCCGTTGTTCCTCTCCCTTGGTCTTGGGGTTGGTGCCCGTGACCGGCGGCAGTGACGCCGGTGAGGGCAGGTAGGCGACGATCATGTCCAGCAGGGCCTGCACGCCTACATTCCTGACGCCTGAGGCAGGCACCACGGGGACGAGTTTGCCCGCGGCCACTCCCTTGCGGACCCCTGAGGCTATCTCCTCGACGGTGAGGGGCGAACCCTCCAGGTACTTCTCCAGCAGGGCGTCGTCGTTCTCTGCAGCGGCCTCGAGCAGGCCCTCGCGGTACTCCTTCACCCTATCCCGGACCTCGGCGGGGATGTCCCCGTCATGGACATCCTTGGCCGGCGGGGCCGGGTTGAGCACAGCCACCTCCCGGACGAGGTCGACCACGCCTTTGAACCCCGACTCCTGGCCGATGGGCAGGGCCAGCGGAACCACGTGGGGGCCGAAGGCCTCCTTCAGTTCGTCCAGGACCTTGTAGAAGTTGGCGTTCTCCCGGTCCACCTTGTTGATCACCACTATCCGGGGTAAACCGGCATCGGCGGCGTACTTCCAGGTGAGCTCAGTGCCGACCTCGACCCCGGCTACTGCATCGGCCACGAGCATGGCCGCGTCCACTACCCGGAGGGCCGCCCTGACTTCGCCGACGAAGTCGAAGTAACCAGGAGTGTCGACGATGTTCACTTTGATGCCCTTCCACGGGCACGGCGCCAGCGAGGCGTTGATGGACACACGCCGTTTAATCTCTTCGGGGTCATAGTCCATGACGGTCTGGCCTTCGTCGACTCTGCCCAGGCGGTCCGTGACACCGGCGCTGAACAGCATCGCTTCAGCCAGCGACGTCTTGCCGGAGCCCCCGTGGCCGACAAGGGCGAGATTGCGGATCTGTCCCACTTCATATCGTTTCAAGACCCATACCCTCCTAGCGGGCCAGGACGCCTCCCACCCGCACAATAAAAAAAGCAATCAGGGCCAACGGGCATGTTTCTCCGGTCGACCGGCCAACTCCTGCCTGGCTACCCCGAATTCTGCCCCATCGGGTGCGAATCCAACCCACCGGAAAGGCTGGGCTGACCGGCCCTGCCTGTCCCCTCAGCGTCTCAGCAACGCCCCTATGGTGTACTCGTTGCGCGGGTTCCACAGGAGCCAGGAGTCGGCGCCGGCGTCATAGGTCGCCTGGATCTGCATCCTGACCTCGGTGGGCCCGTAGGGCGGGGGCCCCCAACTGAAGTCCTGCAACCATGGCCTCAGCTCGCAGGTGTGGCCTTGGGTCCTGTTCATGCGGCGGACAGCCCAGGTCAGGCCAGTGTAGACGATGTGGTATGGCTCGGCGTTGGGCTGCTCGGCCCCGTAGGAGCCAGTCCAGTAGTGGGAAGGGTAGACCATGGGCGAGATGTAGTCGAGGTGTTTGATGACCTCGTCGAAGTCCTGGCCGATCCCCATCTCGTCGGCCGAGGTCGTCAGGCCGAAGACGTCCGCGGACAGGAACACGTCGTACTCCTTCAGCTCCTGCCTGGCGTAGGCCAGGAAACCCGTGATGGCCTCCACCCGCGCAGCCTTGGTGTAGGGTACGTCCCAGGCGATGTTGCCGAGGTCCCCGTCGCTGGGGAACCGGACGTAGTCGAATTGGATCTCATCGAAGCCCAGCCTGGCAGCTTCTTTGGCGATGGCCACATTGTACTCCCAGACTTCCCGGCTGAAGGCGTTGATCCAAGCCGCGCCGGTGGAGTCGCGCCAGATGCCGCTGTTGTCCTTACGTCTCAGCACCAGGTCAGGCCTGGCCTCAGCCAGCGCGCTGTCCTTGAACACCACGTGCCTGGCGATGGTGTAGACGCCCGCGGCGCGCAGCTTGTCCAACAGCGCCTCGGGGTTCGGGATGTGGTTGACATGGGCGTCATACTGCTGGACCAAGGGCACGGACGACCGGTAGTGGAGCTTGCCCTCGTCGCCCTTGCTGTCGATGACGACGGCGTTGAGCTCCGTGTCGCGGGTGAGCTTGAGCACGTAGTTGTCGATGAAGGCAGTCCCGGCCATGTAGCCGGAGACGTAGATTCCCTTGACGACCACGCGCTGTCTGGGCGACCGTCCTTCCACCAACTGCTCGAAGGCCCGGCGGCTGTCAACCCCAGTAAGCACCCCGCGGCCATCCCTGGCCTCCGCCGTCACCAAGGGGACGTGTCGATTGAGCACATCCTCTAGGCCGTCCTGGGACATGGCAATGCCAGGGAGCAGGCTGACCAGGGTGAAGACGATGATTGCCAAAACCAGCCGCTGCCTCGCCGCCATCGGGTCACCTCAGGTGGTTTACGTCGAGTGGTGTCTATCCCTAATGTAACAGCAATGGTGAGCCCTTGACAATAGTACGTTCCGTGGCCGTTTCTGGCAGTGCGCGCACACACCAAGGTGCGCCCCCTGGGCGCACCGCTTTGTCTGAGCTGGAGGCGCTTAGTGACAGGTACTACAGGAAGCGCCGGAACACGTTGAGCAGCCTTTGCCGCCCGAGGAGCCGTTCCCCGCAGCCTTGAAGGCAAAAGTGGAGAACTTCTTCCGCAATCCGGTCTCCCCACAGGTAGGACAGGTCAACCCCCTGCCGTCCTCTCCCAGGCGGCACAGGTCGGAGTGCAGTCCTTTGCACTTGGGGCAGATGAACTCATAGACGGGCATGCAGCTCACCTCTACCGTCTGTAGCTGTACGGGTCCCTGAACACTTCAGCCTCCTTGGCGCTGACCCTGGAGCCCTCCAGCGTCACGGGGCCTACGAGGCCACCCACTGCCGACAGGCTTGCCCGGATCGTCTCCCAGCCCCGGTCCAGGTCCACCAAGGCGATGGTGTGCACTATCCCGTCCTGCACGCTCGTGGACACGAGCAGGATGCCGCCGTCGGCTCTGAGACGCGCCCACCACGGGCTGGCCAACATCGGGGTGCTGACTTGGTGCCGCGCCGTGTCTGAGCCGGCGATCACCCGTAACGTACCGCTGAACGACGGCGACCCGGTTAGGTTGTTGACCCGCTTGCCTGCAAGCTCCACCCAAGCTTCATCGCGCAGGATGTCACCCGCGCCCGAACAGACCGTCACCCGGTAGTAGGTCTGGATCTCCTGGGGCACGGCGTACCAGATGTAAGCGGTCAGCAAGATGGCGAAAGCGCAGGCGGCCAAGACCCTGTCCCGCATGGTGTGTATCACCCACGGAAGTGCTTCTCGCCCGCCTGCCCCGGTTCCTGCCGGTTCCCCAGACGGGAACGCGCCCCAGGCCGGGCGCGTCCCACCCTAGACAAGGTCCGTCAGTCCCTAGGCCGGAAGGTCTCGCAGACAGTCTCCTCGGAAGTGTGGGCCTGCTGGTGCCTGCCCAGGGCCCCTGAGGCGTCCGAGTAGGGGCTGCCCTGCATGCGGTTGGCCACCAGGATCGCCGGGGCCTCGCAGACCTCGCCCTCTCCCCAGTAGTGGCAACTGGACACGTTGCATTTGACCGTAGTACGCTTCATCAGTATCGCTCCCTTCTTCACTGACCATTATGCGGCGAGCGCGGCTGTTCCATGCACACTCCCGATTGGACGCACCGGCCGGGGCCGGTGATGTAGCCGGACAGGAGCTGTCTGGCCGGATCCTCATCGGCCTCCGCCACCATCACCACCGGGCCGGTGCAGCCCATCCCAGTGGCGGCGTAGATGCCCTCCCGCCAGAGTGTCTCCACCGCCCTGTCCAGCTCGAGGACGTCGATGCCGGCTATCTCCCGGGTGACAGCCTTACGCGGTGGGGGCTGGACCCCCGTCACGGGGGCCGCCTGCGCCTCAGTCTCAGCGAGTCCGGCAGCCTGCGCCCGTGCAAGCTCGGCCGCCGCCACCGCCGGCAGGTTGCCGCGCGCCAGTGTGGCCGCGTATGCGATAGCCCCCGCCACCACCGGGGCGCCGGAGGCCCTGGACAGGATGCAGACGATCCGCCCCTGGCCATCGCCGATGCCCGGACCATACCCATGGCCTACGGCTTCGTAGTCCCCGCCGGTGGTGAAGGCAGAGAGCAGCTTCATCAACACGTTGCCTGACAGCGAGTCGGTGACGACCACATCGGCGCTGCCGGTCAGGACGTCATTGCCCCGCAGGATGGCCCCGCCGTCGACGCGCATGGACCCGGCGAAGGCGATGGGGTAACCCCTGGCGGCCATCGCCTTGAGCCTCCGCTCGGCGGCCCGGGCGCCGTCCACGTTGAGGACACCTACCGTCGGGCTGTGGATGCCCGCTGCCTTGGCGGCGATGATGCCATAGACGGCATTGCGGACCAAGGCCTCGACCCGGTCCGTGGCGCTCAGCCCCGTGGTGGTCGCGATGAACACCTGCCGCCCGCGGGCGGGCGACGGCACCCGGCCCACCGTGCTTACGCCGGTGGGGAAAGTATAGTGCAGCGTGACCCCGGCGTCGAGTTCGCCAGCGTCCAGCATGACCTCGAGCCTCCGGTGGATGCCAGCTGCGTCCGTCACCTCGACCTGGGGCAGGTCAACGTCGTGACCGGGTCCGATGAGGACGACCTCCACGCCCTGCCCGGCGGCCAGCTGGGCTCCTTGCACGAGCTCAGCGGCGCCGACCTCGTTGGGGAGGATGGTCAGCCCGACTCGGACCCCCCTGGACGCTGCGGGTTCAGCCCTCCGCCTCTTCCCGTCATGGTTGCGCTCCAGCAGGAAGCTCACGCCGTCAAACTGGCTGGTCATCCGCCCCAAGAAGAGGCTGCCCTTGCCGATGACCATCACCCGCCGCAGTCTACCGGCGCGCAGGCCCTCCCAGGCCTCCCCCAAGTAGGGTATGCCCGATGGGATGTGTCCCTGGGTCGGCGCGAAGCCCGGCAGACCATGGGTCCTGGTGAAGTCCTCCAGGGCCGCCCGTTCGAGCTCACCCCGCTTGACACCGAGGGCCGCGATCAGTTTGTAGTTGGCTAGGGGGACGTTGCCTGCGCCAGCTGGCTCGGTGATTTCGGGATTCTGCAGCTCCACCGCGTACTTGTCCACGGAGGTCAGTTTCAGCCCCAGCCTGTCCAGCGGTTCGGTGACCAAGGCCTGAACCACGGCCTGGGGGGAGGCGCCGGAGCCGATCATGTGGCGTCCGACGGATTCGGTGCGGATGATGGGGTTCACCCCGTCATCCTCCGTGACCAACAGGGCGAAGGCGCCCAGGACATCCTCCAGAACCGGCAGCCCCTTGGCCACGTGGTCTTTCCCGTTCATGCCCAGTTTAGCCACGCTGCCCCCGGCGACCACCGCGACCGAACGGTATACGCCTGCCTTCACCAGGGCTGCCGCGTACACCACGGCATGGGCGGGAGCCGCGCAGAAGGCCCGTACGTCGGAGCCGGTCGCCCTGATGCACCCCGCCAGCTCGGCGATGGCCTTGGCGAAGTTGCCTCCGCCGCGCTGGTTCATGTCGCCGCAGGCTTCCTCGGAGCATTCGATGCAGTACTCGACGTCAGCAGGGGCCAAGCCGTAGCGAGCAAGCAACTGGCGCAGGGCGGGGATGGCCGTGGCCTTGGCGGCTACGTTTTCCAGCATAATGTGGGCCGTGAGGGTAGGGTCAAGCTCGTGGGCCCGTTTGACGCACCCCACCAGTCTTCCGGCACTGGTAAGGGGGGAGGCGCCTGCGGCCACGGCGGCTTCCACGTCAACGTAGGGGGTGCCCTTGCCGACCTTGGCCAGGTCGGTACCCCCAGCCAACCCGCCTGCCCCCATGTCCCTGGCCGCGCGCGCGGCGGCCTCCGGGGTCAGCAGCACGAGCTCGAACGCGTCGGCCAGCTTCATCCAGCCGTACAGCTCGTCCTGGCCGACGATGTCTCCGCGCTTGCCCTTGGGGCCCGCCCCGGGCACAGGCTGCTCGTACCAAGGACGGGGCGTCTGCGCCAGCCGCTGGAGGGGCAGGTTGCCGATATATGCCTGGTTGGGTGGGTAAGCCACCACATCGGCGAAAGGCCGCAGTTGCCCGGGGAGCCTGCGTAGATATGCCGAGTGCGGGTCCTTCCCGCGCTCGAGGGTCTGAGTGGTGCCGTTGTGCACCAGGAGATCGGGGGCATGAAACAGGAAATGGCTAACCCCCCGCACCACCGGTTGGGTCATGGGCTCACCTCCGGCTAGCTGCTGAACACTGTCTGGCCGTCCACTTCCGTCCGCAGGGCCTCCAGGGCAGTCAAGACCAGTTGTTTGCGGATGGCCCTTTCCTCACCGGTGGAGAGAGTAGGGTTACCCAGCGGATGTGGGATGGCCACCGCCGGGACGATGCGGTTGGCCCCCACCGTCAGGGAGATCGGCACGATCGTGCACATATGGACCACGGGGAAGCCCGCCCGTTCCAGCTCCTTTACCATCGTTGCCCCGCAACGAGTGCAGGTTCCTCACGTGGACGTGAGGATGACGGCGTCCGCCTTATTCCTGAGGTCCTCCGCGATCTCCCTGGCATACCGGGCCGAGTCTGCCACCGACGTGCCGTTGCCCACGGTGGAGTAGTAGTAGTCGTGGAGATGCCCGATGACCCCTTCCGCCTCCAGCTCCCGGAGCACGTCCACCGGCAGGACGCGGTCGGCGTCCTGGTTGGCGTAAACGGGGTCGTAGCCGCCATGGGCTGTCTGGAAGTGCTCCGAGTCCAGGTCAGTCAGGTTCTCCAGGGGGTAGCGTCCGTAGCGCGAGGCGCTCGACGACTCGATGCGGTCAGGGTTGCCCCTGGGAACGATCCCCCCCGATGTCACCAGGGCGATGGTGGCATGGCTGAGGTCCTTGATGGCTGGGCGGGGCGTCACCCTGTCAAACACCGGCATGGGATACTCGGTCGCTAAGGGTTCCCCGTTGAGTTTCTTGAGCAGCATAGCCAGGGCCCGCGCTGACCCGCGCCGGCTGGAGAAGACGTTGCGTCTGATGCCGCGGGGACGGTAGCCTTCCTCGGCAGGCGTCCCGAGGGCCTCGCCCGCCGCCAGTCTCAGGGCCAGCGACGCCATGGCGGGTACGGCCTTGCGCATAGCGGCCGCGGAAGGTCCCGTCGGGACCACATAGGCGTACTTGCCGTAGAGGTCCAGGCCAGGGTTCTCCTCGTACATGCCTGTGATCACCGGCACCCGCAACCGTGCGCTGACGCTCTTGGCCACAGCCCCGCAGGCCACGCCGTAGCGCCCGGCGTTGAAAGCGGGCCCCGCGATGACCGCATCGGGCCGGAAACCCTCGATGAGCTGCGTCACCCTGGCCTGGGCTTCTTCGAGCTGCTCGGTGAAATACGAGTCGCCGCAGATTACGGTGCCGACGATCTCCGCCTTATCCCCGAAGGCCTGGCTGAAGGCGAGGCCAGGCCCCACGGCGCCGCTTAGGGCGACGGGTTCCGTGCCCGCCTTGTCCTCGCCCCCAATCTGGCCGAAGAACTGGTTGAGGTAATGGGCTATCCTGAACTTCCGGTGGGCCACTGCCTACGCTCCTTTACCCGCCCGCTACGGACTGCGAATACTGGTCCCGCATGGCCTTCACTTCCTGGCGGATGGCATCCACGTCGAGGACCATCTCCATCAGGCTGATCTGCTCGTCGTAGACCTCTGGATCCACTTCGCGCTTGACCTCCGGTTCGATGACATGGTAGACGGGGAGTCCCAACTGGACTCCCGCCAGTGGACCTGCGAAGGTAGGGTCGCCGTGGGTGACTGTCTCGGCGGTCAGGCCGGAGGCTTCCGCCTCGGCGCCACCCAGTACCACCAGGAGGTCGCCCTCAGCGTACTTTTCGGCTAGCTCCTTGACCCTACGTTGGTTCTCCAGGTCCATGGCTCCGGCGGCGGTTCAGACGAAGCACTCGGTGGTGGAGAAGACCACCTCGGCGCCGGCGCTCTTCACGCACTCCTCGATGGCCGGTCCGGGGATGCCGTCCCGGTCGCCGAGGACGATGACCCGCTTGCCTTTGAGCATGGCTGCATCTCCTTTCGTCAATGGGGGCAGGCGGTCAGGCGGTTGAACCCCAGTTCGTTGGTGGCCCCGATGATGGCCTGGAGCTCCACGCTGACGCTGCCATCGGCACGCAGGCTGCCGGCGAAGCCGCCGGCGATGGTGTCCGCTGCCCTTGGCTGGCCGATCATCCTATCCATGGGCGGGAGGGTGATGACCTCGTTGGCGTTGCCTGTGGTCACGACCGCATCGGCCAGTGGGCTGGCGTCGGCTAGGGACTGGGAGGCGCCGTCCCGGCCGGCGAACTCGTCGGTGATCAGCACGGTCTTGATGCCTTTGCGTTCCAGCTTGGCACAGTTCATCATCAGGTCTGTATCGGGGTTGCCAAAACCTTCCTTGGTGATGATGGCCCCTTCGGCGCCGAGGAACTCGACGAGCTGGGCGGTGTAGTTGGAGGAGCGCTCTTTGTCGGCGAGAGTAACGTTCTCATTTGTAATGACCACGCCCAGGAAGTTAAGGTCCCGGCCGTGATGAGCGTAAAGGTCCGCGATCACAGGGTTGTTCAGGTGATGATAAGTCGTGTTTTTGTCGCAGGCAGATACGCAGTTGCCGCTGACGATAGCCCCGTCCATGACTTCCGTCGGGAACAGGAAGGTGGGCAGCAGCTTCTTGGCGTCCACTCCGTAGACATAGGTGTCATGGAGCAAGCCTTGGCTCTGCAGCATGTAGACATAGACGACCTTGGGCAGGCCTTGGTGCCGGTCGCGCGCTTCGGCCACCGGGGCCGTCTCATACACCGCCAAGTAGCGGGGGTCAGCCTCCCGGGCCGCCTCGCCCAGGTGGGCGGCGGCTTTCAGTCCTGCCAGCCTCAGCGCTTGCTCATGGTCATGTTGACTGAGGCCTTCCACACGCTCGGCCACCATCACCAGGTTGATGGTGGCGGAAAACGGGGTGTAAGCGGCCCCCGGCCCGGACATGTCGATGATGCCCTCCTGGAACCCGGCGATGCTACCGGTGGTCACTACGGCGACCCCTGTCAGGACGTGGGTGCGCCCGCTGCCGACCGTGTCCACCGTGCCGATGAGGCCCGGAAAGACCGTGCCGATCCCGGCAACCTTGACCCTGGGCTCGATCACATCCTTGACGGGGATGATCCGGGCCGAATCCCCCGGTTTCGCCAGTTCCCAGCCGACCGACCGCAGCCGCTCGTCCTGCAGGATCACGCTGCACAACTCCGTCTGGCTGACCGTGAGCACTCCGCCGTCCAGTTGAGTCCTAGAGCCGAAGACCACATCGGTGACAGGGATGGAACCTAGCTCAAGCCGCATGGCCTGGGATCACTCCGTCCTCTCGGCAGTGTCAGTAGAGCAGACGCTTGAGCGCCTCTTCTACGGCATCGCTGGCGATGTCGTCCCCAGTGAGTTCGGCCACCTTGCCGCCGCCCACATATAGGCTGATGTTGGGCACGCCCAGCACCTTCTGGCTGATGGCCAGCCGGCGGTTCTCGAGGATGTTGACCTTGCCGAACCTAGCTTTCCCCTCGTAGCGCCGGGCCAATGCCTCCATGTCCGGCATCAGGGCTAGGCACGGGTCGCACTTCGGGCTCCAGAAATCCACTACCACCGGCTCCGGACTAGCCAGGACCCGGACCGCGAAGTTCTCCTTGTCGAACTGCTGCATCCCTTGGCTCACCTCCTTGCGGGGCCCGGTGACCCACGGTCTCCTGTAGCGCAGCTGCCAAGGCCGCCGCGGAGACGGCGCCCTCCAGGCGGGCAACAGCCCGTCCGCCTGCGAAGGCGAGGGTGGTCGGTACCGTCTGAACCCCGTAGCGTTCAGCCATGCGCCGGTTCTTATAGGTGTCTATCTTCACCAGCCGCAGGCCGTCAGCGTGCCCGGAGGCGAAGGTCTCGAGTACCGGCATGAAAGCCAAGGCTTCCTGACTGGCCGGGCTCCAGAAGGCCACGAAGACCGGCCCCACCTGGTCGAGGACTTGCAGGCGGAAACTCTCTTCCTCATGAACGTACCGTTCGGCGGCGACCGCCGCGGTAGCGGCATCGCCGGCGGCGGTGACGACCTGTCGCAGGTACTTGCCCCGGGCGTCCCCGACGGCGTACACCCCGTCCACCGAAGTCTCCATCAGTTCCCCCGCCTTGATGTAACCCTGGGCATCCAGCTCGACGGGGCCGTCCTTGAGGAAGCCGGTCTTGGGTATGGTGCCGACGAAGATGAACACGCCATGGCAGGGCAAGTCCGCAGCAGCTCCAGTCTTTAAGTTCCTAATCCGCACGCGCTCCACCAGGCCGTCGCCGACTATCTCCTCCAGGACCGAGTTCCAGACCCAGTCCAGCTTGGGTTCGGCGAAGGCGCGTTCGGCGATGACCCGGGTGGCGTCGACGACGCCCTCATCATGCACCACTACCATGCTGGCCTTGTTGACGAACCGCGCTAGATAGATGGCCTCTTCCAGGGCAGCGTCGCCGTTGCCCACGATGACCACGTCCAGGTCTGTGTAGAGGTCGGCGTCGCAGGTGGCGCAGTAGGAGACGCCCTTTCCACGCAAGGCCCGTTCACCCTTTATCCCCAGCGGGCGAGGCTCGGCCCCGGGCGCCAGGATCACGACCTTGGCGAAGTAGGTGCCGGCCTTCCCCCGCACTACCTTGGTCATGCCGTCTGCGGACAAGCTTAGCGCCTCGTCGCGGATGAACTCGGCCCCGAACCGCCTGGCCTGAGCGGCGAAGCGCTCCATCAGCTCGGGGCCGGTGGTCCCCTCGGGGAAACCTGGGTAGTTTTCGATTTCCTCGGTGGTAGCAGCCTGACCCCCCACCCTGCCCTTCTCCAGGACCGCCGTCCGCAGCCGGGCCCTGGCCGTGTACATCGCCGCGGTGAGGCCACCAGGGCCGGCGCCCACCACCACGACATCGTAGTCAGTCATCAGCTTGTCTCCTCATCACGAGCTGTGCGCAGCCAAGTCCAAGTAACATGGCCATAGTTTCCCCACAACTACGCAGAAAGACAAAGGCCCGTTGCGCCAATCAGGCGGCGCTACGGGCCACGGTCGCCAAGCTGCGAGGGGCCTGCGGTGCCGTCCTAGCCAGGGCCGGGGGCGCGGGCCTTCAGGTAGGCGGCCCTTTTGAGCAACGGCGCCTCCCGCCTGGTTAGCGTCACGAGGTAAGTCAGGCGGGCGACATCCTCCAGGCACCTGGCCAAGGCCACGGCCTCCTCCAGGTCAGGGCCGGCGGCGATGGCCCCATGGTTCTGCAGCACCACCACCGCCGCAGACTTGCCGGCCATCGCCTCCACCACCGCGGCAGCCAGCTCCGGGCTGCCGGGCCGGTGATAGGGGACGAGGGGCGTGTCGGCGAGGAAGGCGGCCTCGTCGGTCAGGGGCAGGACCTGGCCGCCGGTCAGGTAGAGGGCCGTGGCGTAGGGGGGATGGGTGTGCACCACTGCCTGCACCCCGGGACATGCCTGGTACAGCGCGAGGTGCACCGGCCACTCGGTGCTGGGCTGTCTGCTTGCGCCCGGGACGGGCTGCGCTGCTCCCCCTACGAGCAGGAGGTCCCTGGGGGTGAGCGCCCCCTTGAACCGTCCGGAAGGCGTGATGAGGTAGTCCCCACCGACGCGCAGGCTCAGGTTGCCGCCGAAGGCTGTCAACTGCCCCGCGGCGAACAGGTCCAAGGCAGCACGGCACAGCAGCTCGCGTTCCGCTTCCATTCTGCATCCCTCCGGCAGGTACTCGGCGGCATAGGCCGAACTAAGAGCGGCATAGCTCGTTTAAGGGAAGGTGACATCATGCCAGGGACATGCGGGTGTGCCGCGCGCTCGGCCGCCGCCCTCGCCGCCGGTGAACGGGCCGCGGCCTACTTTGTCAGCGGGTTCAACTGCGCTGAATCCGTCCTTAAAGCCCTGGCCGACGAGTGGGGCCTGGACGCAGGGGCTGTCCCGGCGGCCGCCACGGCCTTCGGCGGGGGTCTGGGCGCTCACGGCAAGACCTGCGGCGCCATCGTCGGGGCCTTGATCGCGCTGGGGCTCACCGCCGACCACCGCGACGCCTCTGACACATCCACCAAGGAGCGCGTCATCTCCGACGCCCATGCCTTCGTGGCGCGGGCGGCCAACGAGTTCGGCTGGACCGACTGCCACGACCTTACCGGCGTGCCCCAGGAATCCCGCAAGCAACGTCAGCGGGTGAGCCAGGAGACCAGAGCGCGGGTCTGTGTGCCCGTGGTCAGACGCACGGTCGTCATGGCCCTGGAGGCCAGCTGGCGCTGATCACTTCAGGTCGCTGTCCAGCCGGAACACCTTGCCCAGGGCGCGCAGGCCCGCCGACTCATAGAGGGCTAGGGCAGGCACATTGTCGGCGTAAGCGCTCAGCTCCAGGAACCTGAAGCCGGCCTGATACGCCCGGTAAGCGACGAGTTCCAGCAGCAAGCGGCCGTATCCGCGCCGCCGATGTGCCGCCACGACTCCCAGGCCCCAGACGTACGCATGCCGCCCTCCCAGCTGGTCACGGCTCGCTGCGAGTTGGACCGCGCCAACGGGCACACCTGCTTCACGCAACAGCAGCATCCCGTCGGGCAGATGGCCCGCTTCGCTGGCCAGCTTCCTCAGCTCCTCCCGGGAACGCGGCGGGCTCTCTCCGTCAGGGAACGCTGTGCCGATCACCGCCAGCCAGTCCAGCTCATCTTGGCTGTCCCGGCAGACGGAGACGGCCATCCCCCGCGGCAGGTCCACTTGGGGACGGCGCCCAAGGACCATCGCCATGTGCAGGCTGGTGCGGGTGACGCGGAAACCGGCCCGGGCCAGCCAGACGAGGTCGGCCCGGCAGCGCTCCGCCCAATGCCCGAAGGCCCCGACCGCCCCCATGTCCCGCGCCACCTCCCGGATAGCGTCCAACAGCCTAGCCAAGGCCGGCGCGCGGCCGACAGGCAGGGCGGCGTGCATGCTCTCCAGCTTGATCAGCCCGTCCCGGGCCACCCCGCCGGTGTCCAGATGCAGCAGGCCAACGGGCAGCCCACACAGGGTCAGGGCAAAGACATGCTCAGGCCTCAGACCCTGGCGGACCTCCTCCAGCCGGGCCCGTGTCAACGGCTGTATCGCGGGGTTCCGCCAGACGGACCGGCCGGACAGGTCCAGGAGCGGACCTTCCAGCCCCGGTCGGTACGGCTCCACGCGCAGCAGCTGCACAGCGCCAGCCCCCTCGTCTCACCCCCATGGTACACCGCTGTGCAGCCAGCCGCAAGCTCCGTCACCCCGAGTGATAGACCCTTGCTGTAGAGGAAAAGATAGTTTATAATAGTCATTAGTAGTAAGTGTTAGTAATTGGTCATAAGGATTGAGGAGGTCCTCCCCCCTACATGGCCCATCATCCAGCTGGCATCATCGGCCTCGGAGTCGCCATCCCCGAACACAGACTGACCAACGCAGAGCTGGAAACCATGGTCGACACGTCCGACGAGTGGATCGTGAACCGTACGGGCATTAGGGAACGTCCCATCGCTCCCCCGGAGACGGCCACCTCGGACCTGGCCACTCAGGCCGCCGCCCGCGCCCTGGCTGACGCCGGCCTCACCCCTGCGGACCTCGACCTGATCATCGTCAGCACGGTGACCCCGGACATGGCCTTTCCGGCCACCGCCTGCCTGGTACAGGCGCGCCTCGGCGCCACCTGCCCCGCCTTCGACCTGGAGGCCGCCTGCACGGGCTTCATCTACGGCCTGAGCGTGGCCCAGCAGTTCATCAACACCGGCACCTACAGGCATGTCCTAGTTATCGGCGCTGAGACCCTGTCCCGGATCACTGACTACCAACACAGGGGCACCTGCATCCTGTTCGGCGACGGGGCGGGCGCGGCCGTGGTGGGCCGGGTATCCAGCCGGTATGGGTTCCTCAGCACCTCCCTGGGCGCCGACGGGTCCGGGGCCGATGTGCTCAAACAGCCGGCGGGGGGCTCCCGCCTACCCGCCAGCGCCGAGACGGTCGCGGCCCGCCAGCACTACATCCAAATGGATGGCAGTGAGGTGTTCAAATTCGCCGTGCGGATCATGACCGACGCCACCGAGGCGGTCCTGGCCGGTTGCGGCGCCAAGGTAGCCGACATCGACCTTGTTGTCCCCCACCAGGCCAACGCACGCATCGTCGATGCCGCCGCCAAACGCCTGGGGCTTAAGGCAGAACAGCTCATCGTCAACATAGACAGATTTGGGAACATCTCCTCGGCCAGCATCCCCATCGCCTTGGAGGAGGCTTACCGGACAGGCCGGATCCGCCAAGGGCATTTGGTGGTGCTGGTCGGTTTTGGCGCCGGCCTCACCTGGGGCTCGATGGCCATACGCTGGAGCAAGGACAGGGCCCTGTCAAGGAGCGAGGCGGCATGCTGACGACCCCACTGACCTCACTGCTAGGCATCGACTATCCTGTGCTGCAGGGCGGTATGGCGCACCTGGCCACAGCCGAACTGGCCTCGGCGGTGTCCGAGGCCGGTGGACTCGGCATCATCGGCGCCGGCAACGCCCCAGCCGGATGGGTGAGGGACCAGATCAGGCGGGTCAAGGAAGCCACCAGCCGGCCGTTCGGGGTCAACGTGATGCTCATGTCCCCCCACGCCGCTGACGTCATCGAGCTGGTAGCCGACGAACGCGTGCCGGTGGTGACCACCGGCGCGGGCAACCCCGGATCCCACCTCCCCAGACTCAAGGCGGCTGGCTGCAAAGTCATCCCCGTAGTGGCCGCCGTCTCCCTGGCCCAGCGGATGGTCCGACAGGGAGCGGACGCCGTCATCGCCGAAGGGACCGAGTCCGGTGGGCACATCGGCGAGCTGACCACGCTGGCCCTGGTGCCCCAAGTGGTGGACGCCGTCCAGGTCCCGGTGATCGCCGCCGGGGGCATCGGGGACGGCCGCGGGCTGGCCGCCGCCCTGTGCCTGGGCGCTGCGGGGGTCCAAATGGGCACCCGGTTCGTGTGCGCGACCGAGTGCATCGCCCATCCCCGCTACAAACAGGCGATCCTGGCGGCCAGTGACCGGGATACGGTGGTGAGCGGGCGCAGCACCGGCCATCCGGTCCGCTGCCTGAGGAACAAACTGACCCGGGCGTTCGCCGCCAAGGAAGCGGCGGGCGCTTCCGTGCAGGAACTCGCAGAGTTGGGAACAGGCCGCTATCCTGCCGCCGTCTACGAGGGCGATGTGGAGGAGGGCAGCGTCCTGGCCGGCCAGATCTCCGGCCTCATCCGCCGCGAAGAACCGGCCGCAGCCATCATCGCACAGACGGTGCGTGAGGCCCTGGCCATCCTGGCCGCCCTGGGTTCGCGCGCTGAGGAGGCTTCGCAGTGACACACGGCACTAACGGTCGCCGCCGAGCGGTCATCACCGGCCTAGGCCTCATCACCCCCGTGGGCATCGGGGTACCGGCCTTCTGGGACTCCCTCGTGTCCGGACGGTCGGGCGTCGGCCCCATCAGCCGGTTCGACGCCTCCAACTATGACACGCGCATCGCTGCGGAAGTCCAGGGGTTCGAGCCCTCGGACTACATGGACCGTAAGGAAGCCCGCCGCATGGACCGTTTCGCCCAGTTTGCCGTCGCCGCCGGCAGGCTGGCCCTGGAGGATGCCGCCCTGTCCATGAAAGCCTGCGAACCCGAACGGGTGGCCGTCTGGATCGGCTCCGGCATCGGCGGCCTGGAGACGCTGGAGGAGACCAGCCGCATCCTGGCTGAGAAGGGCCCGGGTAGGGTCAGCCCTTACTTCGTGCCCATGCTCATCGCCAACATGGCCGCCGGCCAGGTGTCCATCATGACCGGGGCTAAGGGCACCTGCGGCGGGCCTGTCACCGCGTGTGCCACCGGCACCAACGCCATCGGCGACGCCCTCAGGCTCATCCAGCTGGGCGAAGCCGACGTGGTGCTTGCTGGCGGCACCGAGGCGCCCATCACCCCACTGGCCGTGGCAGGTTTCTGCTCGGCCCGGGCCATGTCCACCAACAACGCCGACCCGTCCGGCGCCTCCCGGCCCTTTGACAAGGAGCGGGACGGCTTCGTGATGGGCGAAGGGGCGGCGGTCCTAGTCATCGAAGAGCTGAACCGGGCTGTGCAGAGGGGCGCCCGCATCTACGCCGAGCTCGCCGGGTACGGTTCGACCTCTGATGCCTATCATGTGGTGCAGCCCTCCCCGGGCGGGGAGGGCGGCGCGCGGGCGATGCTGAAAGCGGTGGCGGACGCCGGCCTGGAGCCGGGCGCCGTGGACTACATCAACGCCCACGGCACCAGCACGCCCTTAAATGACAAGTTTGAGACCGAGGCCATCAAGACCGTGTTCGGCGCCCACGCCTACAGGCTGCTGGTCAGTTCGACCAAGTCCATGACCGGCCATCTCCTGGGCGCGGCGGGGGCAGCTGAGGCGGCTGCCACGGCCCTGGCCATCCACTCTGGGGTGGTGCCCCCGACCATCAACTACGCCACCCCGGATCCCGACTGCGACTTGGACTACGTGCCCAACACCGCCCGCAAGCAGCCGGTGGCCGTGGCCATCTCCAACTCCCTCGGGTTCGGCGGGCACAACGCGACCATCCTGCTCAGGCGCCGTCTGGCTTAGAGGCACGCGCAGCAGCCCGCTCCACCCGGTACCCGATGGGCGGGTGGCTGTAGAACAACCATTCGCTCAAGCGCGGCGGCCAGGGATCGGCCAGGTTTTGCTGGCCCAACCTGGCCAAAGCTGTAGCCATGGCCGTAGGCTCGCTCGACCAGTCCACGGCCAAGTCGTCACAAGCCCGCTCGCACCGCCTGGAGTTCCATAGCAGGACCGGCTCCGCCAGCAGCATGCCCCACGCCCCCACCAGCCTGACCCAAAGGTACATCCCCCCGGCGGTGGCGGGCCCGGTCAAGGCAGCCGCCCAGTGCACGGCGAGGCTCCCCACCACTGCTCTGGCCAAACCGCGCGGGATGTGGGCCAGCCGGTGATGGGCCAGTTCGTGGGCCATGATGGCCTCGATCTCGCCGCACGTGAATCGCTCCAGCAGGGTGTCACTGATGACGATCCGGCGCGTCCCGCCCAGCCCGGTGGCCATGGCATTGGCCCCGCGGCTGCGTCTGCTCATGTTCATCACCCGAACTGCCGTCAGCCGGTACCCGGCTTTGGCCGCGATGGCCCTGAGCCTCCCCGCCAGCCCCTCGTCCTCCAGGTCCCTGAGCCGGTGATACAACCGCATGATGAGCACCGGGTGCAGCATGATGCCGACCGCCAGCGCCAGCGGCACCGCCAAGCCGGCCCACACCCACCACAGGGGGACGCCGAACAGGTAGCGGAGCACTGCCCAGTACCCAAGGTGCATGAGCAAGGCCAGACCGGTCCCCTTGGCCTGGTCCGCCAGCCAGCTGGCGAACCCCTGGACGACCAGCCCAGCCCGCAGGCCCGCGCGCCGGGACGTCAGCAGCGCGATGGCGGAATGCCCTGCGCTGAGGCCCGCCGCTAGGGCGAACACATGCCACGCGTTGGCGAAGGCCCTGCCCGCTGACAGGTAGACGAGGGTCAGGGCCAGCGGATCCAGCAACACGCCGAGGCCTTGCCCCCACAATCTGGCGCGCTGGTACTGCCTAGCAGGGCCCAGGTAGCCGGGATCCTTGAGCCGGTCTAGCACACCGATCACCCCCTGCCCCTCTTTCGCCAGGCCAGCCGCACCATCCTGGTGACCAGCGTCATCCCTACACAGGGAGAAAGAATCATGCCGATTGCGTTGACAAATATGGATATGGGCGTAGGCATCCCGCGGTCGGGTGTCGAAGTTCTTCCCCGTGACCGTGTGGCTTAGCCTTGATTTTGCCCGCCTTGAGGAGTGAGGGTCGTATGAAGAGGAGCATCCCCGCAGTCGTGCTGGTGTTGCTCGTGCTGACGGTCGTAGGCGCGTATAGCACCTATTGGATCGCCAAGGCAGTGTTCACCCCAGTCCCCAGGTTGCCGGTAACCCCCGTGCAGCCTGACGCGCGTGTGGTGAAGACCGTGGAGCAACGCCTGAATGACGTGGCAGGCGGTGTGAGCGGCCAGCCGGGCAAGACCGGTACAGTCACCGTGACCGAGGAGGAGCTGAACACCCTCATCGCCACAGCCCTGGCCGAGGCAGTCAAGGAAGACCCGTCACTGCCGGTGAAACGACTTGTAGCGGAGCTCGGCGACAACCGGGTCAGCGCCGTGGTCACGGTGGTGGCCAGTGGCCAGGATGTGCTGGCCCCCCTGCGCAACCGCCCGCTGGACATAGCCCTGGAGGCCGATGCCCGGACATCCGGCGCAAAGGTCGCCTTCACCATCGCCTCGGCCAAGTTCGGCAGCTTGAATGTACTCCCCTTCCTGTCAAGCCTGGTCGGTCAGTCCGATCCCGGCTCGCTGTTCAGCTACGATCCCGCCACCAACACGTTTTCCCTCGACACACGGGCTATCGACTTCGGGCAAGGGTACTCCTTGAGCGCTATCACGGTGCGCAAGGACGCCCTCATCTTGACCCTGGCCGGTAAGTGATGCTCGCGGGGAGGTCGTTACCCTGACCCGTCCCTCCCACAGGCTCGCCGCCGCCGGCCTGGTCCCCCTGTGGGGATGGCTGCTGACGAAGCCCTTGCACCCGGTAGTGGTGGCGGGGGTGGTGGCGGCAACGCTCCACATAGCTGACGGCCTGATGCGGCGCGGGGAACGGGCCCGTTCCCTGGCCCTGCTGGGTCTCGGTTCGTCATTGGTGCTGGTGTCCTGGCTTAGCCTCATTGGCCACCAGGCCGCTCTGGGCGTGATCGTGCTGGCTTGCGGCCTGATCACCCTGCTGCAGGCGTCCAGGGAGCCGTCGGCCTTGGAGGTACGGCTGGAACAGGCCCAACTCCCACCTCATCTGATTTTCAGCCCCTCGGGCTTCAAGGAACGCTTCCCCGCCACTCACCAGGCGCCCGCCACTGAACCGCAATCCCCGGTCCTGGCCGGGCTGGAGGCCAGGGGCTTGTTGCCTCCGCTGGCCCAAGGCCTAGTGCTGAACGTGAACAGCGGCGACGCCTCCCTGGCCTTGGCCTATGCGGAACGGGCCTTGGGCGTGGTGGCTGTGGACAAGGACCGCCCCAGCTTAGCCCTTGCCTGGCACAACGTCGACCGGGCCTACCGGCACGGGACACTGAAGTCGAGAAACGTGGCGGTGGTCCATGCGTGCCTGCTGGGCAGGCGCCGGGGCACCCCCCGCTGGCGCCCGCCCGTCGGCAGTTTCGACGTGGTCCACATCCAGCCAGGATTGGCCAGGCGTCAGGTGTCAGCAGCAGTCAGCGCCCTGCTCCCCCTGGTGAGACGAGATGGCCGGCTGATCCTCCAGTACCCGGCGGGTTGGCCGGAGGCGTCCGAGCTGTGCGCGGGCGCCGCCGCGGCCCCGTTGTACGACGGTCCCCTCGGCGATGGATGCGCCCAAGACAACGCTAGGGCTGAGAACTATCTGGTCCTCGCCAAGAACTGAGGACTACACACCTGCTAGACAGTGGTGCAACTGGTGTGTCTGCATACATCGCCAAAAGGCCGACCATGCTATGAGCGAGAAAGGAGGCTGACGCATGATTTCACGCCAGACGCCCATCTCCAGGGTCAAGTGTGTCGTCGACTCGTGCCGGTTCTACGAGAGCGGCAACCACTGCGTGGCTTCGCAGATCGAGATCCAGCCGCCTGATGCCAGGGACACTGAGGAAACGGACTGCGCCACCTTCCGGTCGCGGGGTACTGACGCCACTCGCTAAAGATTGCCACAGGCTGAGGGACGGGGCCTCCCGTAACAGGAGGCCCCGTCCCCTTGTTGGCAGCTGGGTTCAGTGACCGAGATAGGCCGACACCACGTCCTGGTTGGCGGCCACTGCGGAGGCCGGCCCGGAAATGGTGACCTGTCCGGTCTCCAGCACATGCGCACTGTCAGCAATGGCTAACGCCTGCCGGGCGTTCTGCTCCACCAACAGCACGGTGGTGCCCGTCTGCCTGATCGCCTTGATGATGCTGAAGATCTCCTTCACCAGCATCGGTGCCAGACCCATCGAGGGCTCGTCCAACAGGAGCAGCCTCGGGGCGCTCATCAGGGCCCTGCCGATGGCCAGCATCTGCTGCTCGCCGCCGCTTAAGGTACCTGCCTGCTGATGCCGGCGTTCCTCCAGTCTCGGGAACCGTCCGAAGACGGCCTGCATGCGGACGGGGATGTCCCGGGCAGGCGCCCGGTGGGCCCCGGCGATGAGGTTCTGCTCCACGGTCAAGGTAGCGAAGACCCGCCTGCCTTCGGGCACCTGGGCAATGCCCCGGGCCACCCGGTCGTGGGCCGCGACCCCGTTCAGGTCCTTTCCGTCAAAGGTCACCTTGCCGGAAGTCGCCTTCAGCAGGCCTGACAAGGTACGCAGCGTGGTGCTCTTCCCGGCGCCGTTGGAACCGATGACGGCGACGATCTCCCCTTGGGCCGCCGTGAGATCGAGGCCGCGGACAGCATGGATCGCCCCGTAATGGACGTTCAGGCCCTTGACTTCCAGCAAGGCCGGCATGGTCAAGCCACCTCCTCGCCCAGGTAGGCCTGGATCACCCTGGGATTCGCACGGATCTCGCCGGGCGTCCCCTCGGCGATTGGCTCGCCATAGTCCAAGACCACGATGCGACCGCAGGCCTCCATGACGACGTCCATATGATGGTCGATCAAGAAGATGCTCAACTTCCAGTCCGAGTGGATCCGACGGATCAACCCCACCAGGTCCGCCGATTCCTGGGAGTTCATGCCCGCAGCTGGCTCATCCAGAAGCAGGACCCGGGGCTCCGTGGCCAGGGCCCGGGCGATCTCAAGCGTGCGCTGCCTACCGTAAGGCAGGCTCCCTGCGCGGTCCTGGGCGTTGGCGGCCAGGCCCAGCAGGTCCAGGAGGGCCATGCAGTCTGCCGTAAGCTTGGCCTCACCCTTGCCCCGGGCAGGCAGACGCAGGGCTGCCTCCAGCAGGCTGTAGCCGGCCCGCCGGTGCCGGGCGAGGCGTACGTTGTCCAGGACGCTGAGGTCCTGGAACAGGCGGATGTTCTGAAATGTCCTGGAGATGCCCAGACAGGCGATATCGCAAGGGCGTCTCCTGGCCAGATCGTGGCCGCCGAAGGTGATGCTGCCCTGGGTCGGGCGATACACACCGGTCACGAGGTTAAATACTGTGGTCTTCCCGGCGCCGTTCGGACCGATGAGCCCGAGGATTTCGCCGGCCTCCAGGGTCACCGACAGGCCCGCCAGGGCCCGGATGCCGCCGAAGTTGATCCAGACATCCTTCAGTTCAAGCACGCCCACGGCGGACACCCCCCGCGAACAGTCCTTTGGGCCTCAGCAGCATCGTGAGGATGAGTAGGCCTGCATAGAGCAGCATGCGCAGTTCCACAGCCTTACGGAGCAGCTCATTCAGGACGGTGAGGAACACCGCCGCCCCTGCAGCCCCTGCCAGGTTGCCGCTGCCACCGATCACGACCATCACCAGGAAGTCGATGCTTTTGATGAAATCAAAACTGCTGGGATGTAAGAACATCAGCCGGTGGGCAAACAGGCCTCCTGCCAAGCCGGCCAGGCCGGCGCCGATGGTGAAGGCCGTCACCTTGACCCGCGTGGTGTCCACGCCCATGGCCTCCGCAGCCGTCTCATCCTCGCGCACCGCCAGCATGGCGCGGCCGTGGGCGCTGTGGATGATGTTATGCAGGATGACGTAGGTCATGGCAGCCCCCGCCAGCGCCAAGGGGAGGGTCGTGTGGGCCGGCACGCCTGTCAGGCCCCGCGGCCCGCCGGTGATGGGGATGTTGATGATGGCCACGTTGATGATCTGGCCGAAACCCAAGGTGGCGATGGCCAGGTAGTCACCGCGCAACCTCAGGGTAGGCAGGCCGACCAAGAGACCGGCGAGGGCGGCTGCCAAGCTGCCCGCAGCCAGGGCGGGCCAGAAGCCCAGCTTGTACACGACCGTGAGCACCCCTGCGGTATAGGCGCCAATGCCCATGAAACCCGCATGCCCGATTGAGAACTGGCCCGTGATGCCGTTGATCAGCGACAGGCTGGTGGCCATGATCACATTGATGAGGGCGAAGGTGAGGACCTGGACGTGGTAGGCGTTCATATCGTCACCTACACTTTCTCTCGGACGGCCCGGCCGAGCAGCCCCGCTGGCTTGAACAGGAGCACCGTGATCAGGACGGCGAAGGCGACGGCGTCCCGCAGGGTGGACAGGCCCATGCCCACCACCATCGTCTCGGCCACGCCCATGAGCAACCCGCCAAGGACCGCGCCGCCGATGTTGCCGATGCCGCCGAGGACGGCGGCGACGAAGGCCTTGAGGCCCGGCAGCATGCCCATGAAGGGGTCGATGCGCGTATAGGCGAGGGCCACCATGACCCCGGCCGCGGCGGCCAGGGCTGAGCCGATGGCGAAGGTAACGCTGATGACCTTGTCCACGTCAATGCCCATCAACCGGGCGGCGTCCTTGTCCAGGGATACGGCCCGCATGGCGATGCCCAGCCGGGTCCGGTACACCACATACTGCAGGCACAGCATGAGCCCGAGGGAGACCCCCAGGACGATGAGGGAGATGTTGTAGACCCTAAGGCCCGCGAACTCCAAGGTGCGCTGGGTGAACAGCTCGGGGAAGCCGCGGGGGTTAGGCCCCACCGTCAGCCGGACCAGGTTCTGCAGGAGCAGCGACACGCCGATGGCAGTGGTCAGTGCCGCGATGCGCGGCGCCTGCCGGAGCGGCCGGTACGCCAAGCGCTCTATCACCACTCCCAGCAGCGCGCATGCAGCCATGCTGACGAGGAGCGTCGGCAGGAAGCCCAGCCCCAATCTCGTAGCGGCGAAGAACCCGACGAAGGCACCCAGCATGTAGACGTCGCCGTGGGCGAAGTTCACCAGCCGGACCACACCGTACACCATGGTGTACCCTAGGGCCACAAGGGCGTAAATCACCCCTAGCTGGACACCGTTGACCACCTGCTGCAGTAACTCCAGGGGACTCACCTCACTTCCACGACAGCCACTCCACTCTTTGCGGGAGAGCGCCCCGGCAGTGGGGTCTAGAGAACTAGACCCCACTGCCAGGCGCCTAGGAGGAAGACCAGTGGGAGGTCAGGGGTTGACTGTACCTGCGAAGACCTGCTTACCGCCTACGAGCTTGATGATGGCGGCGCCCTTCACCGGGTCACGGCTGGCGTTCATGTTGATGGCGCCCGACACAGCCCGTAGGTTGCGGGTGGCAATGACGGCGTCTTTGATCGCTTTGCCGTCGGTGCTGCCCGCACGCTTGATGGCGTCGAACATCACCAGGCCCGCGTCATAGGCGAGGGCGGCCAGGGCATCAGGCACTGAACCGTAGGCTGCCTTGTAGGCGGAGATGAAAGCCACAGCTACCGGGTCGGTGCTGTCAGGGGAGTAATGGTTGGCGAAGAAGGCACCCTCGACAGCCGCGCCGCCGATGGCAGCCGTCTCGGGGGCGTCCCAGCCGTCGCCGCCGAGGAATGTGGCGGTGATGCCGGCCTGCCGGGCCTGCTTGGAGATGAGGGTGACGGCGTGGTAGTAGTCGGGCTGGAACAGCACATCAGGCTGCTTGGAGCGGACGCGGGTGAGCTGGGCGCTAAACACCTGGTCGCCCTCGGCATAGGTCTCCCATGCCACTACCTGCCCGCCCAGCTGCTCGAAGGCCAGCTTGAAGGCTTCGGCCAAGCCCTTGGAGTAGTCGTTGCCGATGTCAAAGATCACGCCTGCCGTCTTCGCCTTCAGCGTCTCGGTGGCGAACTTGGCCATGACGGTACCCTGGAAGGGGTCGATGAAACAGGCACGGGAGATGAAGTCGCCGACCTTGGTGACGTTCTCATTGGTCGAGGTAGGGGAGAGCATGGGGACCCCGGAAGACTGGGCGATGGGCGCCCCGGCCAGGGTGCACTTGGACGTGACTGAACCGATGATGGCGACGACCTTGTCCTGGGTGATGAGCTTGCGGGTGGCGTTGGCTGTCTCCACCGGGTCATTGCGGTCATCTTCATAGATGAGCCTGACCTGCTTGCCCAAGATGCCACCCTTGCTGTTGACGTCCTTGACCAACAGATCCAGGCCGTTCTTGGTGGACTGCCCAAACGAGGCGATGTTGCCGGTAAGAGGAGCGATGACGCCAATCTTGATCTCCGCAGGCGCCTTGGCACCGGCGCCGACGCAGCCCGACCCGGCCAGGGCTCCTACGGCCAGGACGGTGAGGGCTGCGAACGCAATGAACCTCCGTTTCACTGTGCAAACCTCCCTGTTTTACATAATCAGATGCTGAGGTATAAAAGTAAGACCCGCACGCCAAGCGCCAGCCGATTAGGGTTGGAACTTGCCGCAGGGTCTTTTCTTACCCACGGTGTCGCCGCATCGAAGCGGCGTTGTGTCGCTTGGACCGAACCCCGCCGCACAAGCGGGTGGAACCCTAGACACACTTCCAATCGCTGCTAGAAGCAAACTCTGGCATCTAACCCGGTTCCTGGGCACCCAGACTTGTCCGTATAGCTGCATTGAACAGAAGGAAGAGGATTTAACTCGCATTATAGACATGCCTGGCGGGGTTGTCAACACTTTTCTGCGGAGTGTCCTGCCGGCCTTTCGCTGCCCCGATTGCAGGAACCGCGCACCTAGCGCAGAACTCCCCATGTAGTGGCACTTATCAGGAAGTATGACCTTTAAGTTGGGTAACCACGCCGCCCTCGTCCGTCAGGCGCGTCAAGCCCTGTCGGAGCTCGCTTTGACACTAGGAGTCAGCCGTACCACCCTCCGCGAAGCGTTGCGCCGGCTCGCGGCCGAAGGGGCCGTGAGCAAGTCCCAGGGGCTGGGCAACTTCGTCCATCCCAAGGCGCTAGCCGGCAAAGTGCGGTTTGACACCATCCCGGACTCTGTCGACATGCTGTGAACGAGCCCTGCTCGGTTCGGAGGAGCTGTACTTCGGCCCCAGCGACGAGGAGCTGTGCCTCACCCGCATCGCCTTCAACCCATCCCATCACCGCCTGTGCATGCTCCGCAAACCCAGCTGACAAGCAGGAGTACACTGAGGAGGAGCCCAGCCGCCGTGCGCATCCACGAACACCCGATCTTGGGCAGCCTGCCCGACACCCACCTGGTCACAATCACTGTAGATGGGCGGCCGATCCTGGCCCGCAGCGGCGAGCCCATCTGGGCCGCCCTCATGGCGGCGGGCATCGTCGTCGCCCACTACACTCACACGCTGCGAGAGCCACGGGGCGCCTTCTGCGGCATCGGCCGGTGCACCGACTGCGCCATGACTGTGGACGGGGTACCGAACGTCCGCACCTGCGTGGCCCCAGTCCAGGAGGGCATGGTCGTAGAGACTCAGGACAGGCTGGAGCCGTGAACGACGTAGATATCCTGGTCATCGGGGCAGGGCCCGCCGGCCTCGCCGCAGCGGCGGCCGCAGGGACAAGGGCCTCTGTGCTGGTTGCCGACGAGCACGGCGCCCCCGGCGGCCAGCTCCGCAAGCAGATCCACAAGTTCTTCGGGTCGAGCCGCCACTTCGCGGGCAAACGTGGCTTCGCCATCGCCTGGGAACTGGAGGCGCAGGCCCGGGCAGCCGGGGCCGAGTTCGCCCTGAACACAGTGGTCTACTCCCTGCAGCCCGACCTGACCGCCTCGCTGGCCGGGCCGGACGACACCCGGCACGTGCGGGCCCAACGCGTCATCCTCGCGACCGGTGCCAGTGAGAACGCCGTGGCTTTCCCCGGGTGGACCCTGCCGGGAGTGATGACCGCTGGCGCCGCTCAGACCCTGGTCAATCTCCACCGTGTCCTGCCCGGACGGCGCGGGCTCATCGTCGGCTCGGGCAACGTGGGCCTGGTGGTGGGGTTCCAGTTGGCGCAGGCTGGCGCCGACCTAGCCGCCCTAGTGGAGATTAGGCCCCAGGTAGGCGGCTACTCAGTCCACGCCGGCAAACTGAGACGCACCGGCGTCCCCATCCTCACCAGCAGCCTGCTTACGCGGGCGGGCGGCGCAGGGCGCGTGCAGTCGGCGGTCATCGCGCGGTGCGGCGCCGACGGGCAGCCCTTGGCCGCGACGGAACGCGCGTTCGCGGTGGACTTCATCTGTCTTGCGGCAGGGCTGCATCCCGCATCCGAACTTGCCCGGATGGCTGGCTGCGATTGCAGGGGGGACACCCCCATCCATTCACCGGAGCTGGAGACGACCGTGCCCGGGCTGTATGTGGCCGGGGACGCGGCCGGGGTCGAAGAGGCCTCCAGTGCCATGGAAGAAGGCAAGCTGGCCGCCACCCACGCCCTCGTCTCCCTCGGGCGGCTGGACAAGCGACTGGGCCTAAAGGACATGGCCGCCTGCCGGGACGTCCTGGCCCAACTACGTGGCGAGCGCAGATTGGAGGCGGGAGCATGAAGGGCACCGCCAGCGTGCGGGGCACCCGGCTGGGGGGTGGGGACCGGTGAGCCTGGTCCTGTGTCGCTGTGAGGACGTCACCGAGGCCGATGTGCTCGAGGCCGTCCGCCAGGGGGCATGTAGCGTCGACGAAGTGAAGAAGCTCACCCGGGCAGGCATGGGCCTTTGCCAGGGCTCCACCTGCCGGAGGCTTGTGGCAGCCATCCTCCAACGCGAACTTGGGGCCGTCGCGGGCGCGGGCGCGTGCCGCCCACCGGCGAGGCCCCTGGATCTGGCGACGCTGGCCAGAGGCCACCGGGAGGGGGTGGCTGAGCGATGAAGCGCCTGCACGCGGATGTCGCTGTGATCGGCGCTGGCATCATCGGCACTGCGATCGCCTATCAGCTTGCCCTGGCCGGTCGGCGGGTGGTGGTCCTGGAGGGCCGCTACCCCGCGGCGGGCGCTTCGGGTGCGTGCAATGGAGGCCTCAACTACATCGGCAAGCATCCGGCCCTGTTCGGCCCGGCAGTGGACAGCCTCCACCGTTACCGCACGTTGGCGGCGGAACTCCAAGCCAAGCTGGACTGCTGTCAGGGCTTGCCCGTGATCTATGCCTGCCGGGGGCCGACCGAACTGGCTGCCGTGGAGCCTCTGGTCCAGCTCTGCCGCGACTGGGGGCTCGACGCCCACCTGGTGTCCGGGGCGGCCGTCCGTGAACTCGAGCCCTTGCTGTCCCCGCAGGTCACCGGGGCCGCCGTAGCCGACGGCGGGTTGCAGGGGGTGGTGGACCCCTTCGCTGTCACCCGGGCCTTCCTGCGGGCCGCCCTCGCCTTGGGGGCCGCGTTCCACCGGGGTGAGGCCCTGGCCCTGTCAACTGCGGGGGGCAAAGTTGCCGGGGTGGCGGGCGACAGCTGGGAGGTCTCGTGCCCGTGCGTGGTAGTGGCCAACGGGGCCCAGGCGCCGGAGTTGGTCCCGGAGTTGCCGGTGGCCCCCTGCAAGGGCATCGTGCTCGTCACGGAGCGGACGAAGCTCAAGGTGAACGGCTGCATCCTCTCAGCGGCGTACCTGGCGGCGGAGCACGCTGGCAGTGACCCCGGTCACACCGCCCTCGGCCTGGCGGTGGAACAGGCGGCTAGCGGGAACATACTCATTGGCAGTTCCAGGGCCATGGGGGATGGGGGCCGCGCGGTCACGCCCGGCATCCCCGAAGCCCTGGCGGCCAACGCCGTAACGTACATGCCTGCCTTGGCCAAGCTGCAAGTCATCCGCATCTTTACCGGGGTCAGGGCCAGGACCCCCGACAACCTGCCGCTGATCGGGCCGGTAGGGCCAGACGGCCTCTACGCCGCGGCGGGGTTTGAGGGCGTCGGCATCACCCTGGCGCCCTGGGCAGGCGCGTACCTGGCCGGGGTGGTGTCAGGGTCGCTCCGCCCGGACCCGGCGCTGGCCGCAGACAGGTTCACCGGTCGCTGAAGGACTCGGCCCGCAACGTCCAGCGCCGCACCTGTTCCATCACCACTGTGTGGCCCAGGCCCGGCCCCCTGGGGACAGCGATGTATCCGTCCGCCGACATGGTCACGGGCGGTTCGATGATATCCTCGCTGAAGTAGCGCGAGCTCGGCGAAGTGTCCCCAGGCAAGGTGAAGCCGGCGAGGGAGGCCAGGGCAAGATTGTGGGCCCTGCCTATGCCCGTTTCGAGCAGCCCGCCGCACCATACGGGGACGCCCTGCGCCGCGCAGGTCTCCTGCAGCCTCCGGGCCGCCCCCAGCCCGCCCACCCTCGGTGCCTTGATGTTCACCACCCGGCAACTGCCCAGTTGGAGCGCCCGCCTGGCGTCCTCGGCCGACAGGATGCTCTCGTCCAGGCAGATGGGGGTAGTCAGCAGGGCCTGCAGCGCCGCGTGGTCGACCAGGTCATCGTGGTCCAGGGGCTGCTCCAGCATCATCAGGGCGAAGCGGTCCAGTTCCTGGAGATGCGGCGCATCGCTCAGGCGGTAGGCGGAGTTGGCATCGGCCATCAGGGGGAAGCCGCCGAGGGAGTCGCGGAGGGCTTCCAGCAGTCGCAGGTCGCGTCCGGGTTTGATCTTGACCTTGATGCGCCGGTAACCTTCGGCCAGATGGCGGCGGACCAGTGCGACCAGGTCATGGTCAGATGCCTGGAGCCCCACGCTCACCCCCGCGGGGATGCGCTCCTTCTCCCCGCCCAGGGCCTCAGCCAGGCTGAGGCCTTCGCTGTTCGCCCACAGGTCCCAGCAAGCCATCTCCACGCCTGCTTTGGCCATGTAGTTACGCCTCACCGCAGCCCACCACCCGCCGACTTCGGCGGGATGGGCGTAGTCCCGCCCGAGGGCCGCGGGGATGAGCAAGTCCCGGAGCATGTGCCAGGCGGTCTCGATGGTTTCTTCATTGTACAGCGGGGCGCGCATCACCGGCGCTTCCCCCCAGCCGCTCGACCCCTCGCCCGACACCCTCACCAGGATGCAGTCGTGGACGTCTTCGCGGCCGAAACTGGTGACGAAGGGCGCCACCAAGGGCATGGCCAGATGGTAGAGGTCAATGGCCTCGACGCGCATAGGTCACTCCCCCTGGGTGAGCAGGTACCAGCCTGCCGCTTGGGCCTGGTCCAGCGCGAACTCCTCCGCACGGAACCCCCGGGCGAGATAGTGCTGGAAGGCGTGCCGCACCGCCAAGCGCCAGCGCAGCGGCGTCTCGCCCCCTGCCCCTTTCATGGCCTGAAACCCCAACGGGATGGCGACCAGCACCGCCCTTGCCTCCGGGTACGACGCGAGCGCCACTGGCTGCGCACGGTCGATGCCCAAAGCCCGGGGCTCGCCGGCGGGCCGCCAGGCAGACGGCTCCCCTGCCGCAGCCTGCGCGACCCTGGGTTCCCGCAAGTCCCAGCGGATGACCAGCCTATCCGAGGGCAAGCCGGCGTTGAGCAGGTCGTCCATGGCCCCGTAGTAGTCCGCTACGAACCGCACGCCCCGGGCCCGCAGCCCTTGGAGGTTCAGGCTGGCGTTGACCGCCTCCAGGGGGTCGTAAGTCCAGCTGATACTCGTGTAGCCTGCGGTGAGGGCCGCCCGGCGCTGTGCGAGCTTGAGGGCCAGCCCCAATCCCCGTCCGCGGTGGGCCGGATGCACCGCGAGCAGCTGGGAGACGAGCCAGGCTTCCCCGGCTGCATGGCCGGGGAAGCCGTAGACGAATCCGATCAGGTCAGCGCCGCTGTAAGCGCCCAAGGCCAACCCGCCGTTGCGGCAGGCAGCTACCAGGTGGTGCCTGGGGACAACGTCCTCCTTACCCCAGACCAGTGCCTGGAGGGCCTCGGCCTGCCTGAAGGCCTCCGGCGTCTCCAGGTGCCGGATATCCAGCTCCATCGCTTCAACCCTCCTCCGCCGGGCAAGGCAGACTCCACAGCCTGCTGATGGACTCGGCCACCACGACCTTCCGTGTTGGCCTCAAGATTGCGTTAGCATATCGATGAGGCCTCGGCTGCGGGCGAAGCGATCCAGAAGGATGAAGGACAACCAGCCGAGGACTAGGGTCCCGACGGCCGTCGCTGTAAGGATCAGCACCAGCTGCGCGTCGTTGTAGACGGCCAGCCGCGGGCTGATGCTCCCACCCAGGATGGCCCTGCGGATCCCCTCCAGCCAGTGGGTGAGGGGGATGTACAGCGATAGCGCCTGCAGCGGCTTGGGCAGCACCTCGATGGGGAACACCGCCCCGCACAGCAAGTAGAAGATACCGGCCACGCCTTCCGCATACACGCCGCCGTGGCGGGCGGCGATCAGCATCAACCCGGCCATGATCAGGCCGAGGCCGATGCAGCTGAACACACCTAGGACAAACACCGGCAGGAACAGGCCCCAGCGGATGGTGGTCAGGGCCAGGGGTATGCCCAGCAGGAACCTGCCGGCCAGCAGGATGGCGAGGGCTGAGAAGGTGGCCAGCAGGAACTTGGCCCCAGCCCGGCCGACCAGGTACGACGGGACGGAGTTGGTGGAGAGGTAGACATACTTAAGGATCTGGAAGTACTCCCTGTCCTCGATGATGGTCCAGCTCACCCCGAACACGATGTTAGCTACAAACATGAAGAAGGCGTTGCCCACATAGATGTAGTTGAACAGGGACCCCTGGGGCTGGGTGCGGGACACCACCGTGTACATGCATACGAGGATCAGCGAGGAGGCCACTGGTTTGAGCAGGGCGTAACCCGCGAACAGGAGCGGGTCGGTCCAGTTGCTCTCATTTTGCCACCCGAACCAGGCGGAGGTGCGGACGGACTTGAGTAGTCTTACTGCCACTTCAGTGTCAGCCTCCCTTCGCGCCGGGCGAGGTTTTCCATGGTCCTGAGGGCCGCGCCGGCCATACCCACGTACAGCGCACACAGTCCCGCCAGGATGGCGAGCTCGACGCCCACGGGGAGCAACCCCATGCCGTGATGGGGGTACACCAGTTGGCGCATAGCATCCAGCCCGAGGGTGAGCGGGATGACCGAAGCCCCGACGGCGACCCAGAACCCCAGGGCCCGCACCGGGAAGTAGAACCCTGACAGCAGATAGATGGGCTCCTGCAGCAGGTTGGCGTAGTGCCAGGCCTCGCGCCCATACAGGAGGAACAGGGAGGCGAACATGGCCCCGAGGCCGTACAACGCTACCAGCGTGAGCACGAAAGCCACCAGGGCGCCGAAGGGATGGGCGACCTGCATGGGGATGCGGAAGATGAGGGCCCCCAGCACGGCTGTGCTCATGGCGCGGATGCTTGTCTGGAACATGCCGCCCACTGCCATGCCCCCAAGGATGGACAGCCGCGAGATGGGCGCGAGGAAGAAGATCTCCAGGTTGCCGGTCTGCTTTTCCCAGTACCAGTTGGCGCCCATGTTCCACAGCACGTTCAGCCAGAAGCCGGTCATGACCCCGCCGATGATGACGTAGCCACCGTACTCCTCCGGCGCGCCAATGGCTTTATAGATGAAAATGTAGGCCGAGATGCTCAAGACGGGCAGCAGGATGTCGAACACCAGCCACGACAGCTCGCGGTTGGTGCCGATCACGCGGACGTAGGCCCTGGCCCTGGCGGCCCTAAGATTGTTCAGCAGCGTCTGCATCGGCGGTCAGCTTCCTCCCTACCAGTTGTAGGAACACGTCCTCCAGGGTGGGTTCGGTCTTTTTGAAGGATACGATGCCTGCACCCTCCTCGCTCAGGGCGGCGAGGACCATGGGCACGGCCGAGTCGTGTTCCAGGATGATGGACAGGTCAGTGCGCCCATCGGCGGGCCGGTGGGTGACGGCGGACCGCTTGACCCCCCGCATGCCCGCCAGGCAGGAGAAGCCGTTGCCTCCCGCCACTTCGATCTGCAAGGTGCTGTCTTGCCCCACGCGCCGCTTCAGCGCCGTGGGGGAATCGCATGCCAGGATACGGCCCTGATCGATGATGGCCACCCGGTCGCAGAGCTCGTCCGCCTCGGCCATGTAGTGGGTGGTAAGCAGCAGGGTCCGGTCGGGGCGCTGTTCCATCCACTCGCGCATGTAAGCCCGGATGACCTTCGCCACGCCGACGTCCAGCCCCAGGGTGGGCTCGTCCATGTACAGCACCTGAGGGTCGTTGATGAACCCCCGGCAAAAGTTCATCTTCTGCCGCATGCCCGTGGACAGCTTGCTGATCTTCGTATGGGCGTCCTTGTCCAAGCCCACGATGGCCAGGAGCTCATCGATGCGCCGCAAGGACTCCCGGCTGGAGAGACCGTAGAACTGAGAGAACATCCACAAGGATTCGCGTACGGTGAGGATGCCGTAGCCGGAGTGTTCCCCGCCCGACACCATATTGATCTTAGGCCTGATCGACCCAGCCTGGCCAACTACGTCCAGCCCCAGGACCTTGGCCTGCCCGGAGGAGGGCAGCAGCAAGGTAGCCAGGATCTTAATCAAGGTGCTTTTGCCCGCGCCGTTCGGACCGAGCAGGCCGAAGAGCTCCCCGGCCTCTACTCCCAGTTGCACGTCGGTGAGGGCCGTCTTCTCCTCAGTCTGCCTGCGCTTACGGGACCGGAACACGCGGCCCAGGTCGGTACACTCGATGCTCAGAGGTGACACGCTGGATGCCTCCTTGGAATGGGGCCCTATAGGCCTCTACGCACGAAAAGCCACAGGGTTCACGCTTGACGCACCCGTGGCTTAAGCGGTCGCACGCAGGCAACACAAAGCCCCGGGGACCCGACTCACTGCCCCAGGGCTCGCGGAAGCTTCCGACTTGAGAGCGGAGCTAGGGTGTGACCCCCGCGAGCGAGGACAGGACCGGGCACGTGACTTCAATCAGACGCACCTTGGTCACCTGTCCCACTCCTCTCATTGCTGCTGTCGGGCCATGGACATTGTAGCACAGTCTGGGCCGGCTGACAACATCCGTTTGAACCCAGTCCCTGGCCTCAGTGCCTGCTCTCCGGCGGAGACGCGGGCGCCTCGCTGACGCTGGGATACTTGGCCAGTTCCTTCTGCAGCCTGTTGACCACGGTCTTGGGGAACGACTGGGCCAACCCTGCCCGGAAGCTCTCCACATCCTCGAACCCGAACTGCCTGGCCATCGCCAGTTCCACTGCTTCACGCGTCGCCATGCCTAGCGCATTACCTCCATGGAATCCAGGATGTATCACTCAGTCTGTCCAGAAACCGGCCGTCCGTACCGGGTGGCGATCGTCCCAAGCTGGAGCTGATAGACCGCCAGGAGCATCAGGTCCGGCTCGGTCAGGGCGGGTATCGGGTAGTTGCCTTGCCTGAGTTCGCTGTAGACGTCCTCCCGCATGTTGTTGGCGACCCTGATCGCCTCTAGCCTGGCATCCACGAACTTGTTGAAATCCAGCAGCAGTGCGGTCTTGCTGGCCACCAGCGCCTGGTAAGCCCTGGCCGCCACCGGGTTGTCCCGCACCAACCGCTGACGGTGGGGGATGTTGGTGCGCGAGTGATGCAGGATGGGCACCACCGGCACCGGCAACCCCAAGCCCCGCTCACTCAAGCCTTGAGCCGGCTGGGCGCCGATGGAGACGACGCAGCGCGGCCGCATCAGCCGCACTTCCTCCTCGAGTCTGACGAAGCACTTGCGAATGCGCTGGGAACGCGTAGCTTCGCAGATGTCGCCGGGCACCATGGCGCACTTCGCCACGTCAGTGATGAAGTAGCCATCGCCTAGCCCTAGCAGATGGCGCTCGACTGCGTAGTGCAGCAGGTAATCGCCCCGCTGGGCGTGGAAGTTCACATAGCCTCCGTCCACCTTCCGCCTGGCCAGGGACGGATTCCGTTCCCAGGCCCCGAAGGGTTCCCAGCCGAGCAGCAAGAAGGTATGGGGAGGCCGCTCTACATGAGGGGGGACGAAGATGAACAGCCCGCCACGACGGACGAGGTCGCCAATCTGCGGGATGCTATGGCAGCGGGTGCACCGGGCCGTCTCTGCGTACAGCCGTTTCAGTTCTCCCTCTACGCTGGGCTGCACTGCCATGACCTTCACCTCACAGTCGTATTTCGCCCGCCTGCCCTGCTACTCCTGCCTGTTTGCCAATCTTTCCCTGCGGCCTGGCGCCTACCGCTAGCCCTTAGTGTCACCCGGTAGGCATTCTGTCATGCGCACAAGGAGGGACCGGCCTTGGAAGTCCCCATCGTCAACGCCTTCACCTGGGCCGGCCGGGGGGGCAACCCCGCCGGGGTAGTCCTGGACGCCCCGTGGCTTAGGGCCCCCGACATGCAGGGGATCGCGGCGGAACTGGGGTTGTCTGAGACGGCGTTCCTGGTCCAGACGGCGGGCGACGCCTACCGGGCGCGTTACTTCACCCCGGCGGTCGAGGTAGGGCTGTGCGGGCATGCTACTATAGCGGCCTTCCACCTGTTGGCGGTCGGCGGTCGTCTCACGCAAGGGCAAGCTTGGGCCGACACCGGCGCGGGCCGCTTGCGGGTCAGGGTGAGCGGTCCTGCGGCCGCGCCCATCGTCATGCTGGAGATGCCGCAGCCTCGCTTCGGCGCACCCCTGGCCCAGGCAGAACTGCCCGGACTGGCCTCGCTGCTGGGATGCCCGCCAGACTGGCTGAGGCTTCCTGGGCAAGACGCCCCAGCGCAGGCGGTGTGGAGCGGCCTGTGGGACCTCATCGTCCCCGTGGCGGGGCTTACTCAGCTGCTTGCGTTGAATCCCGATCACACCCAACTGGCCAGGTATTGCCTGGAACGGGGGCTCACCGCCGTACACGCCTTCACCCTGGAAACCGCAGAGCCAGGCCACACCGCCCACGCCCGTGACTTCGCCCCGGCGGCCGGTATCCCCGAGGAGAGCGCCACAGGAACAGCCAGTGCCGCCCTGGGGTCCTACCTGGTAGCCCATGGCCTCGCGCCCGCGTCCGCCAGGTTTCTGTTCGAGCAAGGCCACTACCTGAAGCTGCCGAGCTTGATCTGTGTGGAGGCTGCGGAACAGGGCGTCAGTGTGGGAGGGGCGGCCGCCGTGATGGCGCGTCGCAGTGTGCGAGCGCCCTCGCCGCGGGGCAGGGAACGCCCTCGCCGCGCCGAAGTATAAGGCTCGCTGGGAGGTGGAACGCAGGCTATGCCCGCCAATCTGACGCCGGTGTACAGGGCCGCAGAGGAACGCTTCCGCGCGGCCACCACCACGGCTGAGAAGCTCGAAGCCCTAGAGGAGATGCTGTCCACCATCCCCAAGCACAAGGGGACTGAGAAGATGCAGGCGGACATCAAACGCCGCCTGGCCAAGCTCCGCGACGAATCTGAGCGGGGCCGGTCCCATGGCAAGCGGACCACCGGCGTCAACGTGGACAAGGAAGGGGCTGGGCAGGTCGTGCTGGTGGGCCCGCCGAACTCCGGAAAGTCAAGCCTGCTCAAAGCCTTGACCAACGCCGCACCGGAGATCGCCGACTACCCCTTCACCACGCGCATGCCCCAGCCGGGGATGATGGAGTTCGGGAACGTTCAAGTGCAACTGGTTGACGTCCCGCCTGTTTCGCCCCTGAACCCCTACACTTGGTTGATGGGGGTGGTGCGGGCCAGCGACTGCCTGCTGCTGGTGTTCGACCTCAGCGACGACGACCTCCTGACGGGGTTCGACGACACCTTCCGCCTGCTGGAGGAAGGCAGGGTGGGGCTGGCCTCTACCCTTGACCGGGAACAGCGCCTCAAGGGCGCACTAGTGGTGGCCACCAAAGCCGACCTGCCTGGCGCCCTGGAGAACCTGCCCCTGCTGGAAGAAGCCGTGGCCGGCCGGCTGCCGGTCATCCCCGTGTCCACCGAGACAGGCCTGAATCTCGAGCCACTTAGGGCCAAGGTCTTCGGCCTGCTGGACGTAGTCAGGCTATGCACCAAGGTGCCGGGCAAGAAGCCCGACCTGGCGGCGCCATTTGTGGTCAGGCGCGGTACCACCATCCTCGAGGCCGCCGCCGCCATCCACAAGGACCTGGCCAAGAACCTGAAGTTCGCCAGGGTATGGGGGAAAAAGGTCCGCGACGGTCAGATGGTCGAACGGGACTATTTGGTGCAGGACGGGGATGTCGTGGAGTTCCACGACTAAGCGTACCTGAGCTGCTGGCGGGTGTAGATGTAGAGGAAGTGAGCGCGCCCGCGATGGGAGGGTGGAGCATGGCACGAGTCAGGCGGACTGCGGAGCCGTTCAAGATCAAGATGGTGGAACCGATCACGATGACGACCAGGGAGTACCGCGCGGAGGCGATGGCTGCTGCGGGGTACAACACTTTCTTGCTCCGTTCGGAGGACGTCTACATAGACCTCCTGACCGACAGCGGCACTTCGGCAATGAGTGACCGCCAGTGGGCGGGGCTGATGCTCGGTGACGAGGCTTATGCGGGCTCCCGCAACTTCTTCAACCTGTGGGACGCCCAGCAGGAGATCTACGGGTTCAAGTACATGGTCCCCACCCACCAGGGGCGCGGGGCCGAGCACCTCATCTCCCAGATCCTCATCAGGCCCGGGCATGTGGTGCCTGGCAACATGTACTTCACCACCACCAGGGTCCATCAGGAACGCGCCGGGGGCAGGTTCGTCGACATCGTCAGCGACGAGGCCCATGACGCCGCCTCCCTGCACCCCTTCAAGGGCAACGTCGACCTGGCCAAACTCGAGGCCGTCATTGAGGCACACGGCGCTGACAAGATCCCCTACGTCAGCGTAGCGGTGACGGTGAACATGGCGGGCGGGCAGCCCGTGTCCATGGCCAACTTGAGGGCGGTCCGGGAACTCACGGCCAAGCATGGCATCCGGATGTTCTTCGACGCCACCCGTCTGGCCGAGAACGCGTATTTCATCAAGGAGCGGGAGCAGGGGTACGGCAGCAAGACCGTCAAGGCCATCGTCCGGGAGATGATGTCCTACGGTGACGGTTGCACCATGAGCGGCAAGAAGGACAACTTGGTCAACATCGGCGGGTTCCTGGCCATGAACGACCCGGCGATTTTCCAGGAGGCCACCCAGTTGGTGGTCGTGTTCGAAGGCATGCCATCCTACGGCGGCCTCGCCGGCCGCGACATGGAAGCCATGGCCCTGGGCATCCGCGAGATGGTGGATGACGCCTATATCGAGCACCGCGTCAAGCAGGTGAGGTACCTGGGCGACCAACTGGTGGACGCGGGCGTGCCCATCGTGCGGCCTGTTGGCGGCCATGCGGTGTTCATCGACGCCAAGGCCTTCCTGCCCCACCTGGAGCAACTCAAGTTCCCGGCCCAGGCCCTGGCGGCGGAGCTGTTCATCGACTCCGGCGTGCGCAGTATGGAGCGGGGCATAGTGTCGGCCGGGCGCAAGCCCGACGGGCAGCACTACTGCCCGAAGCTGGAGATGGTCAGACTGACCATCCCGCGCCGAGTATACACTGACCGTCACATGGACGTGGTGGCCGACTCGGTCATCGCCCTGTATGAGCGCAAGGAGGAGATCAAGGGGCTGAACATGGTCTATGAGCCCCCTGTCCTCCGGTTCTTCACCGCGCGATTCGAGCCCCTGTCCTGACCACATGGGAGCCTGACAGCAAGCCAGGACGGCCCCGCCCGAAGGGGCCGTCCTGCGTGCTCGTTGCGGCAGATGGCAGCGGCAACGCCCGCCCCCGGGGGGTTCAGTCCCCGAACACCTCATACTTGGCCAATCCGTACCCGAAGGTGTGCAGCAGCATGATCTCGTTGACCTTCCATGGGTCCTGGCGTTCGGCCGCCGACATGGAGATCGCGCCCGGCATGAGCGACTGGAAGCCGGTCATCCCCACCCCCTGCTGAAAGGTGCGTTCCTCCACGTAGGTGTGCTCGAAGAAGCCTGAGACGCCCTCGACCACGTAACGGACCGTCACATAGGGTTTCCAGCGGTCGAGGGGCCTTACTGGCGAAAAGTGGCTCAGGGGGGACACCCCCGTGGTGATCACGGTGGCGGTCATGGTGCGCGCCTGTCCCTTGACGGTGACCGTCTGGGTCCAGCTCTGGCCGGCTGTGAGCGGGAGCTTCAGGATGATGGGGTCGTGGAGGAGGGAGTTGACCTCCTTGCGGCCGGTGCGGCTGTTGCTGACCACCTGCTCGGTGACGGTACCCGCCGCGTAGTCCACCAGATAGCGCACAGCGATGTTGCCCCCCAGGGCCGTGCCGTCCGTCAGCTCACCCCTGAACTCATACACCGCCCCGACGTCGTTGGCGCTGACCTTGTGCAAGGTCCCCTCGTGCGCATACTCGGCCAGCCCATGGTAGCGGAGGAGCTTGCCCAGCGGGGGCAAGTAAGCCTCCAGCTCCAACTTGCCCCGCAAGCCGCTGAACTCGTCAGCCAACGCGTAGCCGATCTCGAACCGGTCCCTGCCGCTGATGAAGGGCATGGTAAGCGAGACAACGCCGGCGCCCTGCCGGAAGGTCCGTTCCTCAAAGTAGGGTCCTCCCCGCGCCTGATAGCGTACAGTGACCGTGCGCCTGCCGTCCACAGTCGTGTCGGCGGTGACACGGCAGTCGAGGGTTACCTCGGCACCTTGCTGATCGCGGACGGTCTGGGTCCACTGCGTCTGGAGGTTGAGTGGCGCCTTCAGCAGTTCGAGCTCGGGGAAGCGGTTGTCCATGAGCCGCTGGGCGCCCAGCAGGGTCCGGGAGAGGACGTCGCCACGGACCGTGTAGCGAAGCTTGAGGGAGTGATCACCGGGGGCCTCACCGCCTGAGGCGTCGTACACCTCGCCGCGGACGAGGTAGCGGGCCTCGCCTGCGGCCTCGTCCAGCGCCACCAGCTCCTCCTGATGACCATACTCGGCGGTGCCGTGGTAGGTCCCCACGAAACCCTCCTGGGTCGGCAGGAACCCACGCAGTTCCAGGCTGGGGGGCGTGGACGGGAGCGTCCCCAGCAAGTTCCCGCCGCCGATGTTGGGCAGCTTCGTGAAGGGGCCGCACCCTCCCAGCGAAGCGGTCACCAGTACGGCAGACAGGATCCTGACTGCCTTCTCCATGTAACGAGCCCCCTCCTAGACCGCATCTGGTGGCCATCTGTGCGGTCTGGTTACGCCGCCAGTATCAAGATTCCTTCACGCCCAATTCAAGCAGGAAATTCCTAGCAGCCTGGAGAACTCAATACCTGCGTTCCCATGCTCATACTAGTGGTCTCCTAGAGGAAGAGCGACTATGCCCGCATCCAGCCGCCTGCTCGGCTGCACCCGCGACCTGCCCCCAGGGAGCCATTGTGCGGCACTCACCGCGTCGGCAGATGAGTGCCTCTCCCTGGCTACTCACGTTGTCCTGCAGGCCCTGGAGATTGGGGAGAAAGTCACCGTAGTCCTAGCCCCCAGCGAACTGGCCGGCGTGCTGGACCGGCTGGCAGCCCTGGGCCGGGACACGGCAGCAGACGTGGCCCAGGGCAAGCTGGTCCCACTGGACTCAGCGGAGGTCTACCTGACCGGCGGCCAGTTCGACTCGGCCCGGGCCCTGGCCCGCCTCTCCGCCCACATGCCGCTGCTCGCCGACCCAGCCCGCTGCTGGGCGGTGGTGAAGATGCCGACTCTGCCCGACGATTGGCACTGCCTGGCCGAGTTTGGGCTACAGATGAGCCGCGTGGCCAGGAACACGGCCTTGGTCACAGTAGGTCTGTTCGCCATGGCTGAGCTCAGTTTCGGTCACTATCTAGCCGTAGGCTATGGCCATGACTTCATGTGGTGCGGGGGCAAACTCGTCTGGAACCCTCTCTACCGACCCCCCGGCCTCATCCCGGCGGAACCGGTCGGCCCCAAGCAACTGTCCGTACTCGTCGGTTTCACGTCAAACCTCATCCTTCAGGCCCGCCGGCAGGAGGCGCTCCAGTTCCTCCTCCAGCAGGGCCTTGCCCCGGAACTGGGCTACGATGCCGTCTGCCGACAGGCCATCATCGCCCTAACGGGCGCGGTCAGTGCCCAGGAAGGGGCCGTCTACCTTCGGGCGGCGGAGGGCGACACCCTCAGCCTGGTCTGCCCGGCGTCTCCTCCCGCAGCTTTTCCCGCGGTACTGCCCGCCGGATCCGTTGCCTGGCAGTCCTTTGCCAGCGGCACGGCTATCCTGAGCCATGCCCGTGTGGGCGCCCGCAGCCTGCTGCTGGCGCCCATCCAGGCCGCCGGACAGCCCTTCGGGGTGATAGCGGCATGCCACTCGGCCAGTCAGGCCTTCAACGAGGACGACCGGCTGACCGCTGCGATGACCGGCGAGATCCTGGGCCTGATCCTGCAGTCCCTACAGCACCGAGAAGGGCTGGCGGTGGAGGCCGCGCTGATGGGCCTCCTCGCCGAGCGGCGCAGCTGGGACAAGGCCAACGCTGCCCTGTCCGATGTGGGGGATGCTGTCAGCGCAGAGATCGCCCGGGTGACCCAACCTGAAGCGGTCTGCTTTTGGCTGCTGGAAGGCTCGCCGCCGCAGCCAGTCCGCCGGGGTGTATGGTCCCGGACAGGCACCGGATTGGCCCACGGCCCTGGCCGCGCGGTCGGTGCCCCTGATCCGGACACACTCGTGGGGGGAAGGCCCACGGTGGAGATCCTCATCGGGAGTGGCTGCCCGCCCGGACAGCAGGTACAGGTCATGCTCATCCCTCTAAGCGATGATGGGACTGTCTTGGGCCATGTCTCAGTCCGGGCGCCCCAAGGCAGGCGCTTCCACGTCCTCGACCTGGCGTTGGGAGAGACCATCGGGCGCCTCGCAGGGGCCGTCGTCCGCGGCGCCCGGTCGACGCGGTCCCAGGTCCATCTCGAGCGGATGCGGGCCGTCGGCACCCTCGCCGCAGGCATCGCCCATGACGTCAATAACACGGTCACGGCCATCGCCGGGGCCAGTCAGGCCCTACGCGCCCACATCTGCGGCGACAAGGGCCTGGCCTATCTCAGCGCCATCGAGGCTGCCGCCACCGGGGCTGCAGCCATGGTCGAACGGATCCGGTTCCTGTCCAGCCCCGGGGAGAGCAACGCATGCATCCTGTGTGACCTTAGGGAGGTCATCGCCTCCTGCCTGGCCCTGCTGGAAACCCACCTGCGGCGCCAAGAGATCGAGCACCGTGTAGACTGCAGCGAGCCATTGCCGATGAAGGCGAACCCACATGCACTGACCCAGGTCCTCGTCAACCTGGTGCTGAACTCCGCCGACGCTATGCCTGACGGTGGGCGCTTGGATGTCAGCGCCCGGGGTGACGACGCCGACGCGGTGCTCGTAGTCCGCGACAGCGGTCACGGCATGAGCCGGGAGGTCTTGGCCCAGGCGTTCGAACCGTTCTTCACCACCAAGGGTACGCGCGGTACCGGGCTCGGCCTGGCGCTGGTACGCGACGTGGTTCGCCAGCACGGGGGCTCGGTGGACCTGGCCAGCGAGCCGGGGCGGGGGACCACCTGTACCATCAGGCTCCCGCTGGCCCGGGATCCCAGCGCGCGCACCTGACGTCTGCCTATGCCCCGACGGGCCCGCCTGCTTGGTGGGCCCGTCTTCTCTAAGGCGTGTCTCTGCACCTCGTCCCTGCGTCAATCAGCCCGCATCAGGGGCGCCTCCAGGCCGAGCATCCACAGGCCCCGCCTCAGGGTGACGGCCGTAGCCGCTACCAACGCCAAGCGTGCCTGCCTGGCCCCCTCCCCAGCCTTCAGCACCGGGCAGTCGTGGTAGAAGCGGCTCAGGGCCTTGGCTGTGTCCAGCAGCACGCGGGCGAGGACGTGCGGTTCGTTGCGGCGGACCGCGGTCTGCACGGCCGCGGGAAAAGCCGCCATGGCCGACAGCAACGCCCATTCGGGCTCTCCTGCCAGCACCGGGTCGGCTGGGGCCTCCACCTCGCCTGGGGCCAGACCCGCCCGGCGCAGCACGTTGCGGCACCTGGCGTGGGCGTACTGCACATAGGGTCCGGTTTCCCCATCAAAGCTGATCGCCTCGTCAGGGTCGAAATCGATGTCATGCAGCCTGTGCTGCCTCAGGTCATTGAAGATGACGGCGCCGACGCCGATTGACCTAGCGATCTCCTCCGCTCCGTCCATCCCGGGGCTGCGCAGTTCCAGCTCTTCCCTCGCCAAGGCTATGGCCTGCGCCAGGACGTCGTCCAGATACACGACCTCACCGGCCCGCGTCCGCAGGCGCTTCCCCCCGACCCTCATCACGCCGAAGCCGACGTGCTCCAGATTTCCGGCCCAGGGCTCACCCAGCCGCTCGATGACGGCGAACACCTGCCGGAAGTGGAGGGACTGGCCCGAGTCCACCACGTACAGGCTGCGCGCCGGCCGGTAGGTCGCCTGGCGATGCATGGCGGCGGCGATGTCCCTGGTCTCGTACAGCGTTGCGCCGTCGCTCTTCAGGATCAGGCAGGGGGGCATCCCCTCCAACTCCACCACCTTGGCCCCTTCGCTCTCCACCAGGAGGCCCCTGGCCTCCAGCAGGTCGACCACAGCCTGATTCTTGTCATGGTAGAACGCCTCTCCGGCGTAGCTGTCGAATTCCACGTCCAATAAGGTCAGGGTCTTGGCGAAGCCGGCCAGGCTCTGCTCGCGGATCCACTCCCAGAGTGCCCGCGCTTCCCGGTCGCCCGCCTCCAGTCTCTTGAACCACGCCCGCCCCTCAGCTTCAAGGGCGGGAGCGGTCTTGGCCTCAGCATGGAACCTGACGTACACCCTGACCAGCTCAGCGATAGGGTCATCCTGAACCTTGCTTTGGTCGCCCCAGCGCTTCCAGCCCGCGATGAGCTTGCCGAACTGGGTGCCCCAGTCCCCCAGAAAGTTGATGCGCACAACCCGGTACCCCAGGGTTGCATACAGCCTAGACAAGGCTTTGCCGATGACGGTTGAGCGCAGGTGGCCCAGGTGCAGGGGCCGGGCGACGTTCGGGGAGCAGAAGTCGATACAGACGGTGCAGCCCTCCCCCTCCCCTGACCCCCCCCAAGCGTCGGGCTTGGCCAGAACGTGCTCGAGCAAGAGCTTGCCGGCCGCGGGCCTGTCCAGGCGCAAGTTGACATAGGGGCCGACAGCCGTAGCCCCTGCCAGCGGGGAGGTCAGGTCCAGCTTAGTCGCCAACTCTGTGGCGATGCTGGCTGGCGCCTTCCGCCACTTCTGGGCCAAACCGTAACAGGGAAAGGCGATGTCGCCCAGGACGCGGTCGGGGGGCGTCTCCAGCAGGGCTCCAATGGCCCCCGGGCTCAGCGGTAGGTGGGGCGCCAAGGCCTGGATGGCATAGTCGTGGAAGAACACTTCGGATCCTCCTTCAGCGTCCGCGCAGTCATTATCCCACACTGCTCCGGACCCCGTCAAACCTGCTAGCCAGCAGCAGAATCCCTCGACAGCTCTCGCCATGCCAGTCCCACCGCGGTTACATAACTGGCCGGCGCCCCCTCGGAGCCCAGTCTGGCGGGGTTTGCCCTGCGCGCAGGCATGCGGTTCCTGACGAAGAGAAGCCGTAGATAATGGCAGGGACTGGCAGTGTTATGTAGAACCTGTCACTGCGTGGATGGGACTGTCCCCCCCCCCGCCATGAAGGAGGGCGCTGACATGCAAAGAAGGTTGTCTCTGGTGCTGGTGCTGACCCTGTTGACGCTATGCCTGCCTACAACGGTCATGGCCGACGAGAACCCCCAGGCCGGACTCGCCGAGGCTGCCCTTGAGCTGGTGTTTGTCGAACTAGCCGGCCGTCCCCTGGCCGACGCTGACGGCCTGCCGCCCGGCGCCATCGGCGCCGAGCATGACGCCTTCCGCGCGCAGGTAAAGGGAAGAGGTCTCCGTCTGAGGGAGCGTTATGTATACGGGACGCTCTTCAACGGCTTTTCCCTGGAAATCCGCAGCGCTGACCTCCCGGCCGTCGCAGCCTTGCCCGGTGTCAAGGCGGTCTGGCCCGTCGTGCACTATGCCGTGCCGGAGTTGCTCACCAGCCGGGACATGATCGCCGCAGTTGAGACCTATGCGGAACTCAGGTACGACGGCACCGGGGTGCTGGTAGCGGTCATCGACACTGGCATCGACTATAACCACCCGGACCTCGGGGGAGGCTACGGCCCCGGCTTCCGGGTGGTCGGCGGCTGGGACCTGGTGGGTGACGGGTTCGACGCTAGGGACCCGGCCAAGCGCATCCCCGTCCCTGACCCTGACCCCATGGATCCCCGCGGTCACGGCACCCACGTGGCGGGTATCATCGGAGCGAATGGGACCATCCGCGGGGTGGCGCCAGGCGTGAACTTCCTCGCGTACAAGGTGTTTGGTCAGCAGGGCACGACGCTCGCCGACGTGATGCTAGCAGCCATGGAGCGGGCCTTGGTGGACGGCGCCCGCGTCGTCAATCTGAGTATCGGTTCCGCCTTCCAGTGGCCCCAGTATCCGACCGCCCAGGGCGCTGACCGGCTGGTGAACCGAGGCGTGGTGGTGGTTGCCTCCCAAGGCAACAACGGTACCAGCGGGCTGTTCGGCGGAGGGGCCCCGTCGGTGGGAAGCAAGACGCTGGCCGTGGCCAGCTTCGACAACACCCACAGCCTCTTGCCGGTGTTCCGCCTACCTGACGGGACCCCTGTCGGGTACGTGACCATGACCCACTCTCCCCCTGTGTTCACATCAGGGAGCCACGCCATCGCCCATGTTGGCCTGGGCTACCGGGAGTCGGACTATGCGGGAGTGGATGTCGCGGGCAAGGTGGCCCTCATCCAGCGCGGCGCCGCCCCCTTCGCCGACAAAGTGGCGATGGCCAAAGCCAGGGGCGCGGTCGGGGCGATCATCTACAACAACGCCCCCGGCGTGTTCAGCGGCACCCTCGGCGGCGCTGGGGACTGGATCCCGGCCGTGGGCATCAGCATGGAGGATGGGCTGCGGATCCGCGCTGCCCTCGACGCAGCGGGTGTAGTGTCCATCACCTGGACCGACACACGCTTGCCTTGCCCGAACCGCACCGGCGGGATGATGTCCGGCTTCTCCTCCTGGGGACCGTCGCCGGACCTCGCGCTGAAGCCTGACCTGTCGGCACCGGGCGGCTCCATCCACTCCACCTACCCCCTCGCCTTGGGCGGCTACGCGACCTTGAGCGGCACCAGCATGTCCGCCCCGCACATCGCAGGGGCTGCCGCCCTGCTCCTCCAGGCCTACCCAGACCTCAGGCCGTCGGCGGTGGGGGCGATGCTACTGAACACCGCCACGCCGTCCCTGTGGCGTCCCGACCTGGGCTACCCCCATCTCCTGCCGGTCCACCGGCAGGGCGCGGGCCTGGCCAACGTCCTAGCGGCCCTGACCGCAGGGGCCAGGATAGAGCCGGCCAAGGTGTCCCTTGGCCCGGTTAGCGGGCCGGTCGCCGTCAGCCTGACTGTGGAGAGCAAGTCAGCAACCCCGGTGACCTACACCTTCACCCACGCGCCGGGCCTGACCACTGACCATAACGTGTTCGCGCCGTCCCTGTCGACCACTTACGCCACGGCTACGCTGCCCCCGCCCCTGAACTTGGCGCCCGGCGGCGAGACCCTGGTGACCGTGACCATCACCCCGCCGGCGACGGCGGAGCGCCTCTTCGGCGGGTACATCCGCCTGGCGCCCAACGATGGCGGCCCGGTGCTGTCCGTGCCCTACCTCGGCTTCACCGGGGACTATCAAGCCCTGCCGTCGCTGGGGACCGGCGGGACGTACGGCTTCCCATGGCTGGCAACTCTGCAGGGCACAGCGTACGTCAAGGCTGCAACGCTGACCCTCGACTTGGCGGCAGGCGACTTGGCCTATGTGCTCTTCAACCTCCAGCGTCAAGCCGCCAAACTCCGTGTGGAGGTGTTTGCCTCAGCCACTGGGCGGAATCTGGGCCGGATCCTGGACATCGACTACATGCCGCGCAACTCCGGCCCAACCGCCTTCTTCGCCGCGGCTTGGGACGGCACAGGCCGCAAGGGCGCCTTCGTGCCGGACGGCGACTACTACCTTGTCCTCTCAGCTTTGAGGCCCCTTGGCAAGGAGGATGACCCCGCCCACTGGGATACCTGGACCTCGGGGACAGTGACCGTGGTGAACTCACCCCGTTGACAGCATCTTAACCGCTGCAACGTCTGTCTTGTGAAAGGGGTGCGGGTCGCAGTGCGCATGTTCGGAGGCATCCTCGGCATTGTCGGGGGTTGTCTGGGCCTGCTCAGTTCGGCGACGTCATTGCGGTGGGTGCTGGCCATCAGCAGCCGCCCCCCCTGGCTGTTGGGAACCAGCATGCTCTTCGCCTGCCTGGCCGTCGTGCTTAGTGCCGTCGGACTGGGTGGCGGGCTCAAGGCCCTCAACCGGCAGAAGGTGGGCGGCCCGTTGATGCTGGCCACAGGATTGATCGGGTACTTCGTGCCCGAAATCTCCCTGGGCTCCGGGGGTATACTGCTCATCGCGGGAGGAATCATCGCGCTGATCGGCAAGTAGGTTGACTTTCAGACCCATGGCGGGGCCTTGAGCGGGCCCCGCTCGGCTGATTCGGGCAGGAATCCAGCGGGTGTTGTGGAACCACTCATGTAGGCTAGCTGAAATTTGCTGCGCGCTGTTTAGACTGGTTTTCCACCGGGACCAAACCCGCCGAGCAGGGCCCGGGTTGAGTCCAGTACAGGAGGTTGGGTCTATTGGTAAGGGTAAGGATCCTGGGCGTCAACGGCAGCCCGCGTAAGTCCTCCACCTACCGGGCGCTGGAGCTAGCCCTGGCCGCCGCGCGCGAACTGGATGGCGTTGAGACGGTACTCATCTCCCTGCACGGCAAGGGCGTCGGCCCGTGCAACCACTGCGACTGGTGCAAACGGAACCAGAAGCTCTGCCGGCTCGAGGACGACATGGAGCAGTTCTACCCGAAGATCATGGACGCTCATGCCATCCTGGTCGCCTCGCCCGTGTACGCCATGAACGTCACCCCGCAGATGCAGGCCTTCATCAGCCGATGGCGGCCCATCCACCATGTCCGCCGGGGGGTGCTGCGGGACAAGCTGGCTGCGGGCATCACCGTAGGCGGCACGCGCCACGGCGGGCAGGAGATCGCCATGAGCGCGCTGGCCCATGGGATGATGGCCCGGGGCCTCATCTTCATCGGGAATGAGCCCGGCAACTACTCAGGGGCGATGGTGTGGTCCCATGACAAGGGCGCCGCCGGGACCGAGGAAGACACCGTAGGGACCGACTCCTTGCGCAAGCTCGGCCAGCGGCTAGCCCGCCTCGCCCTGCAGATGGAAGCAGGCCGGCAGGCCCTCGCCGGGGAACACCCAGTACAATAGGCTCAAGACACTGTCAAGAGGTGAATGAGATGTCCTTCAACGACCTGCGCAGTTTCCTTAAGGTGCTCAAGGCCAACGGGGAGCTCATCGAAATCACGAAACCCGCCCAACTGGACCTGGAAGCCCCGGCCGTGAGCGCCGCGTTGTTGAAGAGAGGCGGCCCCGCGCCCATCTTCACGAACCTGGACCACCCGTCCGGCATCCCCCTGGTGGCCGGAGTGGTCGGGTCCATGCCCAGGATCGCGCTGGCCATGGAGTGCGCCCTGGCTGAGGTGGCCGAGAAGATGGGCCATGCCATCGACAACCCTGTCAAACCGGTGCGGGTGGAACGGGGCGCCTTCATGGAGCACGTCATCACTGGCGCCGCCGTGGACCTCGCCTCGCTGCCCATCCCGCTGCACAACGCCGGTGACGGCGGCAAGTTCATCACCGGCGGGGTGATGATCTCCAAGGATCCCGCCACCGGGCGCCAGAACTACGGCTACAACCGGCTGCAGGTCAAGGGCCGCAACCGCTTCGCCATGATGATGAACGCCTGGCGGCACATCCGCCGCTTCTATGAGGCGACTGAAGCCACTGGCAAGCCCATGCCCGTGTGCGTGGCTATCGGCCTCGACCCCCGGGTGATGCTGGCCGCTGGAGTGCGGGTGGAGTACGACGAGATCGAGATCGCCGGCGCCCTGCGCGGCGCGCCCATGGAGGTCGCCCCTTGCGCCACGGTGCCCCTGGAGGCGCCCGCCTTCGCCGAGATCCTCCTGGAAGGCCACGTGTTGCCCGGGGAGCGCATCGACGAAGGCCCCCTGGCTGAGTTCACCGGCCACTATGGCGAGGGCTACCAGACTCCGGTCATCGAGATCTCGGCCATCTGCCATAGGACGAACCCCATCTTCCAGACCATCATCCCAGCTTCCTTCGAGCATGTGTGCATCGGCAACGTGGTCTCGCGCGAACCCATGCTGAAGCGGTTCGTTTCCCATGTATCCCCCAACGTCAGAGGCGTCCACCTGACGCCCTACTCCGGAGGCTTTCTGGCTGTCATCCAGATCGACAAGCAGAATGAGGGCGAACCGAAGAACGTGGCCCTAGCGGCCCTGATGACCCACGTGAACATCAAGATGGCCATCGTCGTCGGCACCGACGTAGACATCTATGATCCCGCCGATGTGCTGTGGGCCGTCTCCACCAGGGTGGACGCCACCCGCGACCTGTTCATGGTGCCCTACGCCCAGGGGATGGAGAACGACCCCACCACCGACTCCCTGGGACGCCAGACCAAGGTGGGCATTGACGCCACCATCGCCAAGGACAAGGCCGCCGACTACCGCCGCGTAGTCTACCCGACAGTTGACTTAAGTGAGTGGACAGCGGGTGTAGATGTGGCACCACAGAGGGATGCGCCGGTCGGCGTCGAATAGTATGCGACGAAGGCTGTAGTGAGGAGTTGATTTGCTTTGGGGTGGCTACCCGGGGTAATCCTCATGATAGTTGCCGTTGGGGCTGCCCTGTCCGGAGAGCCGGCCAGCAGGAGCCAGTCAGGCCAAATGTCCATCGTCTTGGCGCTGATCCTCGGGTTGGTGCTGGCAGTGTCCGGCGCCAGCAAGAAGAAACAGGCGCAGCCTGAAGCTGCCCCGCAGCCTCGGCCCGCACCTCCCCCCGCTGTTCCAGAAGCGGCCTGCTGTCCGCACTGCGGGAAGGGGATCGCGTCAGACTACGTAGCCTGTCCGCACTGTGGTATCGCGCTGCGGAACAAGTGCCCGAACTGCGGCAGGTTGGGGGACATCGAGTTTGTTGCCTGCCCATACTGCGGTACCGGTCTAGAGGGGCGACAACGAGCTGATGCTTGAGCCTACTCCGTCGGCAGCACAGCACACGGAGGCGGGTGCGCACCCGCCTCCGTGTGCTTTGTAGCGCCGCGGAAGCGGGTCAGGCCTGGCCGACCGCCATGCCGGAAAGGCAACCCGCGGTAGCCGCCCTGCCAGTGCCTGCCATTGTAGCGGCGGCACAGCACCGTCCGTCCAGTCTCCGTCAGATACCCCTCCATGAGGATACCGCGCTTCCTACCGGAACGACCCATCCGCTTGCGGTACGAAAGCCGGCATCGAGGAAGGTCCTCACCACTTCCGGCTCCGCCCGTGAGTCGACGTAAGCCAGCCACTGGATGCTTGAATGTACGAAGCCCCCACCTAAGGTGGGGGCTTCAGCGATGTAAGACTTCCCGGCGACGACCTACTCTCCCAGGGGGACTCCCCCCAAGTACCATCGGCGCTGGAGGGCTTAACTGCCGTGTTCGAGATGGGCACGGGTGTTTCCCCTCCGCCATTGTCACCGGAAACCGATATGCGTTTATCAAAGGTAACGGGTGTTTCCCCTTCCCGTGCGCTGTAGCGCACGGGACTCCTTCCGCGGATCGCGCCATCGCGATCCGCTTCAGTCGCCGCCCATTACGGCCGGCCTCCTGACAACTGCACAGTGAGATATCAAGCGCTGAGATTGCGTTCCTTCTGTGAAGGGTCAAGTCCTCGACTTATTAGTACCGGTCAGCTCAACGCCTTACGGCGCTTACACCTCCGGCCTATCTACCAGGTGGTCTGCCTGGAGTCTTACCTCATTGCTGAGTGGGAAACCTCATCTTAGGGCCGGCTTCGCGCTTAGATGCTTTCAGCGCTTATCCGCTCCGAACATGGCTACCCAGCGTATGCCCCTGGCGGGACAACTGGTACACCAGCGGTTCGTCCACCCCGGTCCTCTCGTACTAGGGGCAGCTCCCTGCAAGTTTCCTACGCCCACGGTGGATAGGGACCGAACTGTCTCACGACGTTCTGAACCCAGCTCACGTACCACTTTAATCGGCGAACAGCCGAACCCTTGGGACATACTTCAGCCCCAGGATGTGATGAGCCGACATCGAGGTGCCAAACCTCCCCGTCGATGTGGACTCTTGGGGGAGATTAGCCTGTTATCCCCGGGGTAACTTTTATCCGTTAAGCGATGGCCCTTCCACTCGGTGCCACCGGATCACTAAGCCCGACTTTCGTCCCTGCTCGAGGTGTTTCTCTCGCAGTCAAGCTCCCTTGTGCCTTTGCACTCTACGAATGATTTCCAACCATTCTGAGGGAACCTTTGGGCGCCTCCGTTACAGTTTGGGAGGCGACCGCCCCAGTCAAACTCCCCACCAGCCACTGTCCCTAGACCGGTTTCACGGCCCAAGGTTAGAACTTCGATACTTAAAGGGTGGTATCCCACCGTTGACTCCACACAGGCTAACGCCCATGCTTCCCAGTCTCCCACCTATCCTGTACATCAAGTACCAAAATCCAATGGCAGGCTAGAGTAAAGCTCCACGGGGTCTTTCTGTCCAGCCGCGGGTAACCTGCGTCTTCACAGGTAACACAATTTCACCGGGTCCCTCGTCGAGACAGCGCCCAAGTCGTTACGCCATTCGTGCGGGTCGGAATTTACCCGACTAGGAATTTCGCTACCTTAGGACCGTTATAGTTACGGCCGCCGTTCACTGGGGCTTCGGTTCAGAGCTTCTCCCTTGCAGGATAACCCCTCCCCTTAACCTTCCAGCACTGGGCAGGCGTCAGCCCGTATATGTCGCCTTTCGGCTTCGCACGGACCTGTGTTTTTGTTAGACAGTCGCTTGGGCCGTTTCTCTGCGCCCCCCTCGCCCTTGGGCTGTTCACCCTTAAGCTAATGGGGTACCCCTTCTCCCGAAGTTACGGGGTCATGTTGCCGAGTTCCTTAACGAGGGTTCTCCCGAGCGCCTTAGGATTCTCTCCTCGCCTACCTGTGTCGGTTTACGGTACGGGCACCTTGTACCTCGCTAGGGGCTTTTCTGGGCAGCATGGGTTCGGTCAGTTCGCTACTGTAATTTCGCTCCCCATCGCCTCTCAGGACTCCCCGGCGGATTTGCCTACCAGGGCTCCCTACGGGCTTGGACGGGCACGACCAACGGCCCGCTGTGCCTACCCTCCTGCGTCCCCCCATCGCTAGTAGCGGTACATAAGGTGGTATCGGAATATCAACCGATTGTCCATCGCCTACGCTAGACGCCTCGGCTTAGGTCCCGACTAACCCTGAGCGGACGAGCCTTCCTCAGGAAACCTCGGGCTTTCGGCGGTGGGGATTCTCACCCCACTTTTCGCTACTTATACCGGCATTCTCACTTCCGTCAGCTCCACCGCGGTTTACACCACAGCTTCGCCGCCGACGGAACGCTCCCCTACCACGCCATCCTTAACGGACAGCATCCGCAGCTTCGGTGCCAGGCTTGAGTCCCGATCATTGTCGGCGCAGACCCACTCGACCAGTGAGCTATTACGCACTCTTTGAATGGTGGCTGCTTCTAAGCCAACATCCTGGTTGTCTGGGCAGATCCACATCCTTTATCACTTAGCCTGGACTTAGGGACCTTAGCTGACGATCTGGGCTGTTTCCCTTTTGACTACGAAGCTTAGCCCCCGCAGTCTGACTCCCAGGGTCTAAAGTAACGGCATTCGGAGTTTGAATGGGTTCAGTAACCTTGTTGGGCCCCTAGCCCAATCAGTGCTCTACCGCCGTCACTCACCCCTGAGGCTAGCCCTAAAGCTATTTCGGGGAGAACCAGCTATCTCTGGGTTCGATTGGCATTTCACCCCTACCCACAGCTCATCCCATAGCTTTTCAACGCTAATGAGTTCGGGCCTCCGCGAGCTGTTATACTCGTTTCACCCTGGCCATGGGTAGATCACGCCAGTTTCGGGTCTATTGCATGCAACTCAATCGCCCTATTCAGACTCGCTTTCGCTACGGCTCCGGACCTGTGGCCCTTAACCTCGCTGCATGCAATAACTCGCCGGTTCATTCTTCAATAGGCACGCCACCACCTGGGTTAACCCCAGGCTGTGACTGCTTGTAAGCGCACGGTTTCAGGTTCTATTTCACTCCCCTCCCGGGGTGCTTTTCACCTTTCCCTCGCGGTACTCGTTCACTATCGGTCGTCAAGACGTATTTAGCCTTAGGAGGGGGACCTCCCAGATTCCCGCAGGGTCGGTTACCCCGCGGTACTCGGGTGCCTGGATAGGGAGGGTGCTGCTTTTCGCCTACAGGGCTCTAACCCTCTATGGCCGGCCTTCCCAGACCGTTCGACTAAGCATCACCTTGGTAACTCCCCTGGTGCGCCACAACGCACCATCACCAGGTCCCAACTACCCCCACCGGACAACGGCTGTGGCCTTACATCCAGCAGGTTTAGGCTGTTTCCCGTTCGCTCGCCACTACTAGGGAAATCACGTTTGTTTTCTCTTCCTCGGGGTACTTAGATGGTTCAGTTCCCCCGGTGCCCTTCCGTACCCTATGTGTTCAGGTACGGATGACGCGACATTACTCGCGCCAGGTTGCCCCATTCGGACATCTCCGGATCAACGCCTGTTTGCGGCTCCCCGAAGCTTATCGCAGCTTACCACGTCCTTCGTCGGCTCTTGACGCCATAGGCATCCACCGTGCGCCCTTAGTAACTTGACCTCTTCGTCACTAAGGAATCGCTTTCAGCGCTCGGACTCCACTTAAGTCTCACCCCCATCGCTGAGGGTGGACCTCGGTGAAATCTCATCTCACTGTGCAGTTGTCAAGGTGCTGGCCGCCTCCCCGGGCCACTTTGGGCCGGGGTGCGTGCGGGGGACCGGCGGCATGGCCGGTCCCTGAAAACTAAACAGCGCGCTAGCTTGCCCTTGCGGGCTTGCAGAAAGGTTGCTTCACGAGTGCATCGACCTAGGATTGCCCTCCACCACCGGCTACCTTAAAGGTTTCCGGGGC
>JBFMBV010000010.1:0-53887 GCA_040755005.1 Bacillota bacterium
CCGCGCTTCTTGGCCTCGATCAGCTCATAGGCCGTCGGCAAGGGCAGCCATCCCCGGCAGGCAGGCAGACACGAGTGTACCTAGCTTCTTGGCGGCCTGGGCGACATGCCTCAGCACATCCGCGTGCTCCACCCCGTGCCCGCCCAGGCCCGCCGCCTGGTTGGCGATGACGGCTATGGCCAGCGTACGCAGGCCTTCCTGGGCGGCGACGATGGCTTCAGGAACCACTGACATGCCGACGCAGTCTGCGCCGAGCAGTCCGAGGTACCTGATCTCGGCGGGGGTCTCATAGGATGGTCCTGCCACCGCCGCATACACGCCCTGCTTGACTTCAACGCCCACCGACCGGCCGGCAGCCAGGCACAAGGTCTGCAGTTCAGGAGCGTAGGTCCTGGTGAGGTCCACGAACCTGTGGCCCCCGTCCACCCCGCGCAAGGGGTTGGCGCCCATCAGGTTGAGGTGGTCCGTGATGAGCATGAGGTCACCGGGGGCGAGGGCCGGGGCGATGCCGCCCGCCGCGGCGGTCAGCAGCACTGCCCGGGCCCCCAGCGCCCTAGCCAGGCGCACTGGGAACACCACCGCCGGCAGATCGTGCCCTTCGTAGTAGTGGATGCGCCCTCTGAAAACAGCGACCGGGCAGTTGGCCAGCTGTCCCCACAGGAGTTCGCCAGCATGGCCCGGGACGCTGGTTCCCCGCATGCCTGGGATGTGCGCGTAGGGCTCCCGCCCGGCCGGTTCCACTAGGGCAGCGATCCCGTCCAGGCCCGAACCCAGAATCAAGGCAACCTTAGGGGTGCACCCGTCCAGGGCCCCCTTCAGGTGGGACACTGCGTCCCGCAGTTGGCGGTCTGCTCTCAGCTCTAACTCCCCCCCTAGACCAAGGACTCACCGGGGCCCAGCCAGGTCACACCCAGCCAGTCGGCCACCGTCGCCCCTACGTCCGCGAATGTGTTGCGTGTACCCAGGTCCCCCTCGCCCAACCCCAGCGCCAGCACAGGCACATACTCCCGGGTGTGGTCTGTGCCAGGGTGCGTGGGGTCACAACCATGATCGGCGGCGAAAAGCCACAGGTCGCCGGGTTGCCGGGAGGCGGCCAAGGCGGCCAGGCCGCAGTCGGCCTCCCGGAGGGCCTCGGCATAGCCTGCGGGATCGTTCCTGTGGCCGAACAGCATGTCGAAGTCCACCAGGTTGGCCAGGAGCAGCCCCCCGCCGATCCGGCTCAGGGCGTCCCCGATGGCTGCCAGCCCTTCGGCATTCGAGCCGGTGCCGCAGCTTGCGGTCAGGCCCCGCCCGGTGAAGATGTCATGGATCTTGCCGATGCCCACCACGGGCAAGCCTGCCTCCACCAGGCTGTCCAGCACCGTGCGCCCAGGGGGCGCCAGGCCGAAGTCCTTGCGGTTCTTGGTCCGGTAGAAGGACCCCACAGGGCCGGCAAACGGCCGGGCAATGACCCTGCCGACGGTGAAGTCGCCCATGAGGATGCTGCGGGCGCTCCGGCACCAGTCGTAGAGGGTGGCCACCGGCACCACGCCTTCATGGGCCGCGATCTGGAACACGCTGTCGGCCGAAGTGTAGACGATCGGCTTGCCGGTCCTGAGGTGGTCGCCGCCAAGCCGCTGGATGATCTCCGTGCCCGAGGCCGCCACGTTGCCGAGGACTTCGCGCCCGATAGCCAACTCAAAGGCGGCGATGACCTCCGGCGGAAACCCGCCCGGATAGGTGCGGATCGGCTCGTCCAGGATCAGGCCGAACAACTCCCAGTGCCCGGAGAGGGTGTCCTTGCCCGGCGAGGCCGGCCGCATCCGGCCGTAGGCGGCTGAGGGCCGCAGGGGCGCGGGGCCCAAGCCCTCTACTCCGGCGATGTGGGCCAGCCCCAGGCCCGTAAGATAAGGTAAGCGCAGGCCTGTCGCCTGCGCCACATGACTCAAGGTGTTGGCGCCCCTGTCCTCAGGCGGCGCGTCCTCGGTGGCGCCAACGCCCACCGAGTCGAGCACCACCACCAGCGCCCGTCGCACGGCCACCGGCTCACCCTTTCGGCGCACCCACGGTCTCAGGCTCTGGGGTGCGTGCGGGAATACACTTCCTTCAGGCGTCCTTTGGTGATGTGGGTGTAGATCTGGGTAGTGGAGATGTCCGCATGGCCCAGCATCTCTTGGACCGACCGCAGGTCGGCGCCGTTCTCCAACAAATGCGTGGCGAAGGAGTGCCGCAAGGTGTGCGGGGTGATCTCCTTCTCAACTTTGGCGTCTTGGGCGTACTTCTTGACGATCTTCCAAAAACCCTGCCGCGTCAGGCGACGCCCATGGTGGTTGACGAACAGTGCGCCCTCGCCGGGGTCGCGCACCAGGCGCCCGCGACCGGCGGACAAGTACTCGTGGACGCTGCGCTGGGCGATGGACCCGAGAGGGACGATGCGCTCCTTGGCGCCCTTGCCGAAGCAGCGGACATAACCCATCTCCAGGTTGACATCGGTCACGTCCAGCGCCACCAGCTCCGAGACACGAATGCCGGTTGCGTAGAGCAATTCGAGCATGCCCCGGTCCCTAAGGCCCGCGGGGGTCATCGGGTTGGGCTGCTTGAGCAGGAGTTCCACCTCTTTGACGGTGAGCACCTTGGGCAGGCGTTTCTGCAGCTTGGGCGACTCCAGGTTGGCCGTGGGGTCCCTGTCCAACAGGCGTTCGCGGACTAGGTACTGATAGAACGACTTCAGGGCAGCCAGCCGCCTGGCGATGGTCGCTGTGGCCTTGCCCTGCTTCTCGAGGTGCAGCAGATAGGAGATGACCGTCGCCCTAGTGGCTGTCTCGGGGCCGACGAACTTGCCCGAGGTAAGGAACTCGGAGTACTGCCTGAGATCCCTTCCGTACGACTCCAATGTGTTCAGCGCCAGCCCACGTTCGACACTGAGATATGTGATGAAGTCGCCGATCAGACTCTGCACTGGGCCTACCCCTTTGCTCAGCTATGCTGTGAGACATTTTGTCTCCAAGCCTAGCCGTCTATACATGGGTTGGACAGACTTTCCTATTCAACATAATTATCCTGATTCCTCTAGACCCTGCCCGCCCCAGTCAGGGCGGGCCCCAGTACCATCCCTGGAGCCAGCGGACCCAGGCGGGCAAAGCGCCCGGCTCCCCAGGGCCGGCGACAGCCGGCCCCGTGCCGGGCGGGAACAGATAGGCGGTGATGACCGCCAACAAGCGCGGCAGGATGAGGCCGACGCAGAGCAGCACCAGGCCGATGCGCAACACCAGCGCGGCGTGACGTCTCAGGCGCACCAGTGACAGGACCACTGATGCCCCCTCCCGTCCTTATGGTCCACCTCTGGTGAAGGAATATGTGCAGTCGGCTGGCGATAGAACGACGGCGGCCCCAGGACGATGTCCTGGGGCCACAGGAGGGCCGTCGCTAGAGCGCCTCAGCCAGCGGGACGTAGGGGAGGTTGTGGGCATCGGCCACGGCCTGGTACACCACATGCCCGTTAGCGACGTTCACGCCGAGGGCCAGGGCCGGGTCGGATGCGATGGCCTTGCGCCAGCCCAGGTTCGCCAGCTTCAGGGCGTAGGGCAGGGTCACGTTGGTCAGGGCGAAGGTCGAGGTGCGCGGCACCGCCCCGGGCATGTTGGCCACCGAGTAATGCACGACCCCATGCTTGACGTAGGTGGGATCGCTGTGGGTAGTGACCCGGTCGATGGTGGCCACCGACCCGCCCTGGTCGATGGCGACGTCCACGATGACGCTGCCGGGCTGCATGGTCTTGACCATGTCCTCAGTCACCAGCTTAGGCGCCCGGGCGCCTGGGATGAGCACGGCCCCGATGAGCAGGTCGGCCCGCTTCACGGCTTCGGCGATGTTGTAGCTGTTGGACATGAGGGTGTGCAGGCGGCCGCCGAAGATGTCATCAAGGTACCGCAGGCGGTCGGCGGAGATGTCGAGCAGCGTGACCTGGGCGCCCATGCCGCAGGCCATCTTGGCGGCGTTGGTACCCACGCTGCCCCCGCCGATGATGACCACTTCTGCGGGCGGGACCCCCGGTACCCCACCCAGGAGGATGCCCCGGCCGCCTTGGGGGCGCTCGAGGAACTGGGCGCCGATCTGGGTGGCCATCCGGCCCGCCACCTCGCTCATGGGCGTGAGCAAGGGCAGGGAACCGTCGGGGAGCTGGACGGTCTCGTAGGCGATGGCAAGGACGCTTTTATCCATGAGGGCGCGGGTCAGCTCAGGCTCCGGGGCGAGGTGCAGGTAGGTGAAGAGAATCTGGCCTGTGCGGAACAGGCCGTACTCGGGCTCCAGCGGCTCCTTGACCTTTAAGATCAGGTCCGCGGCATCGAATACCGCCTTGGCGTCGGCCACCAACTCGGCTCCGGACGCCCGGAAGTGCTCGTCTGCGAACCCACTGCCTGTCCCAGCCCCGGCCTCGATGAACACACGATGCCCGGCACGCGCCAGCGTGCTCACGCCTGCCGGGGTGATGGCCACCCTGTTCTCATTGTTCTTGATCTCTTTTGGCACACCGACGATCATGCAGCACTCCCCCTTAGCCCAATGCTCGACGTATGCGTCAGCCCAGCAGGCGGGCGACCAACCGCATCAGTGCAGGCGATATGTAGGCCTCGACCAGTCCCGATATGCCCAGGACAGCCACAAACACCGCCGTGATCACGGTGTAGGTGAGCAGGTCTTCTCCGTCCCCTGTCCGTTTCCTGCGCATCCTCCGGGAAGCTACCTGGCCGGCATAACTCAGAGCCGCCGCCCCTGCCCCCACGATGCCCGGCACCGCAAGGATGTTCTGGGGCCAAACCGCGACCGTCGCGAAGGCGACCCCCTGCCAGCCCAGTTCTTGGGCCAGGAACGCGACGGCGAAGCCGATGACAAACCCCCGCACGAAGACCACCCCGAGCACCAATGGGGCTGCGACCACCGTGGCCCCCAGCGCCCACAGGATGATGGACAGCTTGAGGTAGGTCAGCGCCGATTGCCTTAGCATCGCGCCACTGTCCAGGGTCGTGAGGTCGTTGCCGAGGCCGTGGAGGTACACGCCGAGGTGGGAGGACAACTCTGCCTTCTGGCTGTCCGCCAGCGCCCCGGAGGCCAAGGCTCCCACGCTCACCCCGGCGACGAGCACAGCCAGCACCAGCAGGTGGGACACGGCCCGCCGTTCGAGGTACAAGAGGAACCCATCCCAACCCAAGCCAGCAGCCCGCACCGGCCTCACCCCTCACCAGTGACTGTATGCCGGCTGGGATCAAGCTATGTGACCACCCGGCCCGGGCGCCCCGCACCGCCAGGGCTTCCTGCCATCTCAACCCCGCTCATCCCTTCCCCTGGCGGCGGTTCCAGCCGCGGCGGCCCCTGCGGCCGCGGCGGCCGCGAAGAACTCGCCCGCTTCGATCTCATCCCTGCCCATGGTCCGCAAGGGGATGCCCAAGTCCTTCAGCAGCCTGAGGCCTGCGTTACCGTTTGCCGTCACCAGCCGGTGCTTGGGCAACACCCCTGCCCGCTCCAGCTCAGTGACCAATTCGCGGCGGCGCTCGCTGGCCAGTACAGGCAGCACCACGGTAGCCCGCGCCATGGCCACCCGGCCCAGACTAGTCAGGCAGTGATGGCTCACGCCCTGATGCCGCGCGCGTGGATCCCCGGCGCCTAGCCTCAGCGCCGCCAGGGGTTCGCCCCCCAGGACGGCGGCGGCGTTGATAATCTCCCCCTGCTCCAGGGCGGTCGTCCCCCAGCGTGTACCCGTTCCGACGACGCCTGGACCCATCCCAGCCACTACCACCTCAGCACAAGCCGCACGGCAGGCGGCGATCAGACCCGAGTGCACACCCACCGCTTCCAAGTCCCCTCCGAAGGCATGTCCCGCCGTCACGACCGCAGCGATGACTCCCTCCGACCGCAGCGCCCAGACGCTGTCGCTGAACACCGCCGGCAGCGCGCCCCCGTCGGTGTGCACATAGGCCACACGGCGGCCGGCGGCGGCAGCCGCAGCACAGGCGGGGGCCACCTGGCTGTGGAGGCAACAGGCCACCACTGGGATACCCTTAAGTTCAGAGCCGGCTGGCCCAGCCCGGAAATCCCCGTGGTGGGGGCTGGCCGGCTCCTCGCTGGCCAGGCAAGCCAGTTGGTACGGGGTGTAGCGCAGCTTGACGATGTGGCCCGGGCCGGGCCTGTCTTCAGGCAAGCGGTGGTAGACGTGGGCCACAAAGTCGCTGCCGCCGGAACCCAACCCCAAGTCCACCGCGGTCGCATTCAGGACCACAGTGTCCCCAGGCTGGGCCTCCCCGGTCAGGCCATCATAGAGCAGGGCGCGCCTCACGCCGCCCTCGCAGTCCACCTCGAGTTCCACCAACCCTTGACGCAGCCTCAGCGTCGAGCGGACCGTGCCCAAGCGCCATTGGATCACTTCGCCACCCCACTGTAGTATGCGGGGCAGCGCCTCCCTTAAGCCAGTTCGAGCCCTTTCTGCAGGGCCTGTTCGTTGACGGGGATCAGGTGATGCCTGTGCGCGGGGAGCGCCTTGCGCAGGGACTCCACTACCGAGCCCACCGCCACGGCCCGGGTTGCCCCGAGGAACGCGCCGAGGGCGACCATGTTGGCGATCCGGGTGTTGCCAAGTTCGCCGGCGATGGCGTTGGCGCGGACAGCGATGACCCTGATGTCCTGGCGCTGAGGCACGCTGTCGATGAGGGAGGAGTTGTAGACCAGCACGCCGCCCCGTTGCAGTGCGCCCTCGAACTTGAGCAGGGACGGCTTGTTCATGATGATCAACCCGTTGGGTTCCGTGACCACTGGGGAACCGATGGGCCCTGCCGATACGATCACGCCGCAGTTGGCCGTCCCGCCCCGCATCTCCGGCCCGTAGGAAGGCATCCAGGATACCCGCTTGCCTTCCAGCATGCCGGCGTAGGCCAGGACCTGGCCCATGGACATCACGCCCTGGCCACCGAAGCCTGCCATGATGACCTGATGCGTCACTGCCCGGTCACCTCCTCCGCCACCTTGACGTCGCCGAGGGGGTAATGGGGCACCATGCGCTCCTTCAACCAGGCTAGGGCCTCCCTGGGCGTCATGGCCCAGTTGGTCGGGCAAGTGGACAGCACCTCCACCAAGCTGAACCCCTTGCCCTCGAGCTGGATCTGAAAGGCCCGCTTGATGGCTGCCCGCGCCTTGATGACCCTGGCCGCGTCATACACCGACACCCGGGTCAGGTAGGCAGCCCCATCCAGCTGCCGCAGCAGTTCGGCCACCCGGATGGGATGCCCGGCCCGTTCGGCCTTGCGGCCGCCCGGCGAAGTGCTGGTCTCCTGGCCCTGCAGGGTGGTGGGGGCCATCTGCCCTCCTGTCATACCGTAGATGGCGTTGTTGACGAAGATCACGCTGATGAGCTCGCCCCTGGCCGCAGCGTGGACGATCTCCGCGGTGCCGATGGAGGCCAGGTCCCCGTCGCCCTGATAGGTGAAGACCACCCGGTCGGGGAGGACCCGCTTGATGCCGGTGGCCACGGCAGGCGCCCGCCCGTGGGCCGCCTGGTGCATGTCCACGTTGAAGTACTTGTAGGCCAGCACGGAGCAGCCGACCGGGGCGACGCCGATGGTCTTGTCAGCCACCCCCAGTTCATCGATGACCTCAGCCACCAGGCGGTGGATGATCCCATGCGTACAGCCGGGGCAGTAGTGCATGGGGATATCCGCCAGGGCGCTGGGGCGGGTGAACACGTCTTTCACCGCTGTCCCCCCTTGTGACCCGTCAGCCTCAGGATCTCCTCCGCCACACCAGCGGGGGTGGGCATCATCCCACCGGTGCGTCCGTAGAAATGCACGGCCTGCCGGCCGCAGACTGCCAGCCGGACATCCTCGACCATTTGCCCGGTGGACATCTCCACCACCAGGAACAGCTTGGCGCGGGGGCACTCCTCGAGCAGCGCCCGGCCAGGGAAGGGCCACAAGGACACTGGCCTGAACAGCCCGGCCCTCACCCCTAGCGCCTTGGCCTTGTCAACGGCGCCCCGGCAGATGCGGGCCGAGGTCCCGTAGGCGACGATGACGGCCTCAGCCGCGGCGCAGTCCAATGTCTCGTAACGGACCTCGGTCGCCTCCATCTGGTTGAACTTCCGCTGGAGAGCCAGGTTGTGCTCTTCGAGTTGCTCAGGGATCAGGTAGAGGGAGTTGATGATGTTGGGCTTCCTGCCCTTGGCGCCCGTGGTGGCCCAAGGCTTGTCGGGGAACGCCGTGAGCATGTCGGGGAGGACCACCGGCTCCATCATCTGCCCCAGCACGGCGTCACCCAGGATGAGTACGGGGTTGCGATACCGGTCGGCGATGTCGAAGGCCTCGACGGTAAGGTCGATCAACTCCTGTAAGGAGGCTGGGGCCAGCACTACGGTGCGGTAGTCACCGTGGCCGCCCCCCCTTGTGGCCTGGAAGTAGTCCGCCTGGCTGGCCTGGATGCCGCCCAGCCCTGGCCCGGCCCGCATGATGTTCACAATCACGCAGGGCACTTCGGAGCCCACGAGATAGGAGATGCCTTCCTGCTTGAGGCTGAGGCCGGGCCCGGAAGAGGAGGTCAGCGCCCTGGCCCCGGCGCCGCCCGCGCCGTAGAGCATGTTGATGGCGCTGACTTCCGACTCGGCCTGCAGGAACACGCCGCCCACTTCGAACATCCGTCTGGACATGTACTCAGGGATCTCGTTCTGCGGGGTGATGGGGTAACCCGCGAAAAACCTGCAGCCGGCCCTGATGGCCGCCTCGGCGATGGCCTCGTTGCCCTTCATGAGGATCGCTTCCGCCACTATGCGTCACTCCCCCTTGCGCACGGTGATGACCATGTCCGGGCACATCCGGGCGCAGCTCGCACAGGACGTGCACTCTGCCTGGTCTGTGCAAACGGCCGGAGGGAAGCCCTTGCTGTTGATGCGCTCAGCCAAGACGATGATTCCCTTCGGGCAGGCGTCCACGCACAGGCCGCATCCCTTGCAGCGGTCTGCGTTGAAACTCACGCGTTCTTCACTATCCACTGCTTCACCTCGTTCCCTCACATGGAGTCCGTCCTCTCCCACGGCGGCAACATGTGCCGTTCCAGGCCATAGACGGGAGTGCCCAGGCAGGCTGCAACTGCCTGGGCCGCCAAGGGCGCTGGGACGGCAGTGAACAGGACGGGTAGTCCCGCTAAGGCGGCAGCCCGGGTAGTGATAGCCAGTCCCGTCTCAACTGTGGCCATGGTTGTCGCTAGCCCCAAGTTGGTGTTGGCGACGAACCCGCCAGCCTTGACCCGGGCAGCCCTTTCCACTTCCGCGAGGGCGCGGAGTATCCCTCCCACATCCCCGGTGAACGGACGCCTGGTGTTGATGATGAACATGACCAAGGCATCCTCCAGCCGGTGCCGGAGGGACCCGAGCGCCCTAGCACCCGCTTCCCCGCCGCCGATGTCAAACAGCGCACGATCCGCTCCGAACGCGGCGGCCAGATCCGCCACGGCGGGCAAGTCCGCTTGGAGCAGCTCGCCCTGGGGGGCAACCAGGCGCACCGCCGCTGCCTGGAGGCCGCGGGCGGCCTCCCTGGATCTGAATAGCGGGCTGACAGTGTCCAAGTCGGCGAGGGCCACGCTGAACCCGGCCCGGGCATAGCCCTTGGCCAGGTTCACCGCCAGTTCGGTCTTGCCGCTGCCTGAGGGGCCAAACAGCACCAGGCGCCGGGCAGCGGCGACGGCCTCAGGCAGGGAGGTAGGTGCGCTTGATCCTGCCGATGCGCTCAATCCGCTCCTCCGCATACCTGTCAGCCGCTTGATAGGTGGGGATCCCTCTGGACTTGGCTAGCGAGATGACCTTGGCCACATTGTCGTAGATGCCGGAGACTTTGCGAAAGGCCCGCTCGCGGTTATACCCCTCCAACTCGTCGGCGACGTTGATCAGCCCACCAGCATTGATTACATAGTCAGGGGCGTACAGGATGCCCCGTTCGGTGAGGGCATCCCCGTGCCCGTCTTCGGCCAGCTGATTGTTGGCGGCCCCGGCCACGATCCTGCACTTCAGCGCCGGCAAGGTGCGGTCATTGATCACCGCCCCCAGGGCGTTGGGGGAGAATATATCGCACTCGGCTGCGTAGATCTCCTCGGGCGTGCACACCTTGGCCCCGAACTCCTCCGCAGCGCGCTTGGCGGAGGCCTCGCGGATGTCGGTGACGATGAGGTCGGCCCCGTCCTCGTGCAAGTGCCTGGCCAGGTGATAGCCAACATGGCCCATGCCCTGTACGGCGACGACCTTCCCCTTGAGCGAGTCACTACCCCAGGCTTCCGCCGCGCAGGCCTTCATCCCCCGCCATACGCCCAAGGCGGTCATGGGCGAGGGGTCGCCGCTGGAGCCGTACGTCTCCGAGACCCCGGTGACGTGCGCGGTCTCCTGATAGATGTGGTCCATGTCCTCGACGGACGTCCCCACGTCCTCGGCAGTGATGTAGCGCCCGCCCAGGGTCTCGACGAAGCGGCCGAAGGCGCGGAACAAGGCTTCGCTCTTGTCCTTGGCGGGGTCACCGATAATCACCGCTTTGCCCCCGCCCAGGTTCAGCCCTGCCGCGGCGGCCTTGTAGGTCATGCCCCTGGCCAGCCGCAGGCAATCGAGGATCGCCTCGTCCTCGGTGGCGTAACGCCACATGCGGGTCCCGCCCAAGGCCGGCCCGAGAGTGGTGTCGTGGACGGCGATGATGGCCCTTAGGCTGCTGGTGGCGTCGTGACAGAGGACCAACTGCTCGTAGCCGTGCTTCTGCATGTAGGCGAAGATCTCCATGCTCCGGATCACTCCTCCCCGTGCATTGCTCCTCAATGTATGTGGGGGCGCCCCGCGAGGAATACCCCGAAGGCCAGGGAACGCAACTTCGCGTCCCGTGCGTCGGACCGCGACAGGAGCACCACCGGCGCCCGGGCGCCTACGATGACGCCGGCCGTGGCCACGGCCGTCATGGCCATGAATACGAGGGTTTTGTAGAGTATGTTGCCCGATTCGACATCCGGGACGACCAGCACATCGGCCTGCCCGGCCACCGGGCCCCCCAGGCCCTTCAGCGCTGCGCAGGCCGGGTCCACAGCGGTATCCAGGGCCAAGGGGCCGTCGACCACACCGCCCTTGATCTGGCCCCGCTCGCCCATCTTGGCGATGAGGGCGGCGTCGACGGTCGACCGCATGTCGGGGTTGACCTTCTCCACGCCTGCCAGGATCGCTACCCGCGGCCGCTCGATCCCCAGGCGCAGGGCGGTGGCGATGGCGTTCTGAGTGATGGCGGCCTTGCGCTGCAGGTCAGGGGCGATGTTCACGCCACCGTCGGACATCAAGATCCAGCGGTCGTAGCCTGGGAGTTCGATGATGGCTACATGGCTTAAGGTCCCGTCCGTCCGCAACCCCCAGTCCTTGTTCAGTACGGCCCTGAGGATCTCGGCTGTCCCGATCTGGCCTTTCATCACCAAGTCAGCGTCTTTGGCGGCGACCATCCGCACCGCCCGTTCCGCGGCGAGCATGAGGTCCGGTTCGTCGACGAGTTCGGGCTCAAGTAGTCCGGCTTGCTCCGCCAAGGGCCCGACCTTGGCCGCCGCCCCAACCAGCACCGGGTGGACCAAGCCCTCGCCCTGGGCGTGCGCCAAGGCCTCCAACGACTCCATGTCGGCTGCGCCCGCCAAGGCGACGCGCCGGGGACCAGTCCGCTTCGCCTCGGCGAACAACTCCGCAAAACTCCGCACCTTGACCCCTCCTAGGCGTAGGTCCTGGCCTGTTCTTCGCCCCGCAGGACCCTGAGGGCCCCGGCCGCCAGCGACCTGAGTTCCTCCTCGCCAGGGTAGACCAGGACTGGCGCGATGAACCTGACCCGCTCCGTCACCCAGCCCACCAACAGCGCCGAGTGGGCGAGGCCGCCGGTGATGACCACCGCGTCCACCTCGCCACACAACACTGTTGCCATGGCGCCGATCTCCTTGGCGATGCCGTAGGCCATCGCCCTGTACACCAGCTCCGCATGGGCGTCGCCTTGGGCCATCCGCGCCTCCACTTCCCTGGCGTCGTTGGTCCCGAGGTGGGCCATGAGCCCCCCCCTGCCCGCGATCCGCTGCAGCAGTTCCCGCTCGCTGTACTTGCCCAAGTAGGCAAGCTTGACCAAGGCAGAGGCCGGCAAGGTGCCCGCCCGTTCCGGGGCCAGAGGCCCAGACTCGTTGGCGTTATTGACATCGACCATCCGTCCGCGGCGCTGGGGACAGATGGAGATGCCTCCCCCGAGGTGGGCCAGGACGAGGTTCAACTCGGCGTAAGGCTTGCCCAACTCGCAGGCGGCCCGGCGGGCCACCGCCTTCAGGTTCAGGGCATGCACCAGGCTGCGCCGGGGCAGTTCAGGCAGGCCTGAGATCCGGGCCACCGGATCCAGTTCGTCGATAGCGGGGGGATCCACCACATAGGCCGGGACGTTGTAGCTGCCGCCGATGCTCCAGGCCAGCAGGCCCCCAAGGTTCGAAGCGTGGGACCCCTGCAGCCCCCGCCTGAGGTCGGCGCACATGGCCTCATCCACGCGGTAGGTGCCGCTCTCCAAGGGCTTGACCAGTCCGCCCCGGCCCACGACTGCCGCCAGGGTGGAGGGGTCGAGGCCCTGGGCCGATAGCGCCGCCCGGATCAGGCCCTCGCGCCAGCCGAGCTGGTCGACGACCTCCGGAAATGCTTCCAGCTCCGCAGTGGTGTGGCGGATCGCTTCCTCATGGATCAACTCGTCCCCGGAGAACCAGCCCAGTTTGGTGGAGGTGGACCCGGGATTGATGGTCAGGATGTTCACTGGCTTATCGAGTCACCTCTCAGGGTAGATGGATGCGGAGCAGGACCCCCAGGGTGGCCAGCCGTTCCTCCACCAGCATATCCGCGGCCTTGTAGGTGGTCACGCCTTCAGCCCGGGCGATGGCGAAGATGCGCTTGAGCAGGTCGTAGATGCCCATCGCCTTGCGGGTGGCCCGATCGCGGTTGAACCCGTGCAGCTCATCGGCGGCCTGGATCAGCCCGCCCGCGTTGATGACGTAATCGGGCGCGTACAGGATGCCCCGTGCCCTCAGGCCTTCGCCGCACTCCCCTCCAGCGAGCTGGTTGTTGGCGGCGCCGGCCACGATCCTGCAGTGCAGCCGCGGCAAGGTGGCAGCGCTGATCACCTGGCCCAGGGCGTTAGGGGAGAAGATGTCGCACTCAACGTCGAAAATGCCGTCAGCAGACACCGGCGCAATGCCATACTCGGCCACCGCCCGTTCCACCGCGGCCGCATCCTTGTCGCAACCATAGATCTTTGCGCCCGCTTCGTGCAGGTAACCCACGAGGTGGCGGCCTACCTTGCCCAGTCCTTGCACGGCCACCGTCCGCCCCCTGAAGGTGTCGTCGCCGAAGACCTCCTCCAGGCACGCCCGCATGCCGCTCACCACCCCGATGGCCGTGGTGAGCGACGAGTCGCCGCTGCCCCCATGGGATTCGGGCAATGCCACCAGCCATTCGGTCTCGGCGAGGGAGTCGACGAAATCCGCAGCCACGGTGCCTACGTCTGTGCCCGTGATAAACCTGCCGCCTAGGGTCTGGACGAACCGGCCAAAGGACCGGAACAAGGCCTCGCTCTTGCCGGTGGCCGGGTCGCCCCAGATGACCGCCTTCCCGCCGCCATAGTCGCAGCCTGAAGCAGCGGACTTGTAGGTCATGCCCCTGGACAACGCCAGGGCATCGGCGATAGCCTCCGCTTCGCTAGGGTAGTTGAGCATCCTACACCCGCCCAAGGCAGGCCCCAGCGTGGTGTCGTGGATGGCGATGATGGATCTCAGCCCGGAGGTCTTGTCGTGACAGAAGAGGAGCTGTTCATGACCCTGCGCACGCATGGCGTCAAAAATCCCCATGGCCCCACCCCCTTTGAGTTCCTGTGCGGCTGACTGACCCAGCCCCCAAGCTATATAGCAAATAGTATGCCATTCCGGCCGGCATGCGCCGACGGCAGCCTGAGAGCCGGGAGGAGTAACCCCCCGGCCCTCCCATCCTGCAATATCTTGCAGACATGTCCAAGGCTTTCACTGCAGTGGTTTGCAGGTACCGCCTAAACCGTAACGCTGGAGTTTGTAGTAGAGGCTGCGGGCAGCGATGCCCAAGCGCCGGGCGGCCTCGGCCTTATTCCCCCCGGCCTGTGCCAGGGCTTCCTGGATGGCCTGCCGTTCCACCCGGGCCGTGATCTCTTTCAGCGGGCCAGTCACGGCCACCACGGCCTGTTGGGCCGCGGGCTGCTGGCGCCTGCCCAGGGGGGGCAGGTGCTGCAGTTCCATGACAGAGTCGCCGATGCGCATGTTGATCATGGCACGTCCCAGCGTGTTCTCCAACTCCCGGATGTTGCCCGGCCAGTCGTGGAGTTGCAGGGCGGCCAGCACCTCAGGGGAGACATCGGCCACGGCGCGGCCATACTCCTGGTTGAACCGACGCAGGATGTTCCTGACCAGCGCAGGCAGATCCTCCTTACGCTGCCTCAGCGGGGGGATAAACACCGGCACCACGTTGAGCCGGTAGTACAGGTCCTCGCGGAAGGAATCCCGCTCCACGGCTTGTTCGAGGTTGACATGGGTCGCGGCGATGATCCGCACGTCCACGACCAGGGGTTTGGTGTCCCCGACCCGCACCACTTCCTTCTCCTGCAGTACCCTGAGCAGCTTGGCCTGGAGCCCGGGGCTGACGCTGCCGATCTCGTCGAGGAAGAGCGTGCCGCCGTTGGCTTCTTCAAACAGCCCAGGCCGCCCGCCCTTGCGGGCGCCGGTGAAGGCCCCCTCCACATACCCGAACAGCTCGCTCTCGAGTAGCGTCTCAGCCAGGGCCGCGCAGTTGACCCTCAAGAACCGCCCGCTTCGCCTGCGGCTGGCGTTGTGGATGGCGTGGGCGAACAGCTCTTTGCCCGTGCCGCTCTCACCCCTGAGGAGCACCGTAGCCCTTGTGTCCGCAGCCCGTCGGGCCTGCTCGATGGCGGCATCCAGCAGGGGGCTGGACGAGACGATATCGTCGAAGGTGTACTTCGCCTCCAGGCGGCGGAGCAGGCGCTTGGCACGGTCCAGTTCGTCGGTGAGCCGGGCGATCTCGGATACGTCGTGGATCACCCCGACCGACCCCTTGAGCTCGCCGTCCACTACGATTGGGGCCACGTCCACCAGCACGTCGCGGCGGTTGGGCCCGACCTTCAAGTGTACCCCGCTGACAGGCTCGCCGGTGCTGAGCACCTGCAGGTGCATGCTTTCGCCTTCGGCGATGTCCACGGTGACGGGCTTGCCAATCACATCGGCCTCGGTCAGGCCGGTCAGCCGGGTGTAGGCGGGGTTGATGAGGATGCCGTGTCCGTTCAGATCGGCCACCGAGATGGCGTCCTGGGTGCAGTGGATGATGGCCGACAACAACGTGCGCATCTCCTTCAGGTTGGTGAGCTCCTCGGCCAGGGAGGTAAGTTCCGTGATGTCCCGGAACACCGCCACAGCGCCCAGGAGGTTACCCTGATCATCGTGGACAGGCACGCGGTTGGTGACGACTGTGATGTCACCCATGGCCTGCTTCTGGTTGAGCTCGCCGACGCCGGTGCGCAGGACCACATGCAGTCTGGTGTTGGGGATGACTTGCTCGGCGGGCTTGCCCAGGATGTCCTCGGCCCTGAGGTTGGTGAGCCGCTCGGCCGCAGCGTTGACCAGGGTGACACTGCCTTTGGCGTTCACGGCCAGCATGGCGTCGTGGGTGGAGTTGATGATGACGTCCCGCTCCCGGTACTGGCGGACCATCTCACGGTGCAGCCGGTCTTCCTCTTCGACGATGGACATGACCAGCTTCATCACCAGGGCATCTACTACCAGCCCACGCGGGCCGAAGGCCTCGATGAGGGCACGGTGCACCGAAGCGTCGCCGGTGGCCTCGACCACCAAATCAGCCCCGGAATCCAGGAAGGCGCCGTAATCGGTGGCGCTCGGCACGCCTTGCTCCACGGCCCAGGCCATGCCTGGGGCGGCCTGATTCTTGTCGACCACGCCCACCAGCCTGACCCCGCTCAGCTCCTTCAACACCCTGAGCAGCGCCAAGCCGCCTCTGCCGGCGCCCACCACCAGCAGGTTGATCACCGGCGTCGCCTCCCTGCTCCACTCGCGTGGGGTTAGTTTCGGCGGCGCCGCCCTGCCCTCCTGCGTCCTACGACCGCCCCAGCTCGTCGAGGAGGCGCAGCACTTCGACCTTGGGGATGAACGCCGACAAGGAAGCCCCGGCTTCGACCACCACATGGGTAGCCAGGAAGATGGCGAAGGCCAGGTACCTGGCGGGGACAGCCAGGGCCCACACGGCAGCGACGCCGAGGGCGCCCCCCAGCAAGATGGCGCCTGCATTCCCCAGCATGGCTTCCTCCCTGAGGTCATAGGGGAGGAAGGCGAGCACGCCGCCGAGGAACGGCCAGATCACCGCCGAACCTAGGCCGGCCAAGATGCCCCCGGCGGCCAGGAACACCTTGCCCGCGCGCCCCGGGCCGGTGTCGAACAGGTTGATGAAGTTGGCAGCCACCAGGATCAGGCCGAAGTCGATGACCAGCTCCGGCCAGGGGGCGCCACGCGCCACGGAGACAAACAGCGCCGCGGACACAGCGAAGACGATCCTGACAGTCCCCGCCGTCAGGCGGCCCCCCCTGGCCGCGGACAGATGCCCGGCCAGCCCCCGCTCCCTACCTCCTCCGGCCACGTCGTCCAGCAGGCCCGCCACGGCCAGGACAGCCGTGACAATGACCGCGTCGGCGGCTGCGACGTCCCCGGTCAGCCACACCCCCACGACGGCCGCGGGCAGCAGCGCCAGTCCGACCGCTGTGGGCAGGAACTCCCCCCGGTGGTTCTCGGCGCTGAGCCGCCCGTCCCGGTTCAGGCAGATGAAGCCAGGCACTAGCAGCCGCACCCCCAGGTAGGTCACAATGGCGCCAGGCAACAGCAGGGTAATGAGGTTCATAGTGCTCGCACTACCTCCCGAGCCTCACCGCGAGGGCGAGGCAGATATCGGCGAACTGCTTCCCCCGATGCCAGAAGCCGGCCAGGTCGCGCCCAGAACCCCTGTCCACGACCGCCACCGGCACTTCCACGATGCGAGCCCCGAGCCGGGCCGCGTCGATGGTCATCCCGACCTCCGCGCCCCAGCCGGCAGCCAATGGCTGCAAGGCCCTAGCCAGCTTACGGGTGAGCGCCCGCTGCCCGCTCAAGGGCGCAGTCAGAGTGAGTCCAGTGGCCAGCTTGATCCCGTGTAGGGCGACACCGCGGGCCAATCCTAGGCCGGGCCGGGGATACAGCCGAGGCGGCGCCGCGATGGCCAAGTCCACTGTCCCCTCGGCCACCAGGCGCACTAGGCCGCTCAAGGGACTGAAGTCGTTCAAATCGGCATCAGCCAGCAGGATGACCTCGCCGCTGGCCGCCTTGAGTCCCAGGGCCAGGGCCTGTCCCTTGCCCGGCGCCACCGCCCTCAGTACCATGGCCCCGGCCCGTTCAGCCAGCCTGCCCGTGCTGTCCTGGCTGCAACTGTCTACCACCAGGACCTGGCCCACATCCCGCAGGCGCCAGGCAGCCTCCACGGCCCTGGCTATGAGCCCGCCCTCATCCCGGGCGGGGATGACCACACTGAGGCTCACGGGGCCAGGGGGAGAAGCTCGCCGGCGGTCTCCTTCACCCCGTAGTGACCCCCTTTGCCGAGGAGGGCGTAGACCATGGCCACCTGGCCGGCGACGGTGTCCACGTTGTCCACTGTGGCAGCCCCGGTGTGGCGATAGGCTGGCACCGCGGGCAGGCTGCGGGTCGCCTCCACCGCCACCACGGTCACACCCGCCAACAGGAGTTCCCTGGCGAAGGTGAGGTCGAGGCCTGCTGCCAGGCCCGTCTGCCCTGGCAGGATGACGCAGGCGCGAACCTTGCCCTTGGGCGCGTCATCGCCGGTGACGAGGCCCATGGCCTTCAGGATGTCTACCAGCGCTGGATCGCCCTTGCCGGCCAGGGCCCGGGCGAACTCGATGGACAGCGCCACAGCGCCTGCCTGAAGATCCGCGTGGCCGAACTCCCGCGACATGGCTTCCGCCTGTTCGACGTCGCTTGGACTCATGCCAGCGGCCACGGATCCCGCCCAGCGGACTTCGGCCCCTGCCCTGGACAGGGTCGCCAGAACCGGGGTGGCGTCAGGTCCGTCCCCCCAGGTGATCACAGCCACAGGCAGGCCCTGCAGGCGCCCGTCCACCAGCTGGGGCAGTGCCCAAGTGGACAGCGCCTGATGCTGTAAGAGCTCATCCTCCAACCGAACGCACTCGGTCTCAAGGTCCAGGGCGTGCTGCCGCTCCCTGGCCAAATCGCGCTCGAGCCCGGCGATGGCCATGGACTGCTGCAGGACCACGTTGTCGCTGCTGAAGACAGCCGCGCCAGCCAGGACACCCAGGCCTAACGCCGCAAAGACTGCAACTACGGTGACTGCAAGCTGCCGTGCGGAAAACATGGGTCTCAGGACCTCCTCGTGTTGTCAGGACATGGCCAGCGCCAGCTTGAGGCGCAGCCAGAGCAACTGGACCAGATACCGCAGCGCCGGAGAGCTGGCCAGCAAGGCCCCTGCGGGCAGCAGGGCGCTGGCCGCCACCGGCCCCAGGGCCCCGTCATGGACCTGCAGGCGGCTGAGCCCCCGGGCATCGATCACCGCCTCCCCTAGCCTCAACCGTACCAGCAGGGTGCTGGCCATCCCCTTGCGCCCCTTGTCCAGAAAGTCGTTCAAGAAGTTGTGGGTCCCGACCGTGATGATGGGGTCTGCACCCAAGCAATGGGCGAGCAACAGGGCGGCGTCCTCGCTGGTCCCCCGCACAGCGAAGGCGCTGAAACCGAGTCCCAGTCCGGTCAGGCGGGCGGCCCCGGGCGCCCGCCCGTTGGGGTACGCATGGACCACACGTTCGCGGGCACTCCGCAGGGCGCGGTCGCTGACGCTGTCCATGTCGCCCACCACCAGGTCCGCTTGCCAGCTGTGGGACAGCAGGGCGTCGGCCCCGCCGTCGACGGCGATCAAGGCGGGACGGCGGAGCCCGATGAATTCCCGCAGGGCACGCAGATCCTCGGCATACCCCGGGCCCCTCGCCACCACCACGGCCGGACGGCCCCGCAACCGCGTCCTCAGCAAGGGCGGCTTTAGGGGGCCCAAGAGATCGCGCCACTCCCGCCGGCTGTAGGCCATGGTGTTGGCGAGGAAGCTGTCTAGGGCGGCGCCCAGCCCCCGTTCAGCCTGGGACAACTCCAGGCTGTGCTGGCCTTCGGTCAGCAGCCGGCCGCAGGCCAGCACCTCACCACCGCAAAAGACCGTGCCGCCGCTGACTTCAAGCATGTCCCCGTCCTTGACTTTGCGAAACAAGTCCCTGCCGGCGGAATCGACCACCATCACCTTGGCGGAGAGAAGCACGCCGGGGCCCTTGGCCGGATAGCGGCCGCTCAAGGCCGGCGACACGTTTACGACGCAGGCTGTGCCCTGGCGGACCAACGCGCGCGCCGCCAGTTCGTCCATGTCGGTGTGGTCCACAATGGCGATGTCGCCCGGCCGGAGCTTGCCAGCCAGCGACTTCGTGCGGCGGCCCAGCTTGACGCGACCTACCACAGCGCCCACCTCCATGCATAGTATTGCCGCCGATGGGAGCTTTGGCGGCATGAGCAACACGGACACGGGCCCAAACCGGGCCCGTGTCCGTGCCGGGGCGACTTCCAGTCCTAGCTCGCCTTGAGCTCCATGCGCAGCTTGTCAGCAACCATGGCGATGAACTCCGAGTTGGTCGGCTTGCCCCGGTCGACGCTTACCGTGTACCCGAACAAGCTGTTGATCGCCTCGAAATTGCCGCGGTTCCAGGCGACCTCGATGGCGTGCCTGATGGCCCGCTCCACCCTGCTTGGGGTAGTGTGGAACTTCACAGCCACCGTCGGGTACAGCTCCTTGGTGACGGCTCCCATCAGCTCGATACGTCCTACCACCATCACGATAGCTTCCCGCAGGTACATATAACCCTTGATGTGCGCGGGGATCCCGATCTCGTGGATGACATTAGTGACTTCAGCGTCGAGGCTGCGGGACCTGATCTGCGGGACGGGCCGGTTCGACTTGTTATTGGCCAGCTGCCTAACGCGCTGGATCAACACTTCCAAGTTGAAGGGCTTGAGTACGTAATAGTCCGCTCCCAGCTCGACAACCCGCTGGGTGATGCCTTCCTGGCCGAAGGCGGTCAGCATGATGACTTTGGGGCGGGCGTTCATCCCCATGGTGTTGAGTTTCTCCAGGACGCCGATCCCATCGAGATGGGGCATGATGATATCCAGGATGATCACCTGCGGTGGGCACTTCACCACCGCGTCCAACACCTCCAACCCGTTGCAGGCTGTCCCAGTCAGCTCCATGTCCGGCTGCGTAGCTATGTACTCCTTCAGTAACTCGCAGAACTCCCGGTTGTCGTCGGCCACCAGCACTTTCACGCGCTCCGCCACAAATGCCCAACTCCTCACAGGATTTAGGGGTGAGACCTTTCGACAGTCGGCTGGTAATATCCTTCCATCGGGTCGAGAAAGTGGTCGTCAAAAACCGTCGAGTGCGGCGCCTGACAGTGTTGTCTTCGACACTCAAGGCCTGCTACGCGCAGAATCCGACTTGGGCCTGGGCGCGCCGGACTACCCGCACGACATCCTCAGACCCGCCCGCCCCAGTTGGTGTATGCGTCGACAAGATGCGACAGGGCAGAGAAATCCGGAGAGCGGATCGCTCTCCGGATTGCCTAATTCGAGGGTCTACCCTGATTCCTGACTCCAGCACCATCCATTCGATGAATACGCCATATCCCTTCGCAGGATTCGCCAGTTGCACATGGGTGACCGCGCCGACCAACCTTCCGTCCTGGATGATGGGGCTGCCGCTCATGCCCTGCACGATGCCGCCCGTGGTCTCCAGCAGGCGCCTATCCGTCACCCTTAGGGTCATCCCCTTAGGGGCAGGGCCCGACTGCCGCCGGACTTCCTCTATGTGGATGGAGAAGGCCTCCAACCTCTGTCCCTCCACCACAGTGACAATCTCCGCCGGACCTCGCTTCACCTGTCCGGCCAGGGCCACCGGCAGCGCCCTGCCATAGTAGTTGGTGGCGGGGGCCCGTTCCAGCAGACCCGCAATGCCGTAGGACGTGTTGCGGTCGATGGAGCCGACGATGTCAGACTGGCTCAAGAAGCTGCCGAGCTTCTCCCCTGGCTGGCCGCGTTGTCCCGGTTCGATCCCGGAGATGAGGGCGGACACGATCCTGCCGGCACTGATATCCACAGGGCTCGAGGACTGGCCGTCGGTGACGACGTGACCGAGGGCGGCGAACCGCTTGGTCTCGGGGTCCCAACAGGTCAGGGTGCCGACGCCGGCCGCAGCATCCCTGATGTACAGCCCGATGCGGTACTGGCCCGTCTCCTTGCACAGCACCGGCTTCACCGTACAATTGAGCATCTGGGCGCCTCGCCTGAGGTTCAGCTCCACAGCTTCGCCGGCACGCCCCGCCTGGTCTACCAGGCGGGCGATCTCCTCATCGTCGCAGATCTCGGCGCCGCTGAGGGCGATGATCACATCGCCCACCTTCACCCCGGCCTCCAGGGCAGGCCGGTGGCTTTGGCCGCTCGGGTCCACAACGGTGGCGTGCCCGACCACCGCCACACCGTCCGTGTGCAGCAGTACGCCGATGGACTGCCCGCCCGGGACGAGCGTTAGGGTCCTGGTGACTTCCACCTCAGCCTTGCAGATCCTGAATAGGCCGAAGAGCTTCAAGTTCACTTTGGTCTTGCCTGCGGCCACCGATTCCAGCCGCAGGGGGCGCCCCAGACTGACCGGCACGGGTACGGTTCCCAACGGCAGACCGTTGAGCTTCAAGATACCGTCGACGTCAGCGCTGGCCAGCACGATGATGGGGAACCCTACGACCAGCTCCTGCACCGCGCCTTCTGACAACCTCAGCTCCTTCGGCAAACCGACCAGATTGCGGAACTGAGGTGTGGCACAGACCGTTGCGATCAAGGTTACCAGAATCAGTCCCACTTGTTTACGTCGTTGTTTATTTGTCAAAGAGCTTCACCCCCGCAAGTCGCTCCCCCATTGCGCTCGCGCAGGTTTAAGGTGTCCAGAGTACAACGGCGCTAACCCGCCAAATTCTGTCGACTCGATGTGACTCGGTCGCCAGACGGCAACGCGCCGTCTCGCATCGAGGCGGCGCGCACTATGATCTTAGACAGTTTGATGATCTTAGCCAGCTTGTTTCAGTAGCGCCCTGGCGTGGTCAGCCGTCGGCCCGTCCAGGCCGTCGCCTCCCAGCATCCGTACAAGCTCAGCCACGCGCTCGTCGCCCGTGACCGGCCTGACCCTGGTCACAGTGCGGCCGTGCTCCACTGTCTTGGCGATGCTAAGATGCGAGGCGGCCGCTGCCGCGATCACGGGCAGGTGGGTCACGCACAAGACCTGCCTGCGCTGGCCCAGCGTCGCCAGTTTGGCAGCCACAGCAGCAGCCGCCCGACCGCCTACGCCGGCATCGACTTCGTCAAAGATCAACGTAGGGATGGCATCGACTTCGGCGAGCATGCACTTGAGGGCAAGCATGATGCGGGAGAGCTCCCCGCCCGAGGCGATGCGGGTCAGCGGCTTGGGCGGCTCCCCCTGATTCGGTGACAGCAGGAACTCCACCTGGTCGATGCCGCGGGGGCCACAGCGCACCCTGCGTCCAGCCACCACCAGCCCCGCCGGGTCGGCGGCCTGATCCTGGAAGACCAGGAACACGGTCCGCTCCATGCCCAAGTCAGCTAGCTCAGCCATGACGCCCTCGGCCAGCGTCACCGAGGCCGCCCGGCGCGCCTCGGACAGAGTGAAACTGCAGTCGGCGAGTTCAGTCTCGATCCGGCCCAGTTCGGCCTGGAGCCCCGCGATCAGCCCGCCTGCGTTGGCCAGCCGCTCCAGGTCGGCCGCTACCTGGGCCCGGTAGGCCAGCATATCCTCGATGGTGTTCCCGTACTTGCGTTTCAGCTGCGCCAAGGTATCCAGGCGCCGTTCGACCTCGTCGAGCCGGCCGGGGTTGAACTCCAGTTCATCCCCGTACCGCCTGACCCCCCTGGACAGATCCTCGATCTGGTAGGCGATGGGCTCAGCCAGGGCAAGCAGCTCGGCCAGGCGGGGGTCGATGGCCGCCAGTTCCCTCAGGTCGGACAGGACTGCGCCGACTTGATCGATGGCCGCAGCACCACCTTCGCCCGCGTACAGCAAGCTGTGGGCCCGCTGAGCAAAGGCGGCCAGCCTCTCGCCATGGACCAGCCGCCGCCGTTCGATGGCCAGCTCCTCGTCCTCGCCAACCCTCAGGTTCGCGGCATCCAGCTCGCTCAGCTGGAACTGGTACAGGTCCAGGCGACGCGCCTGGTCGCGTTCATCGCCGATGAGCTGCTTGAGTTCACCCTGCACCGCCAGCCGCCGCTCATGCAGGGCGGCCACCCTCCCGCGCAGCCGCAGCAGCTCGGGCCCGCCGAAGCTGTCCAGGAGGTCCAGGTGGTGGTCGGGCTTCAGCAGCGATTGATGCTCGTGCTGGCCGTGGAGGTCCAAGAGGTATTGGCTGATCTCCCGCAGCATGGCGCCAGTGACCATCCGGCCGTTCAGGCGGCACGTGCTCTTGCCCGCGGCCAGCTCCCGCGACAGCAGCAGGTGTCCCCCTTCGGCCTCCAAGCCGAGGCCTTCCAGGACCGCGGCCACCCGCTCGTCGCCGCCTACGTCGAACAACACCTCGATCCGGGCCCGCTCGCAGCCCGAACGGATCATGTCAGCGCTGGCGCGCCCGCCGAGGGCCAGCTCCATCCCGTCGATGACGATGGACTTGCCCGCCCCCGTCTCGCCGGTGAGCACGTTCAGCCCCCGGCTGAAGCTGAGCCTGAGGCTGTCGATGAGGGCGAAGTCTGAGATAGACAGTTCCACCAGCACAGCCGGATCCTCCTAGCGGACCAGGGACCTGATCCTCTCCATCACGTCCGGCACAGCTTCCCTGGTGCGCACCACGGCCAAGATGGTGTCGTCCCCGGCCACCGTGCCGACTATCTCCGGCCACCCCATCTGGTCCAGGGTGAGTCCCACGCCTTGGGCCGTGCCAGGCAAGGTCTTCAACACCAACAGGTTCTCGGTGAAGTCGAGGGCGAGCAGGGAATCCCGGAAGTACCTGCGCATCTTGTCCGTACCCGCCGCGGAGACGTCCTGGGCGGTGCTGTAGCGGTAGCCCCCTACAGCCGTCGTCAGCTTGACCAGGTTCAGCTCCTTGATGTCCCGCGACACCGTAGCCTGAGTGACGGCGATGCCTGCCTCCCTGAGGGCGGTGGCCAGGTCTTCCTGGGTGTGGATGTCCCGGGAGCGGATGAGCTCCAAGATCTTCAACTGGCGCTTAAGTTTCACGGCATCACTTCTCCTGGCGAGGGCCCCTCCCTGAGTTTCCGGCGCAGCACTCCATAGAAGTTCCAGTCCGGTAGCCGTACTAGCCTCGTCACCTGGAGCGCCCGGCCGACGCTGACCTCGTCATCGGGTTCGAGGGCGTAGCCCTTCTGCCCGTCCAGGGTGAGCATGATGTCCCGGTGGGTGCTGCGCAGCCGAATGCGCACGGTGTCCCGGTGGTCCACCACTAGTGCCCGGGAGTAAAAGGTGTGGGGGCAGACGGGGGTGATGATCAGCACGTCCAGGTTAGGGTTGACGATGGGCCCCCCGGCCGACAGGGAGTAGGCTGTAGAGCCGGTGGGCGTAGCGACGATGACCCCGTCTGCTGGGTAGGTGGTGACGTAGTGCTGGCCGACGTAGGTCTCCAGGTGGATGAGCCTAGCGAAGGGCCCCTTGCTCACCACGACCTCGTTCAAGGCCAGAACCCTCTGGGCGGTCTCCCCGCGGCGCAGCACCTCGGCGGCGAGCATCATCCGCTCTTCGATCACGTAGTGGCCGTCAAGGATCGTGCCCATGGCCCCGAACAGATCGGGGACCTCGATCTCAGTAAGGAAGCCAAGGCGTCCCAGGTTGACGCCGAGGATGGGCCTGGCGCCGGCGGCCAGGCGGGCCGCGTTGAGCAGCGTCCCGTCGCCGCCTAACACGACCAGGAGGTCGGCGGTCTCGACGAGCGCCGGAACCGGCAGGCCCAGGGAAGCCCTGCCCATGGCCGCAGCCACGTCGACTTGGGTCACGGCCTTGATGCCGCGGGCCCCCAGCCAGTCCACCAGCCGCCCCGTGATCTCCAGGACGTTGGCCTTGTCGAGGTTGGCCAGTAGGCCGACGGTGTGCACAGCCGCCCTGCTTGGTACGCTCATACCCTCACCTATTCGCCGCCGGGCTGAGGCGCTCCTTTGCCATGAGGACGACTTCCTCCACGCGCCCCGGGTGGAGCGTGCCCCGGCCAGCGGACCTAAGATACAGGAAGAACTCCAGGTTGCCCGAGCCACCGGCTACCGGCGAGTAGGTCAGGTCCACGGGCGACAGGCCAAGCCCCTCCGCGCAACGGCAGACCCCCAGGATGGCTTGGCAATGGCCCTGCGGGTCGCGTACGATCCCCCGCTTGGTCCCGCCGGGCCCCAGCTCGAACTGGGGTTTGACCAGCACCACCAACTCCGCGCTGCCTTCGGTGGTGACCAGGCCCCGCACAGCCGGGAGGACCAGGCAGGCGCCGATGAACGATACGTCCACCGTCGCCAGGCTGGGGACAGGCGACAATCCCCCTGGGGGGAGCAGCCGGATGTCGGTCCCCTCCCGCAGGCTCACCCTGGCGTCCTGGGCCAGTCTGAGTAAGAACTGCCCCCGTCCGACATCCACTGCATGGACGAAGGCAGCGCCCTTCCTAAGCAGGCAATCGGTGAAACCACCCGTGGCGGCGCCCACATCCAGACAGACCTTGCCGGCCGCAGCCACGCCGAAGGCATCCAGCGCGTGGGCCAGCTTCACCCCACCCCGGCCAGCGAAGGGTACGGGATCGCCCAGCACATCCACCCTGGTCGCGGCGCTGACGGGGGTCGCGGGCCGTCCGGCCACCCCGTCCACCAGCACCAGGCCTGCGTCGATGGCCGCCCGCGCCCGGGCCCTGGAAACGAACAGCCCGGTCTGGACCAGGTGTTGGTCCAACCGGACTGCGTCCGTCACCTGTCACGGCGGCCTGGCGCCGCCTGCAGGACCCGGTCCCGGGCCAGGATGGCCGACCTGGCGATACCCTCCGAGTCCAACCCCGCTTGGCTCAGCAGCTCTCCCCTGGTGCCCTGGCCGGCAAAGCGGTCGGGGTCGAGTCCCAGTGTGCGCACCCTGGGTTCATGCCCTGCCGCGACGAGACACTCCAGCACCGCCGAGCCGAAGCCCCCGGCTAGGGTGCCTTCCTCGACGGTGAGCAGCAGCTCGAAGCGCTGGGCTGCGCCCACGATGGCCCCGGAGTCCAGGGGGGAGACGTACCTGGCGTCGAACACGGCCGCGCTGATACCCCTGGCTTCCAGCAGTCCCGCGGCGGCCAGGGACGGCTTGACCATGCTGCCGATGGCCAGGATGCCCAGGTCACGTCCGTCCCGCAGCCACTCACCGGTCAGGGGGAGGGCCTTGAGGGGGCGCCCGCTGGGTGTCGTCCGGTCCCGGGGGTAACGCATCGCCACGGGTCCGGGCAGGGCCACAGCTGCGGCCAACATATCGCGGAGCTCGTCGCCATCACGGGGGGCCATTACTGTGAAGCCGGGGATCTGCCTGAAGAAGGCCAGGTCAAAGGCGCCGTGATGGGTCGGCCCGTCCTCCCCCGCCAGCCCGGCCCGGTCGAGGGCCAGCACGACCGGCAGCCCCTGAAGGGCTACATCGTGCACCAGTTGGTCATAGGCGCGCTGTGCGAAGGTCGAGTAGATCGCCACCACCGGGCGGAGGCCGGCAGCGGCAAGGCCCGCAGCAAAACACACCGCATGCCCTTCCGCGATGCCCACGTCGAACAGCCGGCCGGGGAAGCGTTCCCCGAAGGAGGCCAAGCCCGTCCCTTCGGGCATGGCGGCAGTGATGGCCACCAGACGCCCATCCCTCGCCCCCAGCTCCACCATAGTGTCGCCGAAGACCTGGCTGTAGGAGAGTCCGTTGCTGAGGTTCAGCCGCTCGCCGGTGTCCACATGGAACGGCCCAACGCCGTGGAAGGCCTGAGGCTGGTTCTCCGCGGGACGGAAGCCCTTCCCCTTCTGGGTGACCACGTGCACCAACACCGGCCCGCCCATCTGCCTGGCGCCGCTCAAGGCGGCCTCCAGCTGCCCGATGTCGTGGCCGTCGAGGGGGCCAAGATAGGTGAAACCGAGTTCCTCGAAGAGGGCGCCTGGCACCACCAGGTACTTGATACTGTCCTTGACGCGGGCCGCCCAGGCCGCCGCCCCGGGTCCGATCAGCGGCACCCGGTGCAGGATGTGGCCGAGGTCGGTCTTCACCCGGTAATAGGCGGGATGGGCCCGCAGCCGTGACAAGTACCGCGACAGCGCCCCGACGTTCTGGGCGATGCTCATGCGGTTGTCGTTGAGCACCACGACTAGGGCGGTGCCGTCCTGACCGGCATGGTTCAAGCCTTCGAAGGCAAGGCCCCCGGTGAGGGCCCCGTCGCCGATGACGGCGATCACGCTGTGCGAGCCGCCGCTCAGGTCGCGCGCCTTGGCTAGGCCGAGGGCCGCGGAGATCGATGTGCTGGCGTGGCCCGTACCGAAGGGGTCGTGGACGCTCTCGTCCCGTCGCGGGAAGCCCGCGAGCCCGTCGGCTTGACGCAGGGTCTCGAAGCGGTCCCGCCTGCCGGTGAGCAGCTTGTGGGCATAGGCCTGATGGCCCACGTCCCAGATGAGCTTGTCGGCAGGACTGTCGAACACCCGGTGCAGGGCGATGGTCAACTCCACCACCCCGAGGCTCGCCGCCAGATGCCCACCGTGGCGGGACACCGTGTCGATGATCGTCGCTCTGAGTTCAGCCGCCAGGGACGAAAGCTCGCTTACCGACAGTCCCTTCAGCTGCCCTGGATGCTCGATGCGGTCAAGCAGACGAGCCAAACTGTCAGGTACGCCTCCCTCTAGAGCCTCTGGGAGCTGGGGTAAGCCGCCTAATGAACCGCTCACAGGCACCGAGCAACTGGCCTATCCGATAGGTGATACGGTCAGAATCACGCATGGCCACATTCTTGCCGATGGCCTTGGCGCCGACCGTCAGGCCTGCTATCCCGGCGATCACCAGAATGTTCACTACCGCCTCTGAGGTCAGGCCCCAGGGCCCCGCCAGCCGTGCTGCTATCGCGGCACCCGCCGCGCCGCTGACGGAAGCAGCTACGTCGCCGACTACGTCGTTACAGAAGTTCGCTACGCGGTCGGCGCTCTTTACGAGCAGGACCGATTGCCTCGATCCGGGCAGGCGTTTGGCCGCCCGGGCGTGGAACGGACCCTCCCGGGTAGCCGTCACGGCCACGCCGACGATGTCGAAAGCAACTCCTAGGGCAATGACGCCCAGGAGCACCAAAAAAGCCAGGGCCAGGTGGATCACCCGGACACCCTGGGACAGGTAACTAACTGCGATGGCCAAGCCGAAGGTCATCAGGCCGACACTCAAGCCCCGTCTCCAGACACTGGCCTTGGGTTTCACCCGGGGACGCTGGTTGCCCAAACGGTCACCTCAATGTCGCGATGCGGACGGTGGGTGGTAACACGCCGAGTAAACGTTGCGGCTTGAGGTCTAGCAGGCTTTCCCAAGCAATCACCGTCTCGTTGCCGAGCGGCGGTTTCCCTTTAAGACTGTTTCCGCGTCGTCGCCGAACGCCAGTGCTAGATTGCCACTTAGCGCGCACTGTAATCCTCGTCGTGCCTCGTGTCAACACGAACAACCTAGGAGTTTTCCTCGACAGCTCCATCGTTCCTTAGCCTCTTTTGCAGCACGTAGTTTCAGGTCTGTAAGACCATCCTGTACGACCGCTCAAGGCAGGCTACACTGCACCCAGCTCCTCACCGGGAACCGACATGCAGGTTTAACTCTGAGCCGTAGACCTTCTACAGGCCCACGCACTCAGGCCTCCACGGGGGCAGGGTCCACGCCCACATGCCATTGTGGATCGCCCCATCCCCCTTATCTCCCAGCACCAACCCGCGGCTGGGCGCCGCTGACCGGCACCAGGAACTTCATCGATGTGCCCTTTGGCGGATTCTTGGGCCCGCCCTCAGGAACGGCAGTGCTGACTAGGATACTGCACCACCCACCAACTCTCTCTATGCATCGCCTCCAAGACTATATCTCGGCTGCAACTATGAATTATAGCACACTAGGCGCAGATGGCAATGTGCGCAGAGCGCAGTCATGGCGCAAATACGTCTACTTACGCCCAAGAACCAGCACGGCGACGGTGATACCGAGCAACGCCCCGGCTAGCACTTCCACTGGCGTGTGGCCGAGCAGCTCTTTGAGCCTGCGCTCCTGCAAAACGTGGCGCGTGGCCAGCTCATCGACAATCTTGTTCAGCACCTGCGCCTGCTTGCCGGCTGCCTGGCGAACCCCCGCCGCGTCGTACATCACGATCAAGGCGAAGACCGTGGCCACTGCGAACAGGGGCGAGTTCAACCCCTCCGCCATGCCAACGGCAGCGCTCAGGGCGGTGACGAAGGACGTGTGGGAACTGGGCATGCCCCCGGTTGACACCAACCACCTGAAGTCCACTCGTTTCTCCCGGAACATGTAGATGGGGACCTTGAGGACCTGCGCCAGGAACCAGGCCAGCAGCGCCGCGATGAGCACTTCGTTGGATAGGAGGGCCGCGATCATGGGTCGATCACCTCGTACGACTCAGGCCAAGGATGTACGTGGCTAACTCGAGCAGGCGCCCCGGCGCCGGCAAGCGCCTGAGCGCAGCGACCGCCGCCTCATCTAGAGCGGCCGGCCCGGCAGCGGCCTCGCCGTCAGAGACGTCGTCGGTCAGCTGATAGAGGACACCGAAACACTCCCCGAACTCGCGTAGGGCGGCCACCGCAGCCTGGTCCGCCCCTGCCAGCAAGCCGCCAAGGCCGCAAGCGGCGCCGAACAGCGCCCCTGTCTTGAGCCTGCGGGTCTCTTCCGATACGGTACCCGCTATATCCAGGGCCTGCCCGCCAGCCATCCCGGCCAGGCCCATGGCGCCAGCCAGCAACCCCGCCCCCCTCACCAACCGGTCAGCGGCGGCGCCCTCAGCAAGCCCGCCCTGACAGAGCACCTGAAAAGCCGCCGCCTGCAGGGCATCGCCGGCAAGCACGGCCAAGCCCTCACCGAAGGCCTTGTGCACAGCCGGCCTGCCCCGGCGGAAGTCGTCGTCATCCATGGAAGGCAGGTCATCGTGGACTAACGAGTACGTATGTACCAGTTCGACGGCGACCGCCGCCGCCGTCACGCCGGGGGCTTCGCCATCCCCGGCCGCCTCGGCCGCCGCCAGCAGCAGCGCCGGCCGCAGCCGCTTGCCGCCTCCGGCCAGGCTGTAGGCGATGGCTTCCTCGAGCCTGCTGCCTGCCCTGAGCGGCCAGTACCTGGCCAGGGCGGCCTCGGTCCTGGCCCCAGCGGCCTGCAGGAAGGACATGCCGTCAGCGCTCATGCTCAAGCTGGAAGGGCTCGGTCTTGGGCCCGCCGTCGGCCTTCTTGACCAACTCCTCGAGCCTGGCCTCGGCTTGGGCGAGGAGGGTTTCGCAGCGGGCGACCAGTTTGCACCCTTCCTCATACTCCCGCAGGGAGTCCTCCAGGCTTAGAGACCCTGTCTCGAGCTTGCGGACGATCTCCTCCAGCCGTTTGAGGTCGGCCTCAAAACCGCCGGGCTCACTCACTGAACAGCCCCTCCTTCACCCTGATCACACTGCAGTCCAGTCCGCCTGAGGCCAAGGTCACCTGGACATCCTCGCCTACGGCCACCTCCCCGGCCCTGGTCAGCACCTGGCCGTGCGCTCGGCAGATGCTGTAGCCCCGGGCCAGTGTGGCCCTGGGGGACAGCGCGCCGAAGGCCCCTTTCACCCCGGCGAGCCTGGTCCGCCTTGCGGCCAGGCAGGCGCGGAGCACTGACCCCAGCTGCCAGCTCAGCTCGTCCACGCGCTGACGCAACTGGTCAAGGCGCTCCCCCGGACGCTGAAGGACCCGCCTGTCGGCCAGGGCCGTCAAGCGGCTGCGGGCCAGTTCGACCCGCCTGCGGACGGCGGCTTCCAGGCTCGACCTGTAGTCGGTAAGGCAGCGCCTTAGCTCCGACTCGTCGGGGAAGACCAGTTCGGCCGCGGCTGAGGGGGTCGGGGCGCTCACATCGGCAGCGAAGTCGATCAAGGTAACGTCGGTCGCATGTCCCACCGCCGATACCACCGGCACCCGCGACCGGACCACGGCCCTGACCACCTGCTCCTCGTTGAAGGGCCACAGCTCTTCAATGCTGCCCCCGCCCCGGGCCACGATGATGGCGGTCAGGCCAGGCACTGCATTGAGGCTGTCAATGGCGGCAGCGATCTCAGGGGCGGCGGTGTAACCCTGCACCGGCACGGCCGCCAGCAGCAGGTCGGCCCCGGTGAACCGGCGCCTGGCCACTGTGACGATGTCACGGAGCACGGCGCCGGTGCGCGAAGTCACGACCCCCACCCGTCCGGGGAGTCTTGGTAGGCGCCGCTTGCGGCCGGGAGCGAACACCCCTTCCGCTTCGAGCCGCCGCTTCAGTTCCTCCAGGGCGAGGAACAGGTCGCCCTCGCCGGCTGGGTGCAGGTGTTCGGCATACAGCTGGTACTGGCCGTCCCGCTCGTAGACAGAGACGCGGCCGGAGGCCACCACACTCATCCCATCCCTGGGCTCGAAGCGGAGGCCCAGGGCCTTGGCCCTGAACATCACGCCCTTGAGCACGCTGGCCTCGTCCTTCAGGGTGAAGTACAGGTGCCCTGAGGTGTGCCGTTTGAAGTTGGACATCTCTCCCCGTACCCTGACTTCGCCGAACTCGCCCTCGAGGACGCGTTTGACCAGGGCAGTCAACCCGCTGACGGTGAGGATGTCCGGCTGGCTCACCGCTGGGCGGCCTCCACGGTATTGGCAAGCAGCATGGCGATGGTCATGGGACCTACGCCGCCGGGCACCGGGGTGATGTATCCGGCCTTCTGGGCAGCGCTGTCATACCCCACATCGCCCACGAGCTTGTCCCCGACACGGTTGATGCCGACGTCGATGACTACCGCGCCTTCCTTAACCCAGTCGCCGGTGACGAACGCGGGCTTGCCGATGGCGACCACGAGGATGTCGGCCTCGCGGCAGACGCCCGGCAGGTCCTTGGTACGCGAATGGCAGATGGTCACGGTGGCGTGACGGTGCAGCAGCAGCATGGCCACGGGCTTGCCCACGATGTTGGACCTGCCCACCACCACCGCGTTCTTGCCCTTGATCTCGGCGCCGGTGCTCTCGATCAGCCTGATGACGCCATTGGGCGTGCAGGGGACGAAGCAGGTGTCGTTGATGGACAGGTTGCCTACGTTGATGGGGTGGAACCCGTCCACATCCTTGGCCGGCGAGATGGCGTTGAGCACGGCCTTTTCGTCGATGTGATCGGGCAGCGGGAGCTGCACCAGGATGCCGTGGATGTCAGCCTTGGCGTTCAGTCGGTTGACCAGGGCCAGGACCTCGGCCTGCGGGGTGGCCGCCGGCAGCCGGTACACCTCGGAATGGATGCCCAGTTTCTTTGACTCCCGTTCCTTGGAACCCACGTAGGCCTGGGAGGCCGGGTCTTCTCCGACCAGGATGACCGCCAGCCCCGGTACGATCCCTCGCTTGGCCAGTCCCTCGATCTTCACCTTCAGTTCATCTTTGACTGCCTGTGCAACCACCTTGCCGTCAATGCGCTGTGCCGCCACAATCTCGCCTCCTCTTTCCGGCCACGGGCACCGGATCACTTCCCTTCCAGCAGCCTGTGGATGGCGGCCGCCGCCTTCTTCCCGGCCCCCATGGCCAGGATGACGGTGGCGGAGCCCGTCACCGCGTCCCCGCCGGCGTAGACGCGTTCCCGCGTGGTCAGGCCGTCGTCGTCCTTGACCACAATGCCGCCCCAGTCGGTGACCTCCAGTCCGGGCGTGGTCTGGGAGATCACGGGGTTGGGGCTTGTCCCCAGGGCCATCACCACGACATCCACCGGGATCACGAACTCGGACCCCTTCAGCACCACTGGCCGCCGGCGCCCGGAGGAGTCGGGTTCGCCGAGTTCCATGCGGACGCACTCGATCCCCGACACCCAGCCCTTGTCATCGCCGAGGATGCGCACGGGGTTAGTGAGCAGGTGGAACTGGACGCCCTCCTCCTTGGCATGCTCGAGCTCCTCCTTGCGAACGGGCATCTCGGCCTCGGACCGTCGGTAGATGATAAAGGCCTCGTCAGCCCCAAGGCGTAGGGCGCAACGCACAGAGTCCATGGCGACGTTGCCGCCGCCGACCACGGCCACCCGCTTCCCCCGTTTGATCGGGGTGTCCGCCGCCGGGAAATCGTAGGCCCGCATGAGGTTGGTCCGGGTGAGGTATTCGTTGGCCGAATACACCCCGTTCAAGCTTTCCCCGGGGATGTTCATGAACTTCGGCAGGCCCGCCCCGGTGCCGAGGAAAGTCGCCTGGTAGCCTTGGTCGAACAGGTCGTCCACGGTGAGGGTGCGCCCGATGATGGCGTTCGGGATGAGTTCGACGCCCAGGGACTTCACGTACTCCACTTCCTCGGCCACGATGTCCTTGGGCAGGCGGAATTCGGGGATGCCGTACACCAGCACGCCGCCGGGTTCATGCAGGGCTTCGAAGATGGTCACAGAATAGCCGAGCTTGGCCAAGTCGCCGGCGCAGGTGAGGCCGGCCGGACCCGACCCGACCACAGCGACCTTGCGGCCGTTGCCGGGCGGCAGCTCGGGGGCAACCACACCGGTCGCCCGTTCCCGGTCAGCGACGAACCGTTCCAGGCGGCCGATGGCTACCGGTTCGCCCTTCTTCCCCACGATGCAGTACTTCTCGCACTGTTCCTCCTGGGGGCACACCCGGCCGCAGATCGCCGGCAGGCTGTTGGTGGCCTTGACCACCTTGGCCGCGCCCAGATGGTCGCCTTCCTGCAAGCGCTTGATGAACTCAGGGATGCTGACATTGACGGGGCACCCCTGCTCACAGAAGGGCTTCTTGCATTGCAGGCAGCGCTCGGCCTCAGCGATGGCCATGGCCTCATCGTAACCCAGGGCCACCTCGCTGAAGTTCTTGATCCGCTGGTGCCCATCCTGGACTGGCATGGGTGTTTTGTCCTTTGAGAGCGCCATTACCTGCCACCTCCACAAGCGCATTCGCCAGCGCGCTTCTCTTCCTCGGCGTAGATGAGGTTGCGCCGCATAGCCTCGGCGAAGTCCACCTCATGGCCGTCGAACATCGGTCCATCCACGCAGCAGAACTTCGTCTTCCCGCCCACGGTCAGGCGGCAAGCCCCACACATGCCCGTGCCGTCCACCATGATGGTGTTCATACTCACCCATGTCTTCACGCCCAGGGGCCTGGTCACCTCGACACAGGCCCGCATCATGGGCAGTGGGCCGACAGCCACCACTTCATCCACCTGGCCGCCCGCCAGTACGTCCTTCAAGACCTCTGAGACGAACCCCTTACGTCCGTAGCTGCCATCATCGGTGCAGATATGGAGAGCCGCCGACACGGCCCGCATCTCCTCCTCGAGGATGAGCAGGTCCCTGCTGCGGGCGCCGATGATGGAGATGACCTTGACACCGGCCTCATGCATGGCCTTGGCCTTGGGCAGCACAGGCGCCACACCCACGCCGCCGCCCACGCAGACCACGGTGCCGTGCCCGGGCAGGTCCGCGGGGACCCCCAGGGGGCCTACGAAATCGCGGATGGCATCGCCCGCCCTGAGCACCCCCAGTTCGCGGGTGCTCTTGCCGACCTCCTGGAACACAATGGTCACTGTCCCGGCCTGCGGGTCGAAGTCGGCGATGGTGAGGGGGATGCGCTCCCCGCGCTCGTGCAGCCTGAGGATGATGAACTGCCCCGGCTGCGTCTTCCGGGCCACCAAAGGCGCTTCCACCACGAACAGCTTGGTGACGGGAGTCAACGTCCGGGCGTCGAGGATCCTGAACACGAGTCCACTCCCCCTAGTCTGATCTGCTCTCTCGGCGTATCTACCAACCCATCAGGGCTGCCCGTGCCAGCCAGGCAGGGCCGGCGGCACTGTCGGTAGCCAAAGCGCTACCTGGCCAGTGCAAGCGGGCGTGGCCGAGGCGGCCCTCAAGCCGTTCCCTGAGTAGGGCGTTGGCCGCCACTCCCCCGCTGAGCACTATGTCCCGCAGGCCCGTGGCGTCCATGGCCGCGCGTAGCGACTGCTCACAGGCCCGGGCCAGGCAATGCAGGACCGCCAGCGCCACGTCGGCCGGGGCCGCGCCGGCTTGGAGGGCCCGCATGGCAGCGCTCTCCGGGCCCGCAAAACTGGGCCTGACTCCGTGGACGGCCACCGGGAGGCACACGGCCCCAGCCGTACCCTGCCGCGCCAAGGCCTCCAGGTCGGGCCCGGCCGGGAAGGGCAACCCCATGGCCACTCCCACCCTGTCCACGAACTGCCCGGCGTGGATATCGAGGCCTGTCCCCAAGGACTGAACCGCCAACCCCCTGTCCTCCGGCGCACAGGCGACGAGTTCCGTCGTGCCCCCGGACAGGTGCAGCGCCAGGAAGCGCTCGGCCGGGGGACGGCGGCCCCGCAGGGCCGCCAGGATGTGCCCCTCCTGGTGGCTGACGGGGACAAAGGGTACACGCAGGGCGGCGGCAACGGCCATACCCAGGCCGCGGGAGGCGCGGAAGCATGGCAGGTAAGAAGCTGGGTCGGGGCGCGGACGGACGCTGGCTGCGACCGCCATGACAGGGCCCCCGGCCTCAGTCAGCGCGCCGGCCAGAACCTCGGGGAGCTGCCCGATGTGCCTGAACAGCACCTCACTCTGGCGAAGGCCCCGGTCCCCTGCCCTGACCAGGATGGGCAGGCGCCGGTCGGCCACCAGCTCACCGGCGCCGTCCACTAGGGCGACGGAGCTGGTGTAGGAACTCGCGTCCAGGCCCAAGTACAGGGTCAAGGGCCTCCGCCTTCACGGGCGATGCGCCCGAGGATGCCGTTGATAAACTTGCCTGTTTCAGCGGTGCCGTAGGCCTTGGCCAGTTCGACGGCCTCGTTGATGACCACGGCCGCCGGGGTCTTCGGCTCCGCAGTCAGCTCGTGCACAGCCAGCCTGAGCAGGTTCCGGTCCACCACGGCCATGCGGTGCAAGGGCCAGCCTTCGGCATGGCCCTCGATCAGACTGTCGAGCTCCCCGCGGCGTGCGCTGGCACCAGCCACTAGTTCAGCGAAGAAACGATAATCTTCCGGGCGCAGATCCTCAGGCTCCAGCCTCTCCCCACCCATGTCCATGGCGAACAGGGCCCGCAGTGCCGCCTCCCGGGCGGCGCGTCTTGACATCTAGCCTTTAGCTCCTTCAGCCGTGCCACATAAAAAGGCCCCCCGGAGGGTGGCGCTGTGATGCGGGTTGCAGCTAGCGCTGGCCCCCTGGCAAGAACCGGTCCAGGAACTCCCACAGGTCTATCTTCTCATCATCGAGCCGTTTGCCTATCTGGTAGCCGGCAAACACGCTCAACGCTATGAACAGGGTCCAAAAGAAACCGAAGGCCATCAGACTGAAGGGAAAGGCCAACCCGATCAGGGCCCCAACGGCCTTATTACGGTGATTGTCCCACAGATTCCTGCACCAATCATGCACGGACCTTCCCCCTAACCGCGGATGCGCCTGGTCTCATTGGAGATGTTCTCCACATAGACCCGGACCTCGGTGACGCCGACCCCCACCACGTTCTTCACGTAGTTCCTCACCGACTTCTGGACTTCGTCGGACACCTCGGGGACGCTAGCTTCGGGGCTGATCACAAGCTGCACCTCAGCCTCAATGCCTTGGGGGGTGTGGCGCACGTTGGCGCGCACATCGCGTACCCCCTTTACCTGACGGGCCACCCGGGACACCAGGTTGCGCACGGCGCCCACCGACACCCGGACCTCACCGAGGGCCGTCTCGTGCACCACGGTCTGGCTGGACTGCCGCCGACTGAACCCATACCACAGGAACCTTAAGCTGACGATGAGCCAGACGGCGCCGACGATACCGGTGACCAGCCGTCCTTCGGTGGTCTCCAGCACCCGCAGGAGGAGGCTGAAGGGTGCGAGCCAGTTCAGGGCCACGCCGATGAGTGACGCGGCCAGCACAGCCATGGCGATGGTGAACAGGGTCAACAAGATCCGGTCGAAGATGCCCATGACGCCGCCTCCCCAGATCAGGGTCTATCTTACCCGGACTTCCTCAACGAGCTCGTGATGATACGTGACTGCTTGTACGTGTACATTGACCTCGACCACCTCCAGGGCGGTCATGCTCTCGACGGCGCGCTTGACGTTCTCTTGGACGCGCTGGGCCACTTCGGGAATGCGCACGCCGTACTCCACGGTGATGAACAAGTCGATGGCCGTTTCCTTGCGGCCCACTTCCACGCGGACACCCTTGGACAGGTTCTTCTTGCCGAGCATCTCGCTGAGCCCACCCACGATGCCCCCTGCCATCCCGGCGACGCCTTCCACTTCAGTGGCTGCGATGCCTGCGATCACGCCGACGACCTCGTCGGCTATCTTGACATTGGTGCCTTCAAGGTCCAGGTCCTCGTACTTACCGAAGGTATCATGGCCTTCCGTCACTTCGCTACGCCTCCCCGGGGCCGCCTGACGCCGTTGCGTGTCCATCCGGTTTGATTCTATCGCAGAAACTGCAGGTTTAGATTTCGTCCACACGGCTGACGAATCCTGCCGCGCTGGGCCCGGCAAGACAAGTGGCGCGTTCAACTGCTCTTAATGATGCACGGGTTCAGGGCAAAAGTCAACCACGGCCCGCTGGAGCGGACCATGGTCGGCCTGGTGTCCCGGGGCCGTGCTCAGTCTGGTTTGGTGACGATGCTTAGGTGCTCGAGTTTGACCCCGGCAGTCCTGGCCACGATGTCGGCGATGCGTGCAGCCTCCGGCTGGCCGATGCTGGCGGCCTTGACCACGACCACAGCCGAGTTGTCGAGCAGGACAGCGATGGCGTCGACGAAACCCTTGGCCCTGAGCAGGTTTTCGATCTCGACCTCGCGGCCGATGTCCGCAGTGAGCTTTAGCCAGCGCAAATTGGCTTCCCTGCGCACGGTCTCGTCCACCCGGTCGTTGCCGCTCAGCTCGCGCAGGAGATCGATCTGTTGCGCCCTGATGCGGTCGCGCTCGATCCGGTAGTCGATGAAGAAGTCGGTCACTGGCACAGCCGGCGGCGAAGTCATCACGGGGCTGGCCGTGAGCCGCTCCTCCTCACGGGACATGAACCACCGGTTGATGAGGTCCCGGTTGGTGGCCAGATAGCCCGCGACGAGGGCTATCACCACGAGGAACAGGGCGAACCTGAGCAAGCCCTTCCTGTCGATGATCATGTCAACCACCTTTCCTCGGCACCACCCGCACCCTGTGGGCGGGGAGGTTGAGCGCCGCCTGGACGGCGCGGGTGAGTTCCGCTCGCACGCGCGAGTCGGCGGCCCCGTCGGCGGTCACCAGCACGCCGACGATGACGGGGCCCAGGGTCCCGATGGCGACCGGGCCCTCACTGCCTGATATCACCACCTGACTGGTCCGGCTCGATTCGGTGGTCACCCGGGTGCCGCCCTGGGTGTCCCGTTCCGTCACCTGTTTGTCGGAGGCCGTGACGTTGGTGGCCAGCAGGCGCTGGGAACCCGCCTGCAATGTCACAGCGACCGTCACCTTGCCCGCCCCCGCCACCGACGCGAGGATCCGCTCCATTTCGGCGGCGATGGCCCGGGCTTCCACAACGGGGTTCTCCCCGGCGGTGCGGAGCTGCACGACCGCGGCCGCCTGGGGCACCACTTCCACCTGGCGCCCGGCTTTGCTCCCGCCGAAGAATCCATTGAACACCAAGAGGATCACTCCCAGCAGGCCCAAGGCCACCAGCTGCGCTGTCTGTCTCGTGCGGGGGTCCTTGAGGTCCAGTCGCACCCTCGGCCACTCCTTATCCACCCGGGCTGTCTACGCTCACCTGGACATCCTCCGCCGGCAGCTCAAAGGCGGCCACCAACGCCGTCCGGACCCGCTCGGCCAGGTCCCCGGCGGCGGGCGGCGGTTGCCCCCCGATGCGGACCGGCCTCACCGGCGTCACCAGCGCGCCGCCGGGGGTCACAGTCACCGTCAGGCGGGTCACCACCCCGGTGCCGACAGGGCTCACCTCCGCTTCAGCCTTGGCGCTACCCACGCCTGGGACCGTCAACGCCACCGCCTCGGCCCGTTTCGCTACCGCCTCGGCGTAGGTCCGCAGTGCCTCCTGTTCCTGCCCGGTGCGCAGGCGCTGGGCGGCGGAGATGATCGTCCCCAGGTCCGGCAGGCCCGCGCGGGCCGACAACCCAGTCACATGCGGCTCTGCTCCCAAGAAAGCCATGGCGGGCTTGAGCACAGACAACAGGACCAGCAGGCCGACTGCCAGCCGTGCGAACCGCCTAAGCGACGTGTTGGGCAGCAGCATGTCCAGGAAGCCGGCCAGCAGCACCAGGGCGCTGATGTTCCTGACCCACGCAGTCAATGCTGCCACACAAGGCCCTCCTATCTGAGCATCATGGCGGCGTTACCCGCCGACATCACCATCGTCAAGGCGAGGAAGAACATCACCGACACGCCCAAGGCCCCCGCAAGGATGAGGGACAGGGACGAGGCGATGGCGTTCAGGCAGTCGCCGATGCGTTCCCCCCCTGCGGGCTGCACGATGGCCGCCGCCAGTCGGTAAGTGATCACCATGGCAGCCAGCTTGAGCAAGGGGAACGCGGTGGCGACGAGGATGGCGAGGGCCCCCGCCGCGCCCAGGGCGTTCTTCAGCAGCAGCGACCCGCCGAACACCAGCTCCGTCGCGTCGGCGAACATCTTCCCCAACACGGGCACGAACGTCGCCGCCAGGAACTTGGCAGACCGCAGGGACACCCCGTCGGCCACCGCCCCGGCCGCCCCCTGCGCTGCCGACACCCCCAGGAACGTGCACATCAAGATGCCCATGAGCACCATGCCCGCCTGGCGCAGGAGCCCGGACAGGTGGGACACCTTGATCCCTTCCGCGAACCCCCCGACGATGTCGAGGACAGCCGCCAGGAAGATGAGGGGTAGGACGACGTCCTTCACCAGCGAGGACACCCCATAGACGACGGCCACCATCAGGGGATGGAAGAGCCCCGCTGAGGTCAGGGCGCCTGAGGCCGCCACCAGCGTGAGCAGCAGCGGCACCATGGCCTGCATGAAGGAGACCAGCTGTTCGACTACCCCCCTGGCCACGCTCAAGGCCAAGCGCAGCCCGCTGAAGGCCAGGAGGGCCAGGGCCAGATGGCAGACGCCGTAGGCCAGGCGGCCCACCGTGTCCCCTTCAAAGGCACTGTGGAGGTTCTGCAGCAGGGCGCAGAACACGGCCATGACCAGCAGCCTGCCCAGGAGGTTGGCGTTGGAGAGGAGTTCCCTGAGCAGGTACCGCCAGAGGCCCTGCCAGAGCCCGACCACGTCATACCGCGTGCCCCCTTGGGTGAGCTGGGCGAGGAACGCCTTCAGGTCGATGTCCGGGGCGTACTCGCCGAACTCCGACGACAGCTCTTTGAGGAACCGCTCGATGGTGGAGGTGTCCAGGTCAGGCATTGGCCCTTCGGCCCAGGCCGGGGCAGCGAGTGCGCCGCAGACAACCAGCAAACAGGCTACGACCAAGGCCCGGCGCACGCTATCACCTCACACGAGCAGCCTCAACAAGGTGTCCATGATGGCGATCAGGATGGGCACGGCCAGCACGAGGATGGTCACCTTGCCCGCCAGCTCGACCTTGGCGGCCACGGCCCCTTCGTCGGCGTCGCGGCACACCTGTGCGCCGAACTCGGCGGCATAGGCCACGCCGATGATGCGCAGCACCGTGGTCAGGTAGAGGGTGTTGACCTGGGCGCGCTGGGCCATGTCGTACAGCACATCCAGCAGGCTGGCCAGCCTCGCCGCCACGGCGAGGAAGATGATCACCCCGACGACGATCGATACCTGCACCGCCAGCTCGGGCCGCTGGCGCCTGAGCAGGGTGAGCAGCACCACCGCGACGATACTCAGTCCTACAACCTGGAAGATCTCCATGGCGCGGCCCCTGCCTTAAGGGAGCTGGAACATGGTCCGCACCGACCCGAACAGGTCGCTGACGAGTTTGGCGACCACGGCCAACACGACCACCACAGCAGTGAGGGTGACGACGTGGGCGAGGTCCTCCTTGTTAGCCTGCTTTAGTACGGTGTGCATGATGGAGACGATGATGCCGATACCCGCGATCTTGAAGATAAGGTCCACACTCACCGCCGTGCCCCCTTACAGGCAGATGATCACGATAGCAACGGCCGCCAGGACGCCGAGGTACCGGTAGAGCTTGCCGTGCCTGAGTTGCAGGGCTGCCGCCTCAGCGGCCCTGTCCGACAGGTGTTTCACCGCCGTCTGCAGATGCCGTTCCTGGTCGGCCTGGTCGCTGGCGCCCAGGTACCCGGACAGATCCCTCAGCGGGGCCAGATCTTCGTCCTTGAGGTTCAGCGGCGCCGGTCGCTGCAGCAGGGCAGCGGCCAGGGCTTCGGCAGGGCTCAGCGCACTCGCCCCGCCTAGGTTGCGGCCCCAGGCCCGGAACATGGCGCCGATCTCGCCCCCGGCCGCCACGGCCGCCCGGGCCAAAGCGGCCGGCAGCGGGGTTGCGCTGAAGCGAATCTCCGTGCGCAGGGCTTCCAGCCCCGATTGCAGGGCCCCCAACTGGCGCAGGCGCCGGGAGAGGGCGTCGGCCGCGATGGCGCCCAGCCTGGCCCCGGCGAAGATGATGCATGCCGCCCCGATGAACGCTGTCATCCTCGGCCCGCCGCCGTCCAGGCCCGGCACCGGACGAACAGCGGCCTGCCCTCCCCGTCATAGACAGACTCCAGCGAACCCCGCTGCCCGAGAAAGACCACCCGGCCGAAGGTGCCCTCGGCCAGCAGCTCTTTGAGCACCGGGCGCTTGAACAGGTCCGAGCGCCTGTCGGCGTGGGCCGTGGCCAACACCTTCACCCCGGCGTTGAGCACCTCAGCGATGGCGGCCGCGTCTTCCGGCCGGCCGATCTCGTCGGTGGCGATGATGTCCGGCGACAGGCCCCGCAGGGCCATGACGATGCCTTCGGCCTTGGGGCAGGCGTCCAGGACGTCGGTGCGGCAGCCCACAGCCAGCTGGGGCTCGCCATCGCGACAGGCGGCGATCTCCGAGCGCTCGTCCACCACCACCACCCGCCGGCCCCGGCACTTCAGGCGGGGCACGCCGTCGCTGAGCTGGCGGACCAGGTCCCTGAGGACCGTGGTCTTGCCCCCCCTGGGCCTGGAAGCCAGGAGGACATGGTGGGGCCCTCCCCCCTGCAAGATGAAGGGGAGGATCGGGTCGGCGGCGCCGGTCACCTGCCTGGCCAGGCGCACGTTGAGCCCTGAGATGGACTTCATCGTCCGGATGGCGCCACCCTCAAGGACCACCCGGCCAGCCAGCCCTACCCGGTGGCCACCCGGCGCTGTCACGTACCCGCGCCGCAGTTCTTCCTCGAGGGCGTAGACCGACGACTGGCTCAGCAGCTGCAAGGTGCGCATGATGTCCTCGGGCGTGACCTGATAGGCCGCGCCCTGCTCGCACTCCCTGCCGCCGGAGTCCACGAACACGTCGGTCCCGCCGCACACCAATGTGAGGGGGCCTCCCCGGCGCAGCCGGATCTCCTCCGCACGCCGCCAATCCTCGGCGGACAGACCGCCGAGGATGTCGCGGAGCCGGCCGCCCAAGATAGACAGCACTTGTGTCTTTAGCTCAGTCAAGGGCACGTCCACCCACCTTCACCGTACACAATACTCGTCCACCCCAGGCGATATGCCCGGGGTGGACGGTTTGTTGCCAACTAGTACCAGATTGTGGTGGTCTACTCCAAGACCGCGTCGGGGTCGTCGACCTGCGGCGCGGCGTCCGTCTCCGCGTCGTCCCCGTCCAGCAGCTCATCGTACTCGTAGACCACTTCCCCGCAGTTGGGGCACGTGATCTCCAAGGCGCTCTCGTCGGTCAGCAAGGAATCGTCGAAGTAGACCTTCTCCCCGCAGCGGGGGCAGACGGTCTCGACGTACTCCTTCCCCTCCTCCTCCGCGTAGAAGTCCTCCTCCAGCTCGCCCAGGTCCTCGTCGAGGCACTCCACGTAGTCTTCCAGCCGTCCGTGGGCCTGCTTGACCGAGTCCACGCTCTCGGCGATGTCGCCGAACAGACTGAGCATGGCCCCGATGACGCGGCCTTCCGGGGACTGGCGGTCGAGGTTCAGCCCCTCGGCAAGACCATTCAGGTAGGCCACGCGCTGACGCAGATCCTTCAAGTCTTCACCCCCATGGGGGTAGTATCCCCAAGGGTCCATAACGTATCCGCGCCCGCCGAGGCTTGCGCCGGGGGAAAGCCGGTGCTAACATGGTCTCACTCAGTCCCGCGAAGGAGTCCCCCCATGTCCCTCTCCATTCAGCTGCTGCGGGGTCCCGTGAATGCCGCCCTGCTGACGGCCCCCGACGGGACCCTCTACTTGGTCGACCCCGGTCTCGATGACAACGCCGGCAGGCGTGTCCTGCGAACTGCCGGCGCCGAGGCTGTGGCCGCGACGCTGCTCACCCACGCCCACGCTGATCACGGCGGCGCGGCCGCCTGGCTCAGGCGCAAGACCGGCTGCACCGTGTACGCTCCGAGGCTGGAACTCCCCTGGGTGGTCCAAGGGGGGCTGCTGCCGGCCTCCTTCTGGGGGGCAGCTGCCCCGCCCGAGTATACGGGCAAGTTCCTCGCCCCGGAAGGCACGCCAGCCGAGGCCCTGGAGGCAGCGGCCATCCCCGGCCTTGTGCCCATCCCCCTCCCCGGGCACTCCCCCGGGCACACGGGCTTTAGTGTCGGCAGGACCCTCATCTGCGGCGACGCCATCTTCCCCCAGGAGGTCCTGGACAAGCACGGGCTGCCGCTGTTCTTCGACGTGGACGCGGCCAGGGGAACCCTAGCCTTCCTGCAGGAAGAGGCTGGGCGCCGCTGGGACAGCTTCTGCCCGGGCCACGGCTCCCCCCTGGACGCCGACAGTCTCAGGGCAGCCGCCCAGGCCAACCTCACCCGCCTGGGCGAGGTGGATGACTGCCTACTCGAAGCCTTGAGCGCCGGGCCGCGCCGGGACGATGAGCTCACCCGCACGGCGCTGGAACGCTTCAGCCTCAGCCCGTTCCAGCCCTGGCTGCTGCTCCTGTGCCAGTGCGCGGTGCGCGGCCACCTGACCGGCCTGTCGCGCAAGAACCTGATTACCCAGGACGGCGGCGCCCTCTGGCCCGCCTGGTACAGGGCCTAACTCCGGTCCTTCATGCGGCTACCACAGGGCCTCGTCGTTGCGTCTAGGCATGTGCTCAACCTCCGCGGCTAGCTTGCCCCGGCGGGCCGTCCGTGCCGGCGGCAAGCGCGGGAGCGGCGTCGTGCTCGTGCAGCACATCCAGGCTCGCTAAGCCGGTGGCGAGGACCAGCCGCCGGAGCATTGGGTTGTACATGAACGGCGCCTTCAGCCGCTTCAGGAGGAGGTTCCGGCGTAGAGGCCCAACCGACCGCTGATAGCGCTGGGTGAACCCGTCCAGTCCCGGACGCAGGCTGCCCGCCGCAGCCAGGGCGCTACGAAAGGCGTAGCTGAACCCCTCGGCCGAGCTTGGACTGATGAAGCCGGCTGCCTCACCGATCAGGGCCAATCCGGGAGCCGCGGCGACGGGAAGGGAAACCGCCTGCGGGCGCAGGACCCACGCCCCTTCACGGCGGATCGGGCGGGAGAGGTCGAAGCCGCGGTGGCGGAGTTGGTCTTTGAGCAGGGTGAACCTGGCCGGTGCGGTCTCTCCGGGCTGCAGAGCGGCGCCCAAGAGGAGCAACCCCTCTTTGGGGATGGTCCAGGCGTAGAAATCCGTCACCTCGGGATCAAAGATGGCGGAGAAATACGGGGGTGCGGCCGGGACCTCGAACCACTCCTGGATGGCGGCGTAGCGCTTTAGCGGGGCCCGGGGGAAGGTGGCAATGCGAAGGCGGGAGGCGGCGCCGTCGGCGCCGATCAGGATGCGGGCCCGCTCGGTGAACCGACGCCCCCCGGCCGACAGGTTGAGGGCATAGCCGTCATCTTCCCGCGTATACGCATGAAACAGGCACCCCATCCTCACATCGACGCCTGCTGGCACCAGTGCCACCAGCCACCGGTCGAACCGCTCCCGGTCGATGTTGATGTAGAACCGCTGGTAGTAGCGCTCCTGCCCGGACTGCAGGTCGAGGGTTCGGACGGCAAAGATCTGCGGCCCGACGAGGACTTCGCGGGGCAGGGCCAGACCCATCCGGCCGAGGACCTCCTGGGCATCGGGCGCCACTAGGCCGCCGCAGGACTTGACGGAAGCTCCGTCCGGGGTGCTGTCCAGCCTGCGCCGGTCAAGGAGCAAGACCCGGTAGCCCTTGCCCACCAGCCGGGCGAGGGTCGCCCCAGCGGGCCCAGCACCGATGATGGCGATGTCGTACACCAGCACCACTCCTTCCCACGCCGACGGGCCAGAGGCAGGCGCCCCGCAGCCACGGATGGACCACGTCTGCGGCCAGTGCGGCGATGCCCACACTCACCGCCCCCACCACTCCCTCCCCCAGTCAACAGGCCCGGCCCGCTATGTCCGCGGGGCCGGGCCTTACCTCACTGTCACCGACAACCCTACGCCCGCTCGATGTATAGCCCCGTACGGGTGTCGATCCTCAAAACATCACCGATGTTGATGAACAGCGGCACCTTGACCATGGCCCCGGTCTCGAGCTTGGCGGGCTTCGTGCCGCCGCTGGCAGTGTCGCCGCGCACGCCAGGGTCGGTCTCCACCACGGCCAGTTCCACGCTGTTGGGGAGTTCCACGCCGATCAGCGCGCCCTGGAAGCGCAGCACGTCCACCATCGTGTTCTCCTTGAGGAACTTCACCCCGTCGCCGATGGCCGCCGCCGACAGGGACACCTGCTCGTAGTTCTCCATGTCCATCAGGGTATACTCGTCGCCCGAAGCGTACAGGAACTGCATCTCCCGCCGCTCCACCCGGGCCCTGGGGAGCTTCTCCCCGGCGTTGAAGGTCTTCTCCAGCGTAGCGCCGGTGCGCACATTCTTTAGCTTGGAACGAACGAAAGCCGCGCCCTTGCCCGGCTTCACATGCTGGAAATCCACGACGGCCCAGACTTCCCCATCCAGCTCGATCGTGATGCCCGTACGAAAGTCGTTGCTAGAGATCACCCTGCTATACCCCCATCACCCGCGTAGCTTGCCCTGCCTATCCGATGACAATCAGGTCCTTCCTGGACTTGGTCAGGACCTCGCACCCCTTGTCCGTCACAACCACATCGTCCTCGATGCGCACCCCGCCCCAGTTGGGGATGTAGACACCAGGCTCGACGGTGCAGACCATCCCCGGCTGCAGCACCGTCTCGTCGCTGGTGTTCAGCCGCGGCGACTCGTGGACCACCAGCCCGATGCCGTGGCCGAGCCCGTGGCCGAAGTTCTCGCCGTAGCCCGCTGCGGTGAGGAAGGCCCGCGCCACCTTGTCCACCTCGAGGCCGGTCTTGCCCGGCGCCACGGCGGCGATGGCAGTGAGCTGGGCCTCCAGCACGATGTCATAGATGGCCCGTTGTTCGCTCGAGGCCTCGCCCAGCACCACTGTGCGGGTGAGGTCCGCCACATAGTAGCCGGAGCTGGCCCCGAAGTCAAGCTTCACGAAGTCGCCCCGCTGGAGCACCCGGTCGGTGGGTACGGCATGGGGCAGGGACGAGTTGGGCCCGGAGGCGGCGATCACGTCGAAGGCCGCCTTGCCGCCGGTCTGCTTCCGGAGGAAGAACTCCAGTTCCAGGGCTACCTCCCGCTCGGTCAGGCCGGGCCGCAAGCAGCCGAGGATATGCTCGAAGGCGGCGTCGGTGGCGGCGGCCGCGGCGCGGATGTGCCCCAGCTCCGTGGGATCCTTCACCATGCGCAACTTCTCCACCCAGCCCTCGCACGGCACCAGCTCAATGCCAGGCAGGCCATCACGGTGGGTCAGGAACTGGCCGTAAGTCAGGTGGTCCTGCTCAAACCCAGCGCGCTTGACCCCCCGCCCTTCCAGCTCGGCACGCACGGTGCCCAGCATGGGCACGCCATGCTGCACCACCTTGAACAGGGGGGCCTGGGTCGTGGCCTGTTCCACATAGCGGAAGTCGGTGACCAGGAGCGCCTCCGCGGGCGTGATGAGGAGCATGCCCGCGGAGCCGGTGAACCCGCTCAGGTACTGCCGGTTCTGGGGGCCGGTGACCAACAATGCGTCAAGACCTTCGCTGCCGATGCGTTCCCGGATCCTGTCGAGCCTGCTGCCGGCCAAGGTCCTACCTCCTTCAGGCCACATCCTCTTCAGGATACCATAATCCCCCTGCCCTTGAGAAGCTCAGGCAGGATGGCTACGAGCTCGGCCAGGGTACCGGACCGGTCAGGTTTGCGTCCCTTGGGGTGCATGATGACATGGTCCGTCACCAGGTAGGTCGCGATGCCCACATCTCCTGCCACCATGTCCTCCAGCGAGTCGTTCCCGGCCATCAGGCATTCAGCAGCTTCAAGGCCGATGAGGGCGAGGATCTCCCGGTAATAGTTGGGATTGGGCTTACAGAAGTGCATGTCCTCATAAGTTGTGATCAGCTCGAACTCCCCGCTGTCCAGCCCGGCCCAGCGCAATCGCTCCTCCACGGCCGCCCTGGGGAAGACGGGGTTGGTGGCCAGCACCAGCCGCAGCCCCAGACCCTTGGCAGCGTTCACCAACTGGTGGGACTCGGGCTTCAGCGTAGCTTCCACCTTCAGCTTCGGGAACTCCTCCTGATAGAAGCGGTCGAACAGGGGCAGCAACTCCTCCGCCGGTTTGCCGATGGCTGGGAAGAAATGCCGGGCGAAAACGTCCGCGTTGGTGGCTTGAGGGTCGTCGTCAGCCACCATCGCCGAGGTAGCCCTGAACAACTCCTTGATGAACCTGGCCGGGGGGATGACGTCGGCGAAGTACTCCGCCGCAGCCCGGGTATAAGCGGGCACGAAGGAGGCGAGGTCAAGTCCGAGTATGGTTCCGTCCAGGTCCAACAGCAGGGCGCGCATGGCTTCCCACCTCTCCAGCAGACTCACTCTAGTATACCAGAAGGGCTGCGCGCCTTCCAGGCCGGCGACAGTTCCTTGCTGCTTCACTTCGACCATTACCATCTGGCGGGCGTGCACCGGAATGGCACCACGCAGAGCTGTCCATGGAGCCAAAGCGATGCTCTTGGGCACGCTGCCTAGGCGTGTTTTGCGCCACAGACATAGCCTTTGTGCTACAAGAGTGCATTAATAGTGCGGCGGGTACTTCAGCCAAGTGTTGCTTCTGCTTTGGCCTCTTTGAATTGTGCTGATGCAAACACTGATGTATAATTGCACCAGATATCGGGATGGAGGTGGCGTCAGTGAGTCAGGGAATAAAGTGGTTCGATCCCGAACTCGGAACTCCAATCGTATCGGTTTCAAGAACAGGTATCACTTTCAATTCGGCAGCTGTCTCGATGCTATCGCGGGCCAAACACGTCCAGATTGGCGTAAGATCAGAGAGCAGCGTGTTTGTGATTCAACCCACTGAAGACGTTCAGGGCTCTTTGCCATTCGTCAAGAACGATCCCGCAGTCGGCTTTGTCAGAATCAGCAACAAGGATCTTGTTCGCTTTTTGTCAAGCAACCTGCCCGACATTGACCTGAACTCGACCTGTAAGTATCTGGCTAGGACTGATGATGGAGGTTTCTTGGTAGTCGATGTGAACAAGCCTGTGAGAACGCGTAAGCGAGGCAGGCCCTAGCATGCTGGCGTCGCAAGAGGGAGAAAATGTATGGCCAACTTGGAGGCAAAGAAGCTTTGCTTAGGTCTCATTGCGGCAGATAGCGAAGACGAAGTGGTGGGTCTCCTTGAGGATGCTGGTTACTGGTGCAGCAGTGATGCATGGCAAGACTACGGTGGTTTCGAGAACAACTACAGCACCATAGGCAATCAGCAGAGCAGCCCCGAAGCAGCGCTAGCTGAGAAGATAGTCAATGCAATAGATGCCCGACTGATGGGAGAATGCGTTGCACACGGGGTCAACCCCGAAGGACCGGAGGCCCCCCAGACCACGAAGGATGCCATTGAGCGGTTCTTCGGCGAAGTGGTTGGTGCGGATCGAAGAGAGGATATTAGAGGGTGGAGTCAGCCGAAGCGGATAGCGGAAGCAAGACTGATAACTGTCGCCATCACCGGTAAGACAGGCGAGACCGACCCCTGCTACACCATTTCGGACCATGGTGAAGGGCAAACCCCTGGCCGCTTTGTGGATACCTTTCTTTCTCTAAACAAATCCAATAAGCTCCGCATCCCGTTCGTTCAAGGTAAGTTCAACATGGGGGGCACCGGAGTGTTCAAGTTCGGTGGAACCCGAAAACTCCAGCTGATTGTCAGTAGGAGGAACCCGCAGCTAGTCTGCACGACGGCTCCAACGAACCACCACTGGGGTTTCACGATCGTCCGACGGGAAGACCCGGCTGATGGCCGCAGGAGTTCTGTCTTTCGGTACCTCGCGCCGGAGCAGAAGATACTGAGTTTTGAGTCTACTGAGTTGCCAATCTTCCCTGATGGCAACCGCCCGTACGCCCGAGGTGCCAGTTGGGGGTCTCTAATCAAGCTCTACGAGTACACAATCCCTGGGTGCCGGGGACACGCCCTCTGGAACATCCTTCGTAGACTAGACCTGCTCCTGCCCGACTTGGCCCTGCCAGTTCGTATCCACGAGTGCAGGCCGTTTCGCGGTCGACCCAGCAGCAGTTTCGAGACGACTCTGGCCGGCATTAGCGTGAGGCTGGAAGATGACCGAGGAGACAGCATGGAAGAGGGGTTCCCGAACTCATTTCAGATCGCCGCAGGCGGGGAAACGATGACCGCTACCGTCTTTGCGTTCAAGCGAGGGAAGGCAGAGACCTACCGTGCCAAGGAGGGCGTGCTGTTTGTCGTAAACGGACAGACACATGCGCACTTGACTACCGATTTCTTCCGACGGGAAATGGTCCGCCTGGGGTATGTCGCTGACTCCCTCTTGGTATTGGTTGACTGTAATCGACTGAGCGGCAGGGCACGTGAGGACCTGTTCATGAACAGCCGTGATAGACTGAGTAGTGGTCCGCTCAAGCAGCTGATCGAGCGGTCGCTGGAACAGGCGTTAAGAGAGCACCCAGCTCTGCGTGCGCTGTCCGAGCGTAGACGTCGCGAGGAAACTCTCGACCGTGTGTCTGATTCTAAGCCACTCGAGGCAGCACTGCGTGACCTCCTGACCAAGTCACCGTGGTTGGCGGATCTGTTCCTTGAGGGGAGCCGTGCTACGAACCCTTTCAAGCCAACATCAGTGGCACCCACCAATAGACCCTTCATCGGCAGGCGCTTCCCCTCCTATTTCCGCTTTGCCGACCGACCCTACGGCCACACTCTAGCACGCGAAGCCCAGATCGGCCATCGGTGTAGGATCACGTTCGCCACAGATGCGTCGAACGACTACTTCAGTAGACGGACTGACCGTGGGGAGTTCAGCTTCAGTCTTGGGAGTCAGGGACAGATCCAGCACGAGGCCGAACACGTTCTGCTCCTCCATGACGGGACAGCAAGCCTCTTGTTCGACTTGCCATCAGATGTCCACCAGGGGGACCGCCTCACATATGTTGCGCAAGTTATGGATCCAGTGCAGGTCAGCCCATTCGTTAACAGGATGGAAATCACAGTCGTCAAAGGAAACTTGCCCGCTGAGGGCGGACATGGGACCAAACCACCCGCAACAAGCGAGAGCGGACGCGGAGGTAGACATGGTGGTACTTCGGGCATCGAGTTTCCGCCGGTCACTGAAGTACGCCAAGAGCAATGGAGAATCCAGAATCCGCCGTTCGATAAGTTCTCTGCACTTCGTATTAGGCAAAACGGGAAGGACGTCTCCGCAGGTATTCTGGCATACGATTTCATGGTCAATGTCGACAACATCTATCTACAACGGGAGCTTAAGACGAGTGCTAGCGCACCCGAGCTTATGAAGGCAAGATTCGTCTACGGCTTGGTCCTGCTAGGGATAGCGGCACTCTCTGACCGGTTGCGTCCCAAAGGCGAGCAGCACGACGAAGTAGCCGCCACGAGCGACAATGGAGCTCCGCCACTTGAGGCATACATAGAATCGATGACACGGGCACTGGCACCAGTTGTCTTGCCTATGATATCTGCCCTTGGTCGGTTCACCCAGGAGGAACTCGGTTCATTCCGAGTATCGGGGGAGGTAGTCTAGATGCTGCCCAACGCCGTCAAGGACAAGTCGGACAGTGGCTGCCCTGATGCTTGAGGTCGCAACGCAGCCCAGTCGATGCATGAAACCCTCCTGACCTGCAGACCCTTGGAACATGACCGCAACCTCAGACGACCTGGACGTCCGCCAGCTGTCAAAGCTGCTCGCCCAGAACTCCAAACTCTTCCTCCTCGACGTCAGGGAACCCGAGGAGTTCGCTAAGGACAGCATCCCCGGCTCTGTCAACGTCCCCCTGCGGGGGCTCCCCAAGTACCTCGCCCAGTTGTCCCCAGACGACACGATCGTCTGCATCTGCGAGAGCGGACGCCGGTCCCGCATCGCGGCAGGGGCCCTGGCCCGCCTGGGCTACAAGCAGGTGCGCAACTTCACCGCCGGGATGAAGGGCTGGCGTGAGCAGTCAGGCGGCGGCGGCGCCCCCTGAGGCGGGCCGGCATACTGCCTGTACCCCGGGACTTGGCGCACATCCTCCTTGCACGAGGACGGTAAGGGCTGCGGAGAGCTCGCCTATGTCGCACAGCACGAAGACGCAGTACTGGCGGAGATCCCCGTCCTGTCGAAAACGACGGCGATATAGCCAGGCAGCTGCCGCGGATCGGCTGGGATGATGGCCGCCTGACTGGCGAAGGAATGCGGCCCCCTCCAGGGCGAGCTGTCCGCGCTGACGCCCGCTCGCTACGGGGCGCCCTTCCCCGACCTTGCCGCCTGAGTCCGGCAATCCACTGTGTTAGGTCGACTTCAGTCTACGCAGACAGACCCCGCATGACCACCTCGCGATATAGGGGGTTATCACCGGCAATCAGCTCCTGGTGTGTGCCGATAGCCGCGATCGAGCCGCGTTCGAGTACCACAATGACATCGGCATGCCTAATCATCGCCATGTCATGTGAGATCATGAGCGTGATTCGACCGCGCGTGGCCCTCTCAACCGCCTCCTGGACGAGCCGCTCCGACTGGGCATCTAACGCTGATGTCGCTTCGTCCAGCAAGACGATGGGGCAGTTCTTCAAAACCGCACGTGCCACGGCTATGCGTTGTCTCTGGCCACCCGAGAGTCGCGTCCCACCTTCACCTACTTGCGTCTGATACCCCTCTGGGAAGGCCCTGATGAAACTGTCAGCTGCGGCGACCTCAGCAGCGTGAGCTATCTCTGCGAAACTGGCCTCTGGCTGAGCGACAGCGATGTTTTCCTCGATTGTGCGCGAGAACAGGTACGAATCCTGTGGGACCCAAGCGACTGTTCTCCTGACCTCATGGGCCGATACCCCTGTAGGCTGCAGGCCATTGACTTGTACAGATCCAAAATCAGGCTGGCACAGACCCAGGAGTAAACGGAACAGTGTACTCTTTCCGCTTCCGTTTGGTCCTACCAAGGCCACCGTTTGTCCTGGCTGAATGCGTAGGGAGACATCCTTGATCACAGGAGGAAGTGCTTTGTCGTATCCAAACGACACTCGGTCAAGCTCGATGACAGCCCCGGAATGAGTACGCGGAACAGGCCTCTGGGCCACTGCCTCAGTCTCTAGGGGGAGGGCAAGCAGATCACAGACTCGATCGACTGACGCTAGGCTGCTCTGAAGCCCGGACAACGTAGTCACAAGTCCGGTGAACAGCCGTATCACAGGGCCGAAGATGCCTAAGGAAGCCACAACGACCCCTGCAGAGATGGTGCCTGTGATAGCCAGGTATGCTCCAAACGCCACCAACCCAGCATGGCTGGCAAAGAATAGGCAGTCATTGAGCACACTGAGTCGGCCCCTGACGCCTACGCGCTTCATGCTGACCGTGTATACCTTCTCCGCTGTGACGCCGAATGAAGTCATGAGCAGCTGGCTGAGCGCGAAAGCTCTGACAGTGAGCCGACCTGCAACTACGTCTGAGACTTGCTCTGACACCTCTGCTACTGCGCTTTGAACCTGCTCACTCAGTCTGCGGATGGGCCGAGCGAAGTAGGCGTTTACGATGAGCCCCAGACTGCCAACCAAGACAGCGTAGACAGTGAGCCTCCAATCTAGCAGTGTGAGATACACGATTCCGGTGACCCCACCTAGGACTTTGCTGAGCAGGTCAAATAAGAGATCGGCATATGCAGGTTCAGCTAAGGCGATGTCATGCGTAAGCCGTGCGATAATGTCTCCGCTATGGCGCTGCCCTAGCAAGCTCATTGGAAGCGCGAGAACATGTCGGAAAGCCCGGTTCCTTACTATCCCTGTGACTGCCGCAACCATGGTCCTGTGCATGTAGAATAGGCCTGCTGAAGTTGCCTCTCTTCCGTGGACACCCAACAGTTGTTATTATCAAAGAGGAGGGGTGTCCAAATGGCAGGTACAAAGCTTCCGTATGCGCCTCAGTTCCGTGCAGAGGCCGTTCGTCTGGTTAAGG
>JBFMBV010000011.1:0-53241 GCA_040755005.1 Bacillota bacterium
AGGTAGTCCGGGACCTAGGACGGCGTCTTTCGCCAAGATAGGCTGCTAGGACTGATAGGGCATACAAGCCCAACATCGGAGCCGCCAGCAGCATCTGACTGACCGCGTCCGGAGGCGTGAGCAGGGCGCTGGCGACCAGGATCCCGATCACCGCCCATCTCCACGCGGTCCATAGCGCCCGCGCCCGGATTAACCCGAGGGCCCCTGCCGCCCACCCCAGCACAGGCAGCTGACAGGCGAGGCAGACTGGCACCAGCAGGCCGAGGGCGAAGTCGAGGTAGGCGGAGACCTCCAGGGCCAGAGCGGCATCGCCAGCGAAGCCCAGCAGGAAGGGGAGACTCAAGGGCAGTAGCACGCCCAGAGCAAAGCAGGCCCCTGCGGCACAGCACACCGTGCCGGCGAGGACCACGGACCAGCAGACCCTGCGTTCAGACCGCGTGAGGCCTGGGCCCGCAAAGGCCAGGGCCTGGGACGCTAGTACCGGCCAGGTCAAGACAAACGCCGACCACCACGCCAAGCGGAGCCGTGCAGCGACAGCCCCGCCGGGGGAGATGAAGACCAGGCGAAAGGGGGCCAGGCGGTCAAGGGCTTCCCCGGACGCCGCGAGGCTGACCAGCAGAGCGACACAGAAGATCAGGAGGACCGTAATGATCCTCCTGCGTAGTTCAGTGAGGTGCTCGAGGATAGTCAGCCCCGCGTGGTCGCCGGAAAACCTATTTACCGGCGGGACGCTCATCCTGGGCCCGGTCAAGCTCTTCGGACAGGTTGCGGGTGGCTGACCTGAACTCCCTCAACGCCCGGCCGAAGGCCTTGCCCATCTCCGGAAGCTTCTGGGGGCCGAAGATGAGCAGGGCAACGGCCAGGATGACGAGGAGTTCTGTCATGCCTATGTTTCTGAGCACTCAGGTCACCTCCTGGGGATGGTCACCGGTCTCCGAAACGTCTTGGCTTGGTCATCCAGTCTATGGTGGGGGCGAGTGGGTTGAGGATGAGGATCGAGAAGGCGACGGCCTCAGAGGCGCCGGTGAACAGACGGAACACGACCACCAGCGCACCGATGGCCGCGCCGAAGATCAACTGGCCCACGGGGGTGACCGGGCTGGTGACCCAGTCCGTCGCCATGAAGCACGCCCCCAGGATCAGGCCGCCCGCCAGCACGTGAAAGAGGGGATGGTGCCCCAGCAGGGCCGTCAGGATGAATACCGTGCCCATGGTGGTGACGGGGATCCGCCAGGAGATGTGTTTGCGGTAGATGAGATAGGCGGCTCCTACCAGCAAGGCGAGGGCGGATGTCTCACCGATCGCGCCGCCCGGATACGCCAGGAACAGATTGATCACCTCGGGGGCCAGGGTCAGGTCCCCCTGCTTGGCCATGGCCAGGGGAGTGGCCATGCTCACGGCGTCGATGGCGGGGAAGTGGAAGCGGGTTACGTGCAGTTCAACGCCAAGCCAGACAAACAATGGGGCCAGCAGCACCAGGCAGGCCCTGCCGAACAAGGCTGGGTTGAAGATGTTCCAGCCGAGCCCGCCCACGAGCTCCTTGGCCACACCCACCGCCAGGAAGGCGGCGATGACCACCAGCCACCACGGCGTAGCAGCCGGCAGGCACAGGGCGAGCATCCAGCCTGTGACCACAGCGCTGCCGTCGTGCAGGCGGTGGGGCAACCCTTTCAGGTTCCGGACGAAGACCTCAGTCCCTGCCGCCGCGCCGATGGCGATCAGCACCGTGAGCAGGCTGTTCAGCCGGAAGAAATACAGGGCCACCGCGGTTACCGGTACCATGGCCAGCATCACGTCGCGCATGGCCCGGCTCACGCCACGCTCTTCAGCGAGGTGTGGAGGTGGCACTACGACCAGATTGGGGACGCTCATGCCCACCCCTCCTTACTTAGGCTCCCGGCGGCGCCGGGCGCTGATCTCGGCTTTGGTCTGCCGGATGAGGTGTATGATCGGACGGTTGGCTGGACAGACGTAGGCGCAGGCCGCGCATTCGAAGCAATCCGTGGCGCCCCAGCGTTCAGCCAGGTCGTAGAGCCCCGCCGCCGCAGTCACGCTGATGTAGTTGGGCAACAATCGCATCGGGCAGACCTCCGCGCACCTACCGCAGCGGACGCAATCGCTGCCTTCCATGGAGGGGACTACTTCCGCCGTCAGGGCGAGGAGACCGGATGTCCCCTTGACTACCGGGCTGTCCAGGTTCGGCTGTGCCCAACCGGTCATGGGCCCGCCCATTACGACCCTGGCCACATGGCCGGTGAGGCCGCCGCAGTCAGCGAACAGGTGGGAGATGGGCGTGCCGATCTTCACCCTGAGGTTGTCCGGCTGGACTACACCGGGACCCGACACGGTGACGACCCGCTCGGTCAGGGGCTTGCCCAGGAACACCGCTTCGTGCAGGGCGATCAGGGTGCCGACGTTCTGGACCAAGGCCCCTACCTCGCTGGGCAGCTTGCCAGGGGGCACTTCCCTACCCAGGACCGCTTGGATGAGCTGTTTCTCCGCGCCCTCAGGGTATTTGACCTCGAGCGGCAGCACGGAGACATTGCCGTCGGCCTTGTCCGAGAGTAACGCTATAGCATCAGGTTTGTTGGCTTCGATGCCTATGTACCCGTGCTTCGCCCCGACCGCGGTCATGGCCAGCCTGAGGCCCGAGAGGAGGGCGTCGGCGTGCTCCAGCATCAGGCGGTGATCGCAAGTCAGGTAAGGCTCGCACTCGCAGCCGTTGGCTATCACCGCATCGATGGGTTTGCCGGGCGGGGGGGCGAGTTTCACCGCTGTAGGAAAGGCGGCGCCACCCATGCCCACCAGCCCTGCTTCACGCGCCGCAGCCCGGATAGCATCGGGGGTGACGGCCGCAGAGTCAGGGGGAGTGAACTGCGCCTGTACTTGGGCTGCATCAGTCTTGATCACGACTGCCAGCACCCGCTGTCCGTCGAAATGTTGCCGGGGCTCGATGGCGATGACCTCGCCGCTGGCGGAGGCATGCACCGAAGCCGCAATTAGGCCGTCGGCCTCCCCCAGCTTGTCGCCAGCCAGGACTCGGTCCCCGACCTTTACCAGGGGCTGACAGGGGGCGCCGGTATGCTGGTGCAAGGGTATGACCAGCAGCGGCGGCAACGCGGCATTCCTGATAGGGCGGGAAGCCGTGGCGTCCTTGAACTCGGGCGGATGGACCCCGCCCTGCTTGAACGTCTTTACCTGCATGTCCTTCCCTCCCCTCACTCAGAGCCGGGACGGCCCGGCTGGAGATCCCGTGTGTGGCGGTAGTTGCCCAGTAGCCCGAGGGCTAGTGCGGCCACTGCGAGCACGCGCAAGGGCTTGAAGATGGTCCCCCAGACCTGGGCGGTGAGGGGCAACGACGGCTCAGTCAGTAGCCCGAACGCCTCTGGCTCGTCGATGAGTACGTAGAGGGCGCTGGTGCCTCCCAGTTCACGCAGGCCATAGACCTGAGCCTTCGGGTAGCCGCTCCGGGCCAGGATGTTGACGCGTTGCTTGGCCTGGCTCACCATGTCCTCCCGTTCACCAAAGGCGATGGCCCCCGCCGGGCACGTCTTGACACAGGCGGGCTGCTGACCGCTGGTGACCCGGTCCACGCAGAAGGTGCACTTACGCGCCGTATTGGTCTTGTGGTCGTACCAGATGATGTCGAAGGGGCAGTTGGCCGCGCAGTAGTTGCAGCCGATGCACCGACGGGGGTCGATGTGGGTTGCGTCGAAGTCGGTGCGGTAGATGGCGCCCGTGGGACAGACGGTACGGCAGGCCGCATCGTGGCAATGCATGCATTGACGCTTGGTGAACAACCACGTGTGCTTGCCCTGGGCCTCTGTCTCATGGAAGGTGACCCGGCAGTATGCGCCCCTGAACGTCGGTGGGTTGTCATAGGTGCCGTCGAAGGTGGTGGACACGGCGTCGAGCTTGTTCCACTGCTTGCAGGCCACTTGACAGGCGCGGCACGCGATGCACTTGGAGGTATCCAGCACCATGGCCTTGGCCATGTCACTTCACCTTCCTTAGGTCGCACAGGAACGCCTTGTACTCAGGGATCGTGGTGTTGGCGTCGCCGATGTGCGCCGTGAGCTGGTTAGCGGCGTATGCTTGCCGCTTGTCGGGCCCTCCGGTGACGTAACCGTTGAACCCGTAGTGCCAAGGCATGCCGATGACGTGGGTGGTCTTGCCGTCGATGGCGAAGGGCTTGAACCGGCTGGTCACGCAGACCTTGGCCAGGCACGTGCCCCGCGTCGACACGAGTTCCACCGTGTCGCCATTGGCGATACCCCTTTCCTTGGCCAGTTCGTGGGAAACCTCCACGAACATCTCGGGCATGAGTTCGGCTAGCCAGGGCAAGTTGCGGGTCATCGCGCCGGCCTGCCAGTGTTCAGTGACACGGTAGGTGGTGGCGACCAGCGGGTAGTCGGCCGCTGTCGCCTTGGTGGCCAGCTCGCCTGGCCAGATTACCGTGGCCGGGTTGAACTCAGTGGAGGACATCAAGTTGCGGACCGGACTCTCGAAAGGTTCGTAGTGTTCAGGGAAGGGGCCATCAGAGAGCCCGTAGTTCGGGCGGAGTTCGTTCACGAACAGGCTGGCCACCCCGTCAGGGTTCATGATGTACGGCGACTTCCCGGACTTCTCGGGGGGGACGTCCCCTGCCGGCGTCCGCCAGACGAAGTCGGGGACATCCAGGGCGGTCCAGGCCCTGGTGACCGGGTTCCAGCTGATCGCTGTCCGCGAGGGATCCCAGGGACGCCCCTGAGCGTCGAGGTTGCAGCGATTGTAGAGGATGCGGCGGTTGAGAGGCCAGCACCACGACCAGCGGGTGAACAGGCCCAGTCCGGTCGGGTCAGCGACTTCTCGCCTGGCAGCCATGTTGCCGGCTTCGGTGTACACCCCGCTGATGATCCAGTTGCCGCAAGCGGTGGTACCCGTGTCAGTCAGCTGGGCGAAGCTGTCCAGCAGCTTGCCTGTGGTCAGGTTGCGTCCGTTGATCTCCTGCATCACCAAATGGGGATTAGGCTCGTGGCCCGGGCCGTAGTCCCAAGTGAGGTCGAGGATGGGCTTGTCCTTAACTGCCGTGCTGGACGCGTACAGTTTGCGAACTGCCTTGTACAGCAGGTTAAGGATTTCCAGGTCGGACTTGGCCTCGCCCGGTGGGTTGACGGCCTTGTACCTCCACTGGACCCAGCGCCCGCTGTTGCTGACGCTGCCTTCCTTCTCGATGGAAGAGGCAGCCGGCAGGAGGAAGACCTCGGTGCGGATATCCTTCGGGTCGACGCCGGGGCGCTTCCAGAACACCGACGTGTCGGTCTCCCACAGGTCAACCGCTACCATCCAATCTAGGCGGTCCAGCGCTTTGCGTTCCTTCTCCGCATTCGGCCCGCCGACTGCCGGGTTTTGGCCCAAGGCGATGAGCCCCTTGATCTTTCCCGCCAGCATTGCCTCGAACAGCGCGATGTGGCTGCAGTTGCCCGGAGGCTTCGGGAGATAGGAGTAGCAGTAGTCGGTCTCAGGGGTTGCGGCCTTGCCAAACCACGCCTTCAGCAGGCTGATGGCGAACTTGGGTGAGTTCTTCCAGAAGTTGACGCTGTCCGGATCCTTGGCCACCGGGGTGATGGCCTTCAAGTAGTCCGTCAGCGTCTCCTGACCGGGTGCGGGGCCCCGCATGTAGCCCGGGATGAGGTGGAACAGCAGGGCCATGTCGGTGGAGCCCTGGACGTTGGACTCGCCGCGCATGGCGTTGAGGCCGCCGCCGGGCCGGCCGATGTTGCCGAGGAGCAACTGGAGGATGGCATAGGCCCTGACGTTCTGCGTCCCGACGGTGTGCTGGGTAGTGCCCATCGCGTAGCAGATCGACCCTACCAGCTCCGGCCTAGCGGTTGCGCCGAAGGCCTCGGCCACAGCCACCAGGTCGCTGGCCGGGCACCCCGTGATGCGGGAGACCGTATCCAAGTCATAGCGGCCGAAGTGCGCCTTCAGCAGCTGGTAGACGCAGCGGGGATGGGTCAGGGTGTGGTCGCGCTTGGGTACGCCCTGGGCGTCGGCTTCATAGGCCAGGGAGGACCTGTCGTACGCCCGCTTGGAGGCGTTGTAGCCGGAAAACAGGCCGTCGTTGAAGCTGTACTTGTCGGAGATGATGTGGGCGGCGTTGGTGTAGGCCAACAGGTACTCCTTGTGCACCAAGTCACGTTCGAGCAGGTAGTTGATGATGCCTCCGATGAACGCGATGTCGGTACCGGGCCGGAGCCGGGCATACACATGGGCTTTGGCGGCGGTGCGGGTGAACCGCGGGTCCACCACGATGAGCTTAGCGCCGCGGTGTTCCATGGCGTGGGTGATCCACTTGAAGGACATCGGGTGGTTCTCGGCGGCGTTGGCGCCGATGATCAGGACCGCATCCGAATTCTTCAAGTCGTTCCAGTGGTTCGTCATCGCTCCGCGACCGAGTGTGGGCGCCAGACCGGCGACCGTCGCGGAGTGTCATATACGGGCCTGGTGTTCGAGGTATACGATACCGAGGGCCCGGGAGAGTTTCGAGTGCAGATAGCACTCCTCGTTGTCCAGTGCCGCCCCGCCCAGACAGGCGATGCCTTCGGTGCGGTTCACCTGGCGGCCGGCGCTGTCCCGGTCCACGAAGGTGGCTTCGCGGGTAGCCTTGATCCGGGCGGCGATCTCAGTGATGGCCCAGTCCCAGGACTTCTCCTCCCAGCGGCTCGAACCCGGGGCGCGGTACTTCACCTTGCGCAGCCTAAGTTTGTTGTTGGCGACCTGGTACATCGCGCTGCCCTTGCTGCACAGGGCCCCTTTGTTGATGGGGTGGTCCGGGTCACCTTCGATGTTGACTACTTCGCCGCCCTCGGCGTGCACCACGAGCCCGCAGCCGACGCCGCAGTAGGCGCAGATCGTGGTGGTCTCCCGCGCGTAGCGGAACCGCAAGGGGGTTGCGGCCGAGGCTACCGGCGCGTCGAGGCCGAGACCGGCCAGGGCAGCCGCCCCGACGGCCGCTCCCGACAGCTTGAGGAACGTTCGCCGCGAAACCTTCAAGGACCTCACCTCTCGTCTCAGAACTTGGAAGCCAGGAACAGGGGAGCGCAGCCGGGACGATAGCCCTCAGCGGCGGCCATGGAGTCCAGGGGCATTGTGACCACATGCTCAAGGGCAAGCAAAGGCTTAAAGCCCAGCCGCCTGGCATCGGTAACCTTCAAATAGCGCTTGCAGTTGCCGCACACATAGGCCCGCGCGTCTTCCCTGCCCGGCACATAGAAGTAACGCAGGTCTGCCTGTTGAGTCGTGCAGCAGAATGGGCAGGCAACCCTGGGGATGATCCACTGCGTCCTGCACAGCCAGCACTCTACACTGCGCACACCTCCTTCCCCGTGCAACATGCCCATGAGCGGCTGTTGTCCGCAGGCGGGGCACGACGCCTTGTCGTAGCGGCGCTCCCGCAGCACCTCAGCGGCCGGGGCGGCCAGGGCCTGGACGAACGGGCTCAGGGCTGCCCCCAAGCTGAAGACGACGAGTTCCTGGAGACAGGGGTCGACCCGGCGCACCCAGCCCGGCACTGTCCTGCGGTTGAACAGGGCCTGCAGACCGCTGGAGATCTGCTCCAAGGGGAGGGTGAGCGCGTCCGGGAACCCGTCGCCGTTCGATCCGCCCTTATACCAGCGTGAAATCAGGGAGAGCACTGAGGCCAGAGCGGTCCTCACCTGGTCCAGGTCGAGGGTGCCGTCGGCAGCGATCTCAGCCAGGGCAATCAGAGGCTCGCCCGCCTCCAGCCGGGAGCTTAGCGAGTCGTTCAGGGTGGCCTCGGCAGCAGGGAGACGTGTCCAGCCGGCCTGGATCTGCAGGAGTTCGCCGGTGAAACGGAGTAGCGGCGCGGCCACCGCCCGGGGCGTGTTGGAGTATGCCGCAGTCAGTTCGGCGAGGGACGCTTTCTCGGTATAACGCCGATCCATCTGGTCGAGCACCCTCCATGCAACTGAGCTCTCCTGGTGGCGCGAGAGCTAGTGGCGAAATTCACAAGGTGCAAATTCGGAGTAAAACAAGGGAATCCTGCAAGGTCTGTGTTCAAAATACACAATGTGACAAGTTTAACAGCTACAAAGCTCGCTCGTGACAACTGGCCGCTTGCCTGCCTGCATGCACGCTGGCTGGCGGAGTGCTCACTCGTAGCGTCAGTTCACCCAGCAGGAATCAGCCATGGGCGGCAGGAAATGCGCAGGGCAGGGGCGTGGAAGGGGAGGAAGGGTATGGAAGGGCATCTGACCGTCATCTTCGCTGGACTGGTTGCCTACCGGCGACGGCTGCTCGGTCTGGCCGCGCTCTACCTTGTCCTGGCGGGGTTGGCGCTGGCCGTCGCCGGTGAGATGATGGCGTTCATCTGCCGCCCGGCCGGCCAGCTGACGCTGCTGAGACCGGCGGAGGCAGCTGTCTACCAGCTAATGCTGGCGGCGCTCCTCGCGGCGGTAGTCCTCGCCCCCCTGGCGGTGTATGTGCTCATGTCGCCGCTGGCGGTCAGGTTGGGCAGGCGGGGCCGTTGGCAGTTGGCGGCGCTGACGGTTCTGTCATGGCTGTTCGGTATGGCAGGGGGGCTCTTCGCCTACACCGTGCTGGTGCCTGCAAGCTTTCAGTTCCTGATGGGCTTTGCTACTGGGACCATCCAGCCCATGCTGTCCCTGGACGGGTACCTGAGGTTTGTGCTGGGACTGGTGCTCCCTAGCGCCCTCTTTTTCCAGCTGCCCCTGGTCATCGTGCTCTTGGGCCGTTTTGGGCTGGTGAGTCCGGGTGGACTGGCCCGGGGGCGGAAGTATGCCCTGCTCATAGCGCTGATTCTGGCCGCAATCCTCACTCCGCCAGATGTAGTGTCGCAGATCATGTTGACCGGTCCCATCCTCGGCCTGTACGAACTGGGCATCCTCTGCCTACGGCTGACCCAGCCCCGTAGGGCGGCGTGAGCACAGAGGGGACAGACTGTGGTGCTGTTCGGCCTGGCGCAGTCAGTCATGGACTGGCTGGATAGGCATGTGAAGATAGATTGAGTTGCAGGCAAACGCTAAGAGCCAGGGTTCTAACCCTGGCTCTCTCATGGTGTCGGAGGGGGGACTTGAACCCCCACGGTTGCCCATACGCCCCTCAAACGTACGCGTCTGCCAGTTCCGCCACTCCGACATGTCGGTCACCCTGATTATAGCATGCAGCGCCGACGAAGTCCACGGGCCGTGCATAGGCGCGGAAGCCTGCACCGAGACTATGTCTCACGAGGTGTGAACATGGAACTAGCCAACTTGATCGGCGTAAAACTCGTATTGGCCATTCTGGCGCTTGGTATCGTGCTCGGTTCCGGTACAGGTGCCAGTGCCCTGGAAATCATCGTGGCAGCAGTGCTCGTTACCGGCTTCGGCTATGGTGTTGACGCGTCTATACTCCCCAAGGCAGGCAGGCAAGTCGCCACCGGCGTAGACGCGGTGCTGGCGATGCTGGTGGTCGGCTTGCTGGCCAGGTTCCGCCCCGGCTTGAGCATGCCGGTACCAGTGATACCGGTAGCTGGCGCGGCCATCGCGGGGGTGGAATGGCATTTCCACGCGCTGCTGAGCAGAGCGCCTGTGGGTGGGCGCAGCCGCTAGAATGGGAGCAGGCTTGCAAACCCAGCAAAGTGGGTATATACTGGTAGGGAACGGATGCCGGAACGGTTCGAGTGTGTCGTGCCGTGCTTCTTGTGAGCCTGTTTGGTCGAGAACAGACCTGTGCATCCTCTGTTGGGAAAGGAGTAAGGCCGTTGAGCAAGACTCTATACGTCGGCAACCTGCCTTGGACTATCACCGAGGATGAGCTGACGCAGGCGTTCTCGGCATACGGGGAGATCCGGTCGTGCCGGATCATCACAGACCGCGAGACAGGCAGATCCCGTGGGTTCGGGTTCGTCGAAGTCAACGAGGAAGACGCCGAGAGCATCATCAATGCCACGAACGGCATCGAACTCGGTGGGCGGGCCCTCACGGTGAACGAAGCACAGGAACGTCCGAAACCCCGTCGCTTCTAACTGCAGCACTCCTGGGCGACCCCCGCTGGGGGGTCGCTTTTGTTTCCTGCTGTGGGCGACTCACTGCTCGCCGAGGAGTGACGAGGCCAGCTGGGCGGTCAGCGGATACCTGAAGTCCTCGCCTGTGGCGGACTTGACGGTGGCGATGATGGTTAGCACGAAGGCTGCCAGCGATACGCCGGCGAGCAGGGCGAGACCGATGAGGACCAGCACTAGAACGCCGGAGATGACCAAGGCTACGTAGGTGGCGGCTTGAAACACCAGGGCTTCGGCGGCGTGGCGCCGGACAAACTCCGAGTCCCGCTTGATCAGGAAGATGACCAACGGCGCGAGCACGCCAAAACCAAACAGAAACGAGCCATGGGAGACCGCGGCCAGGACCTTTTCCTCCGCGGTCGGTTGCCCTTCACCCACACCATGCACCCCCAGGTAGTACTATGCTACACCTATTATACCAAGCATTATATCAGCCAGCAGCTCTCGGGCCAAGGCGAAACTCAACGCGGACTTATATCGTATCACACATAGGTGTTTCTACTACTGGCAGAAGCAGAGGAGGCACGAGTCATGGAACTGGCGGTGAAGATCGTCGCAACGCTGATGGCACTGATTATAGCCACGATAGTGGTGATCGGGTTCATCAAGTCGCCGGGTGAGGGTTCCTCCAAGCAGGGATAGCAGCGGGTTATGGGAAAGGGGCGGGTGCCGCCCCTTTCCCGCTCGGCTGGAGGAGGCAGGCAGGACATGGGCTTGCGGGGACCTGTCGTCCTGACGGTCTCGCGCCGTACCGATCTGGTGCGGTGGTATCCCGACGCTTTCTGCGCGCGGTTGGAGTCCCAGTATCCGCCAGAAAGAGTGCATACGGTGTTGATCATGACAAAGCACCCGTCGGCGGTGCTGGAGCCTGTGGTGCGACGGGTCCTGGCGGGGTACGCCCAGACAGTCGTCCACGTCACCATCACCGGGCTGGGGGGAACGCCGGTGGAGCCTGGGGTGCCGGCGGCTGAAGCAGCGCTGGTCGAGCTGCCCCGCCTGGTCGAGCTCACCGGCAACCCCGCGCGGGTGGCCCTGCGCATCGATCCCTTGCTCAGCCTCGGACACGGCGAGCGGGAGTACGGGAACAGCCACCTCGTCGGGGGGCTCGCCGCCGCAGCGGTGGCGGCCGGGGTGAGGCGCATGATAGCCAGCGTCGCCCAGCCCTACGCCAAGGCACTGAGGCGGTGCAGGACGGAGGGGTTCGAGCTGCGCCCGCTCTCCGCGGTCGACCGGGAACTGCTGTTCAGGCAGGCCGAAGCGGCGGTGACTGCTGCTGGGGGGGAGCTGCAGTGGTGCTGCACCGCAGGCGCCGCCGCCAGCGCGTGCGTGGACGCCGCCCTGCTTACCTCCCTGCACCCCTCAGGGCTGCAGGCGGGCATGGACAGGGCGGGGGGCCAGCGGGCTGTCTGCGGGTGCGCTCACGCCGTGGATCTGGGTTGGTATGCCTCCCACCCCTGCTACAGCGGCTGTCTGTACTGCTACGCCAACCCCCGCCGCCCGGGCCCTTGAGCCGGGTTACTGTAGAGTCTTATCAGTATGCTGATGAAGGAATTAGGATGGCTGTATATGGCGAAACAGAAGATGATCACCCTGTTGCCTTGTTGCGGATCCGATACCCCTTCGGTTACATTTTAGCTGAGGGAATGCGCCCCCTTGCGCCCTCGGCAGAGCTGTAGTACAATCGCTCGTAATAAATCCTAGCATGATGCTAGGATTTATCCTATTGTGGGGGGAACGGGCATGTGGGCGACCCTGCGGAGGGACATCCGGGCCATCTTCGAGCGCGATCCGGCGGTGAAGTCCTTGGCTGAGGCAGTCAGCTGTTATCCCGGCCTGCATGCCCTGGTCCTGCACAGGGCAGCCCACTGGCTGTACCGGCGCGGGCTGGTGCTGGCGGCCCGGTTGCTGTCGCATATCTCCAGGTTCCTGACGGGGGTGGAGATACATCCAGGCGCGAGGATCGGGCCGGGCTGCTTCATCGATCACGGCCTGGGCGTGGTGATCGGTGAGACCGCCGACATCGGCGAGGACGTCACCCTCTACCAGGGCGCGGTCCTCGGCGGGACCGGCAAGGCCACGGGGAAGCGTCACCCTACTGTCCGCAGGGGTGCGACCATCGCGGCTGGAGCGATTGTCCTAGGCAACATCACCGTTGGCGAGGGGGCCAGGGTCGGGGCCGGCGCCGTGGTGATCCGCGATGTGCCCGACCATGCGACCGTCGTAGGGGTACCTGGCCGGGTGGTGGCCGTCTTCGGCCGTGCCGTCGGCGCGGGGGATCTGGAGCACGGGAACCTACCCGACCCCTTGGACCAGCAGCTGCGCAGGCTACAGGAACGCATCGAAGCACTGGAGGAGGCAGTCAAACGTGGACGGAGAGAGGATTTGGCCTGACGAGGGCATCCTGGGGACCATCGGCCGGACCCCGCTGGTGAGGCTCCAGCGGCTTGCGCCCGCCAACGGCTCGGAGCTGCTGGCCAAGCTTGAGATGTTCAACCCTTGCGGGAGCGTGAAGGACAGGATCGCGGCGGCCATGGTGCGGGAGGCGGAGGCCTCAGGGGCGCTGAGGGCTGGCCAGGTCATGGTCGAACCCACCAGCGGGAACACCGGCATTGGCCTGGCCATGACCGCGGCCGCCAGGGGGTATAAGCTCATCATCGTGATGCCCGAGAACATGAGTGCAGAGCGAAAAGCGCTGTTGCGCTGGTTTGGAGCGGAGCTGGTACTGACCCCCGCGGCCGGGGGGATGCCTGGTGCCGTGGCCGAGGCGAAGCGCCTCTGTGAGCTTCATGGCTGGTGGATGCCGGCCCAATTCGATAACCCTGCCAACCCGACCGTCCATTACGAGTCCACCGGGGTTGAACTTCTGGCGCAGCTAGGGGGAGCGGTACACAGCTTCGTGGTGGGGGTAGGCACCGGCGGAACTCTGACCGGCGCGGGCCGGAGACTGAAGGAGCAGTACCCCGGCATGGAGATCGTGGCCGTGGAGCCAGCCGGCTCCCCCGTTCTGTCGGGAGGGCAGCGCGGCCCCCACGGCATTCAGGGCATCGGTGCAGGGTTTGTGCCGTCTGTGTTGGACAGGGAACTCATCGACCGCATCATCACAGTGACTGACGCTGAGGCCATGGCAGCCGCGGCCGATCTGGCCCGCAAGGAGGGTGTCTTCGCCGGCATCTCCAGCGGTGCCGCAGTCGCGGCTGCCATGAGGGTGGCGGCCGCGTCGCCGCGAAGGCGGGTGCTGACGGTCCTGCCCGATGCGGGCGACCGCTACCTCAGTCTGTTCTTGCAGGCCATGGACCAGGCTCCAGGATCCTGACCGAGCTTGAGGGCGGCCTCCCCGGGGAGGCCGCCCGCCGCCCCTGTGGCGCTAGTCTGTCGAGCGCAAGTGCCCTGTTTCAGTCCGGCGGGGGCGTCGCGCTCACGACCTGCGCGCCGGATATCTTGTCGCCTTCCTCCAGCTTGTCGATGACGTCCATCCCCTCGATCACCTTGCCGAAGACCGCGTAGCTGTTGTCCAGGGTGCGGGCGTCCCGTCTCAAGATGTAGAACTGGGATGTGGCCGAGTTGGGGTCGTCGGTGCGGGCCATGCCCACTGCGCCCCGCACGTTCTTCAGCTGTGGGTGGGTCTCCAAAGGGATGGTCTGCTCTGATCCGCCAGACCCGGTCCCGGTCGGATCCCCGGTCTGGACTACCCAATCCTCAACCCGGTGCCAAGTCAGGTCGGCGTAAAAACCGGACTTGACGAGGGCCAGGAAGTTGGCGGCTGTGATCGGCATCGCCCGCGGGTAGACCTCCATCACGAAACTGCCTCGGCCCTCCACCTCGAAGCTCACCCGTTCAGTCACCTTGAGCACCTCCCCCTGTGCCCGGTACCTCAGCAAGGCGACAGCACCGCCCGTAATCAGCAGGGCAGCGACCACCGCCGCCACGATGACACGAATCCTTGCGGTAGAAGCCTTGCGTTCCGCGGCTTTGGCCTGCCGGCTGGCGCGGCCCGGCCGCCTGCTCTTCTTGCCCATGGGTACCCCCCAATCCCGCAGCTGCCTACAGCCGCTCGATTGTCACCACGACCTTGGCGAAAGGGTCGGGACATGCGGACATGGCTTTGCCGTCCTTTTCCCAGGGCAGTTTGCCGCCATGCCCCATGGTCATGACCGCCGGAAACACGGTGTGCAGGAGTTCCAGGCACTTGATGGTCTGATCCTTGAGGGTCAGGCAGGAACTGCCGTCAACGGTAAAGCTGTCCCCAGGCTTGTAGCCCGCACCACAGGGGTGTTCCGCGTCTACTGACACGACGGTGACTTTGATCCTTGCGGCCACTTCCATGTCCCCCAATCAGGCTGGTCTAGCCCAGCGCCTTCTTCACCAAAGCCCGCGCGTCGGCCTGGCAGGCCTGGTTGACCTGCGCTTCGTCCACCAGGGTGGACGAACCGTCCACGATTACCTGACGTCCAGCGACCACCACCCGAGCGATGCCCTCGCGTCCTGCCGCGAAGACCAGTGTGTTGACGGCGTCGTGCCACGGCGTGCTGCGCTGGGAACGCACTGGGTCGAACACGCAAAAGTCGGCCCGCTTGCCCTGTTCCAGGGACCCCAGCTCATGTTCGAGGCCGAGGGCCCGGGCTCCTGCCAAGGTGGCCATGTCCAGCACGTCCTGGGCGGACAGAACGGCCTTGGGCCCGGGATTGGTCACTCTGTGCAGCAGGGCTGTCGTCTTTACGACTTCGAACATGTCCTGGCTGTTGTTGGAGGCGGCCCCGTCGGTGGCCAGGGCCACGGTGGCGCCGTCGGTCAGCAGTTGTGGGATGGGCGCCACCCCCGTGCCAAGGTACATGTTGGCGATGGGGTTGTGGGACACGCTGGCCCCCGCTGCGACGAGCCGCCTCCTGTCCGCGTCGGTGAGATGCACGCAGTGGACGGCTAGGAGCTTGTCGACCAGGCCGTGGAGCTCCAGCTCGTCGATGGCTGTGTGGCCCCATTGGGCGATACTCCGCTGGTTGTCGTCGGGGGTTTCGTTCAGGTGCATGGTCACCCTGAACCCTGCACTGCGGGCGAAGCCCGCGACAGCCGCGAGGTCATCCCGCCGCAGGGCCCAGACCACAGCCGGGGCGAGCCACGCGTGGAACAACCCACCGGAGTCCGTGCAGGCCTGCCTGAGGTCAAGCGCCTCCGCGAAGGACACCTCCACGTCTTCCTGCAGGGCAGTGATGGCGGAACCGACGGTACGCACACCCCTGGCAACCGTCCCTGAGATCCCGGCGGCCTGCATCCCTTGGAGGGAGGCGAGGGCCACACCGGGCACAGGATTGGAGTGCGCGTAGTTGAGGGCGTGGGTACAGCCGGAGTGCAGCAGGTCCAGGGAACCGACCAGAGCCGAGCTATAGCAGGCCTCTGGCGTCAGGGCCGCACTCACCGGCAGCGACACCAGGTTCAGCCATCCGAGGAAGTCGAGATCCGCGCCGAGGCCCTTGTAGAGCACCTGGAACAGGTGGGTGTGCGTGTTGATGAACCCTGGGAATACGATGGCGCCGCCGGCGTCGATGGTCTCACGGGCGGCAAGCCCTCGGGGTTCGCCAGCAGCGACGGCGGACAACCGTCCGCCATCATCCACCGCCAGGTAGCCGGGGCTGAACACTTCTCGTCGGGGGTTCTGGGTGATGATCGTGGCGTTCTTGATTAGAATCGCCAGGCTCATCAACGTCCCCCCTCCTTGGCGTAGGGCTTGCCCATGGCTGCGGGAGGCGTTGCCCTACCCACCAGGCCGGCCAGGGCGACCATAGTAAGCACATAAGGGAGCATGAGCAAGAACTGGTAGGGGATGCGCACGCCGGCCGACTGGAGCCTCAGCTGGAACCCCTCGGCCGCCCCGAACAGCAGGGCGGAGCCCAGCACCCCGAAGGGGTTCCACTTGCCGAAGGTCACGGCGGCGACCGCGATGTAGCCCCGTCCCGCTGTGATGTTCTCCATGAACACAGAGAGCTGGCCGATGGAGAGAAAGGCCCCGGCCAGGCCCCCGAAGGCCCCTGCCACTAGGCACGCAGCGTAGCGGACCTTGCCGACCTTCACGCCGAGGGTGTCAGCGGCCCGTGGGTGCTCGCCGACAGCCCGCATGGAGAGGCCGATGGGCGTGCGGTAGATGACGTACCAGACCACCGGCACCAGGAGGAGGGACAGATAGACGAGGCTGATGTGGTTGAACAGCATCGGCCCCAGCAGGGGGATGTCCTCGAGGTACGGAATGGGGACGGCCCTGAACGACGTGACGGCGGAGGGCCTGACCCCGATGCCGAACACTACGTTCATCAGGAAGCTTGTGATGCCTAGGGCGAAGATGTTGATGGCCGTTCCGCCTACCACCTGATTGGCGCGGACCGTGACGCTGATGAAGCCGAGGAGCAGGCCGATGAGGACGCCTCCGGCGATGCCGAACAGCGCCCCCCACAAAGGGTTGCCGGTGAGGTGGGCCCCCCAGAAGGCGGTGAACGCGCCGACGAGCATGGTGCCTTCCATGGCGATGTTGACGATGCCTACCCTGGCTGTGAACACGCCACCCAGCCCGGCTAGCAGCAATGGGGCAGCCATCCTGATCGTGGCCGAAAGCAGCCCCACCAGGAAGGAATAGCTCAGGAGCAGTTCCCAGTCCATCAGCCGACCCCCTTCGCGGTCCCGGCGGCCTGCCCGGCGCCTCGCGCGGGCAGGACCAATCGCACGATGTGCCTCCGCAGGAACTCGTTCCCCAGCACGAACAAGACGGCGAGCCCTTGGATGACAAAGACCACAGCTGCGGGGACCTGGACGCTGCGCTGCATCATATTGGCCCCGACACGCAAGGCCCCGAAGAAGGCGGCGGAGAGGATGACACCGGTGGGGTGCAGCTTGCCGAGGAGCGCCACGGCGATGGCGTCGAAGCCGTACTGGGAAGAAAAGCCAGCCAGCAAGCGGTAGTGCACCCCCGCCACTTCGCCCACTCCTGCCAGCCCGGCAAGGCCGCCCGACAGGAGCATGGCCAGGATGATGTTGCGCTCGACGTTGATCCCGGCGTAGCGGGCCGCATGGGGGTTGAAGCCCACGGCACGGATGCGGAACCCGAGTGGGAGCCTAAACATGATCAGGTACACCAGTCCCGCCATGGCCAAAGCCAGGAGGAAACCGGCATGGAGCCTTGTGCCAGACAGGATGACGGGTAGCCGGGCACCAACTTGGAGCGGGGCGGACTGGGGGAAATACCCCGGTGGTTCCCGCATAGGGATGTCCAGCAAGTAGGCCATAAGGTAGATAGCGATGTAGTTCAGCATGATGGTGTTAATGATCTCTGACACACCCAGCTTGGCCTTGAGCAGCCCAGGGATGGCGCCCCACAGGGCCCCGCCGGCGAAGCCCGCCAGGATGGTCAGGGGGAGCAGCAGCCATGCCGGTGCGTTCAGGTAGATCCCGACCACCGCCGCGAAGATGCCGCCCATCACCATCTGCCCCTCAGCGCCAATGGAGATGGCCCCGCAGCGATAGGCCAGAGCGAGTCCCAAGCCTGCCAGGAGCAGGGGCACAGTCCTGACCGCGGTCTCTGCCAGCATGCGGGGCGTGCCGAATGCCCCATAGGCCAAGTAGCTGTAAGCGACCAACGGGTTGGCCCCGGCCAGGGCGATGATGACGGCACCCACGGCGAAGGAGAGGACGATGGCGATGACTGGGGCCAGCACAGTGAACAGGTTGGTCACCGCCTGGTCCCGGCGCTCAATCTCGAGGTTCCGCCACTTGAACAGCTTCATACAGCGGCGCTCCTTCCCGGCGTCTCCCGGGGCGACCCTGCCATCATCAGGCCGATCTCGGCGAAGTCGGCCTCCCCGGGCACGAACTCGCCCATCACCCGGCCTTCGTAGATGACTACGACCCGATCAGACACAGCGAGGATCTCGTCCAGGTCGGTGGAAATGAGCAGGACGGCCCCACCTGCTTCCCGTGCGGCGATCAACCGCTTCTGGACGTATTCAGTCGCCCCTACATCCAGGCCGCGGGTGGGCTGGGCCGCGATGAGGAGCCTGGGCCTGCGGACTATCTCCCTGGCCAAGACCACTTTTTGCTGGTTGCCTCCGGAGAGGTTGCGCGATTCGGTAGCGACACTGGGGCAGCGCACATCGAACTCGGCCACCAGGCGCTCGGCGAAGGCTCTAATCTGCTCGGGGCGGATGAAGCCCCGAGCGGTGAAGGGCGGACTGTCAAAGGTGTTCAGCACCATATTGTCAGCCACACAAAAGTCGAGGATGAGCCCCGTCCGGTGACGGTCTTCGGGGATGTGGGCTACGCCGAGCCGCACGAAGTCCCGGGGTCTCAGGCCAGTGACGTCCTTGCCTTCCAGGGAGATCCGCCCCGCGGTCGAGCGCCTCAGGCCGACGATGGTTTCGGCCAGTTCGCGCTGACCGTTGCCATCCACGCCCGCGAGTCCGACCACCTCGCCGGCCCTGACCTGAAGGGAGAGGCCGCGGAGGGCGGGCAGTCCCTTGTCGTCAGCGGCCTCCAAGTCCCGGATATCGAGGATGACCCGGTTCGGGGCAGCCGGGGGTCTGTCGTATTGGAGGAGGACCTCCCTGCCCACCATCATGCGGGCCAGAGCGTCCTTGGTGGCGTCAGCGGTAGCGACAGTAGACACTTTGCGGCCGTTCCGGAGGACTGTGATCCGGTCGGAGATGCGCAGGACCTCCCAGAGCTTGTGGGAGATGAAGATGATGGCGCACCCCTGCCGGGCCAGCTCCTTTAAGACCACGAACAGCTCCTCGACTTCCTGGGGTGTGAGCACCGCGGTCGGCTCGTCCATGATCAGCACGTCGGCACCGCGGTAGAGGGCCTTGATGATCTCCACCCGCTGCTGCGCTCCCACCGACAGCTGCCAGACCTTGGCCCGGGGGTCCACGTTCAGGCCGTACTTGGCGGACAACTCGCGGATGCCCCGTTCGACCCGCATGAGGTTCAGGTTGACTGGGCTCTGATCCTTCATCCCCAGGGCCACATTCTCACACACGGTCAGCGGCGGCACCAGCATGAAGTGCTGGTGGATCATCCCGATGCGGTTGGCGATGGCATCGCTGGGGGACTTGAGTTCGACGCGTCGGCCGTCGATGAGGATGTCGCCCGCGTCTGGGGAGTATAGACCGTAGAGGATGTTCATCAGGGTCGACTTGCCCGCGCCGTTCTCACCCAGGAGGGTGTGGATCTCCCCCTTGAGCACGGTGAAGTCGATGCCAGCGTTGGCCACGACGCCGGGGAATGCCTTGGAGATGCCTCTCAGCTCGACCGCCGGGACGGGGACGGCCATCTGCCTCATCCTTTCGCTGGGCCGCGTCGCCGCGTCATGCCTGGGGCGGGTGCCCGCACCCGCCCCAGGCATCGCAGTGGCTGTGGACTTACTTGTCGAAGACGGACCTGGGCAGGACGCCCGCGCGCAGGAGGGAACCGTCCTTGATGCCGGCGTAGATCTCAGTCATCTTGGCCTTGACCGAGGCGGGCACCGTGTTCTCATGGTTATGGTACGGGGAGAGGAACACGACCCCTTCGTTGGCGCCCAGCAAGTGGAGCTTGGGCTCGATGGTCTTGGCCTGGGCGTTCTTGATGATGTGGATCATCATGTTGCCGACGCTTTGGATGATCGAGACGACGACGGTATCAGGGGCGACAGCGTTCTGATCGCCGACGTAGCCTACGTACTTGATGCCGCGCTGTTTGGCCGCCTCGATGCAGCCGAGGCCCACCTGATTGGCGTTTGCGGTGAGGTAGTCGGCCTTCTGGTCGATCATGGCCAGGGCGAGTTCCTTGCCCTTGGGGATGTCAGTCCACGACTCGACCCAGGCAGTGAGGGTCTTGACGTTAGGGTTGACATACTTGGCACCGACCTCGAAGGCGTTGAGCGAGTCGACGATGTGAGGGTACTTCATGCCGCCGATCATGCCGACCACGTTGCTCTTGGTCATCAGGCCGGCGAAGGACCCGGCCAGGAAACCGATCTGCGGAGTGTTGAACCGGAAGGCGGCCACGTTCGGGGCCTGGGCATCGCGGCCGTTGATGATGGCGAACTGGGTCTTAAGTGCGGTGGGGGCGACTTTCTTGATGGCATCGGTGAACTCGAAGCCGTGGGCGATGAGCAGGTCATACTTCTTGTCGGCGTAATCCCGAATCACGCTCTCGAACTCGGCGGGAGGCACGTTCTCGGTGTAAGCAGTCTCGACGCCGAGTTTCTCCTTGGCCTGGAGCATTCCCTTGTAGCCTGACTCGTTCCAGCCGGCGTCATTGATAGGGCCGGGGAACACGACGGCTACGCGGAACTTCGCGGAGACGGGCTGCTTCCCTGGCAGACAGCCAGCCAGTCCGCCCACGACCAGAGCGGACAAGGCCAGTACCGCCACGAGTCTCTTTACGTTCGACATCTTCGTCCTCCTTCATAGGCATGGAAGAATGGGTATGGGGTCACGTTCCGGCAAGGTAGCCACTACAGGGTTAGGCTGAGCTATGCCTCACCTCCCTCAGGACCACGAGCCATGACTTATGACTTGCCCCGAACGACCCGGCGCAGTTCAGGGAGCCCCGTGCGCCGCATCGTGCACAGAGGTACCAGATCGGTGTCGAAGAAGATCTCGCATGAACAGACCGGTCGGTCTTCGATGCTGTAGAGGACCTCATCCCAGCACAAGACCGGCTCACCCACGTCCAGTTCCAGCCTGGCGGCGACGCCCTCGCTCGCGCGCCGGGCCCTGAACCAGGCGATGCGGTGGGTGACCTCCGCGCCTGTGTGCCGGGCGATGAAGGCGAAGATGGAGTCCTGGTGGTCGGGATCGGGGGCGTCGGGGCCGTTCAGTAGGGCCAGGGGTATGCGGTTGAAGGAGAAGATGGCGGGGCGGCCGTCGGCGAAAAAGGTCCGCTCGAACAAGGCTAACTCGCTGCCTTCAGGGACAGCGAGCAGGCCAGCCTGGAAAGGTGAGGCTGGCTCCAGGGTCCGGCTGCCCGCGGCATGCACCCGAGTATAGCCCAACTCCAGCAGTAGGTCGCCGAAGCTGGTCTCGAGCTCGACCCGGGCCCGGTTGCGCAGGGCCGTGGGGTGGACGAAGGTCCCGACACCGTGTTTGCGGGTGAGGATGCCTTCATGCTCCATGGCCATGAGGGCTTCGCGGATGGTCGCCCTGCTGACGCCCAGTTCCTCTGCGAGCGCTTCTTCGCACGGCAGCCTGTTGCCTGGAGGCAGTTGGGCCTCCAGGCGCTGAAGCAGCTGTCCACGAATCTGAGCATGGAGGGGCGTCGCCATGAGTCGCCGCACGTCCCGCTGCCTCCCAGTCGTCAGACGTTCAACCTACTTTAATTGTAAGGCATTTCTGTCACTCCGGCAATATGTGATGTTATGAAAATGAATCAACCCCCTATAGATTTAGCTACGGTTTAGGAAGGTGGGCAAAGACAGCCAACAAGGCTGGCGAGCCGCCAGCCTTGTTGGCCAGGTCATCTATCCGTGCGCAGTCGCATGCACCTCTTAGCGAGCTTGCCTGTTCCGCCTCGCCTGCACTGTCAGGACGAAGGTCAGCAGCAGGGCGAGGATGGCCAGAAGGAGGGAGTTCCCGCCCACCTTCCGCGCCTTGCTTACCGGCACCTGGGGCTGCGTGCCCTGCTTGTAGATCTTCCAGACGGCTCCCGTGCCTGGCACAGGCTCGAGGCCATGGGCCGTGAGGCGAGCCTGCCCCCAGTCGGTGATGTACAGCGCGCCGTCGGGCCCGAAGGTGCAGTCTGTGGGCCGCTCGAGGCCCCCGTGGCCCGCAAGGGAGGCCGGGCCCGCCTGCCGGTTGGCTGCGAAGGTGGAGACTTCGCCTGTCTTCATATCTACCACTGCCACACGGTGGCCTGAGGGCGACGTCGTCGCCACTGACAGGGGGGTGATGTCGCCGAAGAGGGCGACGAAGGCGTCACCCAGGAACCCGAAGGGGTCCCCGCTGGAGAAGGCGAAGCCGTTCGCGCCCGCATGCACCGCAAACTCCGCCTTGGGGTGGGGAGGCTGCCGCAACGGATGTGTGGCCAGGAGGAGGCCCGGGAGTTTGTCCCCGGGCGCAGCGAACCGCGGGTCAGTCACCGCCACGCCTCCGGCGAAGTCAGGCCAGCCGTACCATTTGCCTTGTTCCACCAGGTAGAAGAAATCGGGGGTGTTGGCGATGGGGCGGGAGCCCCTAACATCGAACCCGTGCTCGGTGACATACAACCGGCCGTCGGCGGTGAAGCCGATCCCGAAGGGGTTACGCAGGCCCCAGGCGAACACTTCGAGCCCGCTCCCATCGGTGGAGGCCCTGAACACCACGCCGTTGGGCCGGGCTGCGCCGGGGATGATCTCGAGCCGTTTGGACTGCACCCCGAAGGGCTTGAGGGCGCCGGTCTCCACGGTGTCCCCGGGCTCACGGCTGAGGGGGTTGTCGCTGGTGACCTTGACCGCGTTCACCTTGACGTCGCGGGCAGGGTAGTCGCTCAGGAAGGGATAGTGCCTGAGCCACCCGGCCATGTAGTTGTCCACGCCGACTATGCCGCTATTGGTGGCGGTCCCCTGGCCGAAGTAGAGCTTGCCGTCGGGACCGATGGCAAGCATGTTGTTCTGGTGATCCCCCAGGCTCGGCAGGCCGGTGACGATGTCGGTGATGTGGCCGTCCGCTCCCACCGAGCTGATCCGGCCGCGATGGGACACATAGATGCCGTCCCGGTAAAAAGCCAGCCCGTTTAGGGGAGGGACGAAGCCGGAGGCTACGACGGCGAGCTTGCCGGGAGCGGTCAGCTTGAGGATCCTGCCTGGGATGGGCCCGTAGCCCGCTTCGCAGATGTGCAGGTAGCCCTCGGCGTCAAACCGGCACGTGGTTGCCGCAGTGAGCCCCGCGATGACCAGTTCGACTTGATAGCCGTCGGGTACCTGGATGTCCGACGGATCCCTGGCAGCGGGCGCTAGTGCCGGCACATGATCCCGTTCACCGATCGGGGCGAACAGGACCAGAAGGAACACGGCTACGGCCAAGGCCACAGCAGCCAGCAGCTGCCGCCGTACCGTGGCCACGCGCATGGCAGTCCCTCCCCGTGTCTCCCTGTTTCCCTAACATGTATACAGGGAGACGGGAGGGATTAGTCATGTCCTTAGAGGGCTACTTCCTCGCCAAGGCCCGCCAGGCGAAATTCCATCCCGGGCAGCCGGCAGAGGAGGGCCTCCTTCCAGCGGGCCATGTGGACGAAACGCAGCATAGCGCCTGGAGTATGGCAGGTCAGTTCATAGAGGTGTACGGGCAGGGCGAGACGGGGCCTTACGGCTTCCAGGAGGGCCAGGCAATTGGCGAAGTGCCTTGGGTTCCCCGGCGGCCCTTCTTGATCGAGCCAAGGGCTGAAGGCGAGCAGGTCCGGCGCCCGCTCGCGGGGGATTGACGGTCCAAGGGCGTTGAGGCCGGTGTTGTCCCCCGTGTGGAGCACCCTGAGGCCGCCGGCCTCCAACATGTACCCGAGGGGTTCGACTTCGGTGGCATGCCTGGCCGGCAGCGCCCGCAGGGCGACACCGGCGGCGTACAGGTCTTCGCCCGCGGTTGTCTCGATGAGGTTCTCCCGGGGGACCCCATAGCTCTTTAGCAGCGGCGCCAGCCCTGCCGGGACTACTACCAGGCTGCCACGGCCGGCCACGGATCGGAGCAGGCCAGGATCGCAATGGTCACGATGGCCGTGGGTCACCAGGGTGACGTCGGGAGTGGGCAAGGCGGCACAGAGGTCGGCGGCGGCCTCACCCACCAGTTCGGAGGGGCAGACGACATCGATAGCGACAAGGGCCTGGCCCAGCCTGAGCAGCAGGCCGGCGTTGCCCATCAGCCATGCCGCGCTGTGCCGGCTGGCTGACGCTCCTGTGCAGGCCTGCCTCCAGAGGATGGGCAGGGCCCTGCGGTAACCCTCGAGCACCCGTGCGTATGTGGGCATCGGTGTGACCTCCCCAGCCGTGCATCTTCGCCCGGCTGACGGTCTTTACCTGCAGGTGCAAAGGCCGCGGCCCCCACAAACCCCAGGCACGTCCGAATATCATTAAGGAAAGCTGATTTTCCCATCCCCCCACTGGAGAGCGCCCTGACCTTGAGGGCGCTCATTTCTTGCTCAACGCTCCCTGCCATTGTCATGACCCCTTGACATCTAAATAGAATTACTCTAAACTAATGAGCAGGCAAAGCGGTTCCCTCTGCCAGGGCCTTCTACGCAGAGCTGGTCTGCTGGATATGGATATCCTAAGCGGTGCTGGCGCAGTCTGACTCATTCTAACCACAGGGGAGGAACGACCATGCCCAAACTGAAGGGCACCAAGACCGAGGAGAACCTGAAGGCGGCGTTCGCCGGCGAATCCCAGGCCCGGAACAAGTACACGTTCTTCGCTTCCGTGGCCAAGGACGAAGGGTTCGAGCAGATCTCCGGCATCTTCCTGGAGACCGCCGACCACGAGCGGGCCCATGCCAAGACGCTGTTCAAGCTCCTGGGCGGTGTGGGCGACACCGCCGCCAACCTGGAGGCGGCGGCAGCGGGGGAGAACCATGAGTGGACGACCATGTACAAGGAGTTCGCCGCTACGGCCCGGTCCGAGGGGTTCCTCGAGATCGCGGCGATGCTCACCGAGATCGGTGAGGTCGAGGAAGAGCACGAACGCCGCTTCAAGGCCTTGCTGAAGAACATCAAGGAGGGCCGGGTGTTCAAGCGGGAGGTAGACTCCCGGTGGATGTGCCGCAACTGCGGGTACGTCCACCATGGCAAGGAAGCTCCGGAGGTGTGCCCGTCTTGTGCCCACCCGAGGGCCCACTTCCAGCTGCATGCCGAGAACTACTAGGAGGGGTCGGCGATGAAGTGGCGTTGTGTGTGTGGATACGTGCACGACGGCGAAGAAGCCCCAGAACGCTGCCCGAAGTGCGGGGCCCCCAAGTCGAAATTCACACGGATCGAAGACCAGTCCGCGGAGCTCATCGACCGGTCGCGGCTGTCCAACCAGCTGTTGATGGGATTGGCGACCCTGGGCGAAAGCCTGGCTGAGCTCGGCGAAGCAGGCATCGAAGACGATCTTGACCCCGGCTGCCTGCAGACTTTCAAGCTGGCCAAGAAGGCCGGGATCGAGTGCATGCAGGCGGCTAAGGCCGAGATCCAGGCCCACATCGGGAAGGGGAAGTGGGGTTAGCCGAAGTACTCCGGGGGCAGCTGGCCGCGCAGGGCTGCTCTTCCAGCCGACACTAGGCGCGCCATTTCCCAGACCCGCCTGGCCAGGTGCCTGCAGCCATCCAGCAAGTTGACGTCCTCCGCGAGGGAGGCGCCGTGGGGCGCCTGAGCGCAGATCCCCGCCACTTCCGACACCAACAGGTCGGGGGTGACGGGGATACCTTTCATTAGCAGGGCGTGACGGATGAGAAAGTCCAGGGCATACTCCTGGCCTCCCCGGGGTGCGCCGCCTTGCACCAGGAAGCCGTAGACCTTGGTGAAGCGCGGTATGACCAGGCGGCGGTGACTGCACAGGGTGTGGCCCAGCCGGTCGATGGCCGCCTTAAGGGCCCCGGGGACCGCGAGATGATAGACGGGTGTCCCGACGATGACTGCCTCCGCCCCCATGTACTGGCGACGAAATTCCTCGAAATCATCGCGATGCACGCACAAGCCTTCAGCGGCGCACTTGTGGCAGGCGATGCATGCTTGGAGCTTCTTGCCGGCGAAGCTGAACAGGGACACTTCAGCGCCCAGTTCCGTGAGGGTAGCGGCCGCTTCCCTGACTAGGACCTCAGTGTTCCCCCGCCGCGGACTGCCGGAGATGCATAGCGCGTTGATGGATCGTACCTCCCTTGCCAGGTTTGCTGCTAGTGTACCAGAGGCGAGGGGCCGTTGTCCAAGCTGCTAGTGCGGCCAGGGTTCGAGTCCCGCGACCCCCCCCAGGACCGCGCGTACGGCCTGGAGTATCTTGTCCAGGTCCTCCCGGCAGCCAGCTTCCGCCCGCACGGCCAAAGCCCGCCCAGAGTGGGAGGGCCTGACCAAGGCCCAGCCCCGGCGGAAGAGGATGCGCACCCCATCCGCCTCTACCAGCGCGGCCTCCCCCCTAAACCTGTCTGCCACCAGGCGAGCGGCTCCCGCGGCCACTGCCGGGGAAGCCGCCCGCAGCCTCGTCAAGGGCGTGGCGCAGTAGTGCCCCGCCTCGTCCACCTCGCGGGCCAGGGGCCGCCGGAGGGAGGACAGGAAGCGGAGGCCGGTGTAGATCGCGTCAGGGTGGGACCAGAGGTGCTCGCCCCAGAAGAAGGCCCCGCACGCTGTACCTGCCAAGGGTAGGTTCAGGCGCAGGTGGGTGGAGCGTACGGCACCGCAGCTGCACCGGTGAAAGACCGGCCGGCCACCCAGGCGTTTGACCTCGTCCACGAGCAGCTGCGATGCGGAGACTTCGACAGGCACCTGCGGGGATGTTGCGGCCACAGACAGGGCCCGCCACAGGCAGACCTGGAACAACTCCGGGCTCACCGGGCGGCCTGTCTCATCGAAGGCTGCCAGATGTTCGCCCCTGCTGCCTAGCATCAGCCCAGGCAGCCCCAACCGGGCGCAGTCGCCCGCCAGCCCGGCCGGGCCACAGGCCTTGGCCCTGCAGCCCAGGTCGCCAGCCAGCTCGATGAAGGCGGCCACGGCAGGCTCGCCCGCTGGGGCCACGAGGACACGATCGGGTAAGGCCCGGGCCCTGAGGGCGCCCAGCAGGGCATCACGGTATAGGGGCCAGACCTGCGCCGAACCGTGACGTCCTGCCGGTTGGCTGATGGTCGCTGTCCCCGCGGCGGCGAACAGGGAGGCCGCGGTCTCGTGTTCGCCCGGGCCGGTGCGCAGGGGGCCGCGGTAGACACGCAACCCGTGGCGCCCGGCCAGGACCCCGGCTCCGCCGGCCCAGCGCAGTGCCGTAACCAAGAAAGGGGCGGGCACGCAACCTACGTCGATGACGGCGCACCCTGTCTCAGACAGGCCCTTGCGCACCGCCGCCCCGGCGTCGGCTGCCCCGGGGTCGCTGGCTACCACCACTTGGGTGTGGCCGGCTGTGGCCAGGACTTGGCCTACCTGGACTCCCTGAGCGAACCAGTCCCCAGCCAGGTGGGCGCTGGCCTCAGGTAAGGGTGGAGTGAGCAACGCGTCCTCCTACCACTGTCAGGACCACCTCAAGTTCTTTGATCCGAGCGTCAGGGATCGTGAGGATATCCTCGGACAGCACTGCCAGATCGGCCAAATAGCCAGAGCCGATGACCCCCTTGTGCCCGTCTTCGCCGCTCAGCCAGGCGCCGTTGGCCGTGAACAGCCTCAGCATCTCCAGCCTGGATACGCACTCGGCCTCCCCCAGGCTGCGGCCCCGTGCGGTCCGCCGTGTCACCGCCGCATGCATGCCCAGGAAGGGGTTATAATGGGCGGAGGTCATGTCGGAGCCCGCGGCCACGCGCACACCTGCCTTCAGGTACGTGCGGAGCGGCTTGAACCGGTGGAGCTTCTCCTCCGGCGCGATGTCGAAGTAGAGGTCACCCTCGACGTGGATGAACCCAGGCTGCAGGGATACCGCCACATCCAGCCGGGCCATGGTGTCCAAGGCCCGGCGGCTGGGGAAATAGCCATGGATGATACTGTGGCGCCACCGCTCCCTGCCGAAGGGCGCTGTGGCGGCCAGGGCGGCCACAGCCCGGTCTTGGGCGACATCCCCGCAGCAGTGGATGCCGACAGACCATCCTTGCTCCTGAGCTGCGGCGAAGTACTCCTCCAGCCGGTCCAGGTCGAGCCGTAGCGGTACTTGGCTGCGGGAACCATCGAGCAAGGGCCAGCTCAGCAAAGCTGTGCGCGACCCTAGGCCTCCGTCAATGGCCATCTTGACGGGCCCGAACCGCAGCCACCGATCCCCGAACCCCTCATAGACGCCCAGGTGATCCAGGCGGCTGTCCAACTCCCCGCCTTCCCGCAGCAGCCCGTGCCACGCCGGCATCATCGTGACCCTGAGCGGCAGCGCCGCCGCTTCACGGGCCTTTTGGTACGCCTTGGCGGCCTGGGGGGTCACCCCGGGATCGATCACGCTGGTGATGCCCCAGCGTAGGTACTCTTCGGCGGCCCGCTGGATGGCCTCGGTGAGGTCGTCCAGGCGCCGGGGGGGCATCACCCTTCTGACCAAGCCCTGGGCACCGTCGCGCAGGATGCCCGTGGGCACCCCGGCGGCGTCCCTGTCGATAGAACCCCGGACGGGATCCGGCGTGTCCCGGTGGATCCCTGCCAGTTCCAGGGCGCGGGTGTTCACCACGGCCATACCGAACAGTCTGTCCAGGCAGACTGGGTGCTCGGGGCAGGCTTCGTCCAGGTCGAGACGGGTCGGCAGGCGGTTCTCTTCGAACTGGCACTCGATCCAACCGCCGCCCTCCAGCCAGGCGCCTGGGGGCAGCTCCGAGGCGCGCTCCCTCACAAGCGCTTGCACGGCCGGGAGCGACGGGACGTCGAACAGCATCACGTTGTTCAACATCAGGCCGCCGGCAATCAGGTGGTTGTGGGCGTCGATGATGCCGGGGATGACCGTGCGGCCGCCCAGATCGATGACGATGGTACGGTCGGTGATGCTCCGGCTGACCTCAGGTTCGTCGGTGGCCACGATGCGGTCTTCGGTGATGGCGATGGCCGTGACGAAGCTGTTGCGCTGGTCCATAGTCACCGCGACGCAGTTGACCAGCGCCAACGTCGCAGGGGGGGTGGGGGAATAGCCCACGCTGCTACCTCCAGGGCCCGTTTCCACCTCTCTTCGGCGGCAGGGCTACCGCTCCCTCCTGGGATGAATCGCGCCGCTTCGACAACGCCTAGCCTGGCTCACGAGCCACATATTAAGGGTTGCCGCAGGGTTTCCAGCATGCTACCATGTCTATCTAGCACGTCCAACAAGGCTCATGCGTTTTACACCAACGCTGGGGAAGGAGTGAGCGTAATGCTAGGCATACTAACAGTAAGACGGCGCATCACCGTGGAACTGATCTGCGCGTCGCTGGTCGTCGTGTTCGGTCTCGGCGGCGTCACGGCCGGAGCCCTCAGGCCCCTTGAGGCCCAAAGCATGCAACTGGACGTGGGTGGGCAGCCCAGCGACGGCGCTGAGACGTTGACAGGCGGCGCTGCTGCAGTGGAGCCGGCGGCAGACCACGCTGCCAGCCATCCTAAGGAAACCGGCAACCTGCGCGCTGACCTGACCGCTGCCGAACTCGACCTGCTGGCCCGGCTGATCCGGGCCGAAGCACAGGGTGAGCCTTACGCTGGCAAGGTCGCTGTCGCGGCGGTGGTACTGAATCGCATGGAGAGCAGGCTCTTCCCCAAGACGGTCAGAGGGGTAATTTACCAGCGCCGCCAGTTCGAGCCGGTTGACAACGGTACCATCAACCGGAAGGCCGACGCGCTGTCGGTGCGGGCAGCCCAGGATGCCCTCAGGGGCGACGACCCCAGCCGGGGGGCGCTGTACTTTTTCAACCCCGCCAAGACCCGCAACCGGTTCCTATGGGCCAGGCGGGTGACTGTGATCATCGGCCGCCACCGGTTTACACTCTGAGGCGGCCTGTGAAGAGATATGCGCAGCACTGCAGCCTGCCTGCCCTGCTACTTGCATCAAGCCCTGGCGGCCCTTGAGGCAGCCGGGATCCCTAGGGAGGCCCAGTATGCCCACTTGGCCTCCCTGGCGGCGTTTGCTGCCGACCTGCCTGCGGAGTCATCGCCCGCGGTCAACTCCAGCCTGGTCTTGCAGCGTCTCAGTGAACTGACCGGCGTTGCCGACCCCTTTGCAGCGGCCCGCGCGGCCTCCAACGCCCACGCCCTGCGGATGCTCGAGCCTTTGCGGTCGAGGGTCCGCAGGGCGCCTGATCCCCTGTTTGCGGCCCTGCGCCTGGCGGTGGCCGGCAATATCGTGGACATGGGCATCCTGCCTAACTTCGATCTGGCCAAGGCAGTGGACGATGCCCTGACTGGGGGGTTCACCAGGGATGACTATCCTGCCTTCACTGCCCGCCGGTGGCACAATGTCCTGGTCATCGGCGACAACAGCGGCGAGATCGCCTTCGACCTGCTGCTGGCCGAGGAGCTGCGCCGGGGAGGCGCCGAGGTGGTCTACGCGGTGAAAGGGGCGGCCATCCTCAACGACGCGACCCTGGAGGACGCCGCTCAGGTAGGCATGCCGGCCGTGGCGAGGGTCATCACGACCGGCGCCGGGCTGCTTGGCGCGCCCTTAAGTGCCTGCGGCGAGGACTTTCTCGCTGAGTTGGACCGTGCCGCGGCCGTGGTGGCGAAAGGCCAGGCAAACTACGAGACCCTCGAAGGGGAGGCGCGGGCAGGCCCCAAGACCTTCTTTGCGCTACAGGCCAAATGCCTTGTGGTCGCAGGCCACCTGAGGGTCGATCTCGGCGCTTCCGTGTTCGTGCAGAACTGCCAGCGTGGGGGGCCTGCAGGGGCAGGAGATAGTTGACATAACTGGCGGGAGGGCGTATAATCGGGCTTATCATCCTTAGGGGGCCCCTGCTGGGCGCAGGGGCCCAAGTCTAGGAAGGGGTTGGTTCGGTGCCGGTAAAGCTGTGTCGAGTTGCCTTCCTCGGCCTGGGCACAGTGGGCCAGGGGACGCTGGCGGCCCTGCACCGACTGGCCGATGATGTCAGGCTCGCGTCGGGCGTGGGCTTCCAGGTGCTGAAGGCCTTGGTGCGGGACCCAGACAAACCGCGGAAAGGCATCGACAAGTCGAGGCTCGTGACTGACCCGGCGTCCATTTTCGCTGACCCTGCCATCGACCTAGTGGTCGAGGTCATGGGCGGTGTCGAGCCGGCCCGCACCTATGTCTTGCAGGCCCTGGCCGAGGGCAAGAATGTGGTCACCGCCAACAAGGCGTTGATAGCCTCGGCTGGAGGGGAGCTGCTCCGGCATGCTGAGCGGCTGCGGTCGGGGCTGTATTTCGGCGCAGCCGTGGGCGGCGGGATCCCCGTCATCAGGGTGCTGGCCCATGGGCTCGTCGGCACCGAACTCAACCGGGTGACAGGCGTGGTCAACGGGACGACCAACTTCATCCTTAACCGTCTGGAGCAAGGGGACGACTACGTACTCGCGCTGTCCGAGGCGCAGCGGCTGGGGTACGCCGAGGCCGACCCATCCGCGGATGTGGAAGGGCTCGACTCCGCCCAGAAACTGGCCATCCTCGCCTCCATGGCTTTCCGGCTGCGTCTGGACGCCGGCAGGATCCCGAGACGAGGGGTCACTTCAGTCACCAGCGAGGATCTCTGGGCAGCCCGTTCCATCGGCGGACGCATCCGCCTGGTCGCCCAAGCCAGGCAGGAGGGCGGCGCGGTGGAAGCCTTCGTAGCCCCCTGTCTGGTTCCAGGGGGCTCCGTCCTGGCCAACCTGTCCGGTTCCGACAACGCCATCGTCCTGGAGGGCAGAGGCGTGGGACGCCTAGCCTTGGTGGGGCCAGGGGCAGGAGGGGAGGCCACCGGGAACACCGTCCTGTCGGACATGGTCGCCGCGGCGCGCACGGGAGTCACTCGTTGCACCTGCCGGGACGAGGCAGCGCTGTTGGGGCCGCCTTCAGCGCCCGGCTACTACTTGGTGACCGGCCTGGAGCGGGCCGCATGGCCGCGCGGCATCAGGGTGTCCGACCGGGGGCCCAGCCATGTGCTGGCAGGCCCTGTGACCGACGCCGAAGTCGCGGCTGCGGCACGGGCCAGCACCGGGGCCAGGTACTACCGGTATTTGGATGAGCAGGCCGGATAGGGCACGCCGGAGGGTGGCACCCTACTGATATGGCAGACATCACCTTGGACCGTAGTGGCCAAGCGGCGGCAAGGCAGGAGGCGTCACTGATGACGGCCCTGCGTGTCACCCTGAGCTCACGGTTCCTGGAGGCCGTCCTCGACCGGATGAAGCGGGTAGGGTTGCCTGTGGCTGAGTTCGTCGTGGAAGGGGTCGGCGGGTACACCAGGTTGACCAATGTGACTACAGGCGATGTACACGAGCAATACGCGGGGGAAGCGGAAGACGATGACGGCCCGGCTGGTTGAGCCGGGCCGTTTGTTTCCAGGGGTGCGCAAAGGAGGAAACCAGGCGGTCGACAGAGAAACCCTACACTACGAGTCGCCGGGGAGTGTGAGCTATGGCTGAGGAGCACGAGCGCACGGCTGTCTATCGCGGCAAGGCCGGCGAACATCTGGACGCCCGTGAAGTGCTCAAGCGGGTCTATCAGGCGTTGCAGGAGAAGGGGTACAACCCGATCTTCCAAATAGCCGGCTACCTTCTGTCAGGGGACCCTGTCTACATCACCGCGCATAACGAGGCCCGCAGTCTGGCCCGCAAACTCGACCGCGAAGAGGTCCTGGAGGAACTGCTTAGGTTCTACCTTGGTTGTGACCGGATGCCTGTGCCTCCGGACAAGACCGGCGCTTGACAGAGCCGCCTGACGGTCGCTCGTGGCGGCCGTCTTTGTGTCTCTGGCGAGTGCTGTGGGCGCGACCATTGAGGCGGGAGGGGTCTGACAGCATGCAGTGGGAGCCCACGCTGGCCGGGAGAGGCGGCGTGAGCCTGTCGCGCCGTTCCTGGATGATCGGTGCGCCCAAGGCCGCCTGCATCCTGGTGCATGGGTCCGGCGAGCACTGCGGGAGGTACGACAGGCTTGGCCGTTTCCTGGCGGAGGGGGGCCTCCGCGTGGAAGCCTACGACTTGCGCGGCCATGGCTACTCCGGGGGTGAGCGGGGCCATGTCTGGTCTTTCCAGGATTATCTTGCTGACCTGGACATGGTGTGGGCGGCAGTGCGTTCTGCCTGGCCGGGATTGCCCATGTTCCTGTACGGCCATGGTTGCGGGGGGCTGATCGCAGTGCACTGGGCTTCCCGCCGCTGGCGGGACCCGAGGGGGCTCGTGCTGTCGTCGCCCTGGCTGAGAGCCGCGCGGAAGGCGTCTTGGTTCAGGTCCGGCCTCGCCGGTGCGCTGAACCGGGCCTGTCCGCGGTTGCCGACGGCCCGCGGGCCTGACCCCAGGCATCTGTCCCGCGACGAGGCTGTGGTGAAGCGCTACCGGGCAGACCTGAAGGTCGTGCGCAGGCTGACCGCGCGGTGGCTGAGCGAGTCCATGCGCGCCATGGCTGTCGCGGCCTCGGTGGCCCATAGCCTGCGCACACCGTGCCTGCTCGTGCAGGGCGACGCCGACAGGGTGGCTGACCCTGCGGCCAGCGTGGGCTTCGTCCAGGGCCTGCCTTCCGCCGACCGGACCGTGAAGCTCTACCGCGGGGGGTACCACGAACTCCACAGCGATGTCGGCTGGGAGCAGGTCTTGAAGGACGTCCGGTCTTGGCTGTCGGACCGCGCTTGAAGCCCCCGCCGCCACGAGGCGAGTCTGCACAGGTGTCCCTTCCATAGGCATCAGCGAGCCTGACTACGTCATCCAACTCGGGGGTTGAGACCTCACAGACCGTCAAGTCGGTGATGGCCGTGAGCCGGTGGGACACGCCAGGCGGCACCGAGGCAGCCAGCCCTGGGGCGATGGGGTACACAGCGCCGGCCAGAACGAGCCACCCGGTGCCCGACAGGCAGTAGAAGCTCTCGTGTTTCAACCTGTGATACTGGAGACTGAGGCAGTGTCCGGCCTTAACCATGAGGAGTTTGCCCGCATATTGCGGTGCAAGGGCCCACCACACCTCATGGCCCCAGGGCTTGGGCACTGTCCGCGCGCTTCTGACGGCGTCCATGGAGTATCATACGCGCGCTCGGGCACTGAGCGCAGGGGATCCTTGACGGTCCTGGCGAGCGACGGTAAGCTACCTCTTAACGGTGGTGAGGGATGTGGGTGTCTTCGACATCATCGGCCCGGTGATGATCGGGCCGTCCAGCAGCCACACGGCTGGAGCCGTGCGCCTGGCCCGTCTGGCGCGTTCCGTGCTCGGCGCCGACCCGGTCAGGGCCAGGATCGGCCTCCACGGTTCGTTCGCCCGGACCTATCGCGGCCATGGCACTGACAGGGCACTGGCGGGGGGACTGCTGGGGCTTGACCCAGACGACGAACGCATCGTGGAGGCCCTGGAACTTGCCAGGCGGTCAGGCCTGGCGCTCGAGTTCGCCGCCGTCGAACTGGCCGACGCCCACCCCAATACCGCGGTAATCGAGCTGACCGACGCCGCTGGCCGAACTGTGACGGTGACCGGCAGTTCGGTAGGGGCAGGCAGGGTCATGGTCACCCGCATCGACGACTATCTGGTCCAGCTGACCGGGGCCTACCACACCCTGTTGGTCGCCCACAAGGACCAGCCCGGCATGGTGTCACGGGTGACCGGTCTGCTGGCTCTGGCAGATGTGAACATCGCTGCTATGCGTGTCGCTCGCAGGGACCGCGGCGCGCAGGCGCTCACCCTGATCGAGACGGACCAGGCCGTGCGCCAAGACGTCCTGGATACTATCGCCGAACTGCCGCAGGTGAACTGGGCCCTGATGGTCCCACCGATCTAGGGGGTGCTTAAGCGTGCCCGAGTACAGGTCGCTGGAACGCCTGGCAGCCGAAGCCGAAGCCAGGCAGCTGAGCATCGGCGGGTTGGTGCTCGAGGACGCCGTTGCCACGGGCGAAGGCCGTGAGCCCCTGCTGGCCCGCATGGGCGAACATCTGGCCGTGATGCGGGCCTCGGTCGAGCGGGGGCTGACCGAGGCACCCCCCTCCCACAGCGGCCTCGTCGGACGGGAAGGGCGGCTCATGGAGCAGGCCCGGCGGGGGCGCAGGACGCTCAGCGGCGAGGCCACGGCCATGGCCGCCGCCCGCGCCATGGCCGTGGCCTGCGTCAACGCTGCCATGGGCAAGGTGGTAGCCGCACCCACTGCGGGGTCTTGTGGGGTCCTCCCTGGCGCGTTGCTGACGGTGGCGGGTGACCTTGGCAGCAGCGAAGCTGAGCTGGTGATGGCCTTGTTTACCGCGGCCGGCATCGGCCAGGTCATCGCCAGTCAGGCTTTCCTCGCCGGCGCTGAGGGCGGATGCCAAGCCGAGTGTGGGGCGGCTGCGGCGATGGCGGCTGCGGCTGTGGTCGAGCTGGCCGGGGGATCGCCCACAGCTGCGGTGAATGCCGCGGCGCTCGTGTTCAAAGGTTGTATCGGGTTGGTATGCGATCCCGTCGCGGGCCTGGTGGAGGTCCCATGCGTCAAGCGCAACGGCCTGTTTGCTGCTAACGCCCTGGTGGCGGCGGACATGAGCCTGGCCGGCATCCAGACGGTGATCCCCCCCGATGAGGTGCTCCAGGCTGTACGTGAAGTAGGCAGGGGCCTGCCCGCCAGCCTCCGCGAAACCGCTGGGGGAGGGCTCGCAGCCACTGCCACCGCCCGGTCCCTCGAACGGGTGATCTTCGGTTCCCAACGGGACGGTGCGCCCAGTTGAGCGGCGAAGCGCTACCCATCGATGCAGCGACCGCAGCCCACAGGGCCTTCGCCCTGGCCGACCCGGCCGAACTCCTGGACTTGGCCCGATCCCTGATCGAGACCGAGAGCCACAAAGACCACCCGGAGCACGAGCTTCCACTAGCGCGGCTGCTGACCCGGCTGTTTGCGGACGCAGGCATCGAGGCCTGGATGAGCGGGGCCTGGCAGGGCCGCCCCAACGTACTTGCCCGCTGGGGACCGGAGACGAAGCCCGCCCTCGTGTTCAACGGCCATCTGGACACCATCCCGGCCTATAACATGCCCGCAGCTTTCCAGCCGCGAGTGGCTGACGGCAGGCTGTGGGGCAGGGGGGCCTGCGACATGAAGGGTGCCCTCGCGGCCATGGCCTATGCCCTGGTCTGCCTGAAGCGGACTGGTGCAGCCCCGCGCCGGCCGCTGATGTTTGCCGGGGCCATGGGCGAGGAAGAAGGCAACTGGGGCAGCCACTATCTGCTGCTCGGGGGCCTTGAGGCGGATGCTGCCATCGTCGGGGAGGCCACCAACCTGCGCATCGGCACTGCCCACAAGGGGCAGGGCTGGTTCGATCTGGTCGTCAAAGGCAAGGCCACCCACTCGAGTGTCCCGGAGCAAGGCATCAATGCGGTGGTGCACGCCTCGCGGTTGATCGTGGCCCTGGAAGACCAGCTGCAGCCGGTTTTGGCGGGGAGGCTCCATCCGCTGCTAGGTAGGTCGCTGCTGAACGTGGGGGTAGTGGCAGGGGGTGACCAGCCCAACGTGGTCCCCGGCTCCTGCAAGGTGGGGTGCGAGCGGCGCTGGCTCCCGGGCGAGACCTTGTCCTCGGTGGTTGCGGAGCTGGAGTCGGTCATCGCTGGGCTGAGGTACCGAGACCCGCGGTTTGAGGCCGGTGTGGGACTGGCGGAGTTCAGCAGGACTGTCCCCCACCCGGCCATGGACCTGCCCCCGGACAGCCCTGTGGTCCGGTTGCTCCAGGAGGCCACCCGCCGCGCGCTGGGCGCCCCCAGGGAGACTTACGGGGTGCCCTACAGCTGTGACGCCGGCCTGCTCACCGGCGGCGGCGTGCCGTCGGCCGTGTTCGGCCCCGGGGACATTGCCCAGGCCCATTCCGATGCCGAGTACATCTCGGTCGACGAGTTGTGGCAGGCATTCCAGGTCTATGTCCACGCAGCCTGCATGGCTTGTCTGTAACTGGTCCTGGACGAGGCAGGGAAAGGCACCGCCGCTGGAGAAATCAGGGAGGTGAAGGAGGAGGGATACGCCAGTGTCACCCGCCGAGTTCGGGCAGGGCACGCTCTTCACCGCCCCTGACCCTGAAGCCGCACGGGCCCAGTTCCGGTCCAAGTCGCGCAAGCTGGCCGACAAGCTTACCACTGTTAGGGAGGCCGTACACCGGCTGATCAAGGACGGCGACTACATCGCCGTTGGCGGCTTCGGCTCCAACCGTATCCCCACCGCGGTGCTGCATGAGATCGTCCGCCAGGGCCGCAAGGGGCTTGGGCTGTCCGGACACACCGCCACCCACGACTTCCAGATCCTCGCTGCCGGGGACTGCCTCGACCGCTGTGACGTCGCCTATGTGGTCGGCCTTGAGGCGCGGGGGCTCTCCCGCATCGCCCGGCGGGCGTTTGAGAGCGGGCGCGTCCAGGCCGTGGAGTGGACGAATGCCGCCCTCGCCTGGCGCTACCGGGCCGCCGCCATGGGCATCCCGTTTATCCCGGCCCGCGTGATGCTGGGGACCGATACGGGCACGCGGAGCGCCGCCAAGCTCATCGCCTGCCCCTTCACCGGCCTGCCCCTCGCAGCCTTGCCTGCCCTGTACCCCGATGTCGGCATGATCCATGTCCACCGGGCGGACATCCATGGGAACTGCCAGATCGATGGGATCGAAGTGTCCGACCGGGATATGGCCCGGGCGGCCAGGCGCCTCATCATCACCTGCGAGCGTCTCGTGCCGGCCGAGGAGATCCGGAGGGAACCCCACCGCACAGTCATCCCCCATTTCTGTGTGGATGCGGTCTGCGAGGTCCCCTACGGCAGCTACCCCGGGAACATGGCAGGGGAGTACTTCTCTGACGAAGAGCATCTACGGGAGTGGCTGGAGGCGCAGGCCGACGACGCGGCCTTCAGCGCTTTCCTAGACAGGTACCTGTATGGGCCTGAGGATTTTCAGGCCTATGTGGCTCTGATCGGACAGGAGCGGCTGTTGAAGCTGAGACGGCTGGAGCTGCTGATCCGGACAGGGGGTGTGCCCCGTGGGGTATAATAGCATGGAACTCATGGTAGCTGTGGCGGCCAGGTTCCTCGAAGACGGGCGGAGCGTGGTGGTGGGGACAGGCGCACCGTGTGCCGCCGCCATGCTCGCCCAGCGCACCGGGGCACCGGACCTGCTGATCATGTTCGAGGCCGGGGGTTTCGGCCCCATCCTGCCGACGATGCCCATCTCGGTTGGGGACTCGCGCACCTATCACCGGGGGTTCCTGGCCGGGAGCATGGCCGACGTGATGGACTTCTGCCAGCAGGGGGCCGTGGACTACACCTTCCTGGGCGGGGCGCAGGTCGACATGTATGGCAACTTGAACTCGACGGTGATCGGCCCCTGGGACAGGCCCAAAGTCCGCCTGCCTGGCAGCGGCGGCGCCAACGACCTGGCTTCGCTCTGCTGGCGGACGCTGATGATCACCCAGCAAGACAGGCGGAGGTTTGTGCCCGCGGTAGACTTCCTCACGACTCCCGGCTACCTGACCGGCCCGGGCGCCAGGGAGGCGGCCGGGCTGCCTCGCGGGACCGGGCCCTACAAGGTCATCACTGACCTCTGCGTGATCGGCTTTGACCAGGCGTCCTGCCGGATGCGGGTGGAGGCGGTCCATCCGGGCGTGTCCCGCGCGGATGTGGAAGCTGCCACAGGGTTCGAACTGCTGTGGGCGCCGGAGCTCGCCGAGACGGAGCCGCCGACCCCGGAGGAACTGCGCGTCCTCCGCGAAGAGGTCGACCCTGGACGTTACATCATCGGCCGGTCATGACCGGACGCGGGGTGCCATGGGTGGTCCTGGCGGCGTGGGCCTGGGCTACCGCGGGCGTGTTGCTGATGGCGTTCCAACCGCACCTGGGAGTATGGGCCGTCGGCTCGTACCTCCTGGCCGGGGTCTCAGCCTACACCGCCCTGCGCAGGCGCACTAACGCCGGTGAAGGGGTCACCGGGGCCGGCTGCCCGATCTGGCTGCCCATCCTGGTGTACTTCGGCATGATCATGGCGGTGAGACTGCCCCTGTACAGGCTAACCGGACGGCTCTGGGACAAGGTCCCCATGCTCTCCATCGCCCTCTTCGCCGCGCTGGTGGCCGAGGGGGAGGCCGCCGCCAGCCTGGGCTTGAGGGCAAGACGTTTCTGGGGCCATGTGTTCCTAGGGTTGACCGGTTGGGGCTTCATCTGGCTTGTGGTAGCTGGGCAGCGGGCGGCATGGGCTGCTGCGCTGGGCAGGTTGACGGCGCCGCAGTTGATCATCAGGGCCGCGGCGACCCTGCCGCTTACATTCCCCTTGCTGCTACTGGGCAACTTCGCCGAGGAGCTGTTCTTTCGCGGTTATGTGCTGACCAGGCTCCGCACCGGCTACGGCCTGACCGTGGCCATGCTCGGCCAGGCCCTGTTATTCGGCCTGTACCACATCAACTACAACCTGTTCCCCCCTGACTTCATCCGCATGGGGTTGTACGTGCTGTTCACCTTCGCCTTTGGACTGGCCGCGGCCTATCTGTACCTTGCCTCAGGGAGCCTTATCGCCCCCACCATCGCCCATGTGCTGTACAACCAGACCATTCCCGGGCGGCTGTTCGCCCTGGAGTTTCCGCAGGCGGGCACCGGGGCGAGCCTATCCCTATTGGTGCTGCTGCGTCTGCTCGAGATAGGGCTCTACGTTTTTGTGCTGTCCCGTCTGGCCCATGTCCTGGGAGCGAGGCTGCGACTCAGGGAGGACTGAAACGTGGCTCAACGGACGGTCACCGCAACCGCCCCGTCTGGCCCCTTGATCCATCTCCGGGGCCATCAGGCCTGCGCGTACTTCGATACCTCAGAGGGCAGGTTCACTGCGGAAGCCGACGGCCTGCCCCTGTTCAGCGGCGCCACTTGCCGGGCTGTCACCCATCGCGGCGTCCTGGAGTTCAAGGCCGGTGAAGTAGGAGTGCGGCGTCGTTCCGTCTCCGGGCCTTGGGGCCAGGGGGAGGAGCTCACCGTCTGGCAGAACGTGTACGCTGGCGCCTGCGCCGCCCGGTTGGGGCTGCGGCTCAGCGTGGGTGACGGGCTCGGCGGTGTCAGCATCCAGCTTGCCCTCGAGAACTTGGGGGAGCATGACCTGGCTGTGGAGGCCTTCGAGCCTGTACGCATCGATGGGTGTGAGCGCGGACGGCTCGGCCTAGCAGGTCAGGACACCATGGTCGTGAAGCACGGGTGGCAAAGCTGGAGCCCCAGCCTCACATTGGCCCCGTCGGAGCGTGACCCCGACCCGCGGCTGCGGGTGGGGAGGCTGATGCAGGTCAACTCCGCCAATCCCCCGCGCTCTAGGCGCGGAGACTTTGTCAGCGAATCCTTCATCGCCTTTGGCGGGAGTCAGGGGGCTACCGCCGTGGGCTTCACCTCAGCCGCGCGGCAGTTGGGCACCATCTTCCTGGACTGTGGCCGTTGGTCGTTGACGGCGCGCGCTGACTGCACCGGGAAGGTGTTGGCCCCCGGTGATGCCCTGCAGTCTGAGCGCGTAGTCTGGTTGCGGGCCCCTTCCCGGGATGAGGCCTTGGTGGCTTACGCTTTGGCGGCGGCTCATGAGCACAAGCGGCGGCCGATTGTCACTCCTGCCACGGGGTGGTCCAGCGCCTATGCTTATGGCAATCCCCGCGAAGAGGACATCCTGGAGAACCTCGAGTTCCTGTCCGCCCACCGTGCCGAGTTGCCGGTGGAGATCGTCCAGGTCGGCGACGGGTTCCAGGCGGCCACCGGCGATTGGTTGGCCCCCAGCCCCAGGTTCCCCCAGGGTCTCGCCTGGCTGGCTGAGCGCATCCGGGCCAAAGGGTTCCGTCCGGGGATCTGGCTGGCGCCGTTCGCGGTGTCGCCACGTTCGTCGCTGTGGGCCAAGCGGGAGTGGTTGCTGAAGGACGAGGCAGGCCGCGTGGTCAGCGCCGGTTGGAACCCGGCCTGGGGGGGAAAGTTCGGCGCCCTAGACCTGACCCATCCCGATGCCGGCCAGTGGCTGGCCGCGACCTTGCAGACCATCAGGGCGTGGGGCTACGACTACCTCGCCCTGGACTATCTGTATGCCGGCGCCCTGCCGGGGACGCGCTACAACCCTAGGCTCACCAGGGCCGAGGCCCTGCGCGCCGGCTTAGCGGTGATGGCTGAGGCAGTAGGTGAAGCCACCGTTGCTGTTGCGGGTTGTCCGGTGTTACCGGCGCTGGGCTTGGCTGACCGGCTACGGGTGGGACCCGACATGCCGCACCGTGGCAGGGTGCCCCTGTTCGGCAAGCCAGGTTTTGCCGCGCTTAAGCCGATCCTGGGCAACGTGGCCGCCAGGGGTTGTCTGCACGGGAGGTGGTGGATCAACGACGCGGGCGGCTTGCTGGTGGGGGAAGACGACACCCGTCTCAGCATGTCCGAGACAATAGCCGCCGCCTCCATGCTGGCCCTATCGGGCGCCTCGACCATGCTGGGCGACAGGCTGGCCGCGCTCGACCGTGACCGGATAGGCCTACTAGCCAAGCTACTGCCGCACCTGGGTGAGCCGGCGCTGGTTACCGGCGCGGAGCGCGGCGGCCTGCCGACGGAGTTGCGGCTGCCGATACGGGCCGCCTGGGGTGAGTGGCAGGTGGTGGGGCTGTTTAACTGGGGCCAACAGGGGACGGTCGACGTGCCGCTCCTTCGACGGGCAGTCCACGTCTACGATTTCTGGGATGACGCCTACCTTGGCTTGCATCAAGGGGCGCTGCGGTTGGAGCTGCCCGCCCGGAGCTGTAAGCTGCTGCGGGTAACGCCCGACGACACCGTGCCCCAGGTGGTAGGCTCGAGCTTCCACTACACCCAGGGCCTCGCCGAGCTGCCTCTCGTCCACTGGTCAGCCAAGAGCGCCCGCCTGCAGCTAGGTCTGCGCCCCCGGTCGGTGTCTGGGCGGATTGCCGTACGGCTGCCGATGCCGTACCGGTTCGGCCGAGCCAGCGGCGCCCAGAGGCTGGAGGTTAAGGGGGACATCCTCTACATCAGGCCTGACCGGGAGAGCGCCGAGGTGTGCCTGGAAATGGTCAAGTGGTAGAATAGGCATCGCATAGCCCCTGTAAACGCACGATTGGAGCGATACAGCTATGGTCGCAGCTCAGCTCAACCAACCCACCCACCGGCCCGAGCGATTGTCCACTTCACCCGAGCCCCGCAGCGGCCTGACCCAGCTGTCTTATGGCGTGCTGGTCACGCTTGTCCTGGCAACGCTGGCTTGGCGCCTCGGCTCCCTTGTGCCGCTAGTAGGCGGCCCCGTCTGTGGGCTCGCGCTTGGCATGGCGGCCGGCTGTCTGGGATTGTCCCGGGGGGCAGCCAGGACCGGCATCGTTTGCTGCTCTAAGCAGCTGCTCCAGGTGGCTGTAGTGCTGCTCGGCGCTGGATTAGGCCTGGGGCAGATCCTGCAGGCCGGCCGCGAGTCAGGCTCAATCATCCTGGCAACAATCAGCGTCTGCCTTGTGGCTGCCTGGCTCTTGGGTCGACTGTACCGGATCCACGGCAACCTGGCTGCGTTAATCGGTGTGGGCACCGCCATCTGCGGCGGGTCGGCCATCGCGGTGATCTCACCTGTGCTCCGGGCGGAAGAGCAGGAGGTCGCCTATGCCATCTCTACCATTTTCGCCTGGAACGTCGTAGCTGTGCTGGTCTTTCCCGCCGCCGGCGGCCTGCTGGACTTGAACCAGCAGGACTTCGGGCTCTGGGCAGGCACAGCCATCAACGACACTTCTTCAGTCGTGGCAGCTGCCTACACCTATGGCGACGCCGCCGGGGCTTATGCCACCGTGGTCAAGCTGGCCCGGACCACCGTGCTCATCCCTGTCACCCTTGCCGCCGCCCTCGGCCGTGCTTTGTCGCACCGGCGGGAACTGCTGGCGCGTCAACGCCCGGACGCGGCTGGGGTGACGGCACCAAGCTTGAGCTTGCGCCGCATGGTGCCTTGGTTCATCGTCTGTTTCCTGGCCACCGCCTCCCTCCACACCCTAGGATTCCTGCCGCCCCCGCTGCCAGCTTACGCCACGGCCGCTGCCAAGTTCATGATCGTCATGGCCATGACCGCTATCGGCCTGTCGGCCGACCTTGGCGCCATGCGCAGGCTGGGGGTCAGGCCGCTGCTGCTGGGCTTGACTCTATGGGTTATAGTGGCTTGCACCAGCCTGATACTGCAGAGGCTCAGTTAAGGCTGCGCGAGGCGCTACCTGAGTAATGCTTGGGTACCGGGTGCGGGCACCCTAACCATATGTCCACGCCAAGGCAGCTGGGTGTTCGCGGCGAAGGCGCGGGAGTGCGGCCACGACTGCTGTATGCCAGCATCGGCCTAATGGCAGGGCTCAGCAACGGCCTACTGGGCATAGGCGGTGGGCCCGTCCTCGTGCCGGCGCTGGTGTTCGCCTGTTGCTTGCCGGAGCATGAGGCCCACGGTACCGCTGTGGCCGCCGTGCTGTTCACCAGCGCGGTCAGCGCCGCTGTGTACGTCGCCCACGGCCGGCTCGACCTGTCGCTGGCCGGGCAGGTGGCCCTCGGTGGAGTGGTGGGCTCGTACCTCGGGGCGAGACTGATGCCCAGGCTCAAAGCACAGGTTTTGCGCAGGCTGTATGCCGCCTTTCTGGCGGCAGCCGGCCTGCGCATGCTGTTGGGAGGCTGATCCTCCATGATTATCCTCGTGGCCTTGGGCGCCGGGATTCTGACAGGCATGGCCGTCGGCGGAGGGGTGATCCTGGTGCCTGCGCTGGTGCTGCTGTTCCATGTGCCCCAGCACAGCGCCCAGGCCGCCGTGCTGGCTGCGTATCTCGCGACATCAACCGTCGCGGCCTTCACCCATCGCCGCCAGGGCAATCTGCTCGGCAGGTGCCTAGGCAGGATACTGCTGGGCAGCCTGCCTGGTGCTTTCATTGGCGCGGCCCTCGCGGTCCGCACACCCCCTGAACTGTTGCGACGCTCCTATGGAGGGGTACTGATCGCCGTGGCCCTGTACGTCTTCTTGGTCCGCGGTCCTGCTGAGGGCAGGCAGGAATGATGAAGAGGGGCCGCATAGGCAGCCCCCCTTCATGGGTCATTCAGTCGTTCAGCGACGCCTGTTGCCGGTGTTCCCGGCCCTGTCGGTGTTGCCAGTCTGGCCTGCATTAGCTCCACCTTGCTGGCCGCCGGTGGTGCCCGCGGTGCCGCCGCCGGCCCCAGGAGTAGCGGTGGTTCCGCCTCCGCCGGCCCTTCCGCCGGCGCCCGAGGTCATGTAACCACCCGTCCCCCTGGTCGTGCCGGTCCCGGTCGTGCCGCCGCCCCGCGACGGTCCGTGCAGGGTGCCTTCCATCTGCTGGATCTGCTCATCGGTCAGGTTGGTGTTGCCGAGACCGAGTTCAGACGCGACCTCATACTGGAAGTTCTGCCGATTGAAGGGTCCCTGCGGCTGAGTACCTTGGTTGCCGCCTGGCGTGCGCCTCGCACGCGCCATGCTATCACCCCCACGATAGTGTTGCCGCGTGCCCGCCGAATTATAGTGGTCTTGGCTGTGAGGGGCGGTCTGGTGTTGACAGGACTGGGCAATTAAGGCACGCTGACCGTTCAGCGCGGCGCCGTGCCCAGCACAACAAGCACGATGCCGACAATCACCAAGGCAAGCCGGGCAGGGGGGAGCCTGGCTGACAAGCCGATCACGCCGATGCTGCTCACGGCTATGAATACTAAGGGGCCCACCAATCCCAAGCTGCTGTTGATGCGAACCGCGGTGGCCAGCTTGTCGAAGTAGAGCATGAGCACGGCCGCGCCCAACTCGATGCAGCCTGACAGGATGCGGACGCATGCCATGAGGAAGACGTACTTGTCCTTGATCATGCTTGCCGATTGCCTCCCGGCATCACCTATGCCGCTGGTCGGCGCGCCATGACCAATCCCGCCCTTCGCCCTCATTTTCCTCCGAGTCCAGTGACAAGAGGGTGACCAGGCATGCTATAATTGGAGCGTTAACCTGGTGAGGGAGGCGAAACCTTGCGTCACTCGGCGTTTGCGGCCTTATGCCTGGCAGCGTTGCTCACGCTCTCGGGATGCATCCTGAGGGCAGACCGCACACCCGAACTCACCGTCATCGGCTCTCGCACCTACGATGCCTTGTCGGCTGCCCCCTCCGCGCTTCTTTGGACGCCCAACGGCAACCACTTGGTATTTCGGCATGCCAGCGACGGGCAGACCCTCCTGGTCTACCTGAGCCTGCAGGACGGTCAGTTGGCTGCTCTGGCTGTGGACCCCGGAGGCGAAGCCGAGTATACCCTATCCCGTGACGGCAACCAGATGGCCTACACACGGGCAGCGGGCGGGTCGACATCCCTGATCCGGCTGCCGCTGGACGGCAGCGGGCCTGGTCATGCCCTGGTGAGCGCAGTCGGTGCCATGCGGAGTCCCGCCTTTTCGCCGGACGGCAAGCGCCTAGCCTATGCCACCGAAGGCGGGCTATGGGTCGTTGAGGCCAAGGCTGGGGCCGTCCCCAGGTTGCTCGTGCCCGCGGAGGCTGCGGGCGTGCCGCTTAAGCTGGGATGGTTAGCCGATGGGAGATCCATCGCTTACGTGGCCGGCATCCCCGGCGTGCCGGGCAAGCTCTGGCAGATCGCTGCCAAGGGTGGCCAGCCGGCCCTGCTCAGCGCCCAGCCAGTCACCGACGTCAAGTGCAGTCCCAAGCGGAAGTCGCTGGCTTATGTCGTCGACGGGGGCGATGGGCCCGATACCATCTGGCTGTACCAAGGGAGGCAGTCGGCCCAGTTGAGCAAGGCGGAGACCAGCGCCCGTGAGCCCGAGTGGTCCCCAGACGGGCGCAGGCTGGTGTATGCGGCTTACGGTGATTCGGGCTATGCCCGGCTGCACATCCATACCCTCGGTGTAGCTGAGGAGAGCATCGTCTATGAGCTGGCGGGCCCTTTCGCCAGGCCGGCGTGGGGCCCCGATGGGGCGAAGCTGGCCGTCTGGTGGCAGCGGCCGGGGACATCCAGCACAGTGCACGACATCTCCGTGATCATGCTGGAAACTAAGCCGAAGTAACCCGACTACACCACGGCCGCTTCGTCGGCTGAAACCGCTCCCGTCTGCCTTCCGTAATATGGGGTAGAGGGGGGTGACAACATGGTGAGGAGAATCGCCGACAGATTGGTCAACGTGGATCCGCGTCTCATCTACCTGCTCTTCGCTGTCGTGCTGGCGGTGGCAGCGACCCGCCCGATCCGGGGGTTGCCTGCGCCGTCCCCAGCCACCGAAGAGGTGTTCGCCAAGGTTGCGTCGTTGGCGCCCGGAAGTACGCTGGTGATGGGGTTTGAGTTCGGGAGCCAGTCCGAAGGGGAAGTAGCGGAGCAGGCGGCCGCCATGCTGCGACATGCCCTGAGCCGCAACCTGAAGGTGGTAGGCATAGCCCTGACCCGAGGCGGCGAGGGCTCGGCCGAGGAGTTGTTCCGCCGCATCCTGGCGGAGTATCCCGGGAAGTCCTATGGGACCGATGTGGTGAACCTCGGCTTCAGGAGCGGAGGGGTGGCCTACCTACACGCCCTGGCCTGGGACCTGAGGGGTGTCACCCTCGGCGTTGACGGCTACGGGACCGACTTGGCCGGGATGGCTGCTGTCGGCGGCCTCAGCGGGCTCAGTGATGTTAGCCTGGTGGCGGTGTTCGCCCCGGAATGGCAGGTAGTCAAGGACTACATCGCGGTCATCCGCGATGCGCTCGGGCTCCCGCTGGTGGCGGGCAGCACCTCCATGGGTTCGGTCAGGCTGGCGCCTCTGGTCACCCAGGGTCGGTTGGATGGCATGCTGGACGGCCTGAGGGGAGCCGCCGAATATGAAGTCCTGAGCGGGATCACCGCGGAAGGGGTACATGGGTTGCAGGTCGTGGCCGTCATCGTCCCGTTCCTCGCTATGTTGACCCTCGCAGGGTTTGTGAGCTATACCCTGAGCACCCGTCGCATGCTGGAGCTCGAGCGGGGGGCCCGCCCGAGCTTTTGAAGCACAAGTGCAGGAGGGGGCTGGCGTAGCCGGCCCCCTCCTGTACTTAGCAGGAGTTTTGTCCGTGCGGGGTGAAATACCCCGTTGACCAGAAAACAGGGGTGAAAGCTTGAACCGGAGGCATCTGCTGGCTCCGGCGCTGCTGTGTTTGGCCGTCACGCTTGCGGTCGCAGGCACAGCCGCCGCCCAAAGCCAGGGCAGGATACGCAGCTTCACAGTGACTGGCGGTGGACGTCTGCTCGACCCGCCGCTCAGGTTCAGCCTTGTGTTCACCAACGAGACCGGGGAGCCGCAGGCCTGTTCGGTCCAGTTCAGGCTGGTCGAGTGGACGGGGCGTACCATCGTCGACCGCCTGCACGGTCCCATCATCCTGGGGCCTAACGAGACCCGCACCTTCCAGTTGACATGGCCCGAACGCGAGGGGATCGCGCTGGTACTGGGGCCGGCGACAGCCAAAGCCGTGGTCAGGCTCGGCACGGGCAACACCGCGCCCTTAGTCGCTGAGGAGCGGTGCCTGGTGGCGCCCAGGCGTGAGACGGGGGTGCTCCTGGCATTCCTGTGCCTGGCGTGGCTGGCCTTTGGGGTCGGCGGCAGCCGCAGGCGGCGGGGCAAGCGCCGTCGGCGGATGCTGTCCAGCGCCCGGGGCCGCCGCAAACTGGGCGTGGAGCGGGTGCCTGGTTATCTTTACCCCCGCCGGGACATGTGATAGCATTGGCTTGGTCCCGGCGGAGGTGGCTCGAGCATACTAGGGGACAGAGGGTGTGGGCCGGCGGTGTCTGCATTGGAGTCGTTCTTCAACCCCCGAGTCGTGGCAGTGGTCGGCGCCTCCAAGACGCCGGGGAAGATAGGCCACTCGATCCTGCGCAACATCATCCTCAGCGGCTATCAAGGAAGCATTTACCCCGTCAACCCTAAGGAGACGGAGATCGAGGGGTTGGCGTGCTATCCCGCCGTCAGCCAGTTGCCCGCGGGCACCGATGTCGCCGTCATCTCCATCCCGGCCGCGGGTGTGACCGCCGTGGCCGATGAGTGCGGGCGGGCGGGCATCAAGCATCTCATCGTCATCACCGCGGGTTTCCGCGAGGTGGGCCGGGATGGACTGGAACTTGAGAAGCGCCTGCTTGAGGTGTGCCGACACTACGGCCTGAGGATGCTCGGTCCGAACTGCGTAGGCATGATGGACACCGCCACGCCCATCAACGCCACCTTCGCTGCCAGCTTCGCCAACAAGGGCGAGACGGCGTTCATCTCCCAGAGCGGGGCACTGTGCGTGGCGATCCTGGACTGGAGCGCCAAGAACGGCCTCGGCTTTTCCAAGTTCGTCAGCCTCGGGAACAAGGCCGACCTGAACGAAGCAGACCTGATCGAGGATGCCGGCGGGGATCCCAACACCAAAGTCATCCTCTGCTACATGGAGAGCGTGGTCGACGGGGCGCGCCTGATCGAGGTAGCCAAGCGGACCAGCAGGCGTAAGCCCATCGTCATCATGAAGTCCGGCGTCAGCCAGGCCGGTGCCCAGGCCGCTTCGTCCCACACCGGCGCCCTGGCCGGCAGCGATGTGGCCTACGAGACGGCTTTCCGCCAGAGCGGGATCATCCGCGCGCGGACCATGGGGGAGTTGTTTGATCTAGCCAGCGCCTTCGCTACCCAACCCATCCCCGCCGGGCGGCGCGTGGCAATCGTGACCAACTCCGGCGGGCCCGGCATCATCACTTCCGACGCCATCGAGACCCTGGGGCTCCGCATGGCCAGATTCACCAAGGAGACCATCGACGCCTTGCGTTCGGGGCTGCCTGCTGAGGCGAACCTGTACAACCCAGTCGATGTGATCGGCGACGCCAACGCGGACCGTTACCGGTTCGCCCTGGAGCGGGTGCTCGCTGACGAGAATGTGGACAGCTGCATCACCCTGCTTAGCCCAACCGCAGTGCTGGACGCGGTAGCCGTCTCGGATATCGTCATCGCGGCCAGGGCCAGCCACCGGGACAAGCCGATGGTGGCCGCCTACATGGGTGGGGCCAAGGTGGAGGAAGGCGCCGCACGCCTAACGGCGAACGGCATCCCGTGCTACGACTTCCCCGAGCCTGCCATCGGCGCCTTGGCGGGCTTGAGCCGGTACGGGGAGCATCTGAAGGTGCCCGCTGACGAGCCTATGCTTACATACGGCGATGTGGACCGGGCGGCCGTCGCGTCCATCTTCCAGGAGGTCAGGAACGACCGGAGGGTAGTGCTCCTGGGCAGCGAGGCCAGCGGCGTGGCGTCGGCATACCGGATACCCAACGCCACGACTGTGTTAGCCCGTACACCGGAGGCAGCGGTGAAGCTGGCTGAGCAGGTCGGCTATCCGGTGGTGCTCAAGGTCGCCTCTCCCGAGATTCTGCACAAGACGGACGTGGGCGGGGTTAAGATCAAGCTGGCGACGGCAGAGGCGGTCAGGCAGGGGTTCATCGACATCCTCGATGCGGTCACCCGGTACCTGCCCAACGCCCGCATCTACGGCATCGAGGTGCAGCCCATGATGCCCCAGGGGACCGAGCTGATCATCGGCATGAGTCGCGATCTGCAGTTCGGGCCCCTGATCATGTTCGGCCTGGGCGGCATCTACGTGAACCTGCTCAAGGACGTGTCCTTCCGCCTAGCTGAGGGATTGACGCGCAGGGAGATCCTCGACATGCTCGGGGAGACCAAGGCCGTGACGCTACTGCGCGGCTTTCGGGGGGAAACGCCCAGGGACACGGGGGCCATCATTGAGGCGGTGGGCAGGGTGGCGCAGCTGGTGAGAGACTTCCCCCAGATCACTGAGCTCGACATCAACCCTTTGTTTTCGTACGAGCGGGGCCTGTCGGCTTTGGACATCAAGATTACGATCTCGTGAGGAAGTGGCGGAGGTGACCCGGGATGAAGAGCGTCTATGTCATGGGCCGCTATGGCAGTGGGAAGACCGCGGTCTGTCTGGGTCTAGCTCTCAAGCTCAAGGAAGAAGGGTTCAAAGTCGCCTACTTCAAGCCTGTGGGCGGCTACCCGGAGCTAAGCCGCAAGGAAGACCCAGATTGCGTCCTCATGAAGGAAGTGCTCAAGCAGGCGACCCCGGTGCATGAACTCGTGCTCTATCCGCGCAGCCCTTACTACCTTACGACCTACGAGAAGTCGGAGCAGCTCCTGCACGGCGTGCACCAGCGTTTCCGGGCCATCTCCAAGGGGGCCGATGTAGTCATCATCGAAGGGACCACCGGCCCGTTCGTCATGACTGCCCTAGGCCTGGACGCCCCGACCATCGCCCGCGAGGTAGGGGCGGTGGCGCTCATGGTCAACAGGATTGAGAACGACCTGTCCTTCGACCGCATCATCCTCTACAACGACTACGTGACCAGCAAGGGCGTCGAGATCCTGGGCAACATCTTCAATAATGTCCCCCGGTCGCTCCTGGATAAGACCGTCGGTGTCTACCGGCCCATCCTGGAGAACCGCGGGTATAGGGTCCTCGGCATCGTCCCCAAGAATGTGGAGATCGCCGCGCCCAGGGTGCAGGAGTACTATGACGTGCTCGGCGGCGAGCTGTTGGTCGAAGACGCCGACATGGACACCATCGTCGAGGACGTGCTGGTTGGGGCCATGAATTTGGAGAGCGCCATGGGGTACCTGAGGCGGGCCCCCAACAAGGCGCTGATCACCGGCGGCGACCGCAGCGACCTCGCCCTGGCGGCCATGGAGACGTCCACGTCGGTCATCATCCTCACCGGCGGGCTGTATCCCAGCGTGCAGGTGGTGGCGAGGGCCGAGGAGAAGCGGGTGCCGATCATCCTCGTCCATTACGATACTTACACGACCATCGAGAAGCTCCAGGAAGTGTCCCGCAAGATTACCCCCTCGGACCACAAGGGGATCGAGCTGGCCAAGGCCAACCTGGAGCGTAACGTCAACTGGCAGGAGATCGCAGCCAGGCTGCGGACGTAGGCTACGAGCAAGGACGGGAGGCCGCCGGCCTCCCGTGTTAGTCTTGCCTACCTGCGTTCGAGTTCCCGCCGGAGTGTGTTAAGCTCGATGTACTCGTCAACTGCGTTGGCCAGGTCGAAGGAGATCATGCCGTCCGTGGACACCGCGACAGTACGTTTGCCTTTGGACCGCAGCAGCTCCACGGCCCGGGCGAAGTCGCCGTCCCCCGAGAAGAAGAAGGCTGCGTCGTACAGCGGCACCGTGTTGAAGGTGTCGATGACCATCTCCACGTCGAGATTGCATTTGGCGATCTCCTGGCCCGATTCCGGATCGGTGTAGCGTTTGACCCGCTTGGTGCGCACCGTGAACCCAGTCCAGACGAGGAAGCCGATGAACTTGGCGTCTTCTTCCCGGTCAGGTTCACGGGTGTAGTAGAAGGAGTTGATCAGGAAGCGATCCTTGGTAAAATGCTCTTTGAGTTTGCGAAAATCGATCTTCCACCCCATGTGCATCTGACAGGCGTTCATGTTGGCCCCATCCACAAATAGTATCGCCCGCTCCAAGACACCACTCCCCCAGGGGGCCAGGCACCCCAATTAAACCTTATCACAAACAGGAGCCAGAAAGCAATGCATCCTTAACCCCTCGCGATTCCTAGTGGAGACAAGGTGGCGCGTCAGCAGGAAACGACCCGGCAGCCAAGAACTATCTAGTGTTAGGAACATGCTGTGCTGTAAGTGTGTGGGACATCGAATCATCCTCGGCAGCGCGGGATTCCGACGACACATATGGCTAATCTGTAGGAATCCCGTCTATGGCGGTCTGAGTTCCCAGACGCGACGCTGACTCGCGAAGGGGGTGGTAGAGCCGCTGCAGGCAGGATCCGGTTTTCATTCACATCTTGCCGCCGGGGGGACCCGGCGACAACAAGGAGGCTACTGACCTATGGCCCGTAAGCTGTTCGTCTTCGTGCTGGTGTTGGCGATGGTGGCGGCCGTCTCAGCCGGCTGCAAACCGAAGCTGCCCGCCCACGTGGACGCGAGCCAGCTCCACAAGGAGCAGGTGATCCGGTACAACGTGGGTACCGAGCCCGAGACCCTAGATCCCGCCAAGTCCACTGGTATCCCCGAGTTCAACATGCAGCTGGCCATCTGGGAAGGCCTGATGCGGTTGGACAGCAAGAGCCAGCCCGCTTTCGGCGCTGCCGAAAAGGTTGACGTCTCCCCCGACCTCTTGACCTACACCTTCACACTGCGCAAGGGGCTCAAGTGGTCTAACGGTGAGCCGCTCACTGCCGCTGACTTCGAGTACTCCTGGAAGCGCGCCCTCGACCCCGACACTGCAGCCGATTATGCCTACATGCTGTACTACATCAAGGGCGGCGAGGCTTACAACGGCGGCACCGGCAAGGTCGAAGACGTAGGGGTGAAGGCCAAGGACGCCCGGACCCTCGTCGTCACCCTGGAGGCGCCCTGCAAGTACTTCCTCTCCCTGTGCGCCTTCGGCACCTACTATCCTGTCAACAAGAAGATCGTCGAGGCCGACTCCGAGTGGTACACTAAGGCCGAGAAGCTCATCGGCAATGGGCCCTTCAAGGTCTCGAAGTGGTCCCATAATGACCGCATCGAGTTCGTGAAGAACCCCAACTACTGGGACACCAAGAGCGTGGTCCTCGAGAAGCTGGTGTTCACCATGGTCGAAGAGGACACCACCGAGCTGGCCATGTTCGAATCTGGCGAGATCGACTTCGCTGACAACCCGCCTTCGGCCGAGCTTGCCAGGCTCACCGCCGAGAAGAAACTTGGCGTGAACGTCCTGCTCGGCACCTACTACTACATCTTCAATGTCGAGAAGAAGCCCCTCGACGATGTGAGGGTACGCAAGGCGCTGACCCTCGCCATCGACCGCAAGGCCATCGTCGAGACGGTGACCAAGGGCGGCCAGGTGCCCGCCCTGGCGTTCGTGCCCCCTGGCATCCCCGACGCCTCCGGTAACGACTTCCGGAAGTCCAAGGGCGATTACTTCAAGGATGCCGACGTCGCCACCGCCAAGGCGCTGCTGGCCGATGCCGGCTATCCTAACGGCAAGGGGTTCCCCTCGCTGGAGATCCTGTACAACACCAGCGCCGGCCACAAGCGTATCGCCGAGGCCATCCAGGAGATGTGGAAGGTCAACCTGGGAATCACCAGCGTGACCCTGCGGAACCTGGAGTGGGGCATGTATCTGGCCGCCAGGGACGAGGGTGACTTCCAGATCGCCCGCGCTGGTTGGCTCGGCGACTTCCTCGACCCCATGACCTTCATTGACATGTGGCTGACCGGCGGCGGCAATAACAACTCGCGCTGGGGCTTGCCCGAGTATGATGCCCTGGTGGAGAAAGCCCGCAAGTCTGCCGACCAGGCCGTGCGCATGAAGACCATGCACGATGCCGAGGCCCTCCTGATGAGGGACATGCCCATCGCCCCGATCTACTACTACGTCGACCTCTTCCTGATGAAGCCTTACGTGAAGGGCGTCATGCAGTCCGCCCTCGGCCCCATCGACTTCAAGAACGCTTGGGTCGCCAAGCACTAAGCTACGGCTAGCCGGGAAGGGGGGTATGCGGCCCTCCGGGGC
>JBFMBV010000012.1:0-52992 GCA_040755005.1 Bacillota bacterium
CTTAACCAGACGAACGGCCTCTGCACGGAACTGAGGCGCATACGGAAGCTTTGTACCTGCCATTTGGACACCCCTCCTCTTTGATAATAACAACTGTTGGGTGTCCACGGAAGAGAGGCAACTTCAGTTTGTCTTAGTTCTTGTCCTGGCAGATGCGGTCTGCGGCAGGACATCGGGCGTCAAGCCTTTAATATAATGTTTGTATAAGTGTTTAAGCAATACGTTCCTAGAAGGGGGGCCGAGCCCGTGTCGGCTGCTTGCGCAGTACACGACTGGGACCCATCCACCCTCGCTGACCTGAAATCCAAACTGGCGGGACGCCAACGTGCCACCGCGCTGTTTAAGGCCCTGTCCGATGCCAACCGCACCGGGCTGGCGCTGGCCCTGTCCGGGCGGGAGCTTTGCGTGTGTGAACTCGCCTCCCTCCTGAGCCTGTCTGTGCCCAGCACCTCCTACCACTTGCGCATCCTGCGCCAGGAGCGGCTGGTGCGCGCCCGGCGTGAGGGTAGGCGGGTGTTCTACACCCTCGATGACGAGCACGTCGCCGCCATCATCACCCAAGCCGCCGCCCATGTCGCCCATAGGGAGTGAACCCCCAGTGACCGTCTCCACAGAACTCACCCGCACTGTCCTCAAGCTCCAGGGCCTGACGTGCGCCGACTGCGCCCGCCAGCTGGAGGCATCTCTGTCGCGCTTGTCCGGGGTCCAGGAGGCCAGAGTGAATTTTGGCGCTTCCCTGGTCTCCGTACTCCACGTGGGCGACGCTGGCCGAATCATGCAGGCCATAGGCCAGGCCGGCTATGCGGCCTCCTCGCCTGCAGCGGCCCCGGCAGACGGGGATCGGGCCCTGGCTTGGGCCCACACCAGGGCCGCCGCCCTCAGCGGCGCGGCCCTCCTCTCCGCCTGGATCCTGGCCGCTGCCGGGGCGCCGGCTGTCGTGCCCGTCTCCTTGCGGGCCCTGGCCATCGTCATCGGCGGCAGGGCCATCGCGTTCAAGGCCTTCCACGCCCTGCGCCGGGGGGCCCTGGACATGAATGTGCTCATGACAGTGGCCGTCGCCGGGGCCATCCTCATCGGCGAGTGGGCCGAAGGCGCGGTCGTGGCCTTCCTCTTCTCTGCCTCGGCCGCCCTCGAGGCCTTCACCGTCGCGCGCACGCGCGCCTCTATCCGCGGGCTGATGGACCTCACCCCCGCCCAGGCACTGGTGCGGCACGGCGACGCCGAGATCCTCGTGTCGGCTGAAGCGGTCGTGCCCGGCGACATGGTCATCGTCAAGCCCGGCGAGCGCCTGCCCGTGGACGGTTTGGTCACTTCCGGGCGGTCCGCCGTGAACCAGGCCCCGGTAACGGGCGAATCGATCCCAGCTGAAGTCGGCCCCGGCTCCCGCGTGTACGCCGGCACCGTCAACGGTTCGGGCGCCTTGGAAGTGCGGGCCACCCGCCGGCATGAGGACACCACCCTGGCCCGTATCATCCACCTGGTAGAGGAAGCCCAAGGCCAGCGCACCCCTACCCAAAGCTTCATCGACCGGTTCGCCTCCGTCTACACCCCGGCGGTGATGGGCCTCGCGCTAGCTGTCAGCGTAGTCCCGCCCCTCCTGGGCCAGGCGTGGCAGCCCTGGTTCTACCGCGGCTTGTCCCTGCTCGTGGTAGCATGCCCCTGCGCGCTGGTCATCGCCACCCCGGCCGCGATGGTAGCGGCCATCGGCAATGCCGCGCGCAGGGGAGTCCTGGTCAAAGGCGGGCTGCAGCTCGAGCGCCTGGCTGAAGTCAAGGCGGTGGCCTTCGACAAGACGGGCACCCTCACCGCCGGCAGCCCTGAGATCACCGACGTGGTGCCCAGTGGCTGGTTGGAGCCGGCAGAGCTGCTGGCCATCACGGCCGCAGTCGAAAGCCGGTCCGAGCACGCCCTGGCCGCGGCGGTGATGCGGGCCGCCGCCGAGAGAGGGATCGTCGCTCCCCCCGTCACCTCGTTCACCGCCCTGCCCGGACGGGGGGCGGAGGCCCAGGTCGACGGGGTCACCTTCACGGCAGGCAGCCCGCGCTGGTTCCAGGAGCGGGACCTGGACCTACGGGGGGTCGAGGCCGCCCTGGAGCGGCTGGCCGCTGAAGGCAAGACGGTCATCGTCATCGGCGGCCCCGACGGGGTTCTTGGCCTCATCGCCGCCAGGGACAGCCTGCGGCTGGGAGCCGCCCGGGCCTGGGCCGGCCTGAGGCGGCTGGGGGTGGGACACCTCGCCCTGCTCACGGGGGACACTGAGGCCACGGCCAGAGCCGCGGCGCAGGCCCTGGGGGCCGATGAGTACATGGCCGAGCTGTTGCCTCAGGACAAAGTCCTGGGCGTGAGAGCGCTCTCAAGAGAGCACGGCGCTGTCGCCATGGTCGGCGACGGCATCAATGACGCCCCGGCCTTGGCAGCTGCCGACGTGGGCATTGCCATGGGGGTGGCGGGCAGCGACGCCGCCCTGGAGACAGCGGACATCGCCCTGATGTCCGATGACCTGTCGGCCCTGCCCTACGCCGTGGCCCTCGCCCGGGCAACCAGGCGGGTCATCACCCAGAACATCGCCTTCTCCCTGGCGGCCAAAGCCTTGGCGCTGGCCCTCATCTTTCCAGGGATACTCACCCTCTGGATGGCCATCCTGGCCGACATGGGCACTTCAGTGGCCGTCACTCTGAACAGCATGCGTCTCATCGCCCACAACCGAGGGAAAGCTGGGGGTCCTACCGAAGCCAGGGTGGGGTGAGCCCTATGGAGACCATCGGCGGGTACACGATCCTACGGGAACTAGGGCGGGGGGCCATGGGCGTGGTCTACCAGGCTTTGCAGCCCTCGTCGCAGCGTTTCGTCGCGCTCAAGGTGCTCCCACCCGAGCTGGCCGACGAGCCAGGCTTCGTCGAGCGCTTCCGCCGAGAAGGGCTCATCGCAGCGGGACTGTCCCACCCCAACATCGTCGAGGTTTACGCCGCCGGGCGGTCCCGCGAAGGCGTGTACTACATCGCCATGGAACTGGTTGATGGCATCACCTTCAGCGACCTGATCAGGCTCCACGGCCGGCTATCGCCGGCGCAGGCCGTGCCGTACGTGGCCATGGTGGCCCGCGCCTTGGCTCACGCCCACACCCACGGTCTAGTTCACCGCGACGTCAAGCCTGCCAACATCGTCATCGCCGGTGCGACTGCCAAGCTCACCGACTTCGGCCTCGCCCGCGGGGGGCACTACGGCTCTTCTGGGGCCACCGCCTTGGGCACCCCGGAATACCTCTCCCCCGAACAAGCCCGCGGCGAGCCCCTCGACGGCCGCAGTGACATCTACTCCCTGGGGATTGTGCTGTACGAAGCCCTGACCGGCCATCCGCCCTTCACGGCGCCCAGTCCCCAGGAAGTAATGGCCAAGCAGCTGGCCCAAGCCCCGGTGGAGCCCCGCCGCCTGAACCCGGCTGTCTCCCCGGCGCTGCAGCGGGCCCTGCTCGCCGCCCTGCTCAAGGACAGGGAGCGGCGCTATCCGCGGGCTGGGGACTTCGCCCTGGCCCTGGAGGGCAGCGTCCCACCGCCGCGGTTCCGCCTGCGGGACTTGGGCCGCCTGCCCGCCGAGCTGAGGCCCCGGGGCCTCAGCGCCCTCCCCCATGACTGGCGGAGGTTCCTGCGGCGCCTACGCCGCACCATCAGGAACTGGCGCCGGTGACTGGCCTCATGAGCGACACGCCGCCCCAGCCAGGGGCGGCGTGTCGCTCTAGGAGCCTGTCGGAGAGGCCATCGTCGGCGTTTGACCGGGGCCGGCTCTATGTATCGCCGGCGGCGGATTTCGTCGGCGCGACTCCGCCTGCGCTGGACGGCGCCATCTCCTTCTCCCGGAGGTGCCACAGACCGTAGACCGCTGACAGGACCAGGGCCAGGCCGACTGCTTTCATCATCGGCACGACTCCCAGTCGGTCGGCCAGGAGGCCGGCCGCGAGCATGGACAGAAGGGAGACAGAAGTGATCAGGGCTTCGAGGGTTCCACCCACACGGCCGAGCAGGCCTGGCGGGATGAGGGTCATGACCGCCGTATTGGCTCCTATGTTCACCGCCGTAAGCGCTGTTCCGACCACGAACATCCCGGCGCAGGCCACCGGAAGACTCGGAAACCACCCGAGCACCGAAATCCCGGCGCCCAGTCCTGCCAGACCGGCGGATATGCTCCAGGTGTAGGGAAGCCGCTGGGCCACGGCGGCGACAACCACGGCACCGACTAGAGCGCCGACGCCCTGCGACGATTGAATGAAGCCGAGGGCTGTACTCCCGCCCTTGAGGGTTCCGAAGACGTAGCCGGGAAACAGGACCTGAGCCCCGCCAACAGCCACCATAGCCAGAAGGAACAGCCCCGTCAACCGCCTGAGGGGCGGGTTTCCGGTGATCCCGCCGATGCCCTGGCGAAGCGCGGCCAGAAAGGAAGGCCTCTCCTTCCCGTCGGCGGGCGCCGTGGGCAGGGCGGCGGCAAGGATCAAGGCGGCCGAGAAGGCGTAGCTCGCGGCGTTGGCCCCGAAGGCCAGCGCGGGCCCGGAAAGGGCCACGAGACCGCCGCCGACAGCCGGACCGATGATCCGGATCATAGAAGTACTCAAGGCGACGAACGAGTTGGCCGCCATTACCAGCTGGCTGCCCACAACGTGCGGGATAGTGGCCGTACGGGCGGTGTTGAAGATCACCCCCAGACACGAGACCAGGAAGGACACGGTGTAAGCGTACGGGACGGACGGAAAGAGCGCCAGGCTGCCGACGAGGACCATCCGGACCACGTCGCAGGTGACCATCAGTCTCTTCTTATCGGATCTGTCGACAATGACCCCGCCGAGCGGGCCGAAGAGCATGGCCGGGAGGGCCTGAAGAGCTACCACGGCGCCCAAGGCCAGGTTCGAACCGGTCATCAGGTAGACAAAGACGCCGATACCGATTGACTGAGACATATCCCCGAGGAAGGAGACTAGTTGGCCGAGCCATAGAAAGGCAAACGGTCTGATTCTTAGGACATCCAGGGCCCCGGGCTTACTCTCGGGGGCTGACATCTGATCACCGGTCGCAGTCATACGTGGCACCTCCACTTCGTTGAAACCATGCTGGCTGTTTACTCCGCCTACGTATCGCTACCGCGAGTCGAAACCGCCCATCTGTCCGCATCAAGACCAAGGCATCATAGCCCACGGCTGAGTGTTCATCCATATATTGCCGTTCTTAGTATGCGCCGGGGGTGCCGTGCGTGTCAAGGTTTCTGAAGCGTGGGGGCCAGACCCCCGCCGGCGGCAAGGGGATAAAAGTGACGCCGGCGTTGACGCCGGCGTTGACGCCGTGGACACCCAGCAGTTGTTATTGTCAAGAGGGAGGGTGTCCACGGAAGAGAGGCAGGTTGCCCGCTAGCCGCGGGGGGTGTAGTGGGTGTGCAGCAGGTGATGGGACTTCTCGCCTAGCGGCTTGCCCAGATAGGTGTCGTACAGCTGCTTCACGGCCGGATTCTCATGGGACTTGCGCAGGGGCAAATCCCTGTCGGCCTGGTAGATGCCACCGATGCGCGCCTTGCGCACGTCGGTGTCGGTGGGGATGGGCTGGCCGCCCCCGCCGATGCACCCGCCCGGGCAGCACATGATCTCGATGAAGTGGTAGTCGGTCTCGCCTCTGCGCACGCCCTCCAAGAGATCGCGGGCGTTGCCGAGGCCGTGGGCCACCGCGATCTTCACCGGCAGGCCGTCCACATCCACCGTGGCCTGTTTGATGCCCTCCAGGCCGCGGACAGGGGTGAAGTCGAGGCCGGGAAGCGCCCTGCCGGTAAGGAGTTCGTACGCTGTGCGCAGTGCGGCTTCCATCACGCCGCCGGTGGCGCCGAAGATGACTCCCGCGCCCGTGGACAAGCCCATGGGTGCGTCATATTCCTCTTCGGGGAGTTCGTCGAATTTCAGGCCCGCCGTCCTGATCATCCTCGCCAATTCACGGGTGGTAAGCACCACGTCCACATCCCGGTGCCCGCTGTCCTCCATCTCCGGCCTGCCGCACTCGAACTTCTTGGCGGTGCAGGGCATCACCGACACCGAGTAGATCGTGGCCGGGTCGATGCCCGCCTGCTCAGCATAGAAGGTCTTGGCCAAGGCCCCGAACATCTGCTGGGGCGACTTGCAGGTGGACAGGTTGTCGAGCATGTCAGGGAAGAAGTGCTCGCAGTACTTGATCCAACCGGGGCTGCAGGAAGTGATCAGCGGCAGCTTGCCGCCGTTCTGGACCCGGTGGATGAACTCGGTGCCTTCCTCCAGGATCGTCAGGTCAGCGGTGAAGTCAGTGTCGAAGACCCGGTCAAAGCCGAGCCTGCGCAGGGCGGCCACGAGCTTACCCGTGGACACGGCGCCGGGCGCCAGCCCGAACTCCTCGCCGATGGCCACGCGCACCGCCGGGGCCGTCTGCACCACCACATGGCGCTTAGGGTCCGCGATGGCCGACCAAACCTTGCCGGTGTCATCCACTTCGTAGATGGCCCCGACCGGGCAGACCAGCGCGCACTGGCCGCAGAAGACGCAGGCCACTGATCCAAGGGGATCGTGGAAAGCCGGGCCGACGGCGCTGGCAAAGCCGCGCTCCAAGGCCCCGACAGCCTTGACCCCCTGGACCTGCTCGCACACCGATACGCACCGGCGGCAGAGGATGCACTTGGCCGGGTCACGGACCAACGAGGGGGACGAGCTGTCGATCTCGCCGCCGTGCCGGGCGCCTTCGAAGCGGACTTCACGCAGGCCAAGCTGGTTGGCCAGGGTCTGCAGCTCGCAGTTCAGGTTCCGAGAACAGGTCGGGCACGTGTAGGGATGGTCGGACAGGATGAGTTCGGTGGTCAGGCGGCGGGCCCGCCTCACCGGCTCAGTGTTGGTCCGTACCTCCATCCCCTCGGCTACCGGGGCGACGCAGGAGGCGATGAGGCTCTTCGCCCCCTTCACTTCCACCACGCACACGCGGCAGGCGCCTGCCTCATGGACACCTTTCAGATAGCAGAGGCTGGGGATGAGCACGCCCGCCTCCTTCGCTGCCTCGAGGATGGAAGTGCCTGCCGCCACCGTCACGGCCCGCCCGTCGATAGTAAGGCTGACTTTAGACATGCCGTTGAACCTCCTATGACTTGGCGTCGCAGCGCAGGCATCGCGCCGCTTCGCGACAAGCAGCCTGTGCGTCGTAGCCGAGTTCTACCTCTGAGAAGTTGCCGATGCGCTCGCGGCAAGGCAGGTGCTGCGAGTGTTCGCGCTTGAGCAGGTCTTCAATGATTGGGGCGCTCAGCGTCCGCTCCACCGGGTTCTGCGCCAACACGCCGTCACCGCCCAGATAGCGGTCGATAGCAGCTGCGACAGACTTGCCGGCGGCCACGGCCTCGATCACGGTAGCTGGACCGGTCACGCAGTCCCCTGCGGCGAACAGGCCAGGGAGAGCCGTGGCGCCCATGCCCGACACGGCGACCAAGCCGCGGGGGCCTAGCGCTGCCTCGGGCACTCCATGCACGTCGGGACCCTGGCCGATGGCGGCGATGACCAAATCGGCCGCGACGTGCCGTTTCTGGCCCGATGGCACCGTCCGCCTGCGGCCGGAACCGTCGAAGTCGGCCGTCACCATCTCGTCACAGTCCAGGCCAGTGACGTTGCGGCCGGACAGGGTGACCCCCGTCGGGTTGAGCAAGGTGGTCAGCTTGACGCCTTCCTCGAGGGCCGCTTCCACTTCCTCGTCTTGGGCGGGCATGTCTTCCCGCCGCCTGCGGTAGACGATCTCCACTTCCCTGGCGAGCAGGCGCCACGCGGTACGGGCCGCATCGATGGCAGCGTTGCCGCCGCCTACGACCACGACCCGCTTGCCGGGCAGCGACGGGGCATCGCCCAAGGCGACCCTGCGCAGGAAAGCGGCGGCGGGAAGGACGCCGAGGCTGTCCTCGTCGGGGATGCCAAGCTTCTGGTCGCGGTGGGCCCCGATGGCCAGCAAAGTGGCCTCGTAGCCATCCCGAGCCAGGCTCTCGGCGGTGACATCCTTGCCATACTGGGTCTTCAACCTGAACTCGATGCCCATGGACTGGAGGCTCTTGATCTCGGCCTCCAGCACACTACGGGGCAGCCGGTAGGCGGGGATGCCCACGGCTAGCATGCCTCCGGCCTGCGGCAAGGCTTCGAACACGGTCACACGGTGCCCCTTGAGCGTCAGGTAGTAAGCGGCCGTCAGGCCCGCAGGGCCGGAACCGATCACAGCCACTCTGCGTCCAGTGCCGGCGCCCGCCGCCGGGGAAGGCAGCTTGCCTTCGGTGGACAGCACCTGGTCGGCGGCGAAGCGCTTGAGCTCCCTGATGGCCAGGGGAGCATCCAGTTGCTCCCGGCGGCACCGGGCCTCGCAGGGATGGTTGCACACGCGGCCGCAGACGATGGGCAGCGGGTTGGCTTCCTTGACTTTCAGGTAAGCCTCGCGGAACTTCCCTGCCCGCACCAGGTCGAGGTAGATCGGCACGTCCACGCCGGCAGGGCAGCTGTTGGTGCAGGGGGCCGTGAACAGGGCTGCGCAGACCGAAGCCGGGCACCGCTTGTCACGGATGTGGGCGTCGTATTCGTCACGGAAGTACCGGATGGTGCTGAGCACCGGGTTCGGCGCCGATTGCCCGAGACCGCACAGGGCGCTGGCCTTGATGCTTTCGCCCAGTTCGATCAAGAGGTCGGTGTCCCCTTCCCTGCCCTCGCCCCGCGTGATACGAGTGAGGATCTCCAGCATGCGCTTAGTGCCGATACGGCAAGGCGCGCACTTGCCGCAGGACTCGTCCTGGACGAACTCGAGGAAGAACTTGGCCAAGTCCACCATGCAGGTGTCTTGGTCCATGACGATCAGGCCGCCCGAACCCATGATGGTCCCCAGGCGCTGCAGGGACTCATAGTCGATGGGGGTATTGAGGAAGCCCGCAGGGATGCAGCCGCCAGAAGGTCCCCCGGTCTGGGCGGCCTTGAACCGCTTGCCGTCAGGGATTCCTCCACCGATGTCGTAGACGATATCGCCGAGGGAGGTCCCCATGGGGACTTCAACCAGACCGTTGTTGATGATGTCGCCGGCCAGTGCGAACACCTTCGTGCCCTTGCTGGTCTCGGTGCCGATGGAGGCGAACCACTCGCCGCCGTTACGGATGATGGGCGGGATATTGGCCAACGTCTCCACGTTATTGATGACCGTGGGCTTGCCCCACAGACCGCGCTGGGCGGGGAAGGGTGGCCGCGGCCTGGGTTCGCCGCGTCTGCCCTCAATGGAGGCGAGCAGGGCAGTCTCTTCGCCACAGACGAAGGCCCCTGAACCGAGCCTCAGCTCCACGTCGAAGGCGAAGCCTGTGCCGAACAGGTCCTTACCCAGCAGTTCCTGCTTCCGGGCCTGGTCGATGGCGATATTCAGCCTCTGCACGGCGATGGGGTACTCCGCCCGGACATAGATGTAACCCCGGTTGGCCCCGATGGCATACCCCGCGATGGCCATCCCCTCCAGCACCGCATGGGGGTCGCCTTCCAAGGTGCTGCGGTCCATGAACGCGCCGGGGTCGCCCTCGTCAGCGTTACAGACCACATACTTGGGCGAGCCGGGGGCCTTGGCTGTGAACTCCCACTTGACCCCGGTGGGGAAACCGGCACCGCCGCGGCCTCTTAGCCCTGAGCGCTTCAGGGTCTCGATGACCTCGGCTGGCGTCATCCGGGTGAGCGCGGTCCCTAAGGCCACATAACCGTCGCGGGCCACATACTCGTCGATGCTCTCCGGGTTGATCAAGCCGCAGTTGGCCAAGACGATGCGTTGCTGCTTATGGAAGAAGGGGATCTCCTCAAAGTCCACCAAGCGGGACTGGGTCTCGGGCTCCACATACAGCAGCCGCTGCACGACCCGGCCCTTGAGGAAGTGCTCGGACACCACCTCAGGCACGTCTGCGGCGGTGATGCCGGTGTAGAGCACCCCTTCGGGGTATACCATCATGTTGGGGCCGAAACGGCAGAACCCGAAACACCCCGTGTCGATGACCTTGACTTCATGGCTTAGCCCTTGCCGTCTAAGTTCGACCGTCAGTGCTTCCTTGAGCTCCGCGCTGCCCGAAGCGTGACACCCCGTGCCGGCGCAGACCAAGACGTGAGACCGGTAGAATTGCATGGTGTGTCAGGCCTCCTCAGGTACGGGGCTCGTCTTTGACGTTGAGCGCCCAGTCCAGGCACACATGGCCGTTGACCACGTGCTCCGCGATGATCCGGCGCGCCCTCTGCTCGTCCACCTTCGTGTAGGTGACGCGCCCTTGGCCGGGAACCATGACGTCGATGATAGGTTCCTGCGCGCAGAGGCCAACGCAGCCCGTCTGTCCTACGGTGACCTTGGACATGTTCCGTTTGCCGAGCTCATCGAGGATCGACAGCATCACTTCACGGGCCCCGGCGGCGATACCGCAGGTCCCCATGCCGACGACGATGCGTTGTGCGTCTGTCTGCTCGCGCAGGGCTAGGTCCTTGCTAGCACGCTCCTTGAGCGCCTTCAGTTCCGCAAGCGTCTTCATCACCGACACCTCCTGGTTGCTCCGCGGGCCATCCGGCCAGCCGCTCCCGTACGGCCAGGGCCTCAGCGGGCGTTAGGCACCCATCGAATTCGGACCGCAAGACGAGGGCATCCCTGGACTGGACGTAGGTGAGCCTGAGTCCAGGATTGGCCGCCAGGATCACGGCGATGGTGCCCGCCATGTCCCCCAACGGCGCCCGGTCAATGTGGGACAGCTGGAACTTCGCCCGGATGGTGGTACCGGCGCCGGGGGAGGACTCCACAGTGACCCCTCCCCCGCAAGCTTCGGCGGCAGCCGCCAGGAAGGGCAGCCCCAACCCCACCCGCCGCGTCGTCCTGGTTGTGGTGAAAGCATCAGTGGCGCATGCCGCCAACTCCGCGGACATCCCGCGCCCGTTGTCCGTCACCGTGATGGTCAGCGTGTCGGTCCCCCGATCCTCGCTGATCCTCACTTCCAGCGCGGTCGCGCCCGCCTCCACGGCGTTCTGGGCCAGGTCCAGAACGTGCAGGGATAGCTCCCTCATCATCTGGGTCTGGCCTTGTACTTGGAAACGAGCTCGGACACTCGGTCCGGCTTCATCCTGGCGTGGGTGTCCTTGTTGACGGTCATGACCGGCGCCAGGCCGCACGCACCTAGGCACCTGACCACTTCCAGCGAAAACTCGCCGTCGTCGGAGGTGTCTCCAGCCTTGATGCCCAGCTCGTGCTCGAGTCTGGCGAGGACATCGCTGGATCCCCGCACATAGCAGGCTGTGCCGGCGCAGCAAGCTACCCGCGTCCTGCCCTTCGGTTTGAGGGAAAAGAGCGAGTAGAAGCTTACGACCCCATATACGGCCGCCAGGGAGACGCCCAGGCCTTGCGCGATTTGCTCCTGCGCCTGCCTAGGCACATGCCCGAGGCCCTCCTGGACCTCCTGGAGCACCTTGATTAGGGCGCCTGGGTCGTCGCGGTGCCTGGCTATGCTCTCCCTGACCTCCGTCTCGATGCACTGGCACGTCTGCGCTGTCATCGATCGCCGCCTCCCTTTGCCTCCGATTCCCGCGCTGGCTTGGGACCTTCAGTCGTTCCTGCCAGCAAGCGATACAGGTTCCCCGCTGCCGTGAACGCATCCTCAGCCGTGACGAACAGCCTCAGTCCCTCGCGTTCCGCACCCTGGACGGTCTGGGGGGCGGGACTGCGCCCACCCGCTACCACGATGCCTGCCAGCTCCGCCAGTACGGCCACAGCCACGATATTGGGGTGCGACTGGCAGGTTACCCAGACTTGTCCGGCCCGGGCGTTGGCGATGACGTCGCTCAGGAGGTCTGAGGCGTATCCCCCAGTGACATACCGGTCTGGGACCGCCTTTCCGGCCGCCAGCCGCCAGCCCAGCTGTCGGCTGATGGCCTCCAGCGACAGCGGCGGCTTGGCGCCCATGGCCGGCGGCGCGCGGCGGGCGAGGCCCGCCAGTTCCTCGGCCAGTTCCTGGACACGGTCACTCAGCTTGAAGTGACAATCAGGCACGTTCGCCAGCCCCCTAACGATATCCTCAGCCAAGGCGCGGCAGTTGGGCGAACCGCACGACCCGCAATCCAACCCAGGCAGGCCGGCCAGGGTCGCCTCCAGGTCGCGCAACCTGGCGATGGCCTCGGTCTTGTCCAGTGACAACCCCTCTAGGGGCCGCGGCTGGATGACCACGCTGTGGGCCGCAAGGCCTTCCTCGACCAGGACCTGGTAGGCCTCCTGGCGCGCTGCTGGCACCGGAGGCAGGGTCTCTGCCAGTTCCCGCAGCCACCTGCGGGCCACGAAGGGGTTGGCCACCGTCAGGCAGCCACCCACACATCCACCTGTGCAGGCCTGGGCTTCAATGAAAGCGATGTCTTCCAGCTGTCCGCGCTCGACCTCCGCCAGGACTTCAGCTACGTTGGCGATGCCATCCACGGCCAGACACTGATGGCCCGCCAGCGCCAACGCCTCGCCACCCGCGCGTCCCCAGCCGTAACCCAGGCCGGAAGCTTCGAACCCGCGGGGGGCATCGGTTAGCTCCGGCAGGACGCGGACGAGCTCCGCGTAGACAGCTCCCATGCTCAGCACCCCGTCCACGCCTGACCGTTCACAGCCCACCGGCTGGGTCGCCGCGGTGATCTTGGCGGGACAAGGTGAGATGAAGAACATGCCTGGGCGCTTCACGCTGCGGGGCAGGCGGCTCCGGGCCATCCTGGCCGCGACCTCCATCGGGGCCTCCACCGGGACGATCTGCGCCACGAGGGACGGGAAACGCACCTGGATTAGGCGCACGACAGCCGGACAGGCTGACGAGATGGCGGGGCGTTGCCGGTTGCAGGCCAGATGGCAGGCGAAGGCCAAGGTGGCGACCTCTGCGGCCAGCGCCACCTCGAACACGTCGTCAAAGCCGATGGCCCTGAGCCCATCCAGGATGCGCCCCGGAGGGACCTCTGGCCCGAACTGCGCAAACAGGGATGGGGCAGGCAGGGCGATGCGGTAGGTGAACTCGTCCAACCTGTCGAGGGTGTCCGCGACCGCATACTTGGCGACGTTGGGGCAGACCCGGATGCACTCGCCGCAGTCGACACACCGGTCTTCGGTGATCTGGGCCAGCCCGCCACGGACCCGGATGGCCTCAGTGGGGCAGCGCTTGATGCAGTTGGTGCAGCCCTTGCACTTGGCGGTGTCCAGCCGTACCGAATGGAACTGGCTCAGCGTGTTCACCTCCCAGCGGCGTCGTCATCCACGATCACGGCCCGCAACGTGGTCCCCTTGCCGACCACCGACTGAATGTCCAGCTCATCGGCGTGCCGCTTGATGTTGGGCAGGCCCAGCCCTGCCCCGAGGCCCATCTCCCGCACCTGTGGAGGGGCAGTCGAATAGCCCTCACACATGGCCAGGCCGATGTCGGGGATCCCCGGACCCTCATCCGCAGCCGTGACGATCACGCGCCCCGGCTGCAGTTCGGCGGCAAGCACCCCGCGATGGGCGTGGATGACGATGTTCATCTCCGCCTCATAGCAGACCACGGTGGCACGGCGGATGGCAGTGGGAGACATCCCGACCTGCCGCAGGGCCCGCTGGATGGTGGCCGTTCCCCGCCCGGCCTGGGTGAAATCCATGCCCTGCACGGCATGCTCCACGCGCACGGCCACCCCCCTCCCCTAGCTCACAAGAGCACAACCAGCTTCTCTAGCTTGGGAGATAATTGGTGAAAGTGTTCACAATCTTTAGTTTTCTTTTCCCCGTGGCGCGCTGCACCACGGGGACAGGGGTTAGTGAAAGAGTTCGCTATCACTAATTATAGCTCCTGTCTACGTCGCCGTCCAGACTGAGTCAAGGGCTTTCGGCACAGAATCTGTGGTGTTCACCTCCCCTTCGCCTGGAGTTGCTTACAGACCTGCGCAGCGTTGGCCAGCGCAGGGCGCTCAGCTACGGTTGGTCGGGGCCATCCCCCGGCGCATCAGCTCGACTAACTCGATGGTCGCGGTCTTAAGTTGCTCGCGCACGTCCCTCAGCCCGGTGAGGGCGCCGGGTGTGTACAGCTCCTCCCAGGTCAGTCCGAGCCTGCCGGCGATGAAGTCCCCAAACCCCATCATCAGCGCGGAGAAGAAGAAGGCAATGAGGTCTATGGGTATATCAGCGCGTATCTCCCCACGCGACCGGGCCATGGCGACCAGCTCGGCCAGATGGCCCTTGCTCACCTGCTGAAGCTCGATCAGGGTCTCGTCCCTGAAGGGGGACGTCAGCATGAAGTAGCCTAGCCGGGCGTACCGCGGGTGCTCCAGCTCGAACTCAGTCCCGGCCAGCATCAGACTGACTAGGCCGCTGTAAAAGTCCTCCCAGTTCAGTTCATGCCGCTTGAGGAACTCCAGCTTGACCTCGCCCGCCTGGTGCAGCAGGAACATGTAGAGGTCTTTCTTGTCCTCGAAGTACTGGTAGATGCTGCCCTTGGCGATCCCGGCCCGGCGGGCGATGGTGCCCACCGACACACGGGTGTAGGGGTTGCGCCCGAACTCGTCCAGGGCTACAGCCATGATCTGCTCGCGCTTGGCCGCGGGTAGGTTGAAAAAGGTCTGTTTGGGCACTGCTTGCCTCCCATGCTTTGCATGACCAAGTGGTCATATGACTGACCGGTCATATCATAGCTCGGCAGTGTCCCTATGTCAAGTAGACGCGGTGTTACGGGCCGCTACTGAAGCCCCGCGGTCAGGCCGCCCTGCCTCCAAAGAAGATCCACGCTGCCATCAGCGTAAGTGCCAGGTTGAAGGTCTGCCCGACGATGTAGAGGATGACCGGACGCCCTCCCTGGGCCGCGCGTCGCAGCTCGCCGAAGTTGGACTCCAGTCCGATGGAGGCGAAGGCAAGGCAGAACAACCAGCCCCTCAGCCCCCCGGTCACCCTCAGGACGGCGTCCACCGGCTCGGCGCCCAACGCCGGCACCAGCACGGTGGAGAAGAGCAGGGACGCCCCCACGAACCCGAGGATGAACTTGGGGAACCGGTGCCAGACCTCCGCCAGCGACGGGCGGGCTTCGCCGGGCGGCCGTTCCACCTTGGTGACCCACACAGTGGCAATGATGAAGGCCAGCAGGCCGATGAGCATGTTCTGGATCAGCTTGACCACGGCCGCCACCTGCATGGCCTGCGGCCCGACCAGGGCCCCGCTGGCCACGACCGCCCCGGTGCTGTCCACCGTGCCGCCGATCCACGCCCCGCTCACCGCCTGGCTCAGGCCCAGCCAGCCGCAGACGACGGGCATGCCTACCATCATCACCGCCGTGAACACCAGGGACAGCGAGACGGCGTAACTGATCTCCTCCCGCTTGGCGCGGGTGGCCGCGCCCGTGGCGATGGCCGCGGACACGCCGCAGACCGAGGCGGCGGCTGAGACGGTGGCGACCAGCGACCGGCTAGGTATGCGTAGGACCTCGGTGCCGAATGCGTACATGAACGTAAAGACAATGGGGGTCACCAGCCAAGCCACGCCGAGCCCCGGCAGACCGAGGGCTAGCATACGGTTGAACAGGATCTCGGCCCCCAGCAGCACCAGGCCCGTCTTGATGAACAGCTCGCCTCTCAACCCTGGCTTGAGCCACTCCGGCCTGCCCACGGTGTTGCTGATAACCATCCCGAGGGCGAGGGCCCAGATGACATCGTTGAACCCGTAGTGGTTCAGCGTCTGCTGGTTGCCCAGCGCGTAGGACAGCACGGCGAGGGCGAACACCCCAACGAACCCCTTCAGGTAGGCCCGCACATCGCGGCCCATGGCCCACACCGCCAGGCCGGTAAGGCACGCGAGACCGATGCCCAGCGCCAGGAGCGCCGGGACCGTGCCCGCCGGGAACGCCGCCAGCGGTGACGCGGTCCACTTGGCCAATCTGGGAACGCTGGTCACGAGCCTCAGCAGGGCCACCAGGATGATGCCCCCGCCCAGCCAGACCGCCCACCAGTCCTCGAGGCGCCGCAGCGGGCTCCAATCGATCCGCTTCAGCACATAGCTTCCCTCCCAGACCCCTTCCCGGCTGGCCCGCCGGGCGGGTCGGTGGCATGCTATGCTACCTTCGCTGACTTTGCATCAGCGCCCTCGTTGCAGGGCTGCGATGAACTCCGGGCTGAGCAACCCGATCCGCCACACCCCCACGCCGCGCAGGTTGTAGTTACGGGCTAGCTCGAGTTTGGCCGCCACCGACGCCGGGGTCTCATGCCAGGCGTTGATGCCCAGGATGAGCTTCTCCGGGGGCGCCAGGGTGGCGGCCAGGCGGGCCGCTTCCTCCACCTTGGCGAGGGGCTCGGGCTGGCGCGTGGAGACGTAGTCGTAAGCCATGATCATCAGGGCATCGGCATGGGCGGCGAGCCCTGTGTAGTCATACCCAGGGAACCAGCTGTTCGGGGCGTGGACTGAGAGATACAGCTCCCGGCCTTCCGCCGCTAGCAAGGCCTTCAGCCCGGCCACATAGGTCACATAGGCAGCCCGTGTCGCCGCCAGTTCGGCGCCCTGTTGGCGCAGGCCCAGGTACTCGAAGTCAAGGTTGACCCCATCGAAGTCCTCCTGCCTGAGCAGCCCGAGCAGGGAGGCGTTGAAGCGGGCCTGGGCCGCTGGGTCGGCCAGAAAGCTATCGATGAGCTTGTTGTCGTTAGTGGCGAAGACCATGAGGTGGCGCTTGACGCCGGCGGCCCGGGAATCAGCCACCAGATTGCTGGGGCTGTACGGCCGGGCCACGCCGTCGGGCCCGGTGACGGTGGCGACGATGGGCCAGTAAAAGTCCCTGCCCTTCAAATCGAGCACGCCGCCGGGCGCCAGCCTGCTCCACCCGAAAGCCACGCCGGAGAACTGCGGCACAAGGCCCCTCTGCTGGAAAGCAGCGATGGCGTAGTAACCGTAGAGCTCGCCGCCAGGCTGCGTGCCCCGCACGCACTGCCTGAAGACCAGGGCCACTCCCTGTTCCCAGGTCAGGGCGTCCTCCGGGCCGAACTTGCCCCCGCCATACCCGCCCACGACCCCCCGGGAGGCCGCGGTCGCGACAATCGACCGGGCCCAATGGGCCGCCGGTACATCGGTGAAGGGGTTGGGGAGCTTCGTGTCGGCCTCCACCCCTGCCGTCCTCAGTAGAAAAGTGGCGGCTTCAGCCCGCGTAAGCCCGCTGCCCAGGGCCAGGTCCCCGAGCCCGCGGCCTCTGATGACGCCCCGCTGCACAGCCAGCTCGATGATGGACCGGTCAAGGTCGCCCAGCCACCGGACGCTCTCCCCTTCGTACCTGGCTCCCGCAGCGGGGAACAGCTGGTCGACCCAACCCAGGCCCCGAAGGACCAGGGTGAAGAACTCGCCCCTGGCGATGGGCCGCGAGTACACGTAGTTGAGGGGCATCCCCAGTTCTGCCAGGCCGCGGTACTCGGTGGCGGCCCAGGTGCCAGCACGAACTGTCTCCCAATCGCGGGCCACCGGGCTGGTGAAAGGGCGGGTGACTGCCAGGGCGTCGCCCTCCCGCCGCATCACCCCTGCGCTCCCCGCGGGCAGCACCGGGTGATGCACCGAGATGAAGGCCAGTTCCCCGGCGAACTCCGGGAACTGGGCGGCAAAGTCCACCGTGACTACCCCGCGTGCATCGGCGACCCCCCAGGCCGCGTAGGCGACGGTCTTGGGCGCGCCGCCGGTGGGTGACGCCGTGAAGACTGTCCCGACCAGGACGAAGGATCCGCCGGGCCAACCTGTGTACGCGATGCCACGGGTGGCCGGTGCCAGCCCTGCCCGGGCGGGGCTAGCGTTGGGGCCGAGGCTGATGCTAAGGATGATCAGGGCTGCAATGGTGCGATGCAGGCTGTGGCGCAAGCGGCTTCCTCCGTTCGCTGAGGCTGAGCCGAAGTCTTCCTCCCGCTCCGGCAGGATTCCTCCAGGCAGAATCGCCCATAGGGAGACCCTGTGCAGGCAAAGCCTCTGAGATAGGGTTCGGAGTTTGTGCACTTCCTCCAATGTCCAGGAGGAACGCGCCGTGCGCACACGAATGAGCTGAATTTAGCTACACTGTGTGTGCCTCATTAACTTGCAGGGGAGGTGAACCAAATGGCGATCACGGTCCGCAACGCACTGACCCTGGGAGGCCTGGCCAAGGCCAAGCTGGTTGCGGGCAAAGCGGGACTGGACCGGCCCATCCGGTGGGTGGACATCATGGAGGTCCCGGACGTGGCCGGCTGGCTGCGCGGCGATGAGCTGCTGCTCACGACGGCGTATGCCATCAAGGACCAGCCCGACGCCCAGCTGAACCTCGTGCGCGAGCTGCACCGGGTGGGCGCCGCCGCCATCGCCATCAAACCCGGCCGCTTCATCTCCGCCATCCCCCGGGAGGTCATCGTGCTCGCGGATCAACTGGGGTTCCCCGTCATCGAACTCGCCCTTGACACGCCATACATCGACATCGTCACGCCCATCCTTAGGGCCATCCTGGATGAGCGCTCCGATAAGCTGACTGCGGCCATCAAGATCCACCAAGACCTCACGGCTGTGCTGCTCAAAGGGGGCGGCCTGCAGGCCCTGGCCGACACCCTGGCGGCCCTGATGAAGCGGCCGGTCTTCCTGCGCAACCCCGGGCTGTGCGTGCTGGCTGCCTCCAGCTGGGGCGCCAGCGATGACCTCACCCGCGCCAGGGCCCTGGAACGTTCCATCTCTTCGCCTGCCGTGATGGAGAGGCTACGTGCCGACGGGGTCCTCGAGGCGGTGCTTCGGGAGGGCAAAGCGGTACGGGTGCCGCCCTATCCCGACCTGGACTCCGTCGGCCACCTGATCGTGCCGGTATTGGCCGGCGGCCAGCACCTGGGCCAGATTGTGGCGGTCGAGACAGGTGAGGGTTTCGGCGAGCAGGACAGCATCGCCCTGGAACACGCAGCCCCCATCGCCGGCTTGGAGCTGATGCGCCTGCAGGCAGTCAACGAGGCCGAGGGCCGGCTAGGCCGGGATCTGTTTGAAGACGTGCTGGCAGGCAAGATCGGCTCGCCCTCCACCATCGAGCACCGGGCGCGCTTCGTGGGTTGGGACTTGAGCCGGCCGTGCCTGCCCATGGTCATCGACATCGACGGGTTCGCCCAGTACTGCGAAGACCGTCGGCTGGACGAACCAGCCATCCAGAACGTAAAGCGGCGGCTGCTCGAGCTAGTGACCCCGGACCTCACCGCCACCGATCCTAAGGCCATCATCGTCAACCGTTCCGACAGCGTCACCGCCCTGCTCCACATGCCCCAGGCCGACGCCAAGCAGCGCGCCATCACCCTGGCCGAGGGCATCACCAGGCGGGTGGCGGTGGCCATGCCCGGCCTCACCGTGTCGGTCGGCATCGGCACCCACGCCTCGGACCTCTCCGCCATCGGCGTGAGCCACGGCCGCGCCCAGCAGGCAGTCAAGGCGGCCCGGGCAGCACGGGGCCCCGGGTCCGTCCTCCACTACGACGACTTGGGCCTGTACCGCCTGCTCCTGCCCATGGCCGGCAGTCGGGACCTACGCGAGTTCTGCCGCGACACCCTGGAACCCCTACTTGCCAGCGACAGGGCAGACGGGTCCGAATACGTGAAGACCCTGCGTCACTTTCTGGCCCACAACGGCAACCTCAACGGCGCCGCCCGCGCCCTGTACGTGCACCGTAACACCCTCCGCTACCGCCTGGAACGCATAGGCTCCCTGCTGCACACGGACCTCAGCGACAACGAGGCCAGGCTGAAGCTGCAACTCGCCCTCGCGGCGCTGGACTTCGCCTGACCTGTGTGCAGGTTGCACAACAGACCGGGGCAAGAATGGGATCTTCGGTCCATATAACGCGCCCAGTCACTCCCCTATAATGAAGGCTGTATACTTGTGCGCACTCTTCGTGAAAGGACTGGTGAAGCGTGTCCCAAGAACCTAGGCAGCACCCCCGGCTGTTTGAGCCGGCGACGCTGGTGACCTCTGCGCTGATGGCCGCCCTCTCAGCCGTCATCTGCATGCAGATCATCGGCAGGATCGGGATCACCCCGAATACCTCCATCATCGGCGCGCTCATGGCCATCATCATCGGCCGAGTCATGTTGAAGTCCTTCCGTTCGCTTGACCGCCAGAACCTCGTGCAGACGGCCGCTTCCGGCGGCGGGTTTGCCGCCGCCAACGCAGGCTTGTTGTCGGTGGCCATCGTGTTCGCCATGGGGCGGACTGACCTAGTGCTCCCGATGCTGGCGGGCGCGGCCATCGGCGTCATCCTCGACGTCTGGCTGGGCTACAAGATGTTCGACACGCCGCTCTTCCCCGCCGCCAACCCGTGGCCTCCCGGCATCGCCACCGCCCGGGTGCTGGAGGCCGGTGACGAGGGCGGCCACAAGGCGTGGCGCCTGGTCCAGGGCATCACGGTAGGTGCCATCGGCGCCTACTTCAAGCTGCCCATGGCCGGTATCGGCATCGCCTTCATCGCCAACATCTTCGCCATCTCCGCCCTCGGCGTGGGCCTGCTCATCCGCGGGTATTCGCCCCAGTGGTTCGGCCTTGACCTGGGGAAGACTTACTATCCCCAGGGCTTCATGATCGGCGCGGGTATCGTCCAGCTGGTCCAGGCAGTCCTGATGTTGCTCAACCGCGGCAAGACAGTAGCCGAGGAAGGTGATGCCGCCGCGGCGGGCGCAGTCAAGCTGCAACTGGGCGGCGTGGACCAGCGGAAGGAGTACGCCAAGCACTGGCTGCACTTCACCCTCGGTGCCGTGGCCCTGGCCCTGATCTCGGGCGTCTGGGCCCAGTTGGGCGTCGCGCAACTGGCGCTGTGGGTCATCTGGGCCGGCTTCTCGGCGTTCATCTCCTCGATCATCGTGGGCATGTGCGCCATGCACTCGGGCTGGTTCCCGGCCTTCGCCGTCACCGTCATCTTCCTCCTGGGCGGCATGGCCCTTGGCTTCCCGGCGGTGCCGCTGGCCTTCCTCACCGGCTACACCGCTTCCACCGGCCCGATCTTCGCGGACCTAGGCTATGACCTGAAGACAGGCTGGCTCATCCGCGGAAAGGGCAAGGATGTCAGCTACGAACTGCAGGGCCGCAAACAGCAGTTTTACGCTGAGGTCCTCGGCGCAGCCGTCGGTATCCTGGTGGTGCTGGCCTTCTTCCAGATGCACTTCGATCAAAACATCATCCCGCCCATCAGCAAGGTGTTCGCCTCCACCATCAAGGCCGGCGCGAACCCTAACGTGGCCCTCCACATCATGTACGCGTTCCTGCCCGGCGCCATCCTGCAGTTCATCGGTGGCCCGAGCCGCGCCTTGGGCGTGCTGTTCGCCACGGGCCTGCTGATCAACAACCCCATCTACGGCATCGGTCTGCTAGGGGCCGTGATCGTGCGGCTGGCCACCGGCACCAAGTGGATGGAAGTCCGCGAGGCTGGCCTCATCGCCGGCGATGGCCTCTACGGGTTTGTGAACTCCATCATCCGGACGTTCTTCTCCTAAGCGATGCAGCCAGCGAAGCCACCCCTCCCGGGGAGGGGTGGCTTCGTGCCGGGCGCCGGTCCGGAGAAAGGGGGACGACATGGCTGCCACACCCATCGGCCTGATCAGGGTACTGACCACCACCGATCGCACACTGCTGGAGTCCCACGGGAAGCAGCTCGCAGCGGCCTTCCCGCAACTGGGCATCAGCAGCCTCTGCTTGTCAGACCAACCCGAGGGCGTGTTCGACGCGCGCACGGAGGCACAAGCCTCAGCCAAAATGCCTGACGCCGCCCGCGCCCTGGTGTCAGCAGGGGCGAGGGCCATCATCATCAGCTGTGCCGGGGATCCGGGCTTGGAGGTTGCCCAGGCGGCTGTGGACGTCCCGGTCGTCGGGGCCGGCATGGCGGCCGCGGCCGCTGCACTCACCTTCGGACTCCCCGTCGGGGTGCTCGGCCTCACGCACGAAGTGCCCCATCGCATGGCCCGTACCCTTGGCTCCCATTTGCTCCATTCCCTTAGCCCCGCAGGAGTCCGTACCACCCTCGACCTGCTCACGCCGGCAGGCCGCGCTGCCACCCTGGTCGCAGGGAGGTTCCTGCGCGACCAAGGCGCCGGGGTGATCTGCCTGGCCTGCACCGGGATGTCCACTGCGGGCTTAGCGCCCATCCTCCGCCGTGACCTGGGCATCCCGATCATCGATCCGGTGTTGGCGACAGGGGGCACGATCCTGACCAGGCTCGCACTGGAGGGACTACGATGAACAGGATGCTTACCCGCATTGACGTTGAGGCCGCTTGCCTGGGCGGGGCTGTCCTGGGCGGGGGCGGCGGCGGCTGGCGCGATGACGGTCGCCGCATGGGCGAACTGGCCGTGACCATGGGTTCCCCGCGGCTGATCGACTTGAGCGAACTGGCGGACACTGATACGGTGCTCACGGTCTCGGCCGTGGGCGCCCCGGCCGCCATCGAGCGGTATATCGAACCCGTCGACTACCTCCGGGCCGTGCAGTTGCTCATGGAGGCGCTGGACCTGCGCCCGGCGGCCCTGATCACCAACGAGAACGGCGGCGCAGCCACCCTCAACGGCTGGGTGCAGTCCGCCTGTCTGGGCATCCCCGTACTCGACGCCCCCTGCAACGGCCGTGCCCATCCCACCGGCATCATGGGCTCCATGGGCCTGCATCAGGTGCCAGGCTATGTGTCGGTGCAGTCGGCCGTCGGCGGCGACCCCCGCCAGGGCAAGCGGCTGGAAGTGGTCGCACGGGGCGGCCTCGCCGCAGCCTCCACCCTCATCCGCCAGACGGCGGTGCAGGCAGGCGGCCTGGTGGCCGTGGCCAGGAACCCGGTCCAAGCTGCCCATGTACGGGACCACGGCGCCCCTGGCGCAATCACCCAGGCCATCGGGCTAGGCCGCGCCATGCTCGACGCGCCCGCCTCCGAACGGGCACAGGCCGCCGCGGCCTTTCTGGGCGGCAGCCTGAGCGTCCGGGGCACGGTTACGGCCTTCGCCCTGGAGACCAAGGGCGGGTTTGACGTCGGCCGCCTGACGGTGGCGGCGGCTGGACAGGAGTTCGGCCTCACCTTCTGGAACGAGTACATGACCCTGGACGGCCGCTGCCGGCTGGCCACATTCCCGGACCTGATCATGACCCTCGACACCGAGGGTTTGCCCGTCACCAGCGCCGAGCTCAAGGAAGGCCGCAAGATCCAGGTGTTGGTGGTGCCAGCGGACCGGCTCATCCTGGGAGCGGGCATGCGGGACAAAGCCCTGTTTGCCGCAGCCGAGGAGGCCGTGGGCGCCAGCCTCATCCCCTACGCCTTCCCTGGGTAACTTAAGAGGAGGGACTCACGCATGCCGATGAAGCAAGTGCTCGAGATCTGGGAGCGTCTGGACAGCCCCGCGGCTGACGGGAAGCAGGTCACAGACCTCTTGCGGACCCGAGGATGCCCTGATGTCTACTGGGAAGAAGTCACCGGCTCCAGGGGCAGCACCGATTTCGTCAAAGCCGTCTTCCCCGGCCTCAAGGGCCGACGCGCCGGAGGGGACGCCCCGACCCTCGGGGTCATCGGCAGGCTGGGCGGCGTTGGCGCCCGGCCTGAGGTCATCGGCCTCGTCTCCGACGCCGACGGCGCCGTGGCGGCCTTGGCCATGGCCCTAAAGCTGGCAGACATGTACACCCTAGGCGACAGGCTGGCTGGCGACATCATCATCGCAAGCCACGTCTGCCCCGATGCGCCGACCCAACCTCACCATCCCGTGCCTTTTATGGGCTCGCCGGTGGAGAGCGCCGTCATGAACAAGTATGAAGTGGACCCCGCTATGGACGCCATCCTGTCCATCGACACCACCAAGGGCAACCGCATCATCAACAGGCGCGGCTTCGCCATCTCGCCCACGGTCAAGGATGGCTACATCCTCAGGGCCGCCGACGACCTCCTGGACATCATGCAGATTACCACCGGGCAGCTGCCGGCGGTGTTCGCCCTGTCCACCCAAGACATCACCCCCTATGGCAACCAGCTCCACCACATCAACAGCATCCTGCAGCCCAGCGTCGCCACGACCGCCCCGGTCGTAGGCGTGGCCATCACCGCCGAAGTCCCTGTGCCCGGCTGCGCCACCGGGGCCAGCCACCCCGGGGACGTCGAGCTGGCGGCCCGGTTCTGCCTGGAGGTCGCCAAGGCCTTCACTGCCGGCAACTGCCGGTTCTACGACCCGGCCGAGTACGAGCGGCTGCAAACCCTGTACGGCAGCATGGCCCACCTGAGGACCCAGGGCAAGTCATGAAGGCCCAGGTGGCCCTGACCGTCAGCGAGAGCAAGCGGCTCATCGCCCGCGCCATCGCCGCCCTGCCGGAAGTCAGGCAGGCCCTGGCGGAAGGCCGCATCCTGCTCAAAGGCGGCACCACCGTCTCCGCGGTGGCCGAGGAGTTGTGCGGCCGCAGCCTCCGCCTGTCAGGGCGCATCAGCCCCCGCGGCGCCGTCTCGGCCCTGCGCAAAGGGACCGGGGCCCACTCCCTCCTGCTTGACCGGGGCATCCCCAGAACCGTCGACGACTGCCTGGAGGATGCCGTCCTGGCCATGGACGCAGACGACGTCTGCGTCACCGGGGCCAACCTCATCGGCAGCTGCGGCGCGGCCGCCATGCTGGCAGGGGCGCCGCTGGGCGGCCCTCCCGGCCGCATCTTCGCGGGGCTGATGGCCCAGGGCTGCAAGATCATCATCGCCGCCGGGCTTGAGAAACTGGGGCCTGGCAGCATCGCGGACGCTGTGCGGGCCGCCGGTCGTTGTGCCTCGCCCTCCATGGGCATGTCCGTAGGCCTGATGCCCATCCACGGTCGGTTGATCACGGAAGTTGAGGCCCTGGAGCTGCTGAGCGGCGCCAGGTGCACGGTCATCGCCCGCGGGGGCATCGCCGGCGCCGAAGGGTCTGTCGTGCTGGCCCTCGCAGGGGAACCCGCTGCCGTCGGACGCGGGTGGGGAGCCGCCCTGGCGGTGAAAGGCCTTGGCCTCAGCGGCGACCCTGACAGCCTGGACGAGTGCAACGGCGCCGCGCCCGGCTGTAGCCTGCACGCAAGCTGCCTGTATCGTGGAAGGAGGGACTCCCAGTGAAACTGGGGACGCTGACGATTGGCCAGTCCCCGCGCGCCGACATGCTGCCGGAGATGGTGCCGCTGTTCGGCCCCGGCGTGGCCGTGGTCGAGCGGGGGGCCCTCGACGGGCTCAGCCTGGACGAAGTCAAGGCCTTCGCCCCGACCACCGGGGACTACGTGCTGGTCACCCGGATGGGGGACGGTACCTCGGTCACCATCGCCGAACGCTTCATCCTCCCCAGGATGAAGCAGCACGTGGCTGACCTTGCGGCCGAAGGCTGCGACGCCGTCCTGCTGCTATGCACCGGCGAGTTCCCCAGCTTCACCGCCCCGGTGCCCCTGGTCAGGCCCGTCCGCCTGCTTAAGGGCGTGGTGGGGGCCCTGGCCAAGGACGGCCACCTGGGCGTGCTGACCCCCTCGGCCGAGCAGGTGCCCCAGGCCACCAAGCGCTGGCTGGAGGTGGCCCCCCGGGTCACGGCCCAGCCCGCTTCCCCCTACGGCGCCCCCGGACTGGTGGACGCCGGGGCTATGGGCCTGGCCGCCGCCGGCGTGGAGCTGGTCCTGATGGACTGCATGGGCTACACCCAGGAGATGAAGGCCCGGGTCAAAGCCATCGTGAAGTGCCCGGTGCTCCTGGCCAGGGGAGTGGTGGCCAGGGTCGTCGGCGAACTGGTGAGCTGAGGTCCACTACACCCCGGGGGCGGCCCGCTCGCCTGCGGCACCCCTGGCGGCCCGGGCGGCCGCGGCGAAGTAGTTGGTGCCCCACACCCCGGTGAGGATCATGGCCGCGCCCAGCAGGTGGCGCCCAGCGAAGGGTTCACCGCGGAAGACCACACCTGCGGCGATTGCCACCGCCGTCACCAGATTGCCGAACACCGCAGCCTGGGAGGCGGGCAGTCTGGACAGGGCGTAGTTGCACAGGAGGAAGCCGACGACGGAGGCCAGTACGCCCAGATAGGCGAGGGATCCGAGGACTTCCTTGCGGCCCAACGGTCTGAGGAAATCCGCCAGGGAGCCGACCAGCGCTTGCTGGACGAAGGCCGCCCCGGTGAAGGCCACGGCGCCGGTCCACATCATCACATAGGTGATCTCGAAGGGGCTGAAGGTGGCCGAGGCCCGCCGGGCGGAGATGTTGTACAGGGCCGCCGCCACGACCGCACCCAGGAGGAGGACGGGGCCAAGCCAACTGGAGGCCTGGCCGGAACCGTTCCAGGCTGCGGAGATGACCGCCACACCGCACACCGACAGGAGGATGCAGGCCCACTGCGCTGGGGACAGGCATTCCTTGAGCATCATCGCCCCGAGCATCGCCACGACCACGGGGATGAGGGCGATCATCATGCCGGCCTGAGATGAAGTGGTGAGGGAGATGCCCGCCGTCTCGAAGACGAAGTAGCCGATGGGCTGCAGGCAGGACACCAGCAGCAACGGCCGCAGGTCCTTCCCGCGTAGCGAGACGCGCACGGCGCCGGAGACCGCCAGCAGTGACACCACCGCCGTGGCGATGACGAAGCGGAAGCCTACCAGGCGCAAGGGGTCCAGGTGCTCCAGGGCGCCTTTGGTGAACATGAAGGACAGGCCCCAGATGCAGGCGAAGCCAGCTCCGGCTAGATAGGGGTACAGGGTGCGGGGTTCAGCCTGCATGGCAAGGTCTCCTTACGGCCTGAGGTTTATGTCACCTAATCTACCCCATCACAGCCGCAATGACAAGGGGATAACGCAGGGGCGCCCGTAGGGGCGCCCCTCTGGACTCGCACACAGCGCGTCTAGCGCCGGCGGGGGGCCATGTGGATGGGGTCGCCGTGAACGCCGTGGGCGGCCTCCATCACCGTCTCGGAGAGGGTCGGGTGGGCATGTACCAGGATGTCGGAGAGGTCTTCGGCCTTGGCGCCGGTCTTCAGCGCGATGGAACCCTCATGGATGAGGTCGCAGGCGAAGGGGCCGAGGATGTGCAGGCCCAGAACCTTGCCGGTCTTGGCGTCGGCCACCAGCTTCACCACGCCCTCGCTCTGGCCGATGGCCAGGGCGCGGCCGTTGGCGCTCATCAGGAACTTGGACACCTTGGGCTCGAACCCCTTGTCCTGGGCTTGAGTCTCGGTGAGGCCCACCGATGCCACTTCGGGATGGGAGAACACGCAGTTGGGCACGACGCTGTAGTCCAGCTTGCGGGGGTGCCCCATGGCATGCTCAACGGCGGCCACGCCTTCGGCCGAGGCCACGGGAGCCAGCATGAACTTGCCCACGCAGTCGCCGATGGCGTAGATGGTCGGCACGCTGGTGCGCAACCACTCATCCACCTTGATGCCACTCTTGTCATAGGCCACGCCCAGGGCGTCCAGGTCGATGCCGCCGAACTCAGGCACGCGGCCCATGGCCACCAGGATGGTATCGACTTCGTACTCCACCGGCTTGCCATCCTGCTCGGCGGTAAGGACCTTCTTGCCGCCGCGCGCGAAGATCTCCCTCATGTAGACGCCGGTGTTGATGGTGATGCCCTGGCGCTTGAGGATGAGGGCTAACCGCTGGGAGATCTCCGGGTCGATGGGGGGCAGGATCAGGGGCGTCCGCTTGATGGCGGTCACCTTGGCGCCGAACGCGTTGTAGATGCAGGCGAACTCGATGCCCAGCACGCCGCCGCCGATGACCAGCATGCTCTCTGGCACATGTTGTAGGTTCAGGGCCTCATCGCTGGAGATGGTTAGGGCCAGCTGCTCCTTGGGCAAGGGCGGGAGCTGTGACTTCGACCCCGTAGCCAGGATGATGTGCTTGGTGGCCAGCGTCTCAGTGCCACCCGCGTTCAGGGCGACCACGACCCGGTCCGGCGACGGCACGCTGGCCCGGCCAGGGAAGAACTCCACGCCATAGGCCTTGAACAACTTCTCTACGCCGCCGGTCAGGTTCGCCACGACCTGGTTCTTCCGGGCGATGACGGCGGGCATGTCGATGGACGCCTCGCCCGCGTTGACGCCGAACTTGGACGCGTGGCGGCAGTTCTCCAAGATCTCCGCCGACCGCACCAAGGTCTTGGTGGGGATGCAGCCGCGGTTGAGGCAGGTACCACCCACCCGCACCGCCTCCACGCAGGCCACCTTGGCCCCGAGCTGGGCGGCGCGGATGGCGGCTACATAACCGCCGGGGCCGCCGCCGATGACTACGATGTCGTACACACAGTCCGCTCCTCTCTGTTTCTACTTACGCTGGTTCCACTCCGCCGTGGCGTACTTGTCCGCGGCCAGTTGCTGCGCGGTAGATGCCTCGGCCTCAGTCAACCGTCCGGGCTCCAGCCTGAGCCCTAATCCTTGCGCGAAACCCCTGCTCACGGCCGCCGCGACCTCAGCGAAAGTGACGCTCCTGCCCAGCGCTTCCACCAGGCTGCCTGCGTGCTGCTCCAAGGTCTGCCTGGTGCGCTCGCGCTGTTCCCGAGTGGGGAAGGCCAGCACCCGCAGCATCCGGTCGATGTCCAGGGACATCAGGATCGACCCGTGCTGCAGGATGACCCCGTCGCGCCGTATCTGGGCGCTGCCTACGACCTTCTTCCCCCCGGCCATCAGCTCGTAATCGGACGGCGAGTCGAAGCAGGCGGGGGAACCCCCCATGGCATCCAGGGCTGCGGCGGAGTCACGCCCGTCGCGCTGCAGCCGCGTGCGTTTGGGGGCCAGTCCGATCGCCAGCCCGAGGGCCTCCAAGCCCGACCGCAGCCCGTGGCTGATGACCCGGTAGGTCTCAGACACGGTACCGGGCAGGGCGCCCTGGCCGATGACCACCGCGTAGGTTACCTCAGCGTCGTGGAGCACCGCCCGCCCGCCCGTCGGGCGCCGGACAAACCCCAAGCCTTCGGCGGCGCATGCCGCCAGGTCCACTTCCCGGCGGTGGGGCTGGAAGAACCCGATGCTCACTGCGGCCGGTCGCCAGCCGTACAGCCGCAAAGTCGGCGGCGTCTCGCCGCGGGCGTGGTGGATGAGCAGGGCTTCATCCACCGCCATGTTGTGGGCGGCGGTGGCGTGCCCGTCCAGCAGCAGCCGCCAGCTCGTCATCGCCTCGCCCCCTGCGGGACAGGATGGCAGCCCCTCAAGTCAGCACGGGGGCCAGAAGCTCCAGGCAGGCGGAGAGCTCCTGCTCCGCCAAGGGCCTGGGGTAGTTGTAGGGCACCGCGCCCGGCTTCTCGTTATAGTATGGTCGGTTGCAGTCGGGGCAGCCCGAGGTGCGGAAGGCCTCGCCGTCCGCCAAGGCCGCCCTGGCCGCTGCCGGGCCTAGGCTTGTCAACCTGCCGTCACTGAATGTCATAGCCGCCAGGGCTTGCTGCGGTCCGTCCGCAGACACCCGCAGCAGGTGCAGGGCGGCCTGGACCCGCCGGTAGGAATCGAGGGCAGGCGCCGGGCATCCGGCCATGGGGGTCCCGGGCAACGGGGTGAAGGCGAACAGGGCCACTGTCACGCCCCGACTCCACAGGTCAGCCGCCAGCCGGATCAGCTCCTCCTCGGTCTCGCCGAGGCCGGCGATGAGGTGGGTGCCGATGCGTCCCGGCCACAGCCCGGCAGCTTCCCGCAAGACGGCGAGCCGCCGCTCCATGCAGCCGCCCTTCACCCGCGCGTAGACCCCGGGGGAGGCCGCATCCAGGGGGAGGGACACGCGGTCGGCCCCCCAGGCGAACAGATGCTCGAGGTCGAGGGCCTCAGCGGCGGCGGTGGACAGGCAGATGGGCACCGGCGAGATGGCCCGCAGGTCCCGGACGTTCCGCTCCAGTTCCGCCAGGTAGCCCGGGGAGTGCACCACCTGGAAGCAGGCGCGCTTGAGCTTGCCTGCGGCATGGGCGCGGGCAATCCCAGCGGCCACAACGTCCGGCTCGCCCTCGGGCCACGTCACCCGCGACAGGCGTCCGGCCTCCGCCGAACTGCCCCGCGCCTGGGCGCAGAATCGGCAATCATGGGCGCAATGCTCGCCGGCCATCAGGTAAGCGGTGGTCGGCGGGCAATCCGTCTTCACAGACGCCATCCCCAGCACAGCGGCGGTGCCGGCGCTGACCCTAATCACAGCACGCAGCACTCCTCACTGCGGACTATCTGCAGCCCAAGCTCCTGGGCCAGGCGGACCGCTTGCGGGGCTGGCTGCACGATCCGCTGCACCCCCGCCCGGACCGCCAGGCTATCCAAGGCCTCCCGGTAGGCCCCGTGGGGCCGCATACACCCAAGGCCGATCGGTGTAGTGGGAAACCGCAGCCTGGCCTCGGCCAGGAGGCGCACGGCCTCGTCCATGGGGGGCGGCTTGCGCCCGGCGTACCTGGTGCCTGGGGTGGGGATGAAGACGATGAAGACGATGGTGTCGTGGCCCTCCGCCGCGAGGATGTCGAGTGCCGCCTCTTCGCCTGAGGGCAGGCCCCCCCTCAAACCGATACAGACATGAGGCACGACGCGGGTATGCCGACGTAGGGCCCGGTAAGACGCGACGTAGTCTCCCACCGAACGGTCCAGGCCGAAGACTTCCCGGATCGTCTCCCCGTCACCCACTAGGTCGAAGGACACGGCATCGGCCAGCGCGGCGATGGCCTCCGCCTCGGTCTCGTTCACCAGACCCACGTGGAAGTTCAGCCTGTGGCCTTGCGCCTTGAGGGCCTGCAATAGGGGCAGGTGTTCCAGGACAGGGACCTTGCCGTCCGGGCCGCAACCCCCGCTGATCAGCCAACTGAGGGGCGGGGACGCCTGGCACCGGTCCAGGGCCTGCGCGGGCGCAACCATCTTGGCCAGGTAGTGCTTGCCGCAGTGGGCGCAGTCGAGGGCACAGTCCTTGCCGGTTACGCTTAAGGGGTACGTGCGGGAGGGATGGTCCGAGCCGAGCATCGGCGGGAAGTTGGCCTGACGCACCTGCCACGCCCGCTCGAGGAGGCCGGGGGATCCCACAGCGGGGATCCCCCCTGCCCTAGCCGTCGGGGCCCTTGCAGTCACCTCAGCCCTTGCGCCAGCGCAGCACCGGCTGGCGGGCCGCCCTGGATTCGTCGAGTCTGCCGACGACCGTATGGTGCGGGGCGCTCTTTACGCTCTCCGGATCGGTCTCAGCTTCCTTGGCGATCTCCAGCATGGCCTGGACGAACCTGTCCAGGGTTTCCTTGGACTCGGTCTCCGTCGGCTCGATCATCAGGCACTCTTCGACGATGAGCGGGAAGTACACCGTCGGCGGGTGCACACCGTAGTCGAGCAGACGTTTGGCAATGTCCAGGGTCCTCACGCCGTACTTGTCCCGCTGCCACTTGCCTGACAAGCAGAACTCGTGTTTGCAGGTGCGGTCGTACTGCAGCCAGTACTGCCCCTTCAACTGCTCCATGAGGTAGTTGGCATTGAGCACCGCATCTTCGCTCACCCGCTTCAACCCGTCGGGGCCCATCATGCGGATGTAGGTATAGGCCTTGACCACGACGCCGAAGTTGCCGTAGAAGCCCTTCACGCGGCCGATGGACTGGGGCGCGTCGTAGCTGAGCCGATACTTGTCGCCTGCCTTCACGACCCTGGGGACCGGGAGGAAAGGCACCAGCCGCTCGCGCACGCCCACAGGCCCAGAGCCGGGTCCGCCGCCCCCGTGAGGGGTGGCGAAGGTCTTGTGCAGGTTGAAGTGGATGACATCGAAGCCCATGTCACCGGGACGCGCCCTGCCCATGATGGCGTTGGCGTTGGCCCCGTCGTAGTACAGCAGGCCGCCCACATCGTGGACCAGCTTGGCGATGGTCTTGATGTTCTCGTCGAACAGCCCCAGCGTGTTAGGGTTCGTGAGCATCAACCCGGCCACGTCCGGCCCGAGCACGGCCTTAAGGGCCTCGATGTCCACGCCGCCCCTGGCGTCGGACTTGACTTCCACGGTCTCGAACCCGCAGAACACTGCCGAGGCGGGGTTGGTGCCGTGGGCGGAGTCGGGGATGATGATCTTCGTCCGGTGCTCACCCCGCTGCCTGTGGTAGGCGGCGATGATGAGCAAGCCTGCCAGCTCGCCGTGGGCCCCGGCCGCCGGCTGGAGGGTGACCTCCTTCATCCCCGCGATTTCGGCGAGGTAAGTCTGCAGCTCGTACATGAGCTGCAGGGCCCCTTGGGCCAGCTCGTCGGGGACGTAGGGGTGCACATGGGCGAACCCCGCGTACCTGACCACTTCCTCGTTGATCTTGGGGTTGTACTTCATGGTGCAGCTGCCCAAGGGATAGAAATCCACATCCACGCCGTGGTTCAGCTGGCTGAGGCGGGTGAAGTGGCGGACCACGTCGACCTCGCTGACCTCAGGCAGCTCGGGCGGGAGCTGGCGAAGCACGGCCCCGGGCAGGACCTTCTTCGCCTCGACGGCGGGAACGTCCAGGGCGGGAAGGGAGTACGCGGTACGCCCGGGGGAGCTCTGGTCGTAAATGAGGGGTACAGTGCGCAGCATGTTACATCCCCTCCAGTCCGTCTATGAGTGCGTCGATCTCCGCCTTGGTGCGCTTCTCCGTGAAGGCCAGCAGCATGTGGCCCTTCAGTTCGGGATAGAAGCGGCCCAGGTCTAGGCCACCCAGGATGTTGTCCTTGAGCAGGCGGGCGTTGGCCTTGGCCGGGTCGTCCACCTTCACCACGAACTCGTTGAAGAAGGGCGCCTTGAAAGCGGGCTTCACCTTGCCCTTGAACTGCCCGTGGGCGTAGTGGGCCTTGGCCAAGCATTGCTCGGCCACTTCCTTGATGCCCTGCTTGCCCAGGGTGCACAGGTAAGTGAGGGCGGCGAGGGCGTTCAGGGCTTCGTTGGAACAGATGTTGGACGTGGCCTTCTCGCGGCGGATGTGCTGCTCGCGGGTCTGCAGGGTCAGCACGAAGGCACGCTGACCGCGGCTGTCCACGGTCTGGCCGACGATGCGGCCTGCCATACGCCGGACCAGCTTCTCCTTGGCGGCAAAGAAGCCCAGATGCGGCCCGCCGTAGTACATGGGGTTGCCCATCGGCTGCCCTTCGCCGCAGACGATGTCAGCGCCGTATGCGGCCGGGGCCTCCAGCAAGCCCAGGGAGATGGGGTTCGCCACGACGATGAACAGGGCTCCGGCGGCGTGGGCCGCTTCGGCCAATGCCTGGACGTCCTCGATACAGCCGAAGAAGTTGGGGACCTGACAGATGACGCAGGCAGTCTCCTGGGTGATGGCCGCCTTGGCGGCCGCCACGTCGGTCACGCCGTCCTTGAAGGGCACCTCGGCGATATCAAACCTGTCGGCAGCGTTATACGACTTCAGGGTCTGGCGGTATTCGGGGTGGACTGACTGACCCAGCACGACCCGCTTGCGCCCGTTGGTCGCCTCGGCCATGACCACTGCTTCTACCATGGCTGTGGCCCCATCGTACATGGAGGCGTTGGACACGTCGAGACCCGTCAGCTCGCAGATGGCGGTCTGGTACTCGAAGATGGACTGCAGCACGCCCTGGCTGACTTCTGGCTGATAGGGGGTATAGGCGCTGTAGAACTCGGACCGCGAGATGACGTGATCCACCGTGGCAGGGATGTAATGGTCGTACGTCCCGGCTCCGAGGAAACACGCGTACTTGCCGGCTTCGGCGTTCTTGGCCGCGAGGCCCGCGAGCAGGCGCCTGGCCTCCAGCTCGGACAGGGCCTTGGGCAGGTTGAGGTCGCCGTTGAAGCGGACGTCCTTGGGGATGTCGGCGAACAGGGCCTCGATGGACTCGGCCCGGATGGCAGCGAGCATCTCCTGGCGGTCACTGTCGGTATTGGGCAGATACTTGGTCAATGCACTTCAGCCTCCGCCTGGTACTTGTCGTAGGTATCGGCGTCCATCAGGGCATCGAGTTCGGCGGGGTTGGCGATCTCGATTACGCAGATCCAGCCTTCGCCATGGGGGTCCTTGTTGATCAGGGAGGGTTCCTCGTTCAGCTTCTGATTGACTTTGACGACTTTGCCGGCCACACCGGTGTAGCTATCGGACACGGCCTTCACTGACTCCAGCGTGGCGAACACGTCCTTGGCTTTGAGCACTTTGCCCACGCTGGGCAGTTCCACGAAGACGATGTCGCCCAGATGTTCCGCAGCGAACGCGGTCACTCCCAGGACGCCCTGGCTGCCTTCCGCCTTCACGTACTCGTGGTCCTTGGTGTACTTGCGGTCTTTGGGGAACGCCATCGATAACACCCTCCTCTACTTCTTGGCCCGGCGGTAAAACGGGCCTTTGATGATGCGCGCCCGCACCGGTCTATCACGGATGATGATGTCGAGCTCGTTGCCGACCGAGGCCATTCCCTGCGGGACGTACCCCTCGCCGACGTTCTTGTTGAGGGTCGGGGCATAGGAACCGGTCGTCACGTACCCGACCTGCTTACCATCGACGGCGATGGGATAGCCATGACGGGGGATGCCCCGTTCCAGCATCTCAAAGCAGACGAGCTTCTTAGGGAGCGCTTCGGCTCTCTTCAGCAGCGCCTCGCGGCCAATGAAGTTCGGCTTGTCCAGACTGACGTAGCGGCCCAGGTTGGCCTCGAGGGGCGACGTGTCAGCGTCGAGTTCCTGACCGTACAGGGGCATGCCTGCCTCGAAGCGCAGGGTGTCGCGGGCGCCCAGCCCGATGGGGGCGATGCCGTACTCCTTGCCTGCCTCCATCAGGGCTTCCCACAGGTCGTTAGCGTGTTCCGGCAAACAGAAGAGCTCGAAGCCGTCCTCACCGGTGTAGCCGGTGCGCGACAGCATGCAGGGGATGCCGGCGATCTTCACTTGCGGCACGACATAGTAGTACTTGAGCAAACTCAGGTCGAAGTCGGTCAGCTTCTGCAGGGTAGCCACGGAGTAGGGGCCCTGCAGGGCGAGTTCGGCCGTGTCGGCCGACACATCCTCGATGGTGACCTCCTTGAACTCCTTGGCTACTCCCTGCATCCAGGCTAGGTCCTTCGCCGTGTTAGCCGCATTGATCACGAGGAAGTAGTCATCGGCCTTCAGCTTGTAGACCATCAGGTCGTCCACGGTGCCGCCGTTGGGATAGAGCATGTGGGTGTAGAAGATCTGCCCGTCCGCCATAGGCGCTAGGTCACGGCTTACCAGCTTCTGCAGGAATGCCAAGGCACCCTTGCCCCGCACCCTGACTTCACCCATGTGGGACACATCGAACAACCCTACCCGCTCCCGCACGCTGCGGTGCTCCTCCAAGATGCCGGAGAACTGCACCGACAGGGCCCATCCGCCGAAGTCCACCACTTTGCCGCCATATTTCAGGTGCATCTGGTAGCTCGGCGTCTTGGCCAGGTTCGCATGTTCCTCCATCGTCTCACCTCCCTGGGTTTTGCGGGCCACCGTCCCTGTTAGGGTGCCCCTGAGCTCGGCAAATAACAAAGGACAGTGAGACCGGCTTAAGTCTCCTCTGTCCTTGCACCTGAGAGATTACCCCTTTGGTGTGCCGCTTGCCTGGCCAAACCGGGCCGGCGGCCCTCTCCAGAGTCCCGTCCTGCGCCAGTGTCTTTGCCTGAGAGGTTCGGTACGTCCCCGCACCTTGCTCCTACGGCGCCCCAACTGGGGTCTCTCCCGGCACACTCATCCGGATCGCTATGCTGTTGTTCAACAACCAACACGAAAACCGCCTACCACAGCCATTCTATACTGAATTAGGCTCGTCTGACAAGACACTCTTTTGGCGCCTGTGAGCCCACTGCCTTCCAACAGCCGTCGGACAGGAGCTTAGCTGGGAGTGTCGAAACTATTTCTGTAAGCGATTTCTGAAGGCACGCTACAGGAGGGCTCACGTGCACTCCAAGAAGACGACCATCCACGACGTGGCACGCAAGGCAGGCGTCTCCGCGGCGACGGTGTCCAGGGTCCTGAACACCCCGGCCATCGTGCGCGAGGAGACGCGCAACCGGGTTCTGGCTGTGGTGCAGGAACTGAGCTACGTCCCTAACCCCCTGGCCAAGGCGTTCACCCACGACCGGTCGCGGCTCGTCGCGCTGATCATCCCCAGCGTGCTCAACGCCAACTTCGCCGATATCATCCGCGGGGCAGGCTACGAGCTGTCGACCGAGGGGTATGGTCTGATCATCGGCAACTCCGAGGAGGAGCTGGGACAGGAGGTGGGGATCTGCCGGCTGTTGCGGGACAAAGCGGTTGACGGCGTCATTTTCGCTTTCGGCACCGGCGACGCCCCGCCCGTATCCGAACTGAACCCGCGTGCCGTAACGGCCTTCATCGACCGGGAAGCCGACTCCCCATACGTGGACACCTTCTTTGTGGACGACACCACCGGGATGCGCCGGATCTGCGGTCACCTGGCCGAGCTGGGCCACGAACGCATCGGCTTCCTCGGCGGGGCGCCGGCGACCGTAACGGCCCGCCGACGCAGGGCCGCCTTCCTGGACGCCCTGACCGGACTCGGCCTGCCCATGATCCCAGGCCTTCACCTTGACGGGGAGTGGACCATGGCCTGGGGCCGGGAGGGGTGCAAGCGGCTGCTCAGCCGACCGGAGCCCCCCACGGCGATCATCGCCTGTGGCGACCACCTCGCCATCGGCGCCCTGCGGGGGGCTGCCGATATCGGGCGGCGGGTCCCAGAGGACGTATCCATCGCCGGCTACGACAACTCGCCCTTGGGGAGGTACACCACCCCTACCCTCACGACCCTGTCCTTCCCCAACTATGAGCTGGGCCGCCGCGCCGCACGGGCCATCATACGCCGCCTGTACCAGCCGGGTGCCGCTCCCCTGCGCTGGACGTTCCCCTTGGAACTCGTCCCCGGGGAGTCGTGCGGGTGGCTGCGGAACGTGGTGAGTCGAGCGGCGCCGGGAGCACGCAGCTAAGACCCGCCATCGACGACCGTCCCCGGTCTGGTGAGGTTCAGCCGCTTCTGCCGGGCGACGCTTAACGCCAGGACAAGGGCGAAGGCACTGACGGCTACCCCGGAGGCGAACGGCGCGCTGATGTGACGGCTGTAGACCCAGCCGGCCCACAGGGGCCCAAGGACACGCCCAAGGCTGTCAAAGGACGCCATCGTACCCATGGCCAGCCCCTGGGCTTCACCGGAGCGGCGCGACACGGCCCCGTTCAGCACGGGCCGGCAGAGGGCGCCGCCGCCGTCGCAGACGGCCGCTGAGGCCAACAGGAGGCCAGGGGCAGGGGCGAGCAGCATCCCCAGGAAGCCAAGGCCCCGCAGGGCGAGCCCCCAGCGCAGGACGGAGTCTTCCCCCCACCTGCGCAGGGCTGGCTCGACCAACAGTGCCTGCACCGAGGCGGCGGAGACACCCTGGGCCACGAAGAACAGGGATGTCCCCGCCGCCGTCGACTGGAACCGATCCATCATGTAGTAGGACACAGTGCCGAGCACGGCCGCCCCGGTAAGGGTGAGGGCCAAGCTCTGAAGGTAGAAGGCAGCCAGTGGCCCGCGCAGGGCCGTCATCAGGACGAGGGGCCCGGGCAGGCCTATCTGCCTCCGGGGAGCTGTCCCAGGGCAGTCCGGCGACGCCCTGTCTGGGCGCGGCATGGCAACAGAGGCGAGGACCGACAGGAACACCACCCCGCCGGCGAGCATCAGGCCCGCTCTAGGACCCAACGCTGCCAGCGCCCCACCGAGCAGCGGTCCGCTCAAGTAGCCTACGTTGGCCGCGGCCCCGACCCGTCCCATGGCCGCGGCCCGTCCCTGCGGGGGAGTCACATCAGCCACATGGGCCAGGACGGTGGGGAACACCGAACCCGAGCACACGCCGCCCAAGGTACGTACCGTGAGCAGCCAGCCCACCGAAGGGGCCACCCCCATGAGCAGGAAGGACAGCCCATAGCCGGTGAGGCCCAGGGCGATGATCGACCTGCGCCCGTATCGGTCCGACAGCGCCCCCCAGGCGGGGGCAGTCAGGAACTGGGCCAGTGCAAACAAGGTCACCAGCAGGGACATCGCCACCGGCGACGCCCCAAGCATGCGGGCATGGAAGGGCAGGACAGGCAAGATGATGCCGAACCCCAGCATGGACATGAACATGGCTGCATAGACGGGGAGCAGCGTTCTCCCTCCCGACAGCAGACCCACCTCCCCAGGCCTCATCTTTCGTCCCACGGTCTGCCTCAACCTCTTCGCCCGGCAGCGGTGAGCCCTTCCCTGGGACATATTCTGTAAAGAACGGGACAGCGAGGGGGGCTGCCCGGTGCCGTCAATCCCTCCAGAGGTGATAGCCGAGGTCCTTGCAGGCTATGACCTTGAGCCGGGGCGGGTCCGGGCGGTGCGCAAGGTGCTCCAGGTGGACACCGCGGCCGGCCCGGTGTGCTTGAAGCGGGTAAAGGACAAGTATACCACAGGCAACGCCTGGTATGTCGCGCAGGCCACCGAACACCTGCTTCAGGCTGGGTGTACGCGGCTGCCACGGATCCTTCTCACCCGGCAGGGTGGACCCGTCTACGTACACGCTGGACGCCCCTGGCAGGTGCAGGCGTGGCTCCCTGGCAGCAAGCCTGACCTGTCCGACCCGGCCGTGCTCGCTGAGACAGCGCGTGCCCTGGCCGACTTCCACGCCCGCTCCCTTGGCTTCTGCCACCGCCCCCCGGCCATCCCCGCCTATCGGGGCGGTAAGCTCCTTGAGGAGTTTGCCCGCAAACTGCGCCGATTTGAGCTGCTGGAAGGCGAGGCGAAGAGCGTCTTCGGCAAGGCCACTGCGGGACTGCTCCATCAAGCTCAGGCCGCCCTGGCCAGGCTCGAGGCGTCCTGCTACCTGGAGCTGTACGCCGACGCGCTCGCCCGCGGCTCGCTCTGCCACGGCGATGTGCTGGCACGCAACTTCCTCAAGGGCCCGGCAGGCAAGGTCTACCTCATCGACCTCGACCGTTGCTTCGTCGAGGCGCCCTGCGCGGACATCTGGGACCTGTGCTACCGCGGCGTGAAAAAGCGCCGGGCGGCAGCTGCTGTGGGCACGGCGGTCACTGCCTACGCCTGTGTCCGGCCGCTCTCCCAGGGCGAGCGCGACGTGCTTGCGGCCCTGCTCAGCTGGCCCCGCAAAGGACTCAAGGTCATCTTCGCCTGCCTCAGGCGCAAGGAGCGGCGGAGCAAGCGGGGCTGGGAGCAGGAACTCAACCGGGCCATATCCTTCAATATCCCCCTGACGAAGGTAGACTCCCTCGTGCTGTAGCCAGCTCCGTTGCCAGTAGCCCAGGGGAGTGGTACAATGTATCTATCCATGTATCGCTATACTTAGATTAGAGTAGAAAGGGAGGGGCCTATGGACGAGCGAGCCGCAGCCGAGTTGCGGGCACTGTGCGGTGATCGCATGACGCTTGACCCGACGGAACGCATGCTGTATGGGCACGATGTGGGGGTGATCCCCTCCCTGGCAGCTCCCCTGTGCGGCCCGACTACTCCCCTGGCCGTGGTGCAGCCGGAATCAGTGGCGGAAGTCGTGAAGCTCCTGGAGTGGGCACACCGCCGGCGCATCCCCCTTGTCCCCCGCGGCAAGGCCACAGCGGGCTACGGGGGATGTGTCCCGAACCCCCATAGTGTGGTCATCGACCTGCAGCGCTTGGACCGCGTCGTGGACATCGACCGGCAGCAGCAGGTCGTCACGGTCCAGCCCGGCGTGACCTGGAGGGCCTTGGACTCAGCCCTGGCCCCCCATGGCCTCACCCTACGGCTCTATCCTACCAGCTACCCTTCGTCCAGCGTGGGTGGGTGGCTGGCCCAGGGCGGGGGCGGGGTCGGCAGCTATGAATATGGATGGTTCCGTGACAATGTGGTCTCCGCGCAGGTCGCGCTCCCGGGTGGGGAACTTTGCACCTTCCACGACGAAGATCTCGCTTGCGTCTCCGGGGCCTGCGGCATCACCGGCGTGATCGTCTCCGTGACGCTGCGCCTTCGCCCGGCCTTCACCCCCAGCCTGCTCGCGCTCAGCTTCGAGACGCCGGCCACCTTGGGCGGCTTCCTCTGCGCCCTGGAGGAGGCCAAGACCCCTCTCTGGTCTGTGAGCTTCGTCAACCCCGGGATGGTAGAGCTGAAGAACCAGGTGCCAGGCCGCGCCCACCACGGACGTCCTGATGAGCGCCCACAGGTCCCGCCCGGGTTCGTAGCCCTGCTGGCGTGGGACCCCGCCGCCGGCGTTGACGCCGGGCGCCTCTCCTTGCTGGCCGGCAAGCATGGGGGCACGAACCTGCCCGCCGACACAGCCGCCCACGAATGGGACGACCGCTTCGCCCCGATGAAAGTCAAGCGCCTGGGTCCCTCCCTCATCCCGGCTGAAGTCACCGTCCCCCTCGCTAACCTGGCGGCTGTCCTGGGCCAGCTGGGCCGGAGGATCCGCCTGCCCCTGGCCGCCGAGGGGATGCTGGTCCGGGGGGGCGAGGTCATCCTGCTGTGCTTCATCCCCCATGATGAACGCAGGCTCAGCTTCAACCTGGCCTTCCTCTACTCCCTCACGGCGCTCAACACGGCCCGGGCGGCAGGGGGCAGGGCTTACGCCACCGGTTCCATCCTAGCTCATCACGCCCCGGCGGTGCTCGGCCCCGCCTTCGCCCCGCTGAAGCAGTTCAAGGCGCGGGTAGACCCCGGCAACACCATGAACCCTGGCAAGGTCCTCCACGCTGGCGCGCTGGGCGCCTTCATCCGGCTCGGCGAGGCCCTCGAGCCCCTCGGCCGGCCCTTCGCGGCCCTGCTTGGGCCACGGCTGGCCGAAACCTTCCCCGCCTCGCGTCGGCTGCCGCCCGCCATCGCGCGGTACGCCTACGCCTGCGCCCAGTGCGGCTACTGCGCCGACACCTGCACCCTGCATCGGGCCAGGCGCTGGGAGTCGGCCTCACCGCGGGGCAAGTGGCACTTCCTGAAGCAGGTCATGGGCGGGCGCGCCAGGTTTGACCAGAAGGCGGTCAACACGTTCCTGCTCTGCACCACCTGCGAACGGTGCGACCGCGAGTGCCAGCTGGACCTGCCCATCGAACCGTCCTGGGGCGAAATGCGCGGCGAGCTGATCCAGCGCCGCCGCCACATGACCTTCCCACCCTTCGAGATCATGGCAGCCAGCTTGGGCAAGGAAGGCAACATTTGGGCGGGCTTCAGATCCGCCAGGGATGCCTGGCTGCCCGAAACCCACCGCGCCAAGGTGGGTGTGCCCAGGGACATCGCGTACTTCGCAGGTTGTACCGCTTCCTACGTCGAACAGGACATGGCCCAGGCAGCCGTGGCCCTGCTCGATGCCGCCGGTGTGGACTACACCTATCTGGGCAACGAGGAGAACTGCTGCGGCATCCCGATGCTGGTGGCCGGCAAATGGGACGCGTGGGAGCAGAACCTGCGCCGCAACGTGGCGAAGCTGAGCGCCCACGGGGTGAAGACCATCATCACCTCCTGTCCTGCCTGCTGGCTGGTGTGGCACAGCTACTACCCCCAGTGGGCCGCCAAGCTGGGCATCGACTTCCCGTTCACCGCCAGGCACTACACCGAAGTGCTGGCGGAGGCGCTGGCCGGCGGCGCCCTCTCCCTACCCGGCACAGTGCCCCAGAAGGTCACCTTCCACGACTCCTGCCACCTGGGCAGGGCCGGCGGCATCTACGACGCCCCCCGCCAGGTGCTGCAGGCGCTGCCTGGTCTTGAGCTCGTGGAGATGGAGCGCTGCCGCGAACAAGCCGCGTGCTGCGGCTCGGTGCTGACCCGCATCGGCGAGCCGGTGCCCACCTCGGACTTCCTTGGGGGCGACCGGATCCGCGAAGCCGTGGCGGCGGGCGCCGAGGCGATGGTCGCCGTCTGTCCTTGTTGCCAGTTCCAGCTTAGGGTGAGCGCAAAGAACGCGGGCATCGACATGCCCGTCCACGACCTGGCGGCCCTGGCTGCCCGGGCCCTCGGCCGCGAGTTCCCCGACCCCACCGGCTACGTCCATGAGATGTGGGCAGTGTTCGAGCGGATGATCAAACTGATGGAACCCAGGGCTATGGCCGACATGATGGCAGAGCTGTTCCCCCCTATGCTCAGCGCCCTGCCCGGCCCCATGCCGGCGATGATGCGCCTCATCGTGGCCCTGCCCGCCGCGCTACGCCGGCCGATCTGCAACGCCATGCTGCCGGTGTTCCCGAAGCTCTTCCCGCTGCTGCTGCCGGGGATGCTGCCGAAGGTGATGCCTGACATGCTGGCAGCCGTCGGGCGGCGGGTGCCCATGCCTGACTTCATGCAGGCGCAGATGCCTGACCTAATGCCGGGCGTCATGGGCAACCTGATGCCCAACATGCTGCCCGAGCTGATCCCCTTTGTTGTGCCCGCCTTCGTCGATTACCTCAAGCAGGGTGCGCCCGGGTGGCGCGCGGCCTGAACTGAGGACAAACACGGGGGAGGCGCGCAGCCACCCCCGTGTTTGGCTTTGCTGGACGAGGCGGCGCTCTAAGCTTTGCGGGCCCTTTCCCTTGGAGATTGTGGTGGACTTCATGTTAATTACGGTGTAAAATGTGACTGGGTTTGTCCAGTAAGAGTTAAGGAGGGCGCTCATTGACCAGCCGCAGCCTAGTCTTTGGCCCCACTTTTGGCGAAATGCTGCATCCACAGCAGATCAGGCCCGCTATCCGGCAAGCCGCCCTGGCTGCCCTGGAGGCCGATCCCCTCAACCCGATCAACCTGTTTAACATCACCTGGAAGAATGCCGAAGGCAAGGTCAACTACTTCGTCATGCCCAGGGCGTTGACAGGGGTGGACGCAGACATCGTCGTCCTGTACGGCAAGCACTTCCCGACAGGCAGCCACAAAGTGGGCGCCACCTACTCGGTGACCATGGAGAAGCAGTTGGCCGGTGAGGTCGCACCTGGCGAGGACACCCTGGTGTTCCCGTCCACCGGCAACTACGGCATCGGCGGCGCCTGGGTAGGGCCCCGGATGGGCTATGCTTCCCTCATCCTGCTGCCAGAGCTGATGAGCCAGGAGCGCTTTGACAAGATCGCCGCCTACGGCGCCAAGTACATCAAGACCACAGGCTGTGAGAGCAACGTCAAAGAGATCTACGACAAATGCAAGGAGCTGGCGGCGGCCAGCCCGAGCAACAAGATCCTGAACCAGTTCGAGGTCATGGGCAACTACCGCTTCCATTACCATGTCACCGGCAACAGCGTCCTCGAGGCCGTGGCAGAACTGGCCGCTGAGGGCGTCGGGAACGGCGCCGTGGCAGCCTTCGTGTCGGCGCCTGGTTCAGCCGGCACCATTGCAGCCGGCGACCTCATCAAGCAAACGCATCCCGCCTGCCGCATCGTCGGCCTTGAGCCCGTCCAGTGCCCGACGCTGTTCAACAACGGTTACGGGGGCCACGATATCCAGGGCATCGGCGACAAGCATGTCACCTGGATCCATAACGTGCTCAACATGGACGCGGTCATGTGCATCGACGACATGGACTCCAAGCGGGGCCTGCAGCTCCTCTTTGAGGTCCGAGGCAGGCGCTTCCTCGCAGAGGAACTCGGCATCCCCGAGGGCACCCTCGAGTTCCTGGGCGACATCTTCGGGATCTCGGGCATCTGCAATGTCCTCGGCGCGATCAAGACCATCAAGCACTACGGCTTCGGGGCCGGCGACATCGTCGTGACGATTGCCACCGACGCCATCGACCGCTACCCGTCGGTGATGAAGGCCATGGCCGAGGCTGAAGGCACCATGGAGAAGCCCCGGGCAGCCGCCGTGCTCAAGTCGGTGTTCCATGGGGTCAAGCTGGACTGGATCCAGGAAGGGACCCGCCTGAACCGGGACCGCTGGTTCAACCTCAAGTACTACACCTGGGTAGAGCAGCAGGGCAAGACCGTGGCGGAACTGAACGCCCAGCGTGACCCCGGCTGGTGGGCTGCTCATCAAGGAGCGGTAGCCGAGTTCGACCGGGACCTGCGCCAAGCGCGCGGGTTCTAGCACTGCACAAGCTCCGTCACAGATCATGTCAAGGGGCGGACTCACCTGAGTCCGCCCCTTGTCTATCCTCACCACACTGGCGGTCGCGCGCTAGAGTCCGGTGTACTCAGCATTCTCCTTGTGCAGTTCGTCCAGGCGCTCCTCCAGATCCTTGATGACCTGCTCCGCCTGGTCCGCGGCGCTCTGGTACGTCTGTTTGGCCCGCTTGTCCTGGGTGTCCAGGACGAAGCTCTGCAGGCTGGCCTGGGCCGACTTCAGGCTGTTGATGGCTGCTTGCACCTTGTTGCTGACGGTCATGAGTCTAACGCCTCCCCTTGGCTGTCGTCAGTATTCAGTTTGAGGCGGCAGGCCCGCGACCATGCGCCGGGACACACCAACCCGGCGCGTTTGCGATTGGGCGCGCAGGGGGATGATGTTGTTTGAGCCAAACGCTTAAGGAGGGACCTGCGTGTCCTTCTGGGAACAAGTGCTCTACAGCTCACCGGGCATCACCCTCACCGGCTACATACTCCGGGCGGTGATCGCCTACCTGTTCCTGCTGCTCATCCTCCGCCTGACCGGCCAACGCGAGCTCGGGCGCCTCGGGGCCTTGGATTTCGTCGTCGCCATCACCATCGGCAGCATCGCCGGGTCAGCCAGTCAGTCCCCCTTCATCGGCCTGCTCCCAGTGCTGATCGGCATCGGCACCTGGGGCGGCATGCATATCCTCGTCACGTGGCTCGGGATGAGATTCCCCAGCGTGCACCGGCTGACTGAAGGCAGGCCCATCGTGCTGATCAACAAAGGCAAGCTCCAGGAGCTGGCCATGGCCAAGCAGCGTATCAACCTGGACGACCTCATGGAGGAACTGAGACAGAAAGGCGCACCTCGCCTTGCTGATGTGGAGTACGCAGTCCTCGAGCCTAGCGGGCGCATCAGTGTGCTGAAGCAACCCGAGCGGATGCCTTTGACCGCGGCAGACCTCAAGCTGGAGCCGGGTTCCGGCGGGCTGCCCAACGTGCTGGTCATGAACGGCAAGGCCATCATGGAGAACTTGCAGGACTCTGGGCACTCCGAAGGGTGGCTGAGGGCCCGTCTGGCCGAGGCCGGTGCACGCAGCATCACGGACGTGGCCGTGGCCCAGCTGGACGCCGACGGCAACCTGTACGTCGACCTCCGGGATGACGTCCGACCGCAACCCAAGAGCACCAACAAGGCAGCTACCATCTCCCAGCTCAAGTGCGCCGCCGCTGACCTTGAAAGCTTCGCCCTGGAGACGGATGATGAGGCGGCCAAGCGGATGTATGCCGACAACGCCATGCGTCTGCGCGAGCTGGTAGCCACCCTACGCCCCCACCTGCTTACGGCGAAGGAATACGCGGACGGCAAGACCGCCGCCGCAGACATCCGGGAGGGACGGGAATGAACCCGCTGCGGCGCTACGGCTCCGCACTCTGCCTGTGCCTGGCGGTCAGCCTAGCGGTGGCTGGCTGCGGGCCGTTGCTGAGGCCTGTCAGGCGCCAGGGCGACGTCGGCGACGCCATCGCCAGGACCACCGCTGCTGTACGGGCCGACGACTGGGACAAGGTCAGGGCCGGAGTAGCGGAGGTCGAGTGGGCCTGGGCGTCAAACCGCCTCGGCCTGATGCTGCAGACCGAGGCGACAGCCCGGGAGTTCTTCGAGGAGGAGCTGGGGAGGCTCAAAGCGGCGATGGAACTGGAGGACAAGCTCCAGGCAATGCTAGCGTTAAGCAGCCTGCGGGCGTCATGGGACGAGCTGAGGCTGCTGTTTCGGTAGGGAACCGCCGCTTAGGCTGAGGGGGCCGGCCCCACCCGCTTGGCCATGTAGATGTCGGGCCGGCCAAACCCGTTGGCGTCAGGCATGACCCCTACCACCGCGAACCCGAGCTTCCGGTAGAAGTCATAGGGATGACGCTGAACCGTCCGTATCCTGGCAGCATGGCCCAAGACGTCGGGGTACAGGTCGACCCCGGTCAGAGTCGTGCTGCCGTCCTCATCGTCCACCCCTAGCCACAGCGTCAACCCGCCGTGCCGGCGTACCTGCTCCTCCAGGTCCGCCACGAGGGCCCTGCCGATGCCCCTTTGCCTGTGCTCCCCGTGCACCACGAGCGGGTGCAGCTCCCACACTTTCCCGCCGTACGTGGGGATGCCGCCGATCCACCCGAGCAGGAGGCCGTCGGCGCGGACGGCCGCCCGGACGATGCGGCCGCCGGTGAAGGCCTCGCGGACTTCCTCCAAGGCGCTGCCCATGTCGGGCCAGGCCTCCGGGGCATGCTCCCGGAAGCCCTCGACCAGCAGGGCGGCTGCCTGCTCGCAGGCCGCAGCATCTTGGGCGTCAAGGTCTAGGATGCACACTTGGGACACCCCCGGAAAGACTCAAGCTCGCTCAGTCCCGCGGCGTTACAGTGTAGTCGGGGCAGTTGACACATCGGCTCCATATTCTACCCAACCTACAGCGCTCCCTGCCCCCTAAGCCTTTCCCATCCGCCGGCAGGATACGGGCATCTGCCTGAGAACATACCACCCATGTGAGGGGGAGAGCTATGCAGGAGCTACGCATCGGCCGAGAACAGGCCAGACGGTACATCGTCAACCGCGACCTGCTCGCCCGCAAGGGTTCCAGCAGCCCCACCGCCGTCACCGATGCCGTCCGGCACCTGGAGTACGTCCAGGTGGACCCAGTCTACGTGGTGGAACGCAACCACAACCTCGTCCTCCGGGCCAGGCTCAGCGGGTATGACCCCGCCCACCTGGACGGGGCCTTATATGGCAGTCCCGCGCTGATCGAGGTGCCGGGGTACATGCGCATCATCGTCCCCGTGGAGGACTATCCCCTGTTCAGGCCACGGTTCGACCGGGCCCAGGCGATCTACCCCAAGCAGTACGCCCACGCCCAGCCCTTGATGGACACGGTGCTCAAGCGGATCGCAGCGGAAGGTCCCCTCTCTTCGGCCGAGTTCGAGCAGCAGGACCGGATGCCGAGCTGGTGGCAGGCATCCGCGCGGGCCGTGAGCCACGCCCTGAACCTGCTGTGGTTCAGCGGCCAACTGGCGGTGGCGTCGCGGCAGAACAACCGCCAGTACTTCGACCTGCCGGAACGGGTCGTGCCGCCAGGCATACTGGCGGCGGCCCCCGCTGACCCCCAGCTGGAACTCACCCTGAAGTACCTGCAGGCCTATGGTCTGGGGTTCCCGGGCGACCCCCAGTACGGCTGGCTGAGCCAGCCAACGGCTGCGCGTGTGGGACTAAGTGAGCGCCTTCTCGCCGCGGGCAGGGCTGTCAAGGTGTGGGTGGAAGGGGCGGCCAAGCCGTACTACGCTCCGGCTGCGGATACGGCCCGCCTCGTGGACTCGGGCCCGGCTTTAGCCTCCGTTAGGCTGCTTCCCCCCCTGGACAATCTGCTGGCCAGCCGCAGGCGGCTGGCCGAGGTGTTCGCGTTCGCGTATACCTGGGAAATCTACCTCAAACCTGAGCGGCGCACCTACGGGCCCTACGTGTTGCCGATCCTCCACGGGGACCGCCTCGTTGGCAGACTCTCGCCGGCCCTCGATCGGTCCAAGGGCGTGTTCACGGTTCAGGGCCTCTGGCTGGAGCCGGACTTCGCGCCGACCCCCGCATTCCTGGATGCCTTCGCAGACGAGCTGCGGCACTTCGCAGGGTTCCATGGCGCCGGGGCCATCACTATGACGGGGCCGTGGCCCCGGGCGCTGCCGGTGCCAAGGCTGAACTAGCCTCCGCTGGCGCTTCCCCGCCCCGCACCTTCCCCACCAGCCAGAACGCTGCCACCATCGGGATAGCGCAGTACAGGAACAGGTACTGATAGCCGAACAGGTCCTTGAGCAAGCCGATCAAGGGCGGCCCACTGATGGCCGCCGCCGACTGGAAGAAGTAGTACAGCCCGGTGAAGGTGCCGGTCTCAGCATCGCTGGCCATCTCCACCAGCATGGGATAGGCGTTGACGTTGACCAGTGCCCAGGCCAGGCCGCCTGCCAGGAGGAAGAGCAGCCTCACGGTCTGGACCGAGCGTGTGGCGAACACGGCCAGGAACACCCCGAGCAGGAGCAGGACCCCTGCCTGCACGCACCTGCGCCGGCCGAACCTCGCCGCCAGCAGCCCTGCCGGCACGGCCAAGATGATGAAGGACACCGCCAGGAAGCCGAAGGTGAAGGCCCCGGCTGCTGCGTCCACCCCCAGCACCCGTACCGCATACAGGGTGAAGAAGGACTCGACGCCCTGGTGCCCGATGAAGTAGGCGAAGATGGCGAGGAGAAGGTAGAGGGCACCCCGCCGCGAGGGGCGGAAGATGCTGCGGACCGCGTCCAGAAACGTGGCCCCGGCGACCGCCTCGTCCCGGGTCAGCTGGCGCGGTTCTCTGATACGGAGGTAGAACAGGCTGACGGCGATGACGGCGGCGGTTGCAGTCAGCACGAAGGGTAAGTGGCTGGCTTGGCGGAAAAGGGGCGCGGCGATGAAGTAGGCGGCCACCGCCCCAACCCCGCCCATCAGGTTGATGATGCCGTTGGCCTGGCTGCGCAAGGGCCGGGGCGTGGTGTCTGGCATCAGGGCCACGGCCGGCGCCCGGTAGAACCCGACCGCCAGGTTCATGCCGATGGTGGCGACGAGGAGGGGCCACAGCCCGGTGTGGAACGGGATCAGCGCGAAGAACAGCGCCCCGATGGGGCACCCCAGCAGGATGTAGGGCATCCGGCGGCCGAAGCGGGTCCAGGTCTTGTCGCTACGATAGGCGACCCAGGGGGACAATACAACGCCGATGATGTTGTCGATGGTCATCAGCAGCCCGATGAGGGCGCTGCTCTGGACGAACCGCGCGTAGAAAACGGGGACGAACGAGTTGTACACCGACCAGGTCATGCTGATGGCGAGAAAGCCCAGTCCCAGGGTGAGCGTCTTCCCGTAGTCGAGGCGCATGAGGTGCCCCCTTCAGCCTGCATCCGCCAGGCCCTGTGGATACCGCGGGCTACTGTTGGACTAGTTCGACTGCCATGGCCCTCCTCCTGTGAAGGATGCGCCGATTTGTGGCTAGGACACGCCGTCTATGCCCCTCCCGCACTTTGATACCGCCTCCACGACCAGTCGGCATGCTTGATGGCAGCCGCCCAACAGAGCACGGCAACGACGGCCTGAATCAGGACAAGGTAGGGGGGCCCCCCTCCCAGCACGCGCACGGGCAGGTAGACGGCGGCCCCCAGGGGCAGGCAGAGGAGGATCTCCCGGAGCCAGCCAGGATAGATGCCCTCAGGGTACTGGTAGAACTCGGTAACCCTCTCCAGGCTCGCACTGAGCGTGTTCCGAGGATCCGGAAACCAGAAAGCGGCCGTCACAGAAGTCGCCAGGTGTAGGGAAGCCGCAGTGAGGACTGCGAACGGGACGGCCCCCATAGCCAGCCACCAGCCCGAGGCCCCACTGGCGTACAGGATGTAAAGGCCGAGGGCGAAGGTAGTGGAGCCGATGCGCGACGGGTCAAACCTGCTGAGGGCGACGGCCACTACCCAGTTCACCGGCAGTACGACCTGCTGGTCAAGATCGCCCTGAAGGGCCAAGCGGGGTATCTCGTCGATGCCGCTAAGCAGGAGGCCGTAGAGGGACCTCACCAGCCTAAGATAGGCATAGCCAAGGACAAACTGCCTGGCAGCCGAAAGCCCCCCGGCCAACAGGCCTAGCCCAGCCAGGACGGGGGTGGCCAGCATCAGTTCGTTGGCGAGTCCGGCTGCGAGTGCAAGCCACAGATCAGTTGCATCCGCCGTTGCACTCCTCAGCGATGGCTTCCAGACCTGCAGTAGCAGCACGTCAGCCTCCGTAGGCGGCATAGCGCTTACGCGCCTTCGACCACAAACCTGCTGCCAGGACATGCAGTACCAGCATCCAGGCCAATTGAACGGCCAGGGCGGCTGTAAGGTCGCCAGCACTCAGCTTGCCGAGGTAGGACAGCACCGGCACATGGGTGAGGGATGCGAAGGGAGACCAGCGGGCCAGGGATGCCGCCCAATCCGGCAGGAAGGCGATTGGAACCAGCGTCCCGGAGAGGACGAGGGTAAGACAAGCCTTGAGCGCAAGGACACCGGCTATCCGCCTTGTCCAGACACTCATGAGACCAGCGATGTAGTTGATGTAGATGTTCATCGCAGCAGCCATGACCAGAGTCCCCGCGAATGCGGGGAGCCTCGCGAGGGTCGTCCCCACCAGCGGGACGAAGGGCATCAGCGCCGCCCCGATGGGGAGGGAACCCCAGGTGAACATGTACAGGGATGTTCCGATCGACTCAGCCACATTCCCCAGGATCGGGTTCAGGGGCAGGATGAGGTCGCCGGCGAAGGCGCCGGAGGATATCTTCGTAGCCAGGCGGATGTCCAGGTCGCTGTTGACGAAGTTCCTGATCAGTACCGCTAAGAACAGGTAGGTGATGGTCTCGGGATAGGTGAAGCCCCGCATGGTCTCCCCCTCCGTCCCAGCGCCGATGAAACGCCAGAAGCAGATCATCACGCCGAAGGTAAGTGCATAGAGCCAGATGAGTGAGAAGACCCCTCCGCGATAGGCTAGACGGCGCCGATAGCCGATGCTAACTAGACGGAGATAACCGCTCACCGGGGCACCGCCCTTCGTACAGCTTCAGCAAGGCATCCTCCAGCGACGGCACGGTGACATGCACGTCGACAATGGCGCTGCAGGCAGTCGGTAGCCATTGGAGCAGCGCCGTCAGCGTGCGGGTGTCCTGTGCCTCTGCTTGGAGCTCGTTGGCGCTGAGCCACTCGACCCCAGGGTGCGCTGCCAGGGTACCGCCTTCGGCCACGACCCGGACCCTGTACCCCGTGCCGTATGTCTGTATGAGCTGCTCTCCGTCACCATGGAACACGACCCTGCCCTTGTCCATCACCACTATCGAATCGGCCAGCTGCTCTATGTCGTGAAGCTCATGGGATGAAATGAGCATGGCGACATCAGCTGAACGCTTGAGCTCTGAGAGCATGGACCGCAGGGCATACTGGGCCCTGAGGTCAAGACCTACGGTCGGCTCATCCAGGAGCAGCACGCTGGGACCAGGCACCAGTACGGCGGCAATCTCGCAGCGCATCTTCTGCCCGAGACTGAGCTGCCGGACAGGCACGTCAATCAGGTCTGCGAGGTCAAAGCAGTTGACCAGTCTCTCGACCCTTGCTCGGTAGGACTCGGGATCAACCCGATACAGCATGCGGAAAAGCTCAAGGACGTCCCGGACTGGGAGATCCCAGATCAACCGGGAACGCTGCCCGAATACTACACCAATCTGGCGGAGGTAGGCGTGGCGGTCAGTGGCCGGGAGGAGCCCTTGGATGCGGATGGCCCCCGCGTCCGGCACCAAGATGGCGGCGATGAGCTTGATCAGGGTGGATTTCCCCGCTCCGTTCGGCCCGAGCAGCCCGAGGCAATGACCGGCCGACACCTGCAGGTCTATATTAGCTAATGCCTGGATGCGCTCTACCCGGGGGGCGAAGATATCTACCATAGCCCCGGCTACGCCCGGGCGCCGCCTGACGCGCACGTACTGCTTGGACACAGCGGTGACGGAGACCACGGACTCCCCCATATGGACCTCCAGCGGGTAGGAGAGGGGCGTCACGCCCCTCGTCCTCCCATACCACCGGACATGCGGGTCCGCATCCGGCGGTTCACCTAGCTAGACGAAGTTGGGCGTAACGCCGGTACCTCGTTGGGTGCTGGTCTGGGTCGTGCCACGAACGCGCTCGGCCCTCCGCCAGGTCCTTGCGGCTTCACCGCTCCTCCCTGACGGCAGACGCCCCCTGGCGTTGTCTGCTATCGGCGCACGTCCGCTGAACTCACCAGGGCACCCCCTACTTGATGCTCCGGGACCCGCTCTGTCTTCTCCATGTTCCTGGGAATCCCTGCCTGCGTTGGCCCTCGAGCGTCACCACAAGCTGGGGTCAAGCGATAACTCATTCGCCCAGGACGAAAACAGGACCTGACTCTGTTGATAGCCTGGTGGAGTTCGGTGTTGATGGGGGATGCTTAGTTCCTCGAAGACGTGGGGTCTGAGTCCCAAACCGCATGGTTGCGACCGGCAGGCTATGCCGACGCAGGGGTTTGAAGTAGTCTTTGAGAACAGTATAACGTAGCCAAGCTGGCGTAGCTTCGCAGTAGCACTGCGCAGTTGATGGCCTTTTCCGCTAGGCGCCCTGAGGTGATTCGCTTGGGGGCGGGTCAACTCCACCAGAGCCTGGGCTACCGGACGCCGGCGGAGGTGTTGAGTGAGCAACTTCGCGGACCAGGTATGTGGAGACTGCGGCAGCACCCAATATTACTGCACTCATTGAAAAGGCGAACCTCATGCCAAGAGAGTCCGCGACTAACCCGGTGGCAAGGATGCCGACGGGAGTAGCAAGACGCGACAGAGCCGCATCCAAAGCGAAGGCCTGAGCGGAAGACTGGGCCCCTGCATGTCGCTGGATGATCGTTTCGGAAGACACTGATGCCAACGCATCGTTCCCGCCCGATAGAAAGAGGACGGCTGCGGCCACTTGAGTAGGCATAGGAAACAGACCCAAACCCAGAAAGGCGACAGCGTCCATCATCAGCGCCACGGAATAACCCCTAAAGGGCCTAACGCGACTAACTGGAACTATGAGTAAGGCGAGACTCATGAGGCCGCCAGTGCCAAGTGCAGCGAGGAGAGCGCCATATGTAGCCTCATCGCCCAAGAGCACGGAGTTGGCATACACGACCAGATAATGCAGCACACCATATCCCAAGCCAGACATAACTGCGGCGGTATAGTACCGTCGTAGCAGGGGCTGGCGGAACACCGCGGCGATGCTCTCCTTGATCGATCCCTGTTTTGAGGAGCTGTCTTGCGTCCCTGTCGCAGCTTTGCTCGTCGTCCAGCTTGACAACGCTGTATACGCCATGGCTCCTGCGCTTACTAGGAACGTGAATCCGTTTATTTGTGTGGAGAACTGCAACCCTAGAGTCCTCACGGTAGCGCCTGCTATGAATGGGCCAATTGCTGTCGTGAAGTTGCCTCTCTTCCGTGGACACCCAACAGTTGTTATTATCAAAGAGGAGGGGTGTCCAAATGGCAGGTACAAAGCTTCCGTATGCGCCTCAGTTCCGTGCAGAGGCCGTTCGTCTGGTTAAG
>JBFMBV010000013.1:0-51465 GCA_040755005.1 Bacillota bacterium
TGCGCTGGCTGGTCACCACCATCCAGGAGGTCTCCGACACGCCTCTGTGCCTGGACTCGACCAACTACAACGCCATCGAGGCAGGGCTCGAGCTGTGCAAGCGCCCCGCGCTGATCAACAGCTGTCCGGCGGACAGGGCCAAGATCGAGCGGGTCTTCCCCATGGCCAAGCAGCACGGCGCCAGGATCATCGGGCTGGCGATGGACGCCAAGGGCATCCCCAAGAACGCCGAGAACCGAGTGGCCCTGGCCATGGAACTGGTGGCGGCGGCCGATGAGTTCGGGCTCCCCATGGAAGACCTCTTCATCGACCCGTTGATCCTGCCGTGTAACGTGGCCCAGGATCATGCCCCTGAGGTCCTGGAGACCTTGCGTCAGGTGAAGCTGCTGTCCAATCCAGCCCCCAAGACGGTGGTGGGGTTGTCGAACGTGTCCCAGAAGACCCTGGATCGGCCCCTGGTCAACCGCATTTTCGCGGTCATGGCCATGACGTGCGGACTGGACGCGGCCATCCTCGATGTGGAGGACGAGGCCTTGCTCGATGCGATCGCCACGGCGCGCATCCTGTTGAATCAGGATGTGTATTGCGACTCCTATCTCAAGGTCTTCCGGAAGCAATAGGCAGGTAGGTGACCTCAAGTGCCTGAACGGACTGCCGTCGTAGTGGGCGGGGGGCCCGCGGGGTGCGCCGCGGCCGTCGGTCTGGCCGCGGCCGGAGTCGGGGTGACCCTGCTGGAACGGGGACCTGGCTTGGGCGGCAAGGCGCGGGGATACGCCTGCAAGGCCACGGACGCCTGCCGCAAGTGCCATGTGTGCCTTGGGCTCGAGCAGGCCCGCAAGGTGGCTGAGGACCCCCGCATCACGGTGTTGGTCAACGCCGACATTGAGCGCATGGTCGCGGCCGGAGACGGCTACCGCCTGACGGTGAGCTCCGGCGGTTCCGCCGCTGTGCATGGCCGTCCAGGGGCCTCCCGCCTCGTGGCCCCGGCGGGTGAGGACGGGACCCTGCGCGAGCTGGCGGCAGCGGCCGTCATCATCGCCACCGGGCACGCGGCGTTCGCTGCGGGCGCCAAACCCGCCCTCAGCTGGGGCCGGCTGCCCGGGGTGATGACCACGGCTGAGCTCGAGCTGGCCTTGCAGGGTGGGGCGCTGGCCTCCGCGGCTGTGGGTTTCACCCCCCGCGATGTGGCCTTCATCCAGTGCGTCGGCTCCCGGGATGAGGAGCATGAGTACTGCTCCAGGGCCTGCTGCATGGTGTCCCTGCGGCTGGCTGCCCTACTCATGCACCAGTCGCCCGGGACCAAGCTGACCATCTACCATATGGACTTCCAGCGCCAGGGCAAGGCCGCCGCGGCGGAAGTGGCCCGGTTGGAGGCGGCTGGCCTGCGGCTGGTCAGGGCCATGCCCTCGCGGGTGTGGGCCGCTGGCGGGGCCCTGCATGTCCGGTGCGAGGCGTCGCAGCCGTGGGACCCGGTCCAGCATGATCTGGTGGTGCTGGCGGTCGGCATGGGGCCCCAGGCGCAGACCCTGCCACTGGGACTGCCCGTCGACGACGCAGGTTTTCTCACCCTGGGCGAAGACGAGGCCTCCAGGGGGCTGTTCGCCGCTGGTACGTGCGCCCAGCCGTCGGACATAGCGGAAGCCGTCGCCGGAGGTCACGAGGCAGCCCTGAAGGCCCTCGTCTACCTGTCCGGCCGAGGAGGCGACGTCAGATGGGTGTGCTGACCGGATGCAGTGACCGGGCCTGCCTGGGCGTGGACCTGCCTGCCGGGGTCGAACCCCTTGTCCCGTGCCGTCCGGAAGGGCTCGCCCGCGTGCGGTCGTTGCTGGAGCAGGGTCAGGCTGTGGTGGTGCTGTCCTGCGGGCGGGAGTTGGCGGAACGGGAGGGGTTTCCAGCGGGCCTGGCCTGTGTGGACGTACGGGAGATAGCATGGCTGGCCCCGGATGAGGCCAGCCTGCGCCGGAGGCTGGACGCGGCCCTGACAGCCGCGCAGCGCCGGGCCGCCGCCTTGGGCTGGCACCCCGCCGTTCCCAGGCGCTTTCCCGCCGAGCGCAAGGTTCTAGTGCTCGGGGCCGGTGTGGCCGGGCGCGAGGCGTCCCGGGCCTTGGCCGCCCTCGGTTGCCCGGTCCTGCTGGTGGAAGGGGGGCCGGGCCCGGTGACAGGGTTGGGCGCCTCGGTGGAAGTCGCAGTCTCGACGACCCTGGCCGGACTCACCGGTCACGCCGGCGCCTTCACAGCGAGGCTGGCCGGCGCGGTCAGCGGCGAGGTCTCCTGCGGCGCTGTCATCGTGGCCACCGGCTGCCGGTGGGAGCTGCGGTCAGACTGTTATGGGGGGCTGTGCCCCGGAGCTGGGATCGCCACGGTCGCCGGTCCGTTCGCCGCCGCTGACGTTCCCGCCAAGGTCACCTTCTGGCTGGACGCCGCCCCCGGCGAGGGACGCTGGTGCTTCGAGCCTGCCCTGAGGACAGCCGTGTCCATGGCAGGCGCGGGGAGCTCGGTCTATATCCTCCACCGGGAGGCGCGGGTCGCCGGGGATGGGCTGGAGGCGTTGTATGCTGAAGCCCGCCGCCGTGGCGTCACCTTCGTGAAGTACGACCGGGTGGCCCCGGCGGCAGGGCGGCTCGTGGCCGTGGAAGCTGGTTCGGGGCGTGAACTGGCTGCCCCGGAAGGCCTCATCGTCCTCGGGCTCAGCGCCGCCCCGGCGGCGGACGCCCCCGCCATCGCCGGCGCCCTTGACCTGGACACGGGCCCCGACGGCTACCTGCAGGCCGACAGCGTCCACGCCGAACCGGTCCTGACCAGGCGCCGGGGCATCTACGTCGCCGGCTCCTGCCGGGGGCCGATGACCGAGGCCGAGGCCATCCGTGACGCCAGGGCCGCCGCCATGGGCGCGGGCGCACTGATAGCCGGAGGGGAAATCGGCCGTACCTGGCCCGTGGCCGTCGTGGACCCGGACAAGTGCGCCCTCTGCCTGACCTGCCAGCGGGCCTGCCCGCACCGGGCCATCGTCGTGGACAGCGTCGCGCGGGCCGCCTCTGCCGTGCCCCAGGCGTGCTACGGGTGTGGGGTGTGCGCGGGCGAGTGCCCCGCCAAGGCCATCCAGGTCGAGGGGTATGCCGACGCGGCCATGCTGGCGGAGATCGGGGAGGTGGGGCGGTGAGCGAGCTGACTGCCTTCCTGTGCGCGGGCACGGCGGCCGCCCACAGGCGTCTGGGCGAATGGGCCAGGCCCTTGGGCATGGATGTCAGGATGGTGGAAGTGCCCTGTGGGGGCAAGGTCGAAGTGGTCCAGATCCTGCGCGCCCTGCTGGTGTCCGAGGGGGTGCTGGTGGCCGGGTGCCCGGCTGATGCCTGCCGTCATCTGACCGGCAACGTCCGCGCGCGGGCACGGGTCGCCTATGTGCAAGGCCTGCTGCCCCAGCTCAGACTGGAACCCCAGCGAGTCGCCTGGGCCGAACTGGGCCCCGACGGAGCGATCAAGTTGGAGCGGGCGCTGGGCGACTTAGCGGAGAGCTTGAGTGGACTAGGACCTAACCGGGGGAGGGTGAGCGCGAGATGATCGTGGGCGAGCGGAAACCTGTGGAGTCCATCCTGGCGATGCTGGCCCCCCACGGCAAGGTCTTGCTGGCCGGCTGCGGGACCTGTGTCACCGTGTGCCTGGCCGGAGGGGAGAAGGAGGTCGGCGTGCTGGCGGCTGCCCTGCGGCTGGCCAGGCAGGCTGAGGGCAAGCCCCTTGAGGTCGTGGAGGCCACCATCGAGCGCCAGTGCGAGCACGAATTCGTCGAGGAGCTTGCCGCGAAGCTCGCTGGGGCCGAGGCCATCCTGTCCTTAGGCTGCGGCGCGGGGGTGCAGACCATCGCCGAGCGGTATGCGGACTTGCCCGTGTACCCGGGCCTGAACACCAGCTTCATCGGGATACCGGTCAAGCACGGAGACTGGGCGGAACGTTGCGCCGCCTGCGGTGACTGCATCCTGGACAGCACCGGCGGCATCTGCCCTATCGCCAGGTGTTCGAAGTCGCTGCTGAATGGACCATGCGGAGGCAGCGCCGAAGGCAAGTGCGAAGTCAGCGAAGACACCGACTGCGCGTGGCAGCTCATCTTCGATCGCCTGAAAGCCCAACGCCGCCTGGAGCTGCTGGCCGAGGTCCGGCCCCCCAAAGACTGGTCGCGCCACCGGGATGGCGGTCCGCGGCGCATCGTGAGGGAGGATGCAGCGCTATGATCAGCGGGTCGCGCCTGGAACGAGTCCTGGCCTCAGGGAACTTTGCGGTCACGTCCGAGCTCGGGCCGCCCAAGAGCGCCTCCGCCAAGGGAGTGACCAAGCACGCTGCCATGCTCAAGGACTGCTCCGACGGGCAGAACCTGACGGACAACCAGACCGCCATCGTCCGGTTGTCCAGCATCGCCGCGGCTGTGCATGTGCTGGCCGCGGGAGGCGACCCCATCATCCAGATGACGTGTCGCGACCGCAACCGCATCGCCCTGCAGAGCGACCTGCTCGGGGCTGCCAGCCTGGGCGTGAAGACTGTCCTCTGCCTCACCGGCGATCACCAGTCCTTCGGCAACCACGGTACGGCCAAGAACGTCTTTGACCTTGACTCCATCCAGCTCATCGCCGCCGTCAAGGGGCTGAGGGATGACAAGCGCTTCCTCTGCGGCGAGGAGTGCAAGGTGGAGCCCAAGCTGTTCATCGGCTGCGCCGAGAACCCCTTCGCCGACCCCTTCGAGTTCAGGGTGATGAGGTTGGAGAAGAAGGCACGGGCGGGCGCGGACTTCGTCCAGACCCAGGCCGTCTTCGATGTGCCCCGGTTCGCCCAGTGGATGGAAGGGGTACGCTCGGCCGGCCTGCACAAGCGCATCCACATCCTGGGCGGGGTCATCCCCGTCAAATCCGCGGCGGCGCTGAAGTACATGGCCACTGTCCCCGGCATGCGGATCCCCGCTCAGCTCGTCAAGAGAATGGAGGGGGCCGCCGATCCGGAGCAGGAAGGCGTGGCCCTGTGTGTCGAAATAATCCAGCAGTTAAGGCAAATCGAGGGCGTGGCTGGGGTCCACATCATGGCGGTGTACTGGGAGACCATCGTACCTGAGATCGTGGCCCGGGCCGGCTTGTTGCCGCGGCCGTGAGTGAGGTAAGGACGTTGGGTGGGACGGTGTTCGTCACTGGTTATGCCAAGCTTCCCGCGGGCATCACCGCCAGCGAGTTGTCGCGGGTGGTCGGCATAGCCCTTGAGGTCGAGCCCAGGGGCCGGATCGTCCGGGCCGATTGTACCCTGGCCACGAGGCTGGGGAGGGAATTCTTCGCCGGCCTGGTCGAGGGGAAGAACCTGATGTCGGACTTCGGCGCCATCATCCAGAGCCTCGAGGACAGGTACCTGGGCAGCGCGCAGAAGTCATTGTGCGTGGCCATGAAGACGGCCTTGGAACGGTTCCGGGCGGTCAGCCCCGGAAAGTAGCATAACCGCATATACGCAAGGTTTCCTCCGCGGCCGACCAGTGGGGCCGCGGGGGCACAAGACGCCTGAGGCGCCAGGGGATGTGCTACCGCACCATCCCGACTGCCGTCCGAACCGGCCGACGCTTATGTGAGTGTCGGCCGTTGGCTTGTCTAAGGGAGGGGTTGCTGTGCGGGAAGTCAGGGCGGAGGAGCTGGCAGGGGCCGTCGCCCGGCTCTGCCAGGAGGCCAATGTGGAGCTGAGCGACGATGTGGTCCGGGCCCTGCAGGCAGGGGTCCAGGCCGAGCAGTCGCCCGTCGGGCGCGAGATTCTCAGGCAGATCATCGAGAATGCGACTATCGCTAGGGATGAACGCCTTCCCATGTGTCAGGACACCGGCGTCGCCGTCGTCTTCGTGGAGTTGGGCCAGGACGTGCGCGTCACCGGCGGGGACTACACCGAAGCCATCAACGCCGGGGTGCGCCGGGGTTACCAGGAAGGTTACCTGCGCAAGTCGATGTGTCATCCCTTCACCCGCAGGAACACGGGGGACAACACCCCTGCCGTCATCCACACGCAGATCGTCCCGGGGGATAGGGTGCGGATCACCGTGGCCCCCAAGGGTGGGGGCAGCGAGAACATGAGCGGCGTCAAGCTGCTCACCCCCGCGGCCGGGCTGGCCGGGGTGCGGGACTTCGCCGTGGGGCTGGTGGAGCAGGGCGGCCCCAACCCGTGTCCCCCCGTGATCGTGGGCGTGGGCATCGGCGGCACCATGGAGGTCGCCGCCCTCCTGGCCAAGCGCGCGCTGCTGAGGCCGATCGGCAGCCACCATGCCGACCCGGACATGGCCCAACTCGAGCGGGACATCCTCAGCGCTGTGAACGACTTGGGCGTCGGACCCCAGGGCCTGGGTGGCAGGGTGACCGCCCTGTGGGCCGCCGTGGAGTGGTCACCGTGTCACATCGCCTCATTGCCGGTGGCGGTCAACATCAACTGCCACGCCGCCAGGCACGCGGAGATGGTGATCTAGAGGAGGCGTCCCCATGGAGCAGCGCATCACTTTCCCCATCAATGAGGCCACCGCAAGGGGCCTGCGGGCAGGCGACACCGTGCGCGTGAACGGGGTCATCTACACCGGGCGTGACGCCGCCCACATGCGGCTGGTCGAGCTGCTCAAGGAGGGCAAGCCACTGCCCATCGACTTGAACGGCCAGGCCATCTACTATGTCGGGCCGTCGCCGGCGCCCCCGGGCCGCCCGGTGGGATCGGCGGGGCCGACCACCAGCGGCCGGATGGACGTGTACACCCCGCCCCTCCTGGCCTTGGGGCTGCGCGCCATGATCGGCAAGGGGTCGCGGCACCCGGAGGTCGTTGAGGCCATGCGCAGGCACGGCGCCGTCTACCTCGTGTGCGTGGGCGGGGCCGCCGCGCTGCTGGCGCGGAGCATCACCGCCTCGGAAGTCGTGGCCTTTCCCGACCTAGGCCCCGAAGCCATCCACCGGTTCACCGTGTCCGATTTTCCGACCATCGTCGCCATCGACAGCGAGGGCGAGGACTACTACGCCCGGGGCGTCGCTGAGTACCGGTCCCAAGTCCGTGCAGGGAGGGGATGAGTCGTGGGCCTGAAGGAAGACGCACTGAAACTCCACCGGGACAACCAAGGCAAGCTCGAAGTGGCAACCAAGGTGCCGGTCCGGGACAAGCAGGACCTCAGCCTGGCCTATACGCCCGGCGTCGCCGAGGCGTGCAAGGAGATCCATGCTGACCTTGAGAAGGCGTACGAATACACGGCCAAAGGCAACTTCGTGGCCGTGGTCAGCGACGGCACCGCTGTGCTGGGCCTGGGGGACCTCGGGCCCGAACCGGCCATGCCCGTCATGGAGGGCAAGTGCATCCTGTTCAAGTGCTTCGCGGGGGTGGACGCGTTCCCCCTGTGCATCCGCACCAAGGAAGTGGACAGGATCGTCGAGTTTGTGAAGTTGTGCGAACCCAGTTTTGGCGGGGTCAACCTGGAGGATATCTCCGCCCCGCGGTGTTTCGAGGTGGAGGCCCGGCTGAAGGCCGAAACGTCCATCCCCATCTTCCACGATGACCAGCACGGCACAGCCATCGTGGTCGCCGCCGCCCTGCTCAACGCGCTCAAGGTAGTCGGCAAGGGCCTGGACCAAGCCACCTTGGTCATCAACGGCGCCGGGGCCTCGGGCATGTCCTGCACTAAGCTGCTGCTCGACATGGGCATCAAGGAGGTCATCCTCTGCGACACCAAGGGCGCCATCTACGCGGGGCGCGCCGAGGGGATGAACCGCTTTAAAGAGGAGATAGCGCTCTGCACCAACAAGCGCCGGGTGAAGACCCTGGCTGAGGCCTTCGTCGGCGCCGACGCCTTCGTCGGCCTGTCGGTAGCGGGCGCGGTCAGCCGCGAGCTGGTGGCCTCCATGGCCCCGGACGCCGTCGTCCTGGCGATGGCCAATCCCGTGCCGGAGATCTTCCCCGACGAGGCCAAGGCGGCGGGCGCTAGGGTCGTGGGCACCGGCCGCAGCGATTTCCCCAACCAGGTCAATAACGTGCTGGCGTTCCCAGGGGTGCTGCGGGGCGCCATGGACTGCCGGGCCAAGGACATTAACGAGCCCATGAAGATAGCTGCCGCTAAGGCCATTGCGGCCCTCATCCCCGCTGCTGAGCTCAACGAGGAGTACGTCATCCCCCGGCCCTTCGACCGGAGGGTGGCCCCGGCGGTCGCGGCGGCCGTCGCCCAGGCGGCCATGGATTCAGGCGTGGCCCGCCTGACCGTCGACCCCCAGCGGATCCACCAGCGTACGGTGGAGCTGGTGGAGCTCGCCAACCGCGCGCGCTAGAGGAGGTCCTTCAGACCGTGCGACTGTCCAGAGACGAGGTCGCTCGTGCATTCGTCCAGCGCATCGAGGAGCTGAGCGAGGAACGGGTACTGACCTGCTATCAGTGCGGGAAGTGCTCGGCGGGCTGTCCGATGGTGGAGTTCATGGATAGGCCTCCCCATCAGGTCATCCGTCTGGTCCAGCTCGGGCAAGAGCAGGCAGCCCTGGCCGCCGAAGCTCCCTGGTACTGCGCGGCGTGTCACTCCTGCGCGTCCAGGTGCCCGCGGGGGACCGACCTGTCCCGGGTGATGGAGGCCCTGCGCAGCGTCGCCCTTAGGGCCGGCAGGCCCAGGCTGGACTGGAACAAACTGCCGCCTGAGGTCCTGGCCCGTTTGCCCCAGCAGGCGTTCGTCAGCGGTGCCCGCAAACTGACGTAAGTGGGGGTGGAGGGATGAAACTGGCCTATTTCCCGGGATGCACCGTCAAGGCCCAGGCGCCGCAGTTCGAAGCCTCCGCCCTGGCTGTCGCCCGGGTCCTCGGGGTGGAGCTGGTCGAGCCTGCTAACTGGCAGTGTTGCGGTGCGGTCTACCCGCTGGCGACCGACAACTTGCTGCCGCTGGCCTCGCCCTACCGGACGCTGATGGCCGCGGCCAAGGCCGGGCTGGACGTCACCACCCTTTGCTCCGCCTGCCACAATGTGCTCAAACGTACCGCCCACAGGCTCCAGACCGATGCTGAGGTCCGGGCGAAACTGGAGGCCTTCACCGAAGAACCGTGGCAGCCCGTCAGGGTGCGTCACTTGCTTGAAGTCATCAGGGATGAATTCGGCTGGGAGGCACTGGCGGGGCGCGCCCAGCGGCGGCTGTCCCTGCGGCTCGCCCCCTACTACGGGTGCCTCCTCTTGAGGCCGGCCGAGGTCATGGCCTTCGACGATCCCGAACGGCCGCGGGTTCTGCACCAGCTGTGCGCGGCCCTGGGGGCCGAGCCGGTGTCTTCGCCCTACGAGGCCGAGTGCTGTGGGGCCTTCCTCACGCTCGCCGACGCCCGCGCCTCCCTGGCGGCAGCCAGGAACATCATCGCGGCAGCGCGCGGGCGGGGGGCGCAGGCCATCGTGACCAGCTGCCCGTTGTGCCATTTTAATCTGGATGCCCGTCAGGCGGAGCTGGCGGCAGACGGGCAGCCCCTGCCTGTCCTGTACTTCACCCAAGTGCTGGCCCAGGCCCTAGGGCTCAGTGACGATTGCTGCCAGTTCGATCTCCACTATGCTGATCCGGCCCCGCGCTTCGCCGGAGAATCTGGAGGTGGGAACGGGTGAAACGGGCCGGCGTGTTCATCTGCTGGTGCGGGCAAAACATCGCGGGTACGGTGGATGTGGCCGCGGTGAGGGAGGCTGCCGCCGCCCTCCCTGGCGTGGTCCACGCCCAGGATTACCAGTACATGTGCTCGGAGCCTGGCCAGGAGCTGATCAAGGCCGCCAGCGCCGCCCACAGGCTCGATGCTGTGGTCGTGGCCGCGTGCTCCCCGGCCATGCATGAGACCACTTTCCGGCGGCTGGTGGCAGGGTGCGGACTGAACGAACACCAGTGCGAGATCGCCAATATCCGCGAGCAGTGCAGCTGGGTCCATCCCCGCGGCGCAGAGGCCACGGCCAAAGCCAAGGCCATCGTCGCCAGCATGGTGGCCAAAGCCCTGCGCGACGAACCCCTTGCGCCCATAAGCGTGCCCGTGTCCAGGCGGGCGCTGGTGATCGGGGCTGGGATCAGCGGCATGCAGGCCGCCCTGGAGATCGCCGCGGGCGGCTATGAGGTGGCGCTGGTCGAACGCGAGCCTTACATCGGCGGCCACATGACCCAATTGTCCGAGACCTTCCCGACGTTGGACTGCTCCCAGTGCATCCTGACGCCGAAAACGGCGGAGGTCGGCAGGCATCCCCGCATCGAGCTGCTGGTCAACAGCAAGGTCACGGCCCTGGAGGGGTATGTGGGCAACTTCCGGGCAACCATCAAGCGGACGCCGGCTTACGTTGACTGGTCCAAGTGCACCGGCTGCGGCCTGTGCGAGGAGAAGTGCCCCACCAAGTTGGCGTCGGCCTTCGAGCGCGGGCTGGGCAGGACCAAGGCCATCAGCATCCCCTTCCCCCAGGCCGTCCCGCACAAGCCCACCATCGCTGCGGAGCACTGCCAGTACCTCAGATCAGGGAAATGCGGGATCTGCGCCAAGGTGTGTCCCGTCGGCGCCATCGATTTCCAGCAGGGCGAAGAGACCGTGCGCAGGGACGTCGGCGCCGTGGTCGTCGCCACGGGCTATGACCTGTTCCCCGCCGCCAAGGTGGGTGAGTACGGCTACGGCGAGCTGCCTGACGTCATCGACGGCCTGGCCTTCGAGCGCCTGAACTCGGCCTCGGGCCCCACGTCCGGCCAGATCAAGCGGCCGTCCGACGGCAAGGTGCCCAAGGAGGTCGTGTTCATCCAGTGTGTCGGGTCCAGGGATGCGGAGAAGGGGTACCCGTACTGCTCAAAGATCTGCTGCATGTACACGGCCAAGCACGCCCGCCTGTACAAGCACAAAGTCCATGCTGGACAGGCCTATGTGTTCTACATGGATGTCCGGGCGGGGGGCAAGGGTTACGAGGAGTTCGTCCAGCGGGCCCAGGAGGAGGACGGCGCCATCTACCTGAGGGGCAGGGTCGCCAAGGTGTTCCAGGAGGGCGACAAGGTGATGGTCTGGGGCGCCGACACCCTCACCGGGGCGAAGGTCGAAGTGGCCGCGGACATGGTCGTCCTCGCCACCGCCATCACCCCGGCGGCCGGGGCCAAGGACCTCGCCCAGCTGCTGAAAGTGGGTACAGACCAGTACGGGTTCTTCAATGAAGCCCACCCCAAGCTCCGTCCAGTGGAGTCACTCACCCGGGGTTTGTACCTCACCGGTTGCTGCCAAGCCCCCAAGGACATCCCCGATGCCGTCAGCCAGGCTGGCTCCGCGGCCAGCAAAGTACTGGGGCTGTTCGCCGGGAAGGAGCTCCAGCACCCGCCAACCGTGGTCAGGGTCATCAGCGAGGTCTGCCAGGGGTGCGGCCTGTGCGTCGAGGCCTGCGCCTATCAGGCCAGGGAACTGGACACCAGGCGGAAGGTGGCGGTGGTCAAGGAGGTCCTGTGCCAGGGCTGTGGGGCCTGTGCCGTGGCCTGTCCCAGCGGGGCGACGGAACACAAGAACTACGCCAAGGGCCAGGTGCTCTCCATGATCGACGCCATCCAGTGAGGGAGGAGCGAGCATGCGCTTAGTCATCGACCGTCGCTCCCACCCGCTGGACCCCGACTTCACCGCGCTGGTCCACAGCGCCAGCGGGCAGGCGCTGTCCCTGTGCTACCAGTGCCGCAAATGCACGGCCGGTTGCCCCATGGCCCACGCCATGGATTTTTGGCCACACAAGCTCATCCGCCTGGTGCAGCTGGGCGCCCAAGGGCCGGCGCTACGGGCCCACGGACCCTGGTTGTGCGCCGGCTGCGGCACCTGCAGCGCGCGCTGCCCCAACGGGCTAGACGTATCCCGGGTGATGGACGCCGTGAAGGAACTGGCCGAAGCGCGCGGGCTAAGCCGCGGGGGCCGGGCGCGGTTGTTCCATCGCATCTTCCTCGACGGCATCCGTCTGTTCGGGAGACAGCATGAGGCCACTTTGCTCGCCAGATACAAGCTGTCTTCAGGCAACCTGTTGGGTGACCTCGTCCACGGGTTGAGGCTGGCCATCAAAGGCAAGGTCCCACCCTTGCCGACGCTCCTCCGCGGGCGCCGGTCGGTGGCGGCCATCTTCGCGCGGACACAAGGGGGTGGCGAAGGGTGAAATACCTTTACTACCCGGGCTGTTCCCTCCATGCCACCGCCAAGGAGTACGATTTGTCGACCCGGGCTGTTTGCGCGGGGCTCGGCCTCGCGCTGGAGGAAGTCCCGGACTGGAACTGCTGCGGCGCCTCCAGCGCCCACGCTACGAACCACCTCCTATCCCTGGCTTTGCCGGCCCGCGTGCTGGGACTGGCGGCCGGCTCCGGCCTGGACGTGGTCGCCCCCTGTGCCGCCTGCTACAATCGCCTGCGGGCTGCCGGCAGGGCCCTGTGCGACCCCGCAGAGGCCCCAGGCATCGCCGAGGCCGCAGGCTTGCCTCGGCCGACGGAGGCTGCGGGGGTCAGGGTCCTGTCGGTGCTGGAACTCCTGGTTGCCCAGCGCGACCGGTGGCTGGCCCGCGTGCGGCGCCCATTGGGACTGAAGGTGGCGGCTTACTACGGGTGCCTGCTGGTGCGGCCCCCTGGGCTGTTGGGTTTCGATGCTGCGGAGCACCCGCGGAGCCTGGACAGGCTCCTGGAAGACCTGGGCGCGACGCCCGTGGACTGGCCCGGCAGGATCGACTGCTGCGGCGGTGGCCTGTCCATCGCCAGACCGGACCTGGTGAGGGAACTGTGCGGGAGGCTGCTGGGCTGGGCCGCGCGCGCGGGGGCTGAGGTCATCGCCACGGCCTGTCCCCTCTGCGGCCTGAACCTGGAGATGCGGCGCCCCCCGCGGGCCCCGGCGTTGCCGGTGCTCTATCTCACCGAGTTGGTGGGCTTGGCCCTGGATCTGCCCGGGGCCAAAGGTTGGGGCAGATATCACCTGGTCAGCCCAGCCGGAGTCACCCGGCGTGCGGGAGGTGGGGCCTAATGGCGGGACCCACCGGACGCGTGCTCGTGCTCGGAGGCGGAATCGGCGGCATGCAGGCCGCCCTCGACCTCGCCGAGGCCGGCTTCTATGTCTACCTGGCCGAACACGGGCCTGCCATCGGCGGGACCATGGCCAGGCTGGACAAGACCTTCCCTACCAATGACTGCGCCATGTGCATCATGTCCCCAAAGCTCGTGGAAGCGGGCCGGCATCTGAACATCGAGGTCATCACCGACGCAGACCTCATCTCCCTCGCAGGGGAGGCGGGCCGCTATACGGCGTATCTGTCGCGGCGGCCGCGCTACGTGCGCATGGACAAGTGCACCGGCTGCGGCGACTGCGCCGAGGCCTGCCCGGTCGTGCAGCCGAGCGCGTTCGACGCCGGCCTGGGCAAGCGCAAGGCCATCTACAAGCTCTACCCCCAGGCCACCCCCAATGCCTTCGGCATCGAGAAGCGCGGGATGCCGCCCTGCCGGGCCACGTGTCCGGCGGGGTGCAACGGCCAGGCCTACGCCGCCCTCATCGCCCAGGGCAAGTTCCAGGAGGCCCTGGACGTGGTCAGGCGGCGCGTGCCCTTCGCCTCGATCTGCGGGCGCATCTGCCACCATCCGTGCGAGACCGAATGCAACCGCGGGCAGTATGAGGGCCCTGTGGCCCTGGCTGCCCTGAAACGGGCCGCGGCCGACTTCGGCTGGCCGGGCACCGGCCGGGCGGACCCTGAGGCCTCAGGCCCCCAGGAGGGGCTGCAGCCCGTCGCCGTCATCGGGGCGGGGCCCGGCGGGCTTACCGCGGCCATGGACCTGGCGGCCCTCGGCCATCCGGTCACGGTGTTCGACGCCTCAGGCCAGCCCGGTGGGATGCTGCGCCAGGCAGTCCCCCGTTACCGCCTGCCGCTGGACATGCTGGACCGCGAGCTCGACTGGATGCTGTCTAAGGAACGCCTCAGCTTCCGCGGCGGCGTGAAGGTGGGCCGCGATGTGAGCCTGGCTGCCCTGCGGGCGGAGGGGTTTGCCGCCTTCGTGGCGGCCACGGGGTTCCCGGTGGCCCGGGGGCTCCCCCTGCCCGGCGCCGACCTCGGCCGGGTGTACCTGGGCCTGGACTTCCTGAGACAGGTCAACGCCGGAGATCCTCCCGCGGTGGAGGGACCGGTGGTGGTCATCGGCGGCGGCAACGTGGCCGTGGACTGCGCCCGGACGGCCCGGCGCCTAGGGGCGCAGGCTGTCACCGTGGCCTGCCTGGAGTCCCGGGACATGATGCCTGCCCATAGCTGGGAGATTGACGAGGCCCTGGAGGAAGGGGTCGCGATCGCTGCGGGGTGGGGCCCCAAGGCCATCACTGCGGGCGGCGGGAATGCCCCGGCGGCGGTGGAGTGCATCGGTTGCGTGTCGGTCTTCGATGCCGCCGGCCGGTTCAGCCCGGTCTACGATGAGACAAAGCGCCAGAGCCTGCCCGTAGCCACGGTCATCCTGGCCATCGGCCAAGGTGGGGACAACGCCTTCCTGGCTGAGGAGGGGGTCCAGGTGACCAGGGCGGGCGGCGTCGTGGCCGACCCCAGGACCGGAGCGACCGCAGCGCCCGGCATCTTCGCCTGCGGCGACGCCGTGTCCGGTCCGGCTTCGGCGGTGGAAGCCATCGCCGGGGGGCACCGGGTAGCCGAGACCGTTCACCGCTACCTCCTGGGACTGGACCTCGAGGCGGAGGCAGCCGGGGAGCCGGAACGGGCCCGGCCGCCCGCCGGACCTGTGCCAGCCCGCCGGCGCCACCCCGTGCCCCTAAGCCCCGCCGCAAAACACGCCCGGGACTTCTCCGAGGTTAGCCTGGGATACGACCGGGAGACGGCCCAGGCCGAGGCCGCCCGCTGCCTGCAGTGCGGCGTGTGCTCCGAGTGCCTGGAGTGCGTCCATGCTTGCCAGCGGGAAGCCGTGAACCACGCCGACTGCGCCCAGGACTTGGCGCTCGAGGTGGGGGCGGTCATCCTGGCTCCCGGGGCGGAGAGCGTGCCGGTGGCCAGGGGCGAGTATGGCTACGGATACTACCCCAACGTCCTGACGAGCCAGGAGTTCGAACGGGTGCTGTCAGCCTCCGGGCCCTTCGCGGGCAATGTGGAACGACCCTCCGACGGGAAGGAACCGCGGAAGATAGCGTTCCTGCAGTGCGTCGGCTCCCGCGACGTCGGCTGCGGCCAGCCCTATTGCTCGGCGGTGTGCTGCATGTACGCCACCAAGGAGGCCATCATCGCCCAGGAGCATATCCCTGGGCTGCAGACCGCCATCTTCTTCATGGACATGCGGGCCTACGGCAAGGAGTTCGACCGTTACTACGAGGCCGCCTCAGCGGAGCACGGCGTCCGCTACCATCGCTGTATGGTCAGCGGGGTGCGCCAGGACCCGCTCACCAAGGACCTCGACTTGACCTATGTGGACGACGGCGGCCGGCACACCGAGGAGACCTTCGACATGGTCGTCCTGTCCACGGGCCTAAGGCCCGCCGCCCCGGCCCGATTGACGGCGGGGCGGCTGGGGCTGGACATCGACCCGCATGGTTTCTTGTCTGGCGGCGGCCTGGAGCCATGGCGCACCCAGCGCCCAGGGATCTACGCAGCCGGGACCGTGACCGATCCCAAGGATATCCCCGAGACCGTCGTCGAGGCCAGCGCGGCGGCCTGTGCCGCCTCACGCCTGCTGGCAAGCGCCCGGGGCACCCAGGTCAAGACCAAGGAGTACCCTCCCGAACGCGACGTTTCGGCGGAGGACCCGCGGGTCGGGGTGTTCATCTGCCGCTGCGGCCGCAACATCGCCAACGTGGTCGATGTGGCGGGCCTGGTCGCCAACGCCCGCGGCCTGCCCGGGGTGGCGTACGTCGAGGAGAACCTGTACACCTGTTCCCAGGACACCCAGGGCCGCATCAGGGAGAAGATCGAGGAGCACAGCCTCAACCGGGTGGTGGTGGCCTCCTGTACGCCCCGCACCCACGAGCCCCTGTTCCGCGATACCCTGCGCGAGGCAGGCCTGAACCCCTACCTGTTCGAGATGGCCAACATCCGCGACCAGTGTTCCTGGGTGCACATGCACGAGCCCGAGCGGGCCACGGTGAAGGCCAGGTCCCTGGTTGCCATGGCTGTCGCCAAGGCGAGGCTGCTCTATCCCATCCCGTCCCGGTCCTTCCCCATCAACCAGTCAGGGCTGGTCATCGGCGGCGGACTGGCGGGGATGACCGCCGCCCTGGCCTTGGCCGAGCAGGGCTATGCCGCCCACCTGGTGGAGCGCGAGCCCGATCTGGGCGGCCACTTGAGGCATATCCACACGGCCCTGTCGGACAGGGAGGATCCTCAGGCCCTGCTGCAGGAGCTACGGGAGCGAGTCAGGTCCCATCCCCTGATCTCGCTGCATTTGAGCTACCAGGTGAGGGCCCAGGAGGGCTACCTGGGGAACTACCGCACGACCTTGGCCCCAACCGGCCCAGGCGAGGAGCGGGTAGTGGAGCACGGCGCCGTGATCGTGGCCACTGGGGCCGCCGAGGCGTCGGCACCCGGGTTCGGCCAGGGCGCCGATCCCCGGATCATCACCCAGACCCAGCTGGAGGAAGACCTCGGCGGTCCGGGGGAAGCGCGGGCAGGCGTCTATGTGCTGATCCAGTGCGCCGGCTCCCGGTCGGAGCAGCGGCCCTATTGCAGCCGGATCTGCTGCACCCAGGCGGTCAAGAACGCGGTGGCCCTGCTGAAGCGGGCGCCGGGTGCGCGGGTCTTCATCCTCTACCGGGACCTGCGGACTTACGGCCTCAAGGAGGGGCTGTACGAGGAGGCCCGGCGGCTTGGCGTGACCTTCGTCAGGTACGACGCGGCCGAGCCGCCCGAAGTGAAGGCCGGCAAAGTCTTAACCGTGGAAGTGGAGGACACGGCCTTGGGCGCACGGCTCGTCCTGGAGGCGGACCACGTGGTCCTGGCCACCGGCATCGAACCCAAGGATAACAATACCCTGGCCAAGATCCTCAAAGTGCCGCTCACGGTCGACGGGTTCTTCCTGGAGGCCCACCTGAAGCTGCGGCCCGTGGAGTTCGCGGCCGAGGGCATCTACCTGTGCGGGCTGGCCCATTCCCCGCGCTTCATCGCCGAGACCATCGCCCAGGCCAACGCGGCGGCCATCCGGGCGGTGACCCTCTTGAGCCAGCCCCAGCTGGCCGCCAAGGGCATCACCGTCAGCGTGAACGAGCGTACGTGTACGGGCTGCGGCATCTGCTTGGAGGCCTGCGCTTACGCGGCCCGCGAACTGGACGAGGAGACAGGGGTGGCGAAGATCAGGGAAATCCTGTGCCAAGGTTGCGGTGCCTGCGCCGTGGCCTGCCCGAGCGGCGCCACCCAGCAGAAAGGCTTCGAACAGGGCCAGGTCCTGGCCATGGTCGAGGCTGCCCTGGACTAGGAAGGAGGGTTTCCGGCTTTGCCCGAGCATGATCCCCGCATCCTGGCCTTCCTCTGCAACTGGTGCACATACACCGGGGCCGACCTGGCCGGGACTTCGCGCCTGCAGTACCCCACCAATGTCAGGGTGATCCGGATGATGTGCAGCGGCAGCGTCGACCCCATCTACATCCTCAAACCCATCCTGGAGGGGATGGAAGGGATCCTGGTGGGTGGATGCCACCCAGGCGACTGCCACTACATCAACGGGAACTTCAAAGCCCGCCGCCGCCTGGCGGTGCTGAAGGCGCTGCTGGATGAGGTCGGACTGGATTCCAGGCGGGTCTGGTTCAGGTTCATCTCCGCCAGCGAAGGGCGCCTGTTCGCGGACACCGTGACCGACATGGTCAAAGAACTCAAGCAGCTGGGCCCGAACCCCTTGCGGGACCAGTGGCAGAGCTAGGAGGCGTAGCTGTGGCGGCATGGACTGTGACCGCAGGGGAAGGCCCTGGCAAGGCCATCGCCTGGCTGGCGGAAACCATCCTGGCCTCGGGACGGGCCGAGGCGGTCCTGATGCCCTTAGAGCTCCCTTCGGGGCGGGCGGTGGTGCCCGTGTTGGTCAAGCAGGCTGACCTGCTGCAGCGGGCCCGCCCGTTGGCCCCGTTGGCCATGGGCAACGCCGCCTCCCTGTTGACTGGGGTCGGGAGGCGCAAGGGCGCCGGTCCCGTGGCGGCTGTGCTCAGGCCCTGTGAAGTGAAGGCGGCCGTCGAGCTGATCAAGCTCAAGCAGATCGAACCTGGGGCCGTGGTCCTGCTGGAGGCGGACTGCCTCGGGACAGTGCCCGCCCAGGCCTATCGGCAACTCATCCCCGACTGGACCGCCTGGGAAGCGGCCATAGCGGCGGGCGCCCCCCCCCTGCCCATGGACCAACTGAGGCCTGCCTGCCGGGCCTGTGTAGGCCCCAGCGGGTTGGACGGCCGTGAAGGGAACGTGGCCGCTCTGCGCCTTCGGGTGGCAGGGTCGCCGACGGGGACGTTGTGCGTCACCGCCAATCCGGCTGGCAGCGACTGGCTCGCCGGCCTGGAGGGCCTGACCCTCACCGACCGGTTGCCCGCAGACCCTTTCCCAGGGCTCAGCACCCAGCGGGCGGCAGCGTGGCAGCAGCAGCGGCAAGGGGTCAAGGGCCTGTCAGCAGGGATCAACGCCCTGATGGACGAGTTCTCCATCTGCCTACGCTGTGCCAACTGCAGGCGTGCCTGCCCCATCTGCTATTGCCGGGAATGTGTGTTCGACGGCCCCACCTTCAGGCCCGAGCCGGACGCCCTGTTGAAGCGGGCGGGGCGCAAGGGGGGCTTGGTGCTGCCCACCGACATCATGCTCTTCCACCTGACCCGCCTCAATCACATGGCCCTGTCGTGCGTAGGCTGCGGCCAGTGCGAGGCTGCCTGTCCGCAGGGCCTGCCCGTGGCGACCATGTTCCGGGGCCTGGGGGAGAAGACCCGTGCCCTGTTCGGGTATGAGTCCGGCCGTGACCCGGCCGAGCCCCTGCCGTTCACCGTGTTCAAGGAAGCCGAACTGGAGCCTCGCTGAGGAGGAGGGACTCGCGTACCGTGGCTGACGAGAGTGTGCGTATCTTCATCATGGGCAAGGGCTATGCGGTGCCCCGTGGGCTGACCGTCATGAAGGCCATGGAGCATGCCGGCTACCGGTTCATCCGGGGTTGCGGGTGCAGGGGTGGGTTCTGCGGGGCATGCAGCACCGTCTACCGCCTGCCCGGCGACTACCGCCTCAAGGTCGGCCTCGCCTGCCAGACCCTCGCCGAGGACGGCATGTACCTGACCCAGATCCCCTTCTATCCTGCCAATAAGGCCGCCTACGACCTGGACAGCCTGGCGCCCGGCCTGCCCGCTCTGCTCACCAACTACCCGGAACTGGCCCGCTGCCTGGGCTGCAACACCTGCACCAAGGTCTGCCCGCAGGAACTGCAGGTCATGGACTACATGGCAGCAGCCATGCGGGGCGACGTGGCGAAGGCGGCCAATCTGTCCTTCGATTGCCTGATGTGCGGTCTGTGCGCTTCGCGGTGCCCGGCCGAGACCGTTCAGTACAACGTTGCCATCCTGGCCCGGCGATTGTACGGCAGGTATCTGGCCAAGCCGGCGCAGCATCTGGCCACACGCGTGGCCGAGCTGGAGGCGGGGACCCATGACAGCGCCCTGGCCGAACTGGTCAGCCTGGACAGGTCTGACCTGGAACGCCGCTATAACGCCCGGGACATCGAGCCTGATTAGGGGGTGGGTTAAAGATGTATGCGCCGGAGATGCTGGCCTCCATCGAACGGGTCACAGCAACTAGAGGGGAGCGGATCGGCTCCAAACACCCCCGCTTGAGCCCGGAGGAGAAGACAGCCCTGCTCAAGGGGTTCCATCCCGATCACATGCCGGACACCATGCGCCCGGTCGCCCTGGGACCCAACCAGGGCGACAAGATGCCGCACGAGCTGGCAGATCTGCTCGAAGCCCCGTCCCGGCTGGAGCTTGACTGCGTCGACCTGGACAGCGTGAGCGCTGACGTGGATGTATTGGTGGTCGGCGGCGGCGGCGCCGGGGCCTCGGCCGCCTTGATGGCGTCGGCCGCCGGGCGGCGCACCTTACTCGTGACCAAGCTGCGCCTGGGCGACGCTAACACCATGATGGCGCAGGGCGGTATCCAGGCAGCCAGCAAGGCTGACGACTCGCCTGCCATCCACTACCTCGACGTGGTCGGCGGAGGCGGTTTCGCCAACGTCCCTGAGTTGGTGAGGGCCCTGGTCATGGACGCGCCCGTCGCCATCCAGTGGCTGGAGTCGCTCGGCTGCATGTTCAACAAGGCGGAGGACGGCACCCTGGACACGATCCACGGCGGCGGCACGTCCCGCAAACGCATGCACTTCGCCCGCGACTACTCGGGGGCTGAGATCATGCGGACACTGCGGGATGAAGTCAAGAACCACGGCATCGAGGTCATTGAGTTCTGCCCCGCTATCGAGCTACTCCTAGATGAGGCGGGGCAGTGCGCAGGCGCGGTGCTGATGAACCTGGAGACCGGCGAGTACCTGGTGGTGCGCGCCAAGACCGTGGTAGTCAGCACAGGTGGGTTCGGGCGCCTGCATGTGGCCGGGTTTCCCACCACCAACCACTACGGCGCCACCGCCGACGGGCTGGTCATGTGCTACCACGCTGGCATCAGATTGCGGTTCATGGACGCCACCCAGTTCCACCCCACCGGCGTAGCCTTCCCCGACCAGCTCGTGGGTCTCTTGACCACCGAGAAAGTGCGCGGGTTGGGTGCCCAACTCGTTAACGCCGCGGGCCATCAGTTCGTCTATCCCCTCGAGACGCGGGACGCGGTCAGCGCAGCCATCATCCGCGAGTGCAGGGTGCGCGGACTGGGCGTACCCACCCCCACCGGCATGCAGGGAGTCTGGCTGGACTCGCCGATGATCGACCTCATCCATGGGCCCGGCACCGTTAAACGGGAACTGCCCGCCATGTGGCGGCAGTACGACCGCTTCGGCATCGACATGGCGGTCGACCCGATCCTGCAGTACCCGACCCTGCACTATCAGAACGGTGGGATCACCATCGACGAGCATGGGGCGACCCCCGTCGCCAACCTGTTCGTCGCCGGGGAGTGCTCGGGCGGGGTGCACGGACGCAATCGCCTGATGGGCAATTCCCTGTTGGACGTCGTGGTATACGGCCGCAGGGCGGGCCGGGCGGCGGCCGCACTGGCCCCGTCGGTGAAGGCCGGGGTCTTGAGCCTTGACCATGTCCGGGCTTGGAACAAGGAAGTGCAAGGGGCCAAGCTGCCCGATGACGGCAGGACGCGCAAGCCCGCCCCCATGCTCTTGCCCGACTATGCCAAACGCACAAGGGGTGTGACCCGTGAAGCTGTATGAGTATCAAGCCAAGGAGCTCTTCCGGGCTGCCGGCATCCCCGTGCCCGGTGGACGGGTGGTGGCCAGCCCTGACGAGGCAGCCGCAGCCTGCACCGAACTGGGTCCCGTGGCCCTGAAGGTGCAGGTCCTGGCGGGCGGCCGCGGCAAGGCCGGAGGCATCTTGTTCGCTGGGGACCCCGCCGAGGCGCGGGCAGCCGCCCGGCGGTTGCTGGGCTCAACCATCCGGGAGCATGTGGTCGAGCGGCTGCTGGTCGAAGAGAAGCTGAGCTTCCACGCCGAGCTCTATCTCGGGGTCGCAGTGGATGGGCCCAGGCGGAGGCCGCTGCTGCTCGCCTCAGCCATGGGCGGCGTCAACATCGAGGACGTCCCCGATTCCCACCTGGTCAAGCTCCCGCTGGACATCCGGTGGGGCCTGCTCCCCTACCAAGCGCGGTACGTCGCCACCCGGCTGGGGTTGACGGGCGACCCATGGAAGCAAGCCGTAGATGTCGCGGTACGGCTCTATAGGGTTTGGCGCCGTTACGACGCCGAACTCGTGGAGATTAACCCGCTGGTCATCAGGGCCGACGGCCGGGTGACGGCTGCTGACGCCCGCATGACTGTAGACGACGATGCCCTGTTCCGCCAGCAGGACTTGCCGAGGGTCGAGGAGGGCAGCCCCCTGGAGCTGAGGGTGAAGGCCCTGGGGCTGTCTTATGTGGAGCTGGAAGGCGACATCGCCGTCATGGCCAATGGGGCCGGCATCACTATGGCTACCCTGGACGTCATCGAACGGTACGGGGGCAGGCCCGCCAACTTCATGGACGCAGGCGGCGGGGCCAGCGTCGAGCCGACGGCGAGGGCCATCGAGACCCTCCTGTCGACCAACCCGGCAGCCATCCTGATCAACATCTTCGGAGGCATCACCCGCTGCGACGACGTCGCCAAGGCCATCGCTCAGGTCAAAGGGCGGATAGGCATCGGCGTGCCCCTGGTGGTTAGGCTGGTGGGCACCAACGAGGCGGCTGGGGTCGAGCTGCTCAGGAGCGAAGGCATCGAGGCGTACCGCAGCATGGATGAGGCCGCGGCCAAGGTCGTGGCCCTGGCAGGGGGAGGCGCTTAGCATGGCGGTCTTCGTCGACCAGCGCACGAGAGTGATGGTGCAGGGGATCACCGGCAACCAGGGCGCGTTCCACGCCGGACAGATGCTGGCTTACGGCACCCAGGTGGTGGCGGGCGTCTCCCCCGGCAAGGGGGGCTCCGCGGTTCATGGGGTCCCTGTGTTTGATACGGCCCGCCAGGCCGTGGAGGCCACCGGCGCCGATGCGTCAGTGCTGTTCGTCCCGGCGGGGTTCGCCAAGGACGCCGCCTTTGAGGCCGTGGACGCCGGTTGCGGGGTGGTGGTGGCCATCACCGAACACATTCCCCTCCAGGACGCCCTCGAACTGATGGCCTTCGCCGGCGAGCGGGGAACCACCGTGGTCGGTCCCAACACCTTCGGGCTGATCAGCCCAGGCCGCGCCAAGCTGGGCATCATGCCTAACGCCATCTACGCGCAGGGGCCCGTCGGGGTCATCGCCCGGAGCGGGACCCTGTCTTACGAGATTGCCGCGGGACTTACCGCCGCCGACTTGGGGCAGTCCACTGTCGTCGGCCTGGGCGGTGACCGGGTGGTGGGCCTGTCCTTCGTGGATGTGCTCAAGGCCATGGCGGAGGATGACGACACGGAGGCGGTAGTGCTGGTGGGGGAGATCGGCGGCTCGGCCGAGGAAGAAGCTGCCGCTCATATCGCCGCGGGCTTTGCCAAGCCAGTGGTGGCCTACATTGCGGGCAAGAGTGCGCCCCCCGGCAAGCGCATGGGACACGCCGGGGCCATCATCGAACGGGGCAGGGGAACCTTCGACGGCAAGGTCACAGCCCTCAGCGCAGCTGGAGTAAGGGTGGCCGAGTACCCCTGGGAGGTGGCCACGCTGGTCAAGGCTGCCCTGCAGCGGGGGTAAGGCAGCAGGTTGGAGCCTGCTGCCGAACTCTGGTCACGCCTGGACGAGTACGGCAGGAAGGCGGCTGGCTTACGTCGAACGCTTAGCTCACAGGTAGCCAGCTGACGTCTATAGTCCACGGCAGCGGGTCAACTCCAAGAAGGAGGCATCATCCCTGTTCTCCAAAGACAAGATCAACGCAGGCAGACAGCTTGAGCTTGACATAGCCCGAGGCCTTGCTGTGCTGTTCATGATCATCATCCATGTGCAGACATACTTTGCCAACGCCAGGGTGATGGACACTTGGTTTGCCGGTTTCAACGACTTTAACGGTGGCATCCCAGCTGCACCCGTATTCATGTTTCTGCTAGGCATCGGGATCAACTACACCCGCAACAACAATCCCGCACTCATGGCAATGCGTGGCGTAGGATTACTGTGCACAGCATACTTGCTCAATTTTGTGCGTGGCTTTGTGCCCTATGCCATTCGCAGCTACTGTACAGCAGACATAGATTACTTATATCGAGGTTTCGACGCGCTGATGTCAGTGGATATATTGCAGTTTTCGGGACTTGCGATGCTTTTGTTCGCACTATTCCACAAGTTACGTGCAAGCAACCTCAGTATTGCGCTCACAGCAGTCTTGTTTTCTGTATGGAACATCGTGTTGCTGCCCTTACAGTCCGATAGCCTTGCCGCATCTGCGCTAAGCGGTCTACTTTGGGGAAGCCATGCAAACTCGTTCTTTCCATTCCTGACATGGGTGTTCTATCCGATTGCAGGTTATCTCTTTGGCAGCTTGCTCATTCGTTGTACGAACAAGAGATTACTTTATGCCTTATCAGGTCTAACCGCCGCACTTGTCTTCTTTGGCGGTAGTTATCTCATGTCACACTTGGAACTCCAACAGGGAAGCGAAACTGCATACTATCATCACATTGTCACTGATAACATCATCTATACGGGTGGCGTAATTCTAGAATTAGCCATTTTGAGCTTTATCGCTCCCTTCATTCCTAAGTCTCTGCAGAACATTGCAGGCAGATTGAGCAAGAATGTAACTTCGCTCTACTGCATCCAATGGGTGCTCATCACATGGCTAACGCTTGTCATTCCAATCAATGGCCTGGATATGGCTTGGTATGTCGCTCTTGTGATTGCGATCATTGTGCTAAGCGACTCGGCAGCGACACTCTATGCGCAATGGCAAGCTACGGAAGCTGTAAGACAGATGTCCACCCTGGCGCTAATACTTGCCGGGACGCTCATCTTCGCCATGATCACCGTAACCGCTTTGCCGGACATTTGGCGGGTGCTCCGTACACCGTGATCGAGCAGACAGCTAGGCGTGCATCGCACCCGGTATCCTGGACACAAGATTGTCAAGCGACCGTGAGAAGTGGCTCCGGTCCTCGCCTCGTTGGCGTAAAGCATCCTGCTGGGAGGGGCGCGCTTCAACTACGGCGCGAGGTAGGTTTGTCCAGGAGCGAAGCGACCGGAACCCGCAGGGCCCCGGCGGGTTCCGGTCCGTCGGCGCGCTGGGCCAGGGTGTCCCGGAGCTTGGCCAGGCAGCCGTCGGGGTCGACCCGCACTTCGGCGTTGGTGAAGCGGAGCACCCTGATGCCTAGGCCCTCCAGCTCAATGTCCTTGCGGTTATCCCGCGCCATGGTTTCGCTGGTGACGTGGAAGTAGCCATCGATCTCCACCGCGACCCGCTCGCGCGGGAAGTAGAAGTCCAGCTCCCAGCCCTCCAACCGCTGGCGGCGCAGCCAGCCGCCGATGCCGGCGCTTTCGAGCAGCCGGGCGAAGCGCGGTTCCTGGGTCTGAGGCTCCGAGCTTCCGCGGGTTCCCGTGTCCGTCCGCCGGCGCCTGCGCGCCACTGGCCTCACCTCATCGCTTAGTATGCCTGGTGCGCCTGGGGCAGTACGCCCACGCCCGTCAGGGATCGATGCCCTGGGCGTTGAGTTCCTGGCGGAGCGACCTGCCCAGGAAGCCTCCGCCGCGTCGCTGTCCATACTTGCGCGAGACGTGTTCGCCTCACGCATAGGTGTCATAGTCCACCGGATCGGGCCCGCCGGTCACCGGGATCTCGGTCTGCAGCTTGCGGTAGTAGCCTTCGCGCAGGAAGCCCGCGTCCATGACGTCGAGGCAGTTCTCGACCGCAGCCCGATCCAGGTCGCGGTATTCGTCCCAGAACAGTACGTGCTCCAGGGGCGGGCACGGGCCGCCCCCAGGAAGACCGAGCCCAGCCCAAGGCTCTCCGCGGCCAGCACCATGTTCTGGCCCGCATAGGCCACGTCCTGGATGCCCAGGATGAGCATGCTCAGGTCATCCGCCTGGTTGCTGCGGCTCTGGTGGGCGATGAGCAGCTCCAGCTTACGTAAGTCCAGGCAGAGGAGGAGCGAGACCGGTTCCCGTGGGACAGGCCGGTCTTCGAACCGTCTCACCGAGGCCCGGCCCATGATCGTACTCAGGACAAGGTTATCCACGGACGGCACCTCCCGCTGTCTGCTCCGAGCAGGTTTCTCCACCCGGCGGGCAGAAACCTCCGCTACAACCCGACCCCACGCAGAGGTGGCCCGGATGGAGCTTAGCGGCATCTTCGCCCCGATCCCCACCCCCTTCCGCGGGGGTGAACTGGACCTCACCGCCCACCGGCGCAACCTCGCCCTGTGGGGGGCGACGCGCCTGGCGGGCCTGGTCGTGCTGGGTTCCAACGGCGAGTACGTTTTCCTGGACAGGGCCGAGAAGGAACGGCTCATCGTCGAGACCTGTGCCTCCGCGCCCGTAGGCAAGTTGATCATCGGGGGTACGGGCTGCGAATCCACGCGCGAGACCATCTCGCTCACCCGCCTCGCCGCCGGTGCCGGGGCCGCTGCCGCTCTGGTGATCACCCCTCACTACTACAAGGCTTCCATGACCGAGTCCGCCCTGGAGCGGTTCTACCAGGATGTGGCCGAGGCCTCGCCCATCCCCATCATCCTGTACAACATGCCGGGCAACACCGGGCTGAACATGGCGGCAGGCCTGGTCGGGCGGCTGTCACAACACCCCAACATCGTCGGCATCAAGGACTCTGGTGGCAACATCGTCCAGATAGCTGAGATTATCGCCGCTGTCAGCGCCGGTTTCGCGGTGTTTGCCGGTTCGGGCAGCTTCCTGTACCCTTCCCTGTGTCTCGGGGCCGTCGGCGGGACCTTGGCCGTTGCGAACATCATGGCCGACGAGTGCCACGCGATCTTCGCCGCCCACGCCGGGGGCGATGCCGCCCTCGCCAGGCGACTCCAGCTCAACATCCTTGAGGTGAACCGAGCTGTGACCTCACGCTGGGGCGTGGCCGGGCTCAAGGCAGCCATGGACATCCTAGGCTATGCCGGAGGCGAGCCGCGCTTGCCTGTGCTGCCGCTGCAGGCGGCTGAACGGGCTGAACTGGCCGCTATCCTTGCCCGCGCAAGCTGCCGCAGTGTGGCATGATCTGGCGGCGCTGCGCGCTGTAGCCGTTGACCGCGCTCGCGCACCTAAGCTAACATAAACATGGGCGTGTATGACTGCGTGTGACGTGCCAGACAGACAAGTTGATCTGGGGGTGGGGGGTTGAGCAGGGTAACCCTATGGTTAAGGGCGTCGCGGGCGCCGCTCTACACCGCTTCTGGTACGACGGCGATCATTGGTGGCGCACTGGCTTACTATGATACCGGTCGCCTGGATCCATTGCTCTTCATCCTGACCACGCTCGGCGCCATGTTGATGCACGCCGGCGCCACCATCGCCAACGACTACTACGACCACGAAACGGGCAACGACGACGTCAACGAGGACAGGACGCCCTTTGCCGGGGGCACCGGGGTCATCCAGGAGGGCCTGCTTACGCCCAAGGCCGTGCTGCGGGCTGCGCTCCTGTGCTGGGGCCTGGGGGCAGCCGTTGGGTCGTACCTCGCCTGGAGGTGCGGTTGGCCCGTGCTGGCCTTGGGTTTGTTCGGGTTCCTGTCCGGTTACTTCTACACAGCCGGGCCCGTGCGTCTGGCCTATCGCGGCTTCGGCGAGGCGGTCCTTGGGCTCAACTTCGGCCCAGTGATCGTCGCCGGGGCCTACTTCGTCCAGACCGGCAGCTTCGCACCCCAGGCGTGGCTGGCTGGGGCCGCCATCGGGTTCTTCGTCACGGGCATCCTGTTCATCAACCAGTTCCCCGATTACGCGGCGGACAGGGCCACCCATAAGCGCAACCTGGTGGTGAGGCTTGGGACGGCGCGGGCCGTGCAGTGGTACCTGCCAATCGTGCTGCCCGGGTATGCTGCTGTGGCGGCAGGGGTCGTGTTGGGATGGCTCCCTTGGACAGCCTTCATCGCCCTGGCCACGCTGCCGCTGGTACTGGGCGCGCACAGGCTCGCGCGGGTGCACCACGCGTCCCCACGCGCCCTCATCCCGGCCAACGCCGCCACCGTCAAGGCCCAGCTCCTTACGGGTAACTTGCTGTCGGTGAGCCTGGTGGTGGCCAGGTGGGTGGGCCTGTAACATTGCGGAACCAGCAGCGTGAGGTTATAATGAACAGGGTGACAGAATCCCCACTTCGGCCTTTACTAGCAGGGGGCGACGCAGTTGAAGGAGATGCTCAAACTCGGGTTCATCCTTGCCATCATCTGCGCTGTGGCCGGCGCCGCGCTGGCCCAGACGCATGCTGTCACAGCAAAGGTCATCGCTGCGCGTGAAGCTAAGGACTTCCAGGACATGCTGAGATCCGTGCTGCCTGAGGCAGTGGAGTTCACCGCGGAGACGATGGGCGAAACCACTTTCCATGTCGGCCAGGGCAAGAGCGGTCCCGTGGGCGTGGTCTTCACCGCCGCTGAGACCGGCTTTAGCGGGCCTGTCACTGTGCTGATGGCGGTCACTCCCAGTGGTAAGGTCATCGCCGTCAGAGTGGTAGGGCACAGCGAAACCCCGGGTATCGGCACCAAGGCAACGGATGCCCCCGCTTTCGCCGCGCAGTTCGCTGGCAAGAGCGGCGCCGACAAGCTGGCCGTCGGTCAGGACATCGCCGGGGTCACTGGCGCCACAGTGAGTTCGCGAGCCATTTCCGCCGCGGTCAAGCAGGGGCTCAAGACCTTCGGCGAGCTGTATCTCGGCCAGGCCCCGTCGGGGATCGACCTCGCCAAGGTGCCTGACGGGACCTACGAGGGTGAGGGTCAGGGCTACAACGGCAAGATTCGTGTCGCCGTGACGGTCGCCGGCAAGCGCATCACGGAAGTGAAGGTGCTGGCACACACCGAGAGCGTGGGCCTCTCCGATCCCGCCTTCGCGAAGGTGCCTGGGCTGATCGTCAGTAAACAGAGCTATGACGTGGATGCGGCCTCCGGCGCGACCTGGACGAGCAAGGGCATCATGGACGCGGTCCAGGAAGCCCTGGATAAGGCCGCGGGAAACTGAGCACGGTCGACACTGATGCTACAGGGCGCATGCCGTCGGGCGTGCGCCCTGCTTTGTTTGCCTCGATGGGCAGCGGGGAAACTAGCCCCAGCATGCCAACCGAAGCTGACAAAGGGGTGTCACGGTCAAAGATGCGTAACTCAATAGCCACTACAGTCTTGCTCGTAGCGGTCCTTGTCGCTGTTACCCTCGCCGGCGCCGGTTGCCCGCCCCGGGTGCGGGCTGACCAGACGCTGCGCACGGACATCGTCGTGATCGGCGGTGGCGCCGCTGGGCTGGCCGCCGCGGCGCAGGCCGCCCAGGACGGGGCCAGGGTGATTCTGGTGGAGAAGACCTCAGCCCTGGGGGGTACGACCCTCCGGGCCGGCGGAGGTTACGATGCCGCTCAGACCAAATGGCAGCAGGAGGCCAACGTGAACCTGCCTGTCGCCCAACTCGAGCAGACCGTGTTTGACTTCGGCCGCCAGCAGGGCAACCGGGAACTCATCAGGTTGTTCGTGACGCAGTCGGCGGCCGCGCTTGACTGGCTGAGCGGCCAAGGCCTCAAGCTCAAACTCGCCAACCCTGCACGGTTCCCGTCGCGGCATACGGTGACCGAGGGCAGTCCCGGAGTCGAGTTGGTGAGGGTTTTGCAGGCAACCCTCCAGCAACGCGGAGTCCAGGTGCTGCTCGACACGACCGCCACCGAACTGGTCACAGACCGTCGGCGCGCCGTCATCGGAGTGAAGGCCCTGACTAAGGACAACCGCACCCTGTTCGTGCAGGCCAGGGGGACGATCATCGCCACAGGGGGCTTCGGCGCCAGCGCCGACATGGCCGCCGCCAATCTCACCGCCTACCCTGGCATCCAGACGAACCTGGTGGCGCCGTCGGCTACCGGCGATGGCATCAGGATGGCCCAGGCCATCGGCGCCGACCTCGTGCAGATGGGCAACGCCCAGGCGTACCCGGTTGCCACCGCCAAGGGCAATGTGCTCCGGGGATTTGAGGTGGCTGGGGCGATCTTGGTGAACAACGCGGGCCGGCGCTTCGTCAATGAGCTGGGGGACAGCAACTTGGTCTCACAGGCCATCCTGGGGCAGCCGGCCAAGACCGCCTGGCTGGTGTTTGACCATGCCTTCCGCGAAGCCAACCAGGCCTCGGTGGCTGCCATCCCCGCCGACTTGCTGGCCGCAGGGCAGACACCGGAGGAGCTTGGGGCGCGGGCAGGCATTGACGGCGCCCAGCTCAAGGCGACCATCAACAGCTACAACAGCTATGTGGCTGGCCGTTCCGACCCGGAGTTCCAGCGTCCCAACCTGCAGGTGCCGCTAACTCGTGCGGCCTTCCACGCCGTACGCGTGAACCCGTCCATCTACGGGACCCTGGGCGGCATCGCCATCAACACCGACGCCCAGGTGCTCCGCGGCGGACAGCCTGTGGCGGGGCTGTATGCGGCGGGCGACACGGTCGGTGGCACCTTCGGTTACAACCGGGCCGGAGTTACCGGCACTACCAGCGCCGTAGTGATGGGCAGGGTGGCGGCCAAGAGCGCCCAACGGAACCTGAGGTGACGGGCGGGATACGGGAGGAATCCTGGCCGCTTTGAGCGAAAAATACGTTAATTCGCCGGGGAGAGGTGAGCCCATGCGCGGCCTGAAAGCGCCAGATGTGGTCGTACGAAGGCTGGCCCTGTATCTACGTATACTCGTGGAACGAAGCGCGTACAGCGATGACCAGTATATTTCCTCGAAGGAACTCGGGGACAGGGCCGGGGTCACCTCAGCACAGGTCCGTAAAGACCTGGCGATGTTTGGCGAGTTCGGCAAACAGGGTGTGGGCTACGACTCCGGCTATCTCCGTGAGGAGCTGCGCACGATCCTCAATGCCCATAAAGATGTGCATGTTGGCCTGGTAGGCGCGGGCGAGCTGGGCATAGCGCTCACCCGTTACAACCTCAGGCGCTTCGCCCGGGAAAAGGACTACCCTTTTCGCTTCGTCGCCTGCTTTGACAATGACCCCGCCAAGGTGGGCCAACGGATCGACGGTACGGTCGAGACCTATCCGGTCGCCGAGATACCTCGCCGTGTGTCGGAGCTCGGCTTGGAGATGATGCTCATCACGGTGCCCGTCGGCGCGGCCCAGGAGGTCTGCGATCTGTGTGTGCGCGCGGGCATCAGGGCTATCCTCAACTTCGCCCCCACCAAGCTCACGGTGTCGCCCAACGTCAGGTTGCACTACGCCGACGTCAGCTTGGACCTGCAACAACTGGCGTATTACTTGTGAACTTGTGACCACGCCGTAGGCATCGGCGAACGCCGCCCGCAGGCAGGTAGCAGCCCGCGGGCGGCGAAGTTTGTACTCAAGAGACCATACGGAGAGTGGGGGCGGGCCGTGCAGTTGACCGCGCTCATCGCTGGATTGCTTTGCGGCGACAAACTCAGCCTCGCCCGCGCCATCACCATGGTGGAGAACAGGGAGACCGGGGCCGTCACCCTCCTGAAGTCCGTGTACCCGCATACCGGCCGTGCCAGGGTGATCGGCGTCACTGGCGCACCTGGGGTGGGCAAGAGCACGCTGGTGGACGGCCTGGCCCAGGCATACACTGGGACGGGGGCCTCAACGGGCATCGTCGCCGTCGACCCGACGAGCCCGTTCAGCGGCGGCGCCATCCTGGGGGACCGCGTGCGGATGCGGCAGGATCCCTCAGTCTTCATCCGCAGCCTGGCCACCAGGGGCCAGCTGGGCGGGCTGTCGCGGGCCACTGCGGACGTAGTCAAGCTCATGGACGGCTCGGGCCGCGACCCGGTCATCGTCGAGACGGTGGGCGCAGGCCAGAGCGAGGTCGACGTGGTCAAGCTGGCGCATACAGTGGTTGTGGTCGTGGCGCCCGGACAAGGCGACGAGGTGCAGGCGGCCAAAGCCGGGATCATGGAGATCGCCGATGTGTTCGCGGTGAACAAGGCCGACAGGGAAGGGGCGGACCGTACGGCGCGGGAACTCGAGCTGATGCTGGACACCGCGCCGGTGAAGCCTGCCTGGCGACCGCCGGTGGTGATGACGGTGGCTCGAGACGGGACAGGCCTGCAGGAGCTGAGGGCGGCCTTGGACCGGCACCGTGAGTTCCTTACGAGCTCCGGCGAACTGCAGCGGCGCGCGCGGCAGCTCGTCCGCGCGGAACTGCTCAGCGCCCTGACGCAGGAACTCTCGGCTAGGGTGCTGGCAGCCTCGCCCGCTCTGGACGAGCTGGTGGGGAAGGTCCTGGCCCGGCAGCTCGACCCGCACACCGCGGTTGAGTGCCTCCTGGCTAGGGCAGATCAGGGCAAGTCATAGCCAAGGGTAGGGAGGGGACTATGGGGACTGAGCGCAAGAGCGGTTTCTACACGGTATCAGGACGGCCCATCAAGCGCTTGTATGGGCCTGCGGACGGGGTGCGGGACTACGCTGGGCAGCTCAACGACCCGGGGGTGTTCCCCTTCACCCGTGGTGTGCACACCACCATGTATCGGGGCAGGCTGTGGACCATGCGCCAGTTCGCGGGGTTCGGCGCAGCCGAGGACTCCAACGCCCGTTACCGGTATCTCTTGGCCAACGGCCAGACAGGCCTGAGCGTGGCCTTCGACATGCCCACCATCATGGGGTACGACTCGGACCATCCCCGTGCCGAAGGGGAAGTCGGCAAGGTGGGTGTGGCGGTGAGCTCCCTCAAGGACATGGAGATCCTATTCGAGGGCATCCCCCTTGACCAGGTGTCCACGTCCATGACCATCAACGCGCCGGCCGCCATCCTGCTGGCCATGTACATCGCGGTGGCAGAACGCCAGGGCGTGCCTCCGGACAAGCTCAACGGCACCATCCAGAACGACATCCTCAAAGAGTATATCGCCCAGAAATCCTACATCTTCCCGCCACGTCCATCCCTCAGGATCATCACCGACATCTTCGCCTACTGCTCGCGGCACGTGCCGCGCTGGAACACGATCTCGATCAGCGGCTACCACATCCGGGAGGCCGGCAGCACGGCCGGGCAAGAGCTCGCCTTCACCCTGGCTGACGGGATGGCCTATGTCCAGGCAGGCATGGAGGCGGGACTACGCGTGGATGAGTTCGCCCCACGCCTGTCCTTCTTCTTCAACGCCCACAACGACCTGTTTGAGGAGGTCGCCAAGTACCGCGCGGCGCGTCGCCTCTGGGCCAGGGTCATGCGGGACAGGTTCGGGGCCCGGGACCCCAGGTCGTGGACCTTGCGGTTCCACACCCAGACCGCAGGCTGTTCCCTCACCGCCCAGCAGCCTGAGGTCAACGTCGTGCGCACCACGGTGCAGGCGTTGGCCGCCGTCCTGGGCGGGACCCAGTCCCTGCATACCAACTCCATGGACGAAGCTCTGGCCCTGCCCAGCGAGTATGCTGTGCGGGTGGCCCTCCGCACCCAACAGGTACTGGCGGAAGAGAGCGGTGCCGCTAACACGGCAGACCCGTTGGGGGGCTCCTACTGCGTCGAAGCCCTCACAGACGAACTGGAGGCCGAGGCCGAGGCCTACTTCGCCCGCGTCGAGGGGCTGGGCGGGGTACTGGCGGCCATCGAGGCTGGTTTCTTCCAGCAGGAGATAGCGGATGCTGCCTACCAGTATCAACGCCGGGTGCAGTCGGGCACCCAGGGGCTGGTCGGTGTGAACATCTACCAAGGCGATGAACCGGTGACCATCCCCATCCACACAGTGGACGAAGCGGCGGTCGAGCGCCAGCTGCGTAGGCTGGCAGAACTGCGGCGCACAAGGGACGCCGGGGCGGTCCAGCGGGCCCTGGCCGAACTCAGGCAGGCGGCGGCTGGCACCGCTAACCTGATGCCCCCCATCCTCGCAGCGGTGAAGGCGTATGCCACCTTGGGTGAGATCAGCGGCGTGTTCCGCGAGGTCTTCGGCGAATACCGTGAACGGCCGCTGTTCTAGGGAGGAGGGACAGAGTGGAACGCAGACTCAGGGTGCTCATGGCCAAACCCGGGCTGGACGGCCATGACCGGGGCGTGAAGGTCGTGGCCCGCGCCTTGCGCGACGCCGGCATGGAGGTCATTTACTCAGGCCTGCACCGGACGCCGGAGGAGGTCGCCCAGGCCTCCCTTGAGGAAGACGTGGACGTCTTGGGGATCAGCCTGCATTCGGGCGCCCACCTCACCCTCGTGCCGCGGATCATCGGACGCCTGCGGGAACTCGGGCGCCGCGACGTGTTGGTAGTGGTTGGGGGGATCATCCCCGGGGAAGACGGCCTTAAGCTCAAGGGGGCCGGAGTGGCGGAGGTGTTCGGACCAGGGTCTGACCTGGACGTGATCGTGGAGTTCATCCGGGAGAATGCTGGGAGGGGGAGAGAGCGTGATCTTTAAGCTCAGCGAGGACCATGAGCAGATCCGGGCCTTGGCCCGGGAGTTCGCCCAGAAGAAGGTCGCCCCGCACGCCATCGAGTACGACAAGTCCCATGAGTATCCGTGGCCGAACATTCACGCCATGGCGGAGGCGGGCTGGCTCGGCATGACCATGCCCGAGGAGTACGGCAACATCGGTGCCGACACCTTGAGCCACGCCCTGGTGGTCGAGGAGATCTCCAGGGCCTGCGCCGCCACGGGCGTCATCCTGGAGGTCCACAACAGCCTGCACGCCGAGACCATCCTGCACTTCGGCAACGAGGAGCAAAAGGCCAGGTTCCTGCCGGATCTAGCTACCGGACGTAAGCTGGGGGGCTTCGCCCTGACGGAGCCTGGCGCGGGGTCTGACGCCGCGGCCCAGGAGACCACGGCGGTCCCAGCTGGCTCTGAGTATGTCGTCAACGGTCGCAAGTGTTTCATCACCAGCGGCGGCAAGGCTCACCTCTACATACTGATGGCCATGACAGACAAGAGCAAGGGCACCAAGGGCATCACCGCCTTCGTGCTGGAAGCAGGCACCCCAGGCCTGTCATACGGGCTGCCTGAGGACAAGATGGGTATCCGGTGCAGTTGCACCAGCGACCTCATCCTCGAGGACTGCCGCCTCCCTGCCGCCAACCGTCTGGGCAACGAAGGGGACGGGTTCAAGATCGCCATGGCCGCGCTGGACGGGGGCCGCATCGGCATCGCCGCACAAGCCCTGGGGATAGCCCAGGCCGCCTTGGATGCGGCCACGGCCTATGCCAAGCAACGGGTGCAGTTCGGCAAGCCCATCGCCGACCTCCAGGCCATCCAGTGGAAACTGGCCGAGATGGCCACCGATATCGACGCGGCCAGGCTGATGACGTACCGCGCGGCTTGGCTGAAAGACCAGCCCGGCCGGTGGTCCAAGGAGATAGCCATGGCCAAGCTGTTCGCCTCAGACGTAGCCATGCGGCACACCGTCGAAGCCGTGCAGATCCATGGCGGCTACGGCTACATGCGGGACTACCAGGTGGAGCGCTACATGCGGGACGCCAAGATCACGCAAATCTACGAAGGGACCTCGGAGGTCATGAAGCTGATCATCGCTGCCAGCATCCTGCGCTAGGCGGGCCTGGACAAGAGCAGAGGGGCGTGCGGAGTACACGCCCCTCTTGAGCGCTTGCAGACGTCACCTGCCGGGCCGCGGCGGCGTGACCGGGGCCCCCGGGGACGGGGCCGGGTTGCCGGGGCCTGGGTTGCTGGGGGCCGCCGGGTTGCCAGGCGTCCGGGGAGTCCCAGGAGCCGCAGGGGCAGAGCCTTGTTTCCCTTGGGACCCGCCCACGGTGGCGTCCTTACCGTCTGTGGGGTCGTCATCGAGCCGGCCTTTGCCTCGGATGTCCCGGATGCGCTGCCGGATTTCGATCATCCGCTGTTTCTGCCCTTCCAGGACCGACAGGATGGTTTCGCGGGCCTGCTCAGGCACCTGCTCGCTCACTCGGGTCAGCACCGTGATGCTCTTGGACTGGACTGTCTCCAGATGGGCCAGGAGCTCCTCGATATCCCGGCCCCTCTGTCCGGCCTGCTCAGCCCGCGCCCGCGCCGCCCCCGAGAGCTCGTTGAACAACGCCATGGCCCGCTCCAGGGCGGCTGCGCCCTGGGCGTCCTCCGCCCCAGCCAGAGCAGTGATCTCCGCCAGGCGCTTTTCTGCTTGGCGTAGCATCAACCTGGCCTTTGCCTCGGGGTCCCTGGCCAAGGCGAGTTCCAGGCGCTCCATCAGGCGTACGAACACATACAGGGGGGACCGCGGCGAAACTCCCACCTCGGGCAGTCCCTTATCGGGTGTGTTGCCAGCAGTGGCGGCCCAGGCCGGGACAGTGCAGATCAAGACCAACAGGCAGAGCAATGCCACCCAACGGCGGCTCAACATCATCCTCCACCTCCTCGGCACACTTCTTCGCGGGTACTATACGCCTATATGGGGGTGTGCGGGGTCAGCCGAGGTCCACCCACTCATTGTACCGCGGCACCAGCAGCCGGACGCCCACGGGCAGCTCCGCGGGAACCTCAGAGCAATCCGAGGACCCGAGCATGCCGAAGTCGTAGTGCACGGGCACCACCACCCGCGCCCCAAGACGTTTCGCCGCCAGGGGCAGCTCCTGCGGACGCAGGATGGAGTAGGTGAGCTGGCCAGTCACGGCATCGCGGGCCGGCCCGCCGATGCACAGCACTGCCAGGTCGACGCTGAGTGCAGGGATGCCATCCAGCATGTTGTCCCCTGAGAGATAGGCGGTAGCGGAGGCACCCTCCAACTTGAAGGCCAGCATCGGCCCGCCGCAGGGCATCACGCCGTACCGCTCCGGGCGGTCCAGTTTGGCTGCGGCCTCGTCCCCGGCGCTGCCGGTGTACCAGTGCTGCCCGGCCAAGGCGGTCACGGCCAGCCCCTGGGCCAGGCCTAAGGATTCCCCGTCGGCGAGGGACAACAGGCGCTCCCGAGGGACCTGGAAGTGCCGGGCGATGGTGTCGGTGACAGCGCCGCTCCCGCAGAACCGGGGGCTGAAGGCCTTCTCCAAGCGCCGTACGGTTTCCAGGTCGAAGTGGTCGAAGTGGCCGTGGGATATCAGTACGGCTTCCGGGCGGTGGGCGGCCGCATAGGCACTGAAGTCGGGCGCCCCTGGGTTGGGGATGAACCACGGGCCGTAGTCCCCAAGCCGTGAGAAGGATGGATCGACCAGCAGCTCCACCCCGCCCAGCTCCAGGCTATAGCTGCAGGAGCCGTGCCAGCAGACGCGCATGGGCCACCTCCTGGGCTAGAAGTAGTCGGACAGGTGGGCAGGCCTACCGCCGGACAATGCGTCCAGCAGCCCCAGGGCGGCCTCAGCCGGGGCCTCCAGCAGTCCGGCTGCCCTGGCCCGGCCCGCGCTGAGATAGCCGCAGGCGATCTGCGCCAGCGTCCCGATGCCCAGGGACACCCTGGGGATGCCCGGCTGGATCCCGCGCGCTAGTGTGAGGCCTTGGGGGGTTCCCTCCAAGCTCCACTCCCCGGCATTCCACGGGCAGTCCGGATCCGCCACGGACAAGCCTACGCGGCCCTCGCCGGGCGCTGTGCGGGCCATGGCCGGCACGGCCGTGGCGAGGTCCACCAGCCGCCACATGGAGTGGGAACGCAGTTCCCGCTTCACACGAGGGTTGGGCAGGAACAGGGACAGGGGATCCGTCGGCGGCAACCCGAACCTGACGGTGGTGTAGGTCCCTTCATGGGTGTGGAGTAAGCCCAGAAGGCCACGGTAGGCTTGGCTGGACACCGCTGCCAGCTCGCGGACGCGGATCGCCAGGGGCCCTTCGCCGAAGGCGTCTTGACGGTAGATGACGTACCCCTCAGGTTCGCCCGCCAGTGTCTCCCACACCGCTGCCACAGACAGCAGGTTGTGGGCCTTGAGGATGAACCGGCGCCAATGGGCCTCGTCCCGCTCCCAGAGGCCGTTATAACCCTTGGCCCAGCGCCGGTAGACGTCCTGCAGGATCCCGATGTCAGCGGAGCTCGCCTGTGCTTCGGCGCTGGGCTCGGACTTCGACACCAGGCGGATCCGTCCTCCCCCGGTGTGCCAGGACAGGTCGGCGAGGGGAACCTCGTAGGTGACCATGTCCACGGCATGTTCCCAGCCCAGCCGCCGGTAGAAGGAGTACTTGAACGGGTACAGCGGGGAGAGGGCGAACCCGCGGGCATGCAGTTCATCCAGGCAGTGTCGGATCAGCTTGAAAGCATGACCTTCCCGGCGCCGCTCAGGCAGGGTGGCGACGGACCCGATCCCCCCGCTGGGCAGCAGCGTGTCACCGCAGTAGGAGCGCATGGGGAGCAGGTGCAGCCCGGCTACCAGCCGTCCAGCGGCGAACAGGCCCCGCCGCAGGGACATCTTGATGGCCGCGGACTCCTCGGGGGCCGGTGGTGTGTCCCCTCCTCCATAGCTGAGCCGCTGCAGGTTGAACCAGTCGGCGGCATCATCGGGGGTAAGCACGCGATACTCAGTCGTGTCTTTGGCCATGACCTGCCTCCATATCCCGAGTATGGCGCCTGAAGGGCCTCCACAGCCATTCTAGCACTGAGCGGCCCTTCCGCCAAGGCGGGGCCTCCTCTGCCTGCGGAGCAAAGGGAAAGGGCTGCCGGCAGGGAATAGTAGCGCCATGTTAGATGTAGTTCTGATCGAGCTGGGGCGCACCCTCACCGACGATGACGCTCGCGCCGTCGCCGCCGTGCTCAGCCGGACCGGACCTCCGCCCTGCCTGGCGGCGTGGCGAGAAGAGGGGTTGGGCGCTCCGTGAGGCGGCACGAACGGTCAGCCGGAGGCGTGGTCGTTGAGCTCGGGGAGACGGAAACGAGGGTACTGCTGATCCAGGACCGGTTCGGGCGGTGGTCCTTTCCTAAGGGACGCGTGGAACCTGGGGAGTCGCCAGCGGAGGCAGCCGTGCGCGAGGTAGCCGAGGAGACGGGGATAGACGGGACTGTGCTGGAACCTTTGCCCGGTCTCAGCTATGCATACAGCGAGGCTGAGGGCAGGCGCGTCGTTAAGAGCGTCGACATGTACCTCATCGCTGCCCGAGGCACGCCGAGGCCTCAGCCGGGCGAAGCTTTGGCTGCGTGCTGGCACACTTGGGCAGAGGCCGTAGACCTGCTTGGTTACGCAGGCCTGAGGGAAGTCTTGGAGGCGGCACGCCTCGCGGTGACACGCCATGGCGGACGAGCTTAGCTTCAAGTACGTACGCCGCAAGACTCCAGGTTGAATTCCCAGCGCATGTGTAGTAAACTAACAATCAGCGGCGGGGTGTGGCTCAGCTTGGCTAGAGCGCTGCGTTCGGGACGCAGAGGTCGCTGGTTCAAATCCAGTCACCCCGACAACCGATTTTCAGCAGGGCGCATCCGCGCCCTGTTCGCCATTCTTGACGCCACGGAAGGGAGCCGAGACGCTTGCGCAGCACTCCTGCCAGCCGAACGTTCAGCGCCGTGCTCATTGCCGCCCTCGGGCACTTCACCGTGGACTTCTATAGCGGGATGCTGCCTCCGCTGTTGCCGCGCTTTGCCGACAAGTTCGGTTTGTCCCTCGCCATGGCCGGCGCGATCATGTCGGTGACGTCCATGGTGTCTTCCTTCAGTCAGCCGGCCTTCGGCTATCTGTTCGACCGCGCCGGCCGCTTGTGGCCCGTGGCCTTGGCGCTTGGGTGGGCGTCCGTCCTGGGGGGCCTGGTCGGCCTGATGCCTACCTATGCCAGCCTGATTGGCCTGGTAGTCCTGGCCGGGCTCGGTTCCGCCGCTTTCCATCCCCTCGGGGCCATCCTCGCAGCCGGCGCCTCCGGTGGGCGCAAGTCCCTGGCCATGTCGCTGTTCAATGCCGGGGGCAGCCTGGGTTTCGCCGTGGCGCCGCTGGTGGTAGTCCCCTTGGTGCGGGCGCAAGGGCTCCCTGCGGTGTACAAGCTAATCCCTGTAGGGCTCGTCAGTCTTCTGGCCGTACTCCTAGCGGGTGTGCACCGCGGCGAGGCGCTCAAGGAACACGGCGGGGCAGTGCCGTTGCGGACCCTGCTAAGCACCAGGCCGCGGACCTTGATCACCCTGGCCTTCATGATGGGTTCGCGCGCCTGGGCAGCCTCGGCTGTGGTCTATGCTATCCCCTTCCTGTACCGTCCCGCCTTGGGTGAGGCGGGGGCAGGGTTCCTCTTGACCGGCTACCTCCTGGCCGGGACCTTCGGCGGGATTGCCGGGGGCTACCTCGGCGACCGTTTTGGCGTCAAGACGATGGTGATCGCTTCCTGCCTGGCGGCCATGCCGGTCCTTGCCTGGGGGCTCAGCCTGACGGGGCCGGCCGTCTGGGGTGTCCTCCTTGTCGGCGGCGCCGTGGCCCACATGGGGTTCCCGTCCATGGTCGTGCTTGCCCAGGAGACACTGCCCGCCAACGCGGCCATGGCCTCCGGCCTGGCCATGGGCTTCGCCTTCGGGGTCGGCGGACTGGGTGTCATCCTGACAGGACTGGCCGCAGACCGTTTCGGGCTGCTCCCGGCGGTCCTGGCCAACCTGCTCCTCCTGGCGGTGTCAGCTCTGCTGGCGGAAGCCCTGGATCGGTCGAGCCGCCTGGAGCAGGGCCTAGCGGTTCCCCAGTGACCCCAGGACAGCGTTCAGCCGCTGCCACAGCAGGTCCACCGCCTCGGGCACGCCAGGACTCAGGGCTTGGATGCCCTTGCGCGCATCCCTGGCCAGGACGCTCAAGGCTTGCAGTTCCCCGGCCATCGGCTCGGTGACTGTCGGGAGCAGGCCCTTCAGGGTACCCTCGACGTGTGCCAGTCCCGTCCCGGCCTTGCCGAAGTTGGCCTCCGCCAGGTCGATTTTCACCTTCAGGACCTCGCCTTGGGCCTTAAACAGCGATGTCCTGAGATCCAGGCTGGCTGTGAGGGCGACCGCGGGCTGGTCCGGGAGGACCTCTCTCCACGCCCGGTCCAACTCCGCCACGCTGGCCTGAAGGGTGGCCAGCGTGTCCGCGTCGGCCACCTGTGGGTGCTGACCCGCACTCGCAGCCTCCAGGGCCTTGACCCTGAGCTCCAGGTCACGCTGAGCGGCGGCGAGGTCGCCGGTCAGTGCGGATAGCTCCTGGCGGGCGGCCCAGGTCCCGGTCAAGTAGGCGACCCCTACGACCAGCACGATTAGGAGGATCAGCCTCAAGCTGTCGGCCAGCGCTTTGGCCAGGCTCGGCAGAATCAGCGCGGCACGGCTCGGTTTGCCCTCGGGTATCTGGGACATGGCCTTCACCTCAAGGGCTTGACTTCCAGTTGGACCTGGTTATTCCCTCCTGGATCCATGCGCCACCCCCGGCAGAGTGGGAAGTACCGGGGCTGGGGTCTATCTATCGACTGCGTGCCCGTTGCTCTGCGTGCTGGTCAGGCCGAGGCGGGTGAAGGCCCACGGTCCCAGGAACGCGCCCCACAGGCCCATGACGGTGTAGCGTAGCAGGTCGAACGCTGCCCCGGCAGGAAGCACGGACTTGAGCACCGTCCGCAGGGCGAACAGTACGGCCAGGCCGAGGACGGCCTTGAGCCCTTGGCGGCCCGCGTCGGCCCGCTCCTGGTAGCGCAGATAGTCGGCGTCCAGGACATAGCCCAGGTTAAGGCCGAGCAGGAACCCTACGACCTTGACCCCGTCGGGCTCACGGTAGAAGATGAGCAGGGCCAAAGGGGCCAGGCCAACGAGGTAGCGGAGGGCCCGGGCAGGCGATACCTTGCTCAGGAGGCGCCGCAACCAGCAGGCCAGCCCCAGGATGACGAGGCCGATGGCCGCGCCCCCAAGCACGTCGCCCAGCCAATGCACGCCGAGATAGAGCCTGGAGAAGGCCACCAGCGCAGCAACCAGCGCCGCGCCTACGTAGGCCCACCGCCGCCTCAGCTCCAGGGCGATGTAGCCCCAGAAGACCAGCGAACCCTGGGCATGTCCGCTGGGGAAACCGTAGCTCGTCTCTGCGATGACAGGGATCAATCCGGCCCCGCTGGGGCGAGGCAGCTGCAACAGGTCTTTCAGGATCGAGTTGATCCAGACGGAGCCGATGAAGACCAGGGAGAACCGCCAGCCAAACCGTTTGTCCACCATCCAGTAGATCAACGGGATGGCGATCATGTAGAACTCCTCATTGCCCAGGAAAGTGATGGCAAGCTGGATGGAGGTCAACACGGGGGTCCTCAGGGCTTGCAGTCCAAGCAGCAGGTCCAAGGGCTTCCTCTCCTTCCGCGCGGCAGATGCCCGCATGACTTAGGAGAAGGATTCGCAGGCTGGGCGTGCAAACCCTGCGTACATGGCTGTCCCGGTTCAGCCAAGTTAGAGTCCAAGGCGGTGTTCCCGGCGGCATGGAGCTTCGGTTTCGGTTAGCCATCCTCGTGGGCAAGCTGGCCATCAGCGTGCTGCGGCTCGTGGGCCGGGCTGCTTCGTCATTCCCTGGCAAGGTTGCCCGCCATCTGTGCCCGGGGCTCCTGGCCCGGCTGGCGGGGCAGTGCCCTGAGGGCTGCGTGCTGGTCACGGGGACCAACGGCAAGACCACGACCGCCAAGATGATCTCTGACATCCTCACCAGGCGCGGGCTGTGCGTGGTACACAACCGTTCCGGCGCCAATCTCATCGCTGGTATCACCACTGCCTTCGTCGCCGCCGCCGATTGGCGGGGGCGGTTGCACGCCGACATCGGCCTGATCGAAGCGGACGAGGCGACCGTACCCTTGGTGGCCCGGGAGGCCCCGCTGGCCGTCGCAGTTGTGACCAACTTCTTCCGGGATCAGCTGGACCGCTTCGGCGAGCTGGACACTGCCGTGAACCTCGTGCGCACAGGCCTCGCTGCCCTCCCGGTCACAGCTGTGGCGGCGCTCAACGCCGACGACCCTCTGGTCGCCTCCCTGGGCGACGCCGGGCCGCGGCCAGTCTTCTACGGCCTCGATGACGAAGCCCATGCCCAGCCCGAGGCACCCGGGACCAGCGATGTGAGGCATTGCCTCGCCTGCGGCTCCGCCTACGCCTACACAGCTCACTTCTACTCCCACCTGGGCAAATACCGCTGTCCCCAGTGCCATGTGGACCGGCCCGAGCCAGCTGTGCGCATCTCAGACCTGACCTTGAGCGGCGCGGTCGGCGCCACCTTCACCATCGTGTCGGCCGAAGGCCGCCTCCCTATCGCCTTGAGCGTGCCGGGGCTGTATAATGTCTACAACGCCCTGGCGGCAGGCGCGGCCTGCCTGGCCATGGGAGTGGACGGTCGGCATGTGGCAGGGGCCCTGACTGATTTCGCCAGCTCCTTTGGCAGGATGGAGCGGCTGACGGCGGGCGGGCGGAGGATCCTGATGGCGCTGGTCAAGAACCCCGCCGGCTTCAACGAGGTCATCCGCACCATCCTCTCGGACACGGAGGAGAAGGGGCTGCTCATCGCCATCAATGACCGGTACGCCGACGGGGAGGATGTGTCCTGGCTGTGGGATGTGGATTTCGAGCGACTGGCCGGGGCTGACGGGAAGGCTGCCTGTGTAACGGTCTCAGGGATCAGGGCCGAGGACATGGCCCTGAGGCTCAAGTACGCCGGTTTCGATGTGGCCAAGCTACACGTGGAGAAGAATCTGGCCAAGGCCTTCGACGGCGCGCTGGCCAAGGTGCCCTCGGGCGGGCTGCTGTATATCCTGCCTACTTATACCGCCATGCTCAGCCTGAGGGAGACCATGCACAGGCGCAGGCTAGTCCAGCGTTACTGGGAGGTGTGAGCGGTGGGTCGCCGGATCATCGTCTGCCACCTCTATCCGGATTTCATGAACCTGTACGGCGACCGTGGCAACGTGATCGTGCTGCAGCGCCGCTGCCAGTGGCATGGACTGGAGCCTGAGTTAGTGGAGCGCAGTCTTGCGGACCGGGGCGGATTCAGCGGCTACGACATCATCTTCATGGGCGGCGGGCAGGACAAGGAGCAGCGCGCCATCTGCGCCGACTTCCAGCACATGAAGGGGGAGGCCCTCAAGGAGGCGGTGGAGGACGATGTGCCGCTGCTCGCCATCTGCGGGGCCTATCAGTTATTGGGGAACTATTTTCGGACCGCCCAAGGTGAGGAACTCCCAGGCACGGGCCTGTTTGACGCTTGGACGGTCGCCGGGTCAAAGCGGCTGATCGGCAACGTGGTGGTGAAGAGCGACCTGTCCGGCCAAGAGCGCACGTTGGTGGGCTTTGAGAACCACTCCGGGCAGACTTTCCTGGGCCAAGGCGTCCGGCCGCTTGGGACAGTAGTCAAAGGGTCGGGCAACAACGGCAGCGACCGCACGGAGGGCGCCGTCTACCGCCATGCCATCGGGACGTACCTGCACGGCTCGGTGCTGCCCAAGAACCCGTGGCTGGCTGACTACCTGATTGGCCAGGCTTTGGTCAGGCGTTACGGCGAGGCGGGTCTGCGGACCCTCGATGACGAGCTGGAAGAGCGGGCCCACCGCGCTGCCATCAAGCGGACCGGCGAGACCACTCCGTAACCCGCTCCAGGGGGATACTACGAACGGCTGAAGGAGGTCATCACCTACGCGAGTCTATGACACCATCATCATCGGAGCCGGCCCAGCCGGTCTCACTGCGGCGATCTACACCGCCCGGGCCCTCCTGGACACTCTGGTCCTGGAGGAGGCCTTTCCGGGCGGACAGGCCTTTGCCACCCACCTGCTCGAGAACTACCCAGGTTTCCCTGGCGGCATCGGGGGTCCCGAGTTGACTCAGCGCATGGAGGCACAGGCGAGGGAGCTGGGGGCGGCCTTCGACATCCGCGCTGTTGAGGCCTGCGTGCTCGCCGGGGCTACCAAGCGCCTGACCGCCGGTGGCGAGGAGTTCCAGGCGCGGTCAGTCATCATCGCCAGCGGGGCTAAGGCCAGGCGCTTGGGTGTGCCCGGGGAGGACGAGTTCATCGGCCGGGGCGTATCCTATTGCGCCACTTGCGACGGGGCCTTCTTCAGGGGCAAACGGGTGGCCGTGGTCGGCGGCGGGGACGCTGCCGTCGATGAGGGATTGTTCCTTACCAGGTTCGCCGAAGTCGTGGTCGTCCACCGGCGTAGCGAGCTGCGGGCGGCCGGCGTACTGCGGGAACGCGCCTTCAAGGAACCCCGGATGCGTTTCAAGTGGGACAGCGTCGTGACCGCGATCCAGGGTGAGGCGCAGGTGAACGGCCTGTCCCTCAAGAATGTCCGTACCGGTGAGACGGAGACCCTATCTGTGGACGGGGTGTTCGTGTACATAGGTCACACGCCTAACACGGCATTCCTCCAGGGTGAGATTCGCCTGGACGACGGCGGGTACGTCGTTACCGATGACGAACTACATACCAGCGTGCCAGGGGTGTTGGCAGCTGGGGACTGCCGGCGGAAGATGCTCCGACAAGTCGCGACGGCCGTGGGGGATGGCGCCGTGGCCGCCATCTCGGCCGAGAAATACCTTGCCGGCCTCACGGACCGGGACGGCGGGAAGAAAGGGGTACCCAGATGAACCCGATGGTCGTGACAGACGCTACCTTTGAAGCCGAGGTGCTCAAGTCCCAGACCCCGGTGCTGGTGGATTTCTGGGCTGCTTGGTGCGGGCCGTGCCGGATGGTCGCGCCGGTGGTTGATGCGGTGGCCGAGGAATACGGCGCTAGGCTCAAGGTGGCCAAGCTGAATGTGGACGAGAACCAGCTGACCGCAGCCAAGTACGGCATCATGAGCATCCCGACCCTGCTGTTGTTCAAGGACGGTGCCGAAGCCAAGCGGCTGGTCGGGTACATGCCCAAGGCCCAGATGAAGGCTCAGTTGGACGGCCTGCTCTGAGTGACAGGCAAGTTCATCGTCCTGGAGGGCATCGACGGTTCCGGGTTGACCACCCAGGCGAGATTGCTCGCGGAGGCCTTCGCCCGCACTGACCCGCCCGTCAAGGTGCATGTGACCAAGGAGCCCAGCGACGGGCCGATCGGGGTGCAGGTCCGCCAGGTCCTAAGCGGCCGCGTGACCGTACCCCCCTATGCCCTGGCGCTGATGTTCGCCGCGGACAGGCTGGACCATCTGGAACATGCGGTGCTGCCGAGGCTGGCAGACGGGGTGCATGTGATCTGTGACAGGTACTACCTGTCCTCCCTCGCCTACCAAGCGCTACACGCCGAGATGGGGTGGGTAGCGGGCATCAACGCCCACTGCCGCGTGCCCGACCTGACGATCTTCCTCAAGGTGCCGGTCGGTGAGAGCGTGCGCCGCATCTCAGCGGGCCGGTTCGGCAGGGAGCTGTTCGAGGCGGACGATACCTTGATGCGGGTGCGCTCCCATTATCTGCGCCTGCTCACTGGTTTGGTCGCGTTTGGCGAGCAGGTGGTCAGCATCGATGGCGCGCGCAGCCGGGCTGACGTGTGCGATGACGTGCGCCGTGCCGTCATGTCAGCGCTGCAGGCGCCGGTGGCGTCCGCGCGTACTCTGGCCGAACTCGGTCGCTTTTGGTCACAGGCCGAGAGCGCTTGAGTGCTGACGGCGTATGTGCTAAAATCAGACACAGAGTTACCTTTGGGGGTAGCTAGGTCCTGGTGGGTCTCCTGGACTTCAAATCCAGTGGGACGCGGCGCTCCCGCGTCTGGTGGGTTCGATTCCCACATGCTCCCGCCAAACATTCAGGCACCTGCCACGCCGCGGCGGCAGGTGCCTTTGCGTTTGCCCTGGCGCGTCAGCCGGTGAGCCTGGCGCGGCGCAGGAGGTTGGCGTTGGCAACGACGGTGACTGAGCTCGTAGCCATGGCAGCTTCGGCAATGAGGGGATGCAGGAGCCCGAGGATGGCGAGGGGGATGGCCACCAGATTGTAGATGGACGCCCAAAACAGGTTCTGGAGGATCTTGCGGAAGGTCGCCCGGGAGAGCCTCACCGCGGTCGCCACGGCGGACAGGTCGCCCCGCACCAGGGTGACGTCGGAGGCCTCGATGGCGATGTCGGTGCCGGTGCCGATCGCGATGCCCACATTGGCTTGGGTGAGGGCGGGGGCGTCGTTGATGCCATCTCCCACCATGGCTACCAGCCCATACTGCCCCTGCAGGCGCTTGACTTCGTCGACCTTGCCGTCGGGCAGCACCTCGGCGACCACATGGTCGATGCCGACCTGCGCGGCGATGGCCTCAGCGGTCCGCCGGTTGTCACCGGTCAGCATGGCCGTGCGCAGCCCCAGCCGGTGCAGCTCGCCCATGGCTTGGACGGCGTCGGCCTTGAGCGTGTCAGCTACGGCGATGAGTCCCGCAAGCTGACCGTCGATGGCCACATAGATAGCTGTCTTCCCCTCGCCCTCTAGCCTCGCGGCCGTGGCAGCGAGGCCGTCGACATCCGCGCCTGCCTCAGCCGCCAGGCGGCGGGATCCGACGACTACCTGGTGGCCTTCCACTGCTCCCTGCACGCCCCTGCCAGTGACGGAGATAAAGGCGGTGTGCGCCGGCACAGCCAGTTTCCGCGCGCGGGCTTCTTCCACCACCGCCCGTCCCAGGGGGTGCTCCGAGACCGCCTCCAGCGCCGCCGCCAGCCTGAGCAGGCGGCCCTCGTCCGTCCCACCAGCCGGTACGACATCGGTGACGGCAGGGTGGCCCTTGGTGATGGTTCCGGTCTTGTCGAAGACGACCACCTTCACGTCGCGCAGGGTCTGGATGGCGGCCCCATGGCGGAAGAGCACGCCGCGTTCGGCCCCCATCCCGCTCCCCACCATCAGGGCCGTCGGGGTAGCCAAGCCGAGCGCGCAGGGGCAGGCAATGACCAGTACGGCTACCGCCGCGGAGATGGCGCCAGTCAGTGGCGACAGGGCGGGGTCGACCCAGGGCAGGTGCGCCGCTAGTCCGGCGCCGGCCGCCCGCATGGCGGCCGGGGCGGCCAGCCAGAGGAGGAAGGTGGCAGCCGCCGTCACCAGCACTGCGGGTACGAACTTGCCCGTGACCTTGTCGGCGAACTCCTGGATAGGCACTTTGGTCCCCTGGGCTTCTTCCACCAGTTTCACCACCTGGGCCAGGAAGGTGTCCTGGCCGATGCGGGTAGCCTTCACTCTGAGGCTGCCGAACTGGTTGAGGGTGGCCCCAATGACCTCGTCGCCAGGCCGCTTGTCTACGGGAAGGGATTCTCCGGTGGCCATGGACTCGTCCACACTGCTGGTGCCGTCGACAACCTCGCCGTCGGTGGGTATCTTCTCGCCCGGGCGGATGACCATGATGTCACCCACCTGCACCTCAGCCAGGGGGACCTCATGCTCACCCTCTGGCGTGATGATGCGGGCGGTCTTGGCCCCAAGCTGCAGCAGCTTCCTGATGGCTTGGGAGGCCCGACCGCGGGCGATGGCCTCGATATACCGGCCGGTGAGGTGGAACGCGATGATCATCGCCGCCACGCCTGCGTAGTTCTGTTGGAAGGCGCCCAGCAACACTGCGGGGCCTGTGGCAAAGGCGACCAGGCTCCCCAGGCTGATGAGCACGTCCATGTTAGCGCCGCCGTGGCGTGCCGCCCGCCAGGCGCTGCCCAGGGTCGAGTGGCCCGCATAGAACACCACGGGCACCGCCGCGATGGTCATCAAGTAGTGGTGGAAGTGCTTGCCGAAGGGCATGAAGTGGAACAGCAGCTCGGCCGCCATCCAGAGGGCGAGGGGCAGGGTCACGGCCCAGGCGATGAACATCCGGCGCCTGGCCAACCCCAGTTCCGCCTCCTCATCAGCCCGCGGCGGCGTCCCCGCTTCCAGGAGCTTGGCGCCGTAGCCGGCTCGCTCCACTACCCGTACCAGCTCGACGGGGTCGGTCCCCCCGGTCCTGTACTCCACATCGGCCATGCCCGTGGCCAGGTTCACAGCGGCCTTGACCACGCCCGGGGAACGGGTGAGGGCCCTTTCGATGCGGTTCGCGCAGGCAGCGCAAGTCATCCCCCGCAGGCCGAAGCGGGCATGGGCCGTCTCCTCGAGGACCGCATAGCCGACCAGGCGGACGGCCTGCTTGAGTGAGTCCAGGTCAGCGACGGCAGGGTCGTGGACAACGGTGGCCCGATGGGTGGCGAGGTTGACCACCGCCTCGCTGACTCCCGGCGTCCCCTTCAGGGCGTGCTCCACTCGCAGGGCACAGGCCGCGCAGTGCATCCCTGTGATCGGCAGCGTCAGCTTCTCTTGCTGTGGCGCAGAGCTCATCGTACCGTCAGCCTCCTTAGTACGATACCCAGGTAGGGTACCTAGAGCCATGATACTGCGCTGGATGGCTCTTGGTCAATAGGTTGCCCCTTGACAGCACAGCGCAAAGTGTATTAGTGTATTAATACATCACAGTGGGCGGGGGTGGCTGCGTGTGGATCCGGATTGACCCGCATAGCGGTCTTCCCATCTACCTTCAGCTGGTGGTACAGCTGAAACGGGCCATTGCCTCGGGCCAGTTGCGCGCAGGGGACCAGCTACCGTCCGTAAGGGAACTGGCCGAGGAATTGACGGTTAACCCGAACACCATCAGCCGCTGTTTCCAGGAACTCGAGCGGGATGGGCTGGTCAGTTCACTGCAGGGCCGAGGCACCTTCGTCACCGGCGCGGCCCAGGAGGGTGAGTGGCGGGAGGCGGAGTTCGGGCGCCTGGTGCGACGTCTAGTAGAGGAGTGCAGGCAGCTGGGGTACGGGGCAGGGGATGTTGTGGCAGCTGTGCGCCAGCTGGCCGGAGAGGAGCAGACGCGATGAAGTATGCGATCGAGGCTAAGGGTTTGGTCAAGCGACACGGCTCCGTCAGGGCCTTGGCTGGGCTGGATCTAATCGTCCCTGAGGGGAGCGTGTTCGGTCTGCTCGGCCCCAATGGTGCCGGGAAGACAACCGCCCTCAAGGGTTTGCTCGGACTGGCCCGCTTCGATGCGGGCACCGTTAGTGTACTGGGCGTGGACGCCGCCGACCCGCGCCGCAGTCTTGAGTTGAGGGCACGGGTCGGGTATGCCTCGTCTGACATGTCCCTGTTCGGGTTCCTGACCGTTGACGACCACATCGAGTTGTGCAGGGGCCTGTATCCAAGCTGGGACCAGGGCTTGGTCCAGCGGGGCCTGGACCTGTTCGCCCTCCCCAGGCGGAGGAAGGCGGGCGCCCTGTCCAGGGGCATGCGGGGGCAGCTTGGTCTCATCTTGGCCCTTGGCCCCAGGCCTGCGCTGCTCATGCTCGACGAACCGACAGCCGGGCTGGATCCGCTGATGCGCCGGGCCTTTCTGTCCGTCCTCCTCGGCGAGGTGGCCGCAAGAGGCGGCACCGTACTCATGGCCAGCCACCAGCTGACCGAAGTCGAGCGGACCTGCGACCGGGTCGCCATTATCCACCGGGGGCGGGCCGTGGCCTCCGGCGGCTTGGACGAGTTGAAGCTGACGCGCAAGCAGGTCAGGGTGGTACTGCCCGAAGGCAGTGACATCAACCTGGCGGCCCTTCCCGGTGTGGTCTCGGTGGCCCGAGCGGGGCACGGGTTCGCCCTGCATGTTTCCGACGGTGGCATAGGGGTTGCCGAGGCTTTGGGCAGGGTGTCCGGGGCGATTGTGGACACCGAGGCGCTGACCCTCGAGGATATCTTCTGCACAGAGGTCGGGAGGGAGACGCCGTGAAGGTCATCAGGACGCTGGTGCGCAAGGAGTTCGTGGAGCTTAGGATCCTGGGGCTGATCGCCGCAGTGGTATTGTGCGCGCAGGCCGCCTTCCTGCCCCCGGTCTATGGGCACCTAGGACGCGCTTTCGACGGCATGGATCTGTCTGGGATGCCCGGCCATCTGGCAGAGGCACTCAGGTCCGTGCTGATGAGTTTCCGTGCCTATGCCTGGTCTCAATGGTATGGCAAGAACCTGACCCAGGTCCTGCTAGTGTTCACCGTCTTGTTTTCGTCGGCGGGGCTAGCACGGGAAGCCGCCCGAGGTACCGGCGAGTTCCTGTTCAGCCGCCCGGTGGCGAGGGAGACGGTGTACGCGGTCAAGACCGGAGTTGGCTTCGGACTGCTGTTCCTGTTGACCGTAGGAAGCACGCTCCTGTTCATCGTGGTGGCCAGATTGGCGGGTCATGACTTGCCGGCAGGCTGGTTCTTGTCGGGCCTCCCTGCCTCGCTGGCTGGGATGGCGCTGTTCTATGCGCTGGCGGCCGCTCTCCAGGCCAGGGCCTGCGAGCCATTCCGCGCCTTGGGCCTGAGCGTCGGGGTCATCGCCCTGTCGGGACTGCCCGCGCTGTTCGAGGCCACCCGTGCCTACAGCCCCCTGTACCGGATGTTTGGGAGTGGCGCGGCTCCGGGCACGGTGGACTGGTGGGGTGCGGCCGTCCTCCTAGCCGGGGCTGCACTGGCCTATGCCCTGGGCCGGCGTTTTGCGGCGGGCAGGGAGTTCTAGCCTCCTGTACGAAGCAGCCCGTATGCTATAGAATGGGGCCCAGAGGGGGGAGAGACCGTGGAGGAGCGCAGACTGTTCAGTGTACGCCAGATCTACCTCTACGCCGTATCCTTTGCTACGCTGATGATGCTCATCTTCGGGACGGTCAACGTTATCAACAACGTCGTCGATCTCATCTACCAGGACCCTAGCCTCAATCCACGCTTCGTCGCACCCAAGCAGCTAGGCCCCGATCCTGCCCCCGTGGACCCGGAGGCCCAGGCGGCCGAGGCCCTGCGCTTTCAGCGGCAACAGCTGTACTGGGTGCTGCGGCGCCTGGTCCAAAGCCTCGCCCTAGTGCTGGTGGCCCTGCCGGTGTACGTGTACCACTGGCGCAAGCTCCAGCAAGGTGCCTGACAGTCTGAACGTGACAGCAGACAGCAGCGACGGCCGCAGGGCCGTCGCTGCTGAGCTGTACGCCCGGCATGGGCGTCGTTTTGGGGGTGAAAGTCCCCTGTAGGAGTGGGCAGCGACAACTGCTAGCCAAAGGCAACGGTGTCAGCGGCGACGCTGAATCGGAAGGAAGCCGGAGGCAAAG
>JBFMBV010000014.1:0-46310 GCA_040755005.1 Bacillota bacterium
CAAGGCCAGCTGGTAATGGCCCCAGGAGGAGGATTACGGTATGGTCATGACCGACCCCATTGCCGACATGCTGACCAGGATTAGGAATGCCAACACGGTCTACCGCGACCGTTTGGAGATACCCAATTCAAGGGTCAAGTACGCCATCGGGAGCATCCTGAAGCGCGAGGGTTTCATCAAGGAGTGCGAGCTGGTGGAGTCCGACAAGCAGGGCGTGATCAGGCTGCAGCTCAAGTTCGGGCCCAACAAAGAGCGGGTCATCACCGGCGTCAAGCGGATCTCCAAGCCCGGACTGCGCGTGTATGCCAAGAAGGATGAGATCCCGCGCGTGCTTGGGGGCTTGGGTATCGCCATCCTGTCCACGCCGCGCGGCATCATGACGGATAAGCAGGCGCGCGGCGAAGGCGTGGGCGGGGAAGTCATCTGCTACGTCTGGTAAGGAGGGGGCGTCATGTCTCGAGTCGGAAAGAGGCCGGCGCCGCTTCCCCAGGGCGTGCAGGCGAGCCTCGCAGGGAACACGCTCACGGTGAAGGGGCCCCGCGGGACCTTGTCGCGGGAGTTGCACCGCGATATGTGCATCACCATCGAAGGGGACGCCGTCAAGGTTCAGCGGCCGTCCGACGGGAAGCTGCACCGCTCCCTGCACGGGCTCACCCGGACCCTCGTCGCCAACATGATCGAAGGTGTGACCAAGGGGTTCCAGCGCAACCTGGAGCTCAGCGGCACCGGCTACCGGGCGGCCAAGATGGGCCCGAAGCTGGTGTTGACCGTGGGCCTGTCCCACCAGGTGGAGATCGAACCGCCGCCTGGCATTGAGGTGGAGTGCCCGACAGCCACGACCATCGTGGTCAAAGGGATCGATAAGGAACAGGTAGGCGAAGTAGCCGCAAAGATCCGCGCGGTGCGGGAGCCATCCCCCTACGGGGAAGTGAAGGGCATCCGCTACGCGGGTGAGGTCATCCGCCGTAAGGCCGGGAAGGCCGGCAAGTAGGTCAAAAAGGAGTGAGCGCGGGTGATTCAAAAGCCCGACCGCAACGCTGTACGCAAACGCCGCCACCGTCGGGTGCGCAAGGTGGTCACCGGCACCGCCGAACGGCCGCGCCTGAACGTCTTCCGCAGCTTGGGCCATATCTATGCCCAGCTGATTAGGGATGACACGGGCCACACGCTGATGGCAGCCTCCAGCCTGGACCCGGAACTCAAGGACCGGCTCAAGGGCGGCGGCAACGTCGCCGCGGCTAAGGTGGTTGGCGACCTGCTGGCACGCAGGGCCCTGGCCCAGGGCATCAAGCGGGTCGTATTCGACCGCGGGGGATACCTCTACCACGGCCGCGTAGCGGCCGTGGCCGAAGGGGCCCGCGAGGCCGGTCTCGAGTTCTAGGCGAAGGAGGAAGGACGCGTGCGCAGGCCTGAACGGGCGGACAAGGTAGAGAGCGAGTTCAAGGAAAAGGTCATCGCCATCAACAGGGTGGCGAAAGTCGTGAAGGGCGGCCGTCGCTTCTCCTTCAGCGCGCTGGTTGTAGTAGGCGACGGGGAGAGCAGGGTAGGGGCAGGCCTGGGCAAGGCAGCCGAAGTACCCGAGGCCATCCGCAAGGGCGTCGAAGATGCCAAGAAAAGCATGTTCAAGGCCAAACGGGCTGGCACCACCATCCCGCATCTGGTCATCGGCCACTTCGGCGCGGGTCAGGTCCTCTTGAAGCCCGCATCCCCCGGCACCGGCATCGTCGCTGGAGGACCGGTCAGGGCCGTGCTGGAACTGGCCGGCATCCGTGATGTGCTGACGAAGTCCCTGGGGTCGGCCAATCCGAACAACGTGGTCTACGCCACGGTCGCCGCGCTCAAGCAGCTGACGAGCGTCGAGGACGTGGCCAGGCTCAGGGGCAAGTCCGTCGAGGAACTCAAGGGCTAGGAGGGATTCCGCATGCCTCCGCGCAAGCCAAAGATCCAGAAGATCAAAGTCACCCTCATCAGGAGCGTCATCGGGACCCCCGAAGACCAGCGTGCCACCGTGCGCGCATTGGGCTTGAAGAAGACCAACTCCAGCGTGGTCCTGTCCGACACGCTGTCAGTGCGTGGCATGCTGCGCAAGGTAGCCCACCTGGTGGAAGTAGAGCAGACCAAGTAGAAAGGGGTGCCTGCGCGTGAAACTGCACGAACTGGCGCCTGCGCCAGGGGCCCGGCGCCCCTCGCGGCGCGTAGGCCGGGGGATCGGCTCCGGCAGGGGCAAGACTGCGGGCAGGGGTCACAAGGGCCAGAACGCGAGAGCAGGCGGCGGCGTCCGCCCGGGCTTCGAGGGCGGCCAGATGCCCCTGTACCGGCGCCTACCCATGCGGGGGTTCACCAACCCCTTCCGGCGGGAGTTCGCAGAGGTCAACGTCGGTGCGTTGACGAGGTTCCCTGCGGGTACGGTCATCACCCCGGACCTCCTGCTCGAGCACCGGCTCGTCCGGGAGCCTGGGGCAGGCGTGGTCGTGCTCGGCAACGGGACCGTGGACCGTCCCCTGACGGTCCAGGCCCACAGGTTCTCACGGAGCGCCGCTGAGAAGCTCGTCAAAGCCGGCGGTAAGGCGGAGGTGATCTAGGTGCTGAGCACACTGCGTGCTGCGTGGCGGGTGGGCGACCTGCGTCGCCGCCTGCTGTTCACCTTCTATATGTTCCTTGTCTTCAGGCTGGGCGTGCATGTCACGGTGCCGGGCATCGACCCGGCCGTTATCCAGCAGATGTTCCAGGAAGGCACCCTGTTCAGCCTGCTCGACCTGTTCTCCGGGGGGGCCCTGAAAGCTTTCTCCGTGTTCGCTCTGGGCATCGGACCCTACATCACCTCGAGCATCATCGTCCAGCTCCTCACCGTGGTCATCCCCAAGTGGGAGCAGTTGGCCAAGGAAGGGGAGGAAGGGCGCCGCAGACTCAACCAGTACACCCGGTACGGCACGGTGGTGCTGGCCCTGGTCCAGGGTTTCGGTATCGCCTTGGGGCTTAGGGGAGCCATGCTGAACCCCGGGTTCATGTCGGTGTTCATCGTCGTTTGGGCCCTGACAGCTGGCACCGCCTTCTTGATGTGGCTGGGCGAACTCATCACCGACCGGGGCATCGGCAACGGCATCAGCTTGATCATCTTCGCAGGCATCGTCTCGGGCCTGCCAGGCGGCATCGGCAATGTCCTCACCTACCTGGTGGCCCGCCGGATCACCGTGCTGAACGTAGCGGTCCTTGGGGTGTTCGGGCTGCTGGTCATCGCGGCTGTCGTCTGGGTCCTGGAGGGCGAGCGCCGCATCCCGGTGCAATACGCCAAACGGGTGGTCGGGCGCCGGATGTACGGGGGGCAGTCAACCCACATCCCCATGAAGGTCAACCAAGCGGGCGTCATCCCGGTCATCTTCTCCACTTCGGTGCTGGCGTTCCCGGCCACCATCGCCCAGTTCATCAACCATCCCGTCGCCCAGAGCATCGCCAACGCCCTGGACGCGCGGCGGCCGCTGTACATGGTGACCAACGCACTGCTCATCATCTTCTTCGCCTACTTCTACACCGCCATCTCCTTCAACCCGGTGGAAGTGGCCAACAACATGAAGAAATACGGAGGGTTTATCCCCGGGCTCAGGCCAGGCAGGCCGACAGTGGAACATCTGGAGCGCGTGCTCGCGCGCCTCACACTGGTGGGCGCCATCTTCCTGGTCACCATCAACGCCCTGCCCAACTTCATGATGCGGTTGACTAACGTTCCCGGGCTGGCCTTCGGTGGCACCGCCTTGCTGATCGTCGTCGGTGTGGCCCTGGAGACCATGCGGCAGATCGAGGCCCACCTGCTGCTGCGTAACTACCAGGGGTTCATGAAATGACGGGGGGCGCCTGACGAGGATGCAGGTAGTGCTGTTGGGCCCCCCCGGCGTGGGCAAAGGCACCCAGGCGGAGCTCATCGCCGCCGCGTTCGGCCTGAAGCATCTCGCTACTGGGGACCTCTTGAGGAAGGCCGTGCGTGACGGTTCCCCCCTGGGGCTTCAGGCCAAAGCCTACATGGACCAGGGGAAGCTGGTGCCCGATGAGGTCATCATCGGGCTGGTGCGCGGCGAAGTCGGAGCGGCACTGGCCGGGCAGTTCCTGTTCGATGGGTTCCCCAGGACTCTGGCCCAGGCGGAGGCCCTCGACGCCACCCTGGCGGAGTCAGGCAAGCCGCTCACCCACGTGGTCAGCTTGAGTGTGGATCCCGAGGTGATCGTGGACCGGGCCACCGGGCGCAGGCTCTGCAGGGCCTGCGGCGCCATCTACCACGTTCGCCACTACCCTCCCCCAGCCGGAGGCCATTGCGCCTGCGGTGGGGAGCTGTACCAGCGCACCGACGACGCTGAGGCCACCGTACGGGAACGGCTGGCCGTGTACGCCCGGCAGACTGCCCCCTTGCTCGACTACTACCGGGGGCGCGGGCTGCTGAAGCCCGTCGCTGCGACGGGCGACCGGGAGACGGTGTTCGCTGGGGTGCGGCAGGCCCTGGCCGGATGATCATCCTCAAGTCCAAGCGAGAGCTGGCGTTGATGCGCAAAGCCGGCCGGGTCGTGGCCGCTGCGCTAGCCGCGGTTGAGGCTGCCGTCGCGCCGGGAGTGAAGACCGTCCAGCTGGACCGGGTGGCAGCCGCCGAGATAGCGCGGCTTGGCGCCCAGCCCGCCTTCCTTGGTTACCACGGGTTTCCGGCGAGTATCTGCACCAGTGTCAATGACGAGGTCGTCCACGGGGTCCCAGGGGAGAGGGTGCTGGAGGAAGGCGACATCATCAGCATCGATATCGGCGCTTACCTCGCAGGCTTCTACGGGGACGCAGCCGTGACCCTGCCAGTCGGGGAAGTAGGCCCCGGCGCCCAGCACTTGATCGGGGTCACTCGCATAGCGCTAGCAAGGGGCATTGCGGCTGCCGTCCCAGGCAACAGGCTGTCTGACATCGGCCACGCCGTACAAGCATATGTCGAGGCCGAGGGGTGCGCCGTGGTCCGGGAGTACGTTGGACACGGCATTGGTAGGCAGATGCACGAGCCGCTGCAAGTGCCCAACTTCGGCCCGGCCGGTCAAGGCGCGCTGCTCAAGGCCGGTCTGACGCTTGCCATCGAGCCCATGGTGAACCTGGGCGGCGCCCCAGTCACGGTAGACCCCGTCGACGGCTGGACTGTCCGTACCGCCGATGGGACCCTGTCGGCCCACTTTGAGCACACCATCGCGGTGACCGACGACGGCCCAGAGGTCCTGACCAGAGCGGATTGAATAGGTGCTGGTAGCGGTGCTATAATACCCCCATCGATTTCCTTGGGGGGCCGGGGGGTAGGCAGTGAATGGTCGACGGACCCTGTTTGGGTCAGCTCGTCAGTTCCCGTGCCGGCCGTGACCGCGGTAAATGCATGATCGTAGTCGGGATCGCCGATGAGCGCACTGTCCTGGTGGCCGACGGCGACCTGCGCAAGGCCGAGCGGCCGAAGCGCAAGAGTTTGCGGCATCTGGTGCTCCATCATCAGGTAGCCGAAGCCATCGGCGGCAGACTGGCCGAGGGGCGCAGGGTTCGTGATGCGGAGCTGCGCGCCGCTCTGGGCGAGCTGGCCCCGGGTCCGACGGCAGGCCCCCGAGGAGGAGAGGACCATGGGTAAAGAGGACGTCGTCGAGGTTGAGGGCACAGTCGTCGAACCGTTGCCCAACGCTATGTTTAGGGTGGAGCTGGCCAACGGGCACAAGGTGCTGGCCCACATTTCCGGCAAACTTAGGCTGAACTTCATCCGCGTCCTGCCCGGGGACCGGGTCACGGTGGAATTGTCCCCCTATGACCTAAGCCGCGGCCGGATCGTGTACCGTTACAGGTAGCGCGGACTGGAGGGAACGAAGCTGTGAAGGTCAAGCCTTCGGTCAAGAGGATGTGCGAGAAGTGCAAGATCATCCGGCGTGAAGGCGCCGTCAAGGTCATCTGCGAGAATCCCAAGCACAAGCAGAAGCAGGGTTAGGGGGTAGAGGTCATTGGCTCGTATTGCCGGCGTCGATCTGCCGCGCGACAAGCGCGTCGAGGTAGCCCTGACGTACATCTACGGCATCGGTCCCGCGCTGTCCAGGAGGATTCTGGGCCACAGCGGCGTCAACCCGGACACCAGGGTGAAAGACCTGACCGAGGATGATGTGGCCAAGCTCCGCGAGACCATCGACAGGGACCACAAGGTGGAGGGTGACCTCCAGCGTGAGGTCCAGATGAACATCAAGCGGTTGATTGAGATTGGCAGCTACCGGGGTCTCAGGCATCGCCGCGGCATGCCCGTACGCGGCCAGCGCACTCAGACCAACGCCCGGACCCGCAAGGGGCCCAGGCGGACGGTGGGCGTGCGCAGGAAGAAATGAGGCGCAAGTCCTCATAATCAGTTGCTGGTACGGGTAAACTACACGAATGGGAAAGGGGTGTCCCCACCATGCCGCGGAGAACTACCAATGTCAAGCGCAAGGAGCGGCGCCTGGTCGAGCGTGGGGTGGCGCATATCCGCTCCAGTTTCAACAATACCGTTGTCACCATCACCGACACGCAGGGCAACACCGTGTCCTGGGCGACCTCCGGGGGCCTGGGGTTCAAGGGTTCGCGGAAGAGCACTCCCTTTGCCGCCTCCATGGCCGCCGAGGCTGCGGCTAAGGCCGCGATGGAGTTCGGTATGCGTGAGGTCGAGGTGTTCGTGAAGGGTCCGGGCGCCGGCCGGGAGGCTGCCATTAGGTCGCTACAGGCCGCAGGGCTCGAGGTCAACATGATCAAGGACGTTACGCCCATCCCCCACAACGGGTGCCGTCCGCCCAAGCGCCGTAGGGTCTGACGAGGAGGAGGTACGCTAGATGGCCAAGTACGCTGGTCCGGTCTGCCGGCTGTGCCGGAGGGAGGCGGCCAAGCTGTTCCTGAAGGGCAGCAAGTGCTACACGCCCAAGTGCCCCATGGAGAAACGGGCCTACCCCCCCGGGGAGCACGGTCAGGGCAGGCATAAGATTTCCGAGTATGGCGCCCAGCTCCGAGAGAAGCAGAAAGCTCGCAGGGCTTACGGCGTGCTCGAGCGGCAGTTCCGCCGGTACTTCACCCACGCCGCCCGCGCTAGGGGCGTCACGGGCGAGACCCTGCTCCAGCTGCTCGAGCGCAGGCTGGACAACGTCATCTTCCGCCTAGGCTTCGCTGGCTCGCGGCTGGAGGCTAGGCAGCTGGTGGGTCACGGGCACTTCACTGTGAACGGCCGGCGGGTCGATGTGCCGTCATTCCAGGTCCGGCCCGGCGATGTGGTAGCTCTGGCTGAACGCAGCAAGGGGCTGGCCCGGTTCAAGCAGATCGCCGAGCAGTCCCAGCAGCGGACAATCCCAACCTGGCTGGAACTGGACGCCGAGAAGGCCAGGGGCCAGGTGCTTCGACTGCCTACCCGCGAGGAGATCGATGTGCCGGTGCAGGAGCACCAGATCATCGCCCTGTACTCCAAGTAAGGGCTGACGGGAGGGTACCGCCGGATGATCGAGATCGAGCGGCCTCGCATCGACTGCGTGTGCTCTGAGCCGAACTATGGCCGGTTCGTGCTGGAACCGCTGGAGCGTGGCTATGGCATCACCCTGGGGAACTCTCTCCGCCGCATCCTGCTGTCGTCGCTGCCCGGCGCGGCGGTCACGTCGGTGAAGATTGACGGCGTGCTGCATGAGTTCTCCACCATCGACGGGGTCCTCGAGGACGTCATCGACATCGTCCTGGCCCTGAAACGACTGCGCTTGAAGTCCTACACCGACGAAACGCGCGTGCTACGCGTCGAAGCGTACGGTGAAGGTGTGGTGAGGGCCGGGGATATCATCACCGGTCCCGACACGGAGGTCCTCAACCCGGACCTGCACATCGCCACCATCGAGGGCAATGGGCGCCTGGTGATGGAACTCACGGTGGAGCGGGGCAGGGGGTATGTGTCCGCTGAGCGCAACAAGCGGCCGGACCGGCCCATCGGGGTCGTGCCGATCGATTCCATCTTTACCCCGGTGCAGAAGGTCAACTACAACGTCGAGCACACCCGGGTAGGCCAGATCACCGACTATGACAAGCTCACACTCGATGTGTGGACTGACGGCAGCATCGCGCCGGCCGAGGCCACCAGCCTGGCCGCCCGCATCCTGAGCGAGCACCTGAACCTGTTCGTCGGGCTGACCGGCGATGGGGCCAGGGGCGAGATCATGGTGGAGAAGGAAGAGGAGTCGCGGGACCGGGTCCTGGAGATGCCCATCGAGGAACTGGACCTGTCCGTACGTTCATATAACTGCCTGAAGCGCGCGGGGATCAACAGCGTGGGCGAGCTCACGTCCCGCACCGAGACTGAGATGATCAAGGTACGCAATCTCGGCAAGAAGTCGCTGGAGGAAGTCAAACTGAAGCTAGCCAGCCTGGGTCTGTCCCTGACCGAGGCAGAGGACTAAGGGGGCACGGGAATGGCCTACGCTAAGCTGGGACGCACGTCGTCCCACCGGCGCGCGACCTTGCGCGCCATCACTACCGCACTCTTGGAGAAGGGCAAGATCCAGACAACCGAGACCAAAGCCAAGGCAGTCAGCTCCCTGGCCGAGAAGATGATCACCTTGGGCAAGCTCGACACCCTGGCCGCCCGCCGCCAGGCTATGACTTACCTCACCAGCGAGGACGTGGTGAAGAAGCTCTTCGACACCATCGCCCCCCGCTACAAGGGCGTCAACGGCGGCTATACCCGCATCTACAAGCTGGAACCTAGGCGCGGTGACGCCGCGCCGATGGCTCAGATCGAACTGGTCTGACGGCCATGCCGCCGATCGTCGAGGTCCGCGGCCTGTGGCACGTATACGGCGCGGGCAGTGAGCACGAGGTCATCGCCCTCAGGGACGTTGACCTCGTTGTCGCTGAGGGCGAGTTCCTTGCGGTCATCGGCCACAACGGTTCGGGGAAGTCGACCCTCGCCAAACACCTCAACGCCCTGCTCCTCCCCACCCGCGGCGATGTCATCGTCGGCGGGATGAACACCATGGACAAGGACTGTCTGTGGGATATCCGCAGGACGGCGGGGATGGTGTTCCAGAACCCTGACAACCAGCTGGTCGCCACCATTGTCGAGGAGGACGTGGCCTTCGGCCCGGAGAACCTCGGGCTCCCTTCCGAGGAGATCAGGCGGCGGGTCGACGAGTCGTTGGCGGTCGTGGGGATGTCGGCCTACGCCCAACGGCCGCCCCATCTGCTTTCCGGCGGTCAGAAGCAGAGGGTGGGTATCGCCGGGGTCCTGGCCATGCGGCCGCGGCTGCTGATCCTGGACGAGGCCACGGCCATGCTGGACCCCTCTGGACGGGCGGAGGCCCTCGCCACGGCCCGCCGCCTCAACACGGCGCACGGCCTCACAGTGGTGCACATCACCCACTTCATGGACGAGGCGGTCGCGGCGGACCGGGTGGCAGTGATGCACGAGGGGCGCATCGCCGTCACCGGTGTCCCCAGGGAGGTGTTCGTCCTGACAGCAGAGCTTAAGGCAATGGGCCTGGATGTGCCCCAGGCCACAGAACTCGCCCAGCGGCTGCGCGTGGCCGGCTTTGACCTGCCCGGCGATGTGCTGACTGTGGCCGAGCTGGCGGAAGCACTATGTCCAAGCCGCTGATCTCCCTTGAGGCCGTAACCCACACCTATACGCCCGGGACCTCCTTTGCCGTGACCGCCTTGGACCAGGTGAGCCTGACCATCCACAAGGGTGAGTTTGTCGGCTTGATCGGCCCCACCGGGTCGGGCAAGTCCACGCTGGTCCAGCACCTGAACGGCTTGCTCAGACCCACTTCCGGCCATGTGCGCCTGGAGGGCCGCGATATCTGGGAGAGGGGCATGTCCCTCAAACAGGTCCGCCAGCGGATCGGCCTGGTCTTCCAGTATCCCGAGCACCAGTTGTTTGACGAAACCGTGGCTGCGGACGTGGGCTTTGGCCCGCGCAACGCCGGCCTGACCGGACAGGCAGTGGAGGACCGGGTCACCGAAGCCCTTGCCCTCGTGGGCTTGGGCGGGGCGCTCGCCGACCGCTCCCCCTTCGCCCTGTCCGGTGGCCAGATGCGCCGGGCGGCGCTGGCAGGGGTGTTGGCCATGCGCCCGGAGGTGCTGGTCCTGGATGAGCCTGCCTCCGGGCTCGACCCCCGGGGCCGCGACGAGATCCTCGGCCATGTGCTCGGCCTGCACCGGCTGGGGCTGACGGTGGTGTTGGTATCCCACAACATGGAGGACATCGCCAGGCTGGCCACCCGCATCGTCGTGATGCATCAGGGCAGGGTGCTGATGGACGGCACCGCCCGTGAGGTCTTCGCCAGGACCGATGCGCTCGAAGCAGTGGGTCTCTCGGCGCCGCCCATGACCCTCCTGGCCAGGGAACTGCGCCGGCGGGGCCTGGCGGTTCCGCCGGACCTGATCTCTGTGGACGAAGGGTTCCAGGCCGTGCTGAAGGCCCTGGGAAAGGAGGCGAGGCAGGGTGCTTAGGGGGCTGCCCATTGGCCAGTTCATCCCAGGCACGTCCCCCATCCACCGGATGGATCCCAGGGCGAAGATTGCGGCGGTGATGCTCGCCATCCTAACCCTGTTCATCCACACCAGCCCGTTGAGCTACGCCGTGATGACCCTCTTCGTCGCCCTGGCCGTGGGCCTGTCGGGAGTATCCCCGGGGCTGATTATCCGGGGACTGCGGCCCGTGCTCTTCATCCTCCTCCTCACCGTTAGCCTGCACCTGTTCCTCACCAGGGGCGAAGTCTTGTTCACCCTTGGCCCGCTGGTCGCGACCAGGGAGGGCCTGCGGCAGGGTGTTCTGATGGGCTGGCGCATCGCCGTGCTCATCGCGGTGACCTCCCTGCTGACACTGACCACCTCCCCGATCTCCCTCACCGACGGCCTGGAGGCCTTGCTCAAGCCCTGGCGGCGGCTGGGGGTCCCCGCCCACGAACTGGCGATGATGATGACCATAGCCTTGCGCTTCATCCCTACCCTGATGGAAGAAGCTGATAAGGTTATGAAGGCGCAGATGGCCAGGGGCGCCGATTTCGCGTCGGGCAACCTGCTCCAACGGGCCAGGAGCCTCATCCCCCTGCTGGTGCCCTTGTTTGTAGGGGCCTTTAGGCGGGCCGATGAGCTGGCCCTGGCCATGGAAGCTAGGGGGTATCGCGGCGGCGACCACAGGACCCGTTTGCGTGTGCTCAGGGCCACGTATGTAGACGCCGCCGCCCTGGCTGTGACCGGCGCCTTCTCCGCCGTGGTCATCTACCTGAGGTTCTGGCGGTGACGAGTCCCGAGCGTAACCTGGCCCTAACCCTGGCCTATGACGGGACCGCTTACGCTGGGTTCCAGCGGCAGGCCAACGCGGTCACCATCCAGGCGCTCCTGGAGGAAGCCTTGGGCGGGCTGGCCGGGGAAGCGGTGGTGGTCCACGCCGCAGGCCGGACTGACGCGGGGGTCCACGCCCGGGGCCAGGTCGTGAGCTTCCGGACCCGATGGCCCATCCCCGCCGACCGGGTCCCCCACGCCTGCGCCGGTGCGTTGCCTCAAGACATTGTCGTGCTGCGGTGTCTCGAAGTCCCCGTGGACTTCCACGCCCGCTATCGGGCCACAGGCAAGACCTACAGCTACCTCCTGGACAACCGGCCTTTCCCCAGCCCATTCCTGGCGAGGTACGCCTGGCACGTGCCGGACCCGCTGGATGCTGGGGCCATGGCGGCAGCCGCGGCGCCCCTCATCGGGAAGCACGACTTGAGCTCCTTCAGGGCCGCGGGCGGTGCGCCGGGGCATGCAGTCCGGGAACTGACCCGGGCCGAGGTGAGGCCCAAGGACGGGCTGCTCGTCTGCATCTTCAGTGCCGACGGGTTCTTGTACCACATGGTCCGCAACATCGTCGGCCTGCTGGTGGAGGCTGGCAGGGGCAAGTTCACCCCAGCGGACGTGACGGAGCTGCTACGGTCCAAGGACCGCACCGCCGCCCCGGCCACCGCGCCTGCCCGGGGCCTGTGCCTGGAGGCCGTGGACTACGGCCCTTTCCTTGACACACATGGGGCCGTGTATTAGAATTAGGATGTTGTCCAAGAGGAGGGACCCGCCAGGATGAGTTCCACCACCTATATGGCTAAGCCCGGCGACATCGAACGCAAGTGGTTCATCGTCGACGCCACGGGCAAGCCCCTGGGGCGCCTGGCCAGCCAAGTGGCCGCCATACTTAGGGGGAAGCACAAGCCAATCTTCACCCCCAATGTGGACACAGGCGACCATGTGATCGTCATCAACGCCGAGAAGGTCATCCTGACGGGGCGTAAGGCTGAGCAGAAGCTATACACCCGCTATTCGGGATACCCTGGCGGCCTGAAAGTCATCACTGCCGGAAGGTTCCTCGCCACCAGGCCCGAGCGGCTGGTGGAGAAGGCCGTCAAGGGGATGCTGCCCCACAACACCCTCGGCAGGGCCATGGGGCGCAAGCTCAAAGTCTACAAGGGCGGCGTGCACCCACACGCGGCCCAACAGCCCGAGGTCCTTGAGCTCTAAGGAAGGAGGCGACACCTTGTCCGAACTGGCTCTGATCGGTACCGGCCGGCGCAAGAACGCCGTCGCCCGAGTCCGCCTCCTGCCCGGGGACGGACGGATCGTGGTCAATGGCCGCGAGCTGGCCACCTACTTCCCGGTGGCGACCCATCAGGCCCTGGTCCTGCAGCCCCTGCGCACGGCCGGCACCGAAGGCAAGTTTGATGTGGTCGTGAACGTGCACGGGGGCGGGGTGGCTGGCCAAGCTGGGGCAGTGCGCCACGGCATAGCGCGGGCACTGCAGAAAGCCGACCCTGAGTTCCGCAAGCCCCTCAAGGCAGCTGGCCTGCTGCGGCGCGACCCGCGGATGAAGGAGCGTCGCAAGTACGGGTTGAAGAAAGCCCGCAAGGCCCCGCAGTTTAGCAAGCGCTAAGACTCAGTTCACACAGACAAAAAGGGCAGGCCCGTCGGCCTACCCTTTTTCGATTTCACCAACGCGGCGCTAGGCCCCTGCGGTGCGGTCGCGTTTCGCCATCGCCCGCGTCGCGGCCTTGCCCAGTCCGCAGGCCACCAAGGCTGCCACTGGGGCTACAAGGCCGACGCCGACCATCTGCAGGAGGTCGAAGTAGTACTTGATCCCGAGACGCAAGTCGGGGATCCAGTGGGTCCAGTTCAGGCCCCACAGCGCGACGAAGAACAGGACTTGGGCGAAGAGGGCGTAGGTGACGCAGTACAGGAACATCCCGGCCCCGGCTGCGTGCGCGAGGCCCTTGGCCCCGCGCCTGGCCGCCAGGACGGCGTACGCGCCCACCGCCACCAGGGTGAAGCAGACGGTCTCCAGCAGCCGGGTGTTGAAGAACCGCTGGATGTTGCCTTCTTCGTTAAAGGTGCTCAGGGAGAAGCCGAAGCCCCGCAGGACAAACAGGCCGTAGAACAACAGGAGGTAGAGGGCTGCGGCGAAGACCGCCTCCTTGACGGGCAGGTCCCTGCGGAACAGCCAGGGCACCAGCAGGCCCAGGCTGGCCAAGGCAAGGACAGGCAGGAGGCGCAGCAGGCGCCCCCGATTGATGTCGCCCGCGCGGGCCGAGGCCATGGCCCGGTCGAGTCCGTCCAGGGCTTGCGTAGCGGTCTCAAGGGCCTGGGCATGCAGGCCGCCTGCCATGGCCTGCCTGGCCTCGTCCACAAGCTGCGCGGAGGGCTCCCTGGCGCCCAGGGCGGAGGCGTAGGCTTTGGCCAAACCGAGGCGCGCTGTGGCGGCGCCCACCATGACGTCGGCCCGTTGGGCCAGGTTGAGCTCGAGCAGGTCCACCAAGGGCTTGCCGGTGGCGTGGGCCGGCACCGGCAGGCCCAACAGGGCGGCGATGGTCGGGGCTAGGTCCGTCTGGCTCTCCTGGGGGTACTGGCCCGGCCGCACGCCGGCGCCGACCAGGATCAGGGGAGTGGTGAGGACCTCCTCTTCCCAGCCCCCGTGGCCCCCAGTCATGATGTGGCCGTGGTCGGCGGTGACGATGAAGGTCGTGTGGGTCAGGTCGGTGGCGGCGATCAGCCTTGCCACCCGGTCAGCGGAGGCTTTGGCCGCCTGGAAGTAGCCGGGGTTGCGCGGACCCACGTCATGGCCGGCGTGGTCGACATCCAAGAAGTGGATGAACACCAGGTCGGGTCCGCCGGGTGCCAACAGCTCCAGTCCCCGGGCCTCGATGAGGTCGTCGTACCGCTCGTCATCCCCTGGGACCAGCCGGGCAGCGCTGATGCTCTGCCCGTGCATGTCCGCGTACGCTTCGTAGCCGGCAGCCCCGGTGTTGAGTCCCTCGCGTTGGGCCACCGCGAAGATGTGGTCCAGCCGTATCAAGCCCTTGTACCAGTTGGTGGTGACGCCGTGCAACTCCTGATGGGTCCCGGTGGTGATGGTGGCCAGGGCCGGATGAGAGAGGGAAGGTTGGCCGGTGCGCACGCTGAGGCTGGCGCCTCGATTCCTCAGGGAGTTGAGGGTGGTGAGCTGGAGCGAGGTGTCCAGCCGCAGGGCATCGATGACTACCACCACGACCCGGCGCACCGCCGGGTCAGTGCGGCTGCCTGCGGCGAGCGGGGCAGCGTACGGCGTCTGATAGCCGACCACCGCGTCCCAGCTCTTGCCTGTCTGGGCCTTGGCGCCCAGGGCCACGCCCACCAGCAGCAAGGGTAACAGCACCGCGGCCAAGATGCGGCGCAGGCGTTGCCAGTCCATGCTATCCCTCCTCCGATTGGGGCCTGCTTTGCTACCCTCTTCGCCCCGGCACCAGCTTTCTCCTCTACCTGCGGCCCGCTGCCAGCAGGGAGGAAACGGTGGTTGGACGTATATAGGCAGGAGGGCCAAGTCGGAAACCGAGGTGATCAGACCTGGTTGAAGTCAAACAGCTCAGCAAACGTTTTGGGCCGCGCGGCTTCCTGGCAGTGGACGGGGTGAGCTTCACTGCCGCCGGCGGCGAGGTCTTCGGCTTGCTGGGCGAGAACGGCGCCGGCAAGACCACAACCTTGCGGATGCTGGCGACGGTGCTCGAGCCCACGGCAGGTGCCGCCACGGTCAATGGCTACGACCTGGTATCGCAAGCAGCCGCGGTGCGCCGTCAGATCGGAGTCGTCTCCGCAGAGCCCGGGGTCTATGACCGGCTGACCCCGCGGGAGCACCTGGCCTATTTCGGCGCCCTCAATGATCTGTCCCGGGCGCAGGTTAGGCGCCGGGCCGCGGAGCTCATCGGCAGGCTGGGGATGGACGACTTCGCTGACCGCCGCGCGGGCCAGCTGTCCCGAGGGATGAAGCAGAAGGTCGCCTTAGCCCGGGCGCTGCTAACTGACCCACCCGTGTTGCTGATGGACGAGCCCACGGCCGGCCTCGATGTGACTGCCGGCAGGGTGGTGGAGGAGTTCATCGCTGAGGCGAGGGCGCAGGGCAAGAGCATCATCTTCTCCAGCCATATCATGAGCCAGGTGGAGAGGCTGTGCGATCGCGTGGCTGTGATCCACCGCGGCCGCATTGTGGCCACAGGCACCGTCGCCGAGCTGAAGTCCAGGGACTTGCAGGAACGGTTCGAGGACGTGTTTGTACGATTGGTGGGTGAGCGGGTGTGAAGGGGGACGGTTTCGCCTGGCGTCATGTGGGTGCAGTCTTCCGCAAGGAATTACTCGATACCTCTCGGGACCGGCGCACCTGGTTCGGCATGGTGATTATGCCATTGGTACTCGTGCCGCTGTTGCTGTTGGCAATGCCGACCGTCTTCGAGGGGCAGAGGGAAAGGATCCGCCAGACTACGCTCAAGGTGGCCGTGAGCGGGGTCGCCCACCATCCCCCCCTGGTCGAGCATCTCCGGCGGCAGGACGGCTTGGAGGTAGTGGTCGAGCCGACCGACCCCAGGACCGACCTAAGCGAACGACGGGTGCACGTGATCCTGTTCTTGCCCGAGGGCATGACCGCGGACTTGGCGACCGGGGTCCCGGCCCAGGTGAAGATGGCCTATGACGCTACCGACCAGACCTCGGAGGCAGCCCTGGGGCGGCTCAACCAGGCCCTCGCCGCCTACGCAGGGCAGGTAGTCGCCCAGCGGCTCCAGGACAGGGGCGTAGACCCCCGCCTGCTCAACGCTTTCAACTGGTCCGTCGATAACCTGGCCCCGCCTCAGCGGATGATCGGCTTCGCCTTGAGTATGATCATGCCGATGATGCTGGGCATGTGGGCGACGCTTGGCGGCCTGTACGCCGCCATCGACGCCGCGGCGGGCGAGAAGGAACGCGGCACCTTGGAGCCGCTGCTCGCCACCCCGCCCTCCCGTAGCGCGCTCGTGCTGGGCAAGTACCTGACTGTGGTGCTGACCTCACTGGTGGCCGCAGGCATCTCGCTGCTGGGCATGGTGATCGCCTTCCTGATCCGGCCCGACGCCCTGCTGGGGCCCACCGTGACCGGGAAGGCGAGCTTGGCCCAGGTCCTGCCCCTGCCAGCGCTCGGCGTCATCTTCCTCGTGTCCCTGGGGCTGGCCGGCGTGTTCTCTGCGCTGCAGCTGGCAGTCAGCCTGTATGCCCGCACCTTCAAGGAAGCCCAGACCTACTTGTCGCCCTTGTCCCTGGTCATCGTCATGCCGTCCATCTTCACGCAGTTCCTGCCCCCGGACCAGGTGCCAGCTTGGTTTTTCTATGTCCCCGTGCTCAACAGCCTGATGGTGTACAAGCAGGCGTTGATGGGCATGGTCGATGCCCGCCACCTCCTCGTGACCCTGGCTGTCAGTCTCGTAGGAATCCGCCTGAGCCTGGGTTTCGCAGTGGCCAGCTTCAGGCGGGAGCGGGTCATCTTCAGGACTTAAGGGACTGCTGACCACGCAACGGGCCCCGCGCTCCGCATCCAGCATGCGGGCCGGGGCCCGCTCGCTTCCCGGCATCGCCTGCGCCGCCGCGGCATATCCCCTTAGGAGGAGGTCGAGGCATGGCGCGCTTGCGGCGGGACGGGGTGACGCTGCTGATCCTGGCGGCGCTGGTGGCAGGTTTCTTGGGCGGGCGGGGGGTGGCTACGCGCTTGGTCAAGGGCACGCCGGTCAGCGCCCAGTCCATCGCCGGGAAGACCATCGTCATCGACCCCGGCCACGGGGGCAAGGACACAGGTGCCCAGGCGGCCGATGGCACACCGGAGAAGGAGATTGTCCTGGCCATCAGCCATGACTTGGGCAAGCTGCTCACGGCCGCCGGGGCCCGCGTGGTGATGACCCGCACCGCCGATGTTGAGCTGGCCACACCTGAGGAGGACCGCCTGGGGATACGCAAGGCCTCAGACCTGGACAGGCGGGTTGACATCACCGCCAAGACCAAACCCGACGCCATGCTCAGCATCCACGCCAACTGGTTCTCCAGCTCCGCCTACTATGGGGCCCAGGTATTCTACCATCCCGACAAGAACTCGGAGAACGAAGCCCTGGCCGCCGCCATCCAGCAAGCCCTCAAGACGCACCTTGGCTCCACCCGGGAGGCCAAGGTCCTCACCAAGCAGCGCGTCCTGAAGATGTGCGCCCAGCCCGCCTGCACGGTGGAGGTGGGATTCCTGTCCAATCCCCGCGAAGCCGCCAAACTCAAGGACCCGGAGTACCGCCGCCAGGTGGCCTGGGCTACCTTCGTGGGCCTGGCCAAGTACTTCGCCATGGAGCCGCCCTTGAGGACTGGGCCTTAGAGACGACGCCCACTTGGCCGCGGACGGTCGACAGGAGCATATCAGCTGCACGGGCGGGTGGGTACTCCCACCCGCCCGTGCAGCCCACTTTCCGCTCCTTCCTAGCATCGACCTCGCTCGGCCGCTTGGTCGCCACGTTCTCAGGTTCACGCCCCTGCCCGGTTGCGGGATATGCTATTGAGGCGGGGAGCAACGGGGTTCACAGGGAACTGGCAGGAATGCCCCAACGTATTCACGAATGCATAAGACGGTTCTGAGGGGTCACCACGGAAAGGGGCTGGGCCGGTGAAGCGGACACGGGTGTTGCATTGGGGTCTGGGCGCCATGGGCGCGGGGGCTGCCCGCATGGTCCTGGGGAAGCAGGGTCTGGAGCTGGCAGGGGCCGTGTGCAGGACCCCGTCCAAACTGGGCAAGGACATCGGCGACATCTTGGGCGTAGGCAAGACCGGTGCCCAAGTGAGTTCCAGCTTGGCCGAGGCGCTGGGCCGGGGCCCAGCCGACATCGTCATCCACGCCACTGGCTCCTTCACCCGCGAGGTGTATGGGCAGCTGGTGGAGGCGGTGCATGCAGGCCTGGACGTCATCACCATCGCCGAGGAGATGGCCTATCCCTGGGTGGGCGAGCCCGAGCTGGCCCGTAGCCTGGATGAGCTCGCAAAGGCCAAGGGCGTCACCGTGCTGGGCACCGGCGTCAACCCTGGCTTCGTGCTGGATACCCTCGTGATCACCCTGACCGGCGCCTGCATCCGCGTGGATTCCATCCGCGCTGCCCGGGTCAATGACCTGTCGCCCTTCGGGCCTACGGTGATGCGCACCCAGGGCGTCGGCACCACCCTCGAGGAGTTCCAGGCCGGTGTGGCTGCCGGCAACATCGTCGGCCATGTGGGTTTCCCCGAATCCATGACGATGATCGCCAAGGCCATCGGCTGGGAGCTGGACGAGATCAAGCAAGAGAAGCAGCCCATCGTCTCCAAGGTGTACCGGGAGACTCCCCACGTCAAGGTGCAGCCTGGGATGGTGGCGGGGTGCAACCACACTGCCTGGGGCTACATGGACGGGCGGGTGGTCATCACCTTGGAACACCCCCAGCAGATCCACCCTGGACTCGCAGGCGTGGAGACAGGGGATTACATCTGGATAACTGGGGAGCCGAATATCAACGTGGCCAACAAGCCCGAGGTGCCGGGCGGGATAGGGACTATCGCCACCAGCGTCAATATGATCCCGTTGGTGCGGGCGGCCGCGCCGGGGTTGCTGACCATGGCGGACCTGCCCTTGCCCAGGGCGACGATGGGGCGGTCCTGATGGACCAGGGTACAGGCATGGAGCGCGGGCGTGCGCGCCGAGGCGATTGGGTACAGATCCACAGCGTCGTGCTCTCGGTGGGGGAGCGGTCGCCGGCGGTCCCGCCGGAGACGGCCGCTGTCTCGCTGGAGCTGCGGCTGAAGGGGTTCGCCCTGGCCGAGGCCGAGCTGGGTGCGGCCGTGCCGGTGCGCACGGCGGCGGGCAGGGAGGTCCGGGGCACCCTGGTCGCAGTCTGGCCCCGCTATCCCCATGACTTCGGCGAGCCGGTGCCCGAACTGATCCCTGTCGGGGGAGAGCTGAGGGCCATCTTGCGGGAAGACCCCCATGACCGATAGGAGCTATCAGGCGGTGATGGCCAGGCGTGCCGCCATCATCCAGCGCAGCGTGGGCGTGGACTACTCCCTGTTCGAGCGGGGCAGGCTAGGGTTCGACTACGAGGCGATGATGGCCGAGGCTGGGTATTCGCTAGAGCAGACCCGGGCCATCCAGGCCGAGACCGGCGTCGGGCGCACGCCCCTGCTCGAACTCAAGACACTGACGCGGCTGGTCAGGGGCTTTGCCAGGCCAGGCCACGGGGCTAGGCTGTTTGTAAAGGACGAGGCCGCCAACCCCTCCGGGAGCTTCAAGGACCGGCGGGCGGCCTTGTCGTGCTATCACGCCCGACGTCATGGGTTTGCCGGGGTCATCGCCGCCACCAGCGGCAACTACGGGGCGGCTGTCGCTTCTCAGGCGGCCATGCGGGGCCTGAAGTGCATCGTGGTGCAGGAGGTCTTTGACAGCCAGGGCCTGGGCCAGCCGGAGATAGTGGAGAAGGGGCGCCGGTGCGAAGCTTTCGGGGCCGAGGTGATCCAGCTCACCGTCGGCCCGGAGCTCTTCTACGTCGCCCTCCTGCTGCTGGAAGAGACGGGGTTCTTTAACGCCTCCCTCTACACGCCCTTCGCTATCGCGGGCGTCGAGACCCTCGGCGCCGAGGTGGCGGAGGAATGCCTGGCTCGGACAGGCCGGTCCCCCGACGTGGTCGTGGTCACCCATGCTGGGGGCGGCAACGTTACCGGCACCGCCCGGGGGTTGCGCAAGGCCGGGGCCGAAGCGGCCATGGTCGTCGGGGCCAGCGTGGACCTGGCGGGCCTGCATATGGCCTCGGATACGGACTTCAACCGTAAGTCCTTCACCACGGGGCACACCGGCTTCGGCGTCCCGTTCGCGACATGGCCCGACCGGGCCGACGTCCCCAGGAACGCCGCCCGCCCCCTGCGCTATCTCGACCGCTACGTGACGGTGACCCAGGGAGAGGTGTTCTACGTCACCGAGGCCCTGGCCCAACTCGAAGGGCTCGAGCGGGGCCCGGCCGGGAACACGTCGCTGGCGGCGGCCATGGTCATCGCCAGGGACCTTCCCGCCGAGCAAGTGGTGGTCGTACAGGAAACGGAGTACACGGGCGCCGGCAAGCACCCCTCCGCCCAGCTGACCTTCGCCAGGCAGCAGGGGGTGGAGGTCTGCCGTGGGGCGCCCGCCGCCAACGTGCCGGGCAAGCGCATCGCCATCCCCAGGCGGCCTGAGGAACTTAGCGTCACCGACTACCCGCTGGCCGACCTCAGGCGGTCTTATCTTAAGCAGGCGGTGAAGGCCAGCGGCGTGACGGCGGTTGGCCAGGCAGATATCGCTTTCCTGGCTGAGGACACCCGGGGGACCTTCGGCGAGGTCGTCGAATCCCTGGAGGGCCTCGGCGTCCGCATCGGGGAGGAATGAGGCGATGACGCAGGCGAGACACGACGACTTCGCCCAGCGCAGGCTGGCCTTGGCGGACCTGCCCGAGGCAGAGCTGGAGGCCAGGTTTTGGCGGCTGGCCGGGGAGCTGGTGGCCCCCATGGTGGAACTGGCCCGCACCCACACCTCCCCGTCCATCGAGCGCTCTGTCTTGCTCCGCATGGGTTTCTCCGGGGACGAGGCCCGGGCCATCGCCAGCGGTTGTGTGGACCACGGCCTCCTGGGCAAGGGGGCCGGCCATGTGGTCTGGCGCCTGGCTCAGGCCCGGGGCACCTCTATCCGGGAAGCGGGACTGCTGTTGGCTGCAGGCCAGGCGTGGGACCAGGCCACGGCCCTGTTCGGAGGTGGCAGGCCGTGAAGCTGCATCCTGAGCGCAAACTGGATGTGGAGGGGGTCCTCCAGGATCTGGCCACCTACCGACCGCGCCGCCGTGGCTGGAGCTGGCGGCGGCAGGAGCCTGACGGGTTGGAGCTTGGCCCCTTCCACTACAAACAAGTTTCCAGGCCCCTAGCCCACTCCATCCCTTTGCCCGCAGCCAAGTACTTCGGGGGCATCGACCCCCAGGCGGAGATGGTCATCACCACGGAGATTGCCTCGGGGCGGTTCGAGGACGACCTCAGACGGATGCGGATGGCCGCTTGGCATGGAGCCGATCACATCATGGTGATCCGCACCGCCGGCCAGAGCCACTTTGACGGCCTCATCGAGGGAACCCCCGAAGGCGTCGGCGGCGTGCCCATCACCCGCAAACAGCTGCGGGCCACGCGCAAGGCCCTGGACCTCATCGAAGACGAAGTGGGCCGGCCGATCAACTTTCATAGCTACGTCAGCGGCGTGGCGGGCCCCGAGATAGCCGTGCTCTTCGCCGAGGAAGGGGTCAACGGCGCCCATCAGGATCCCCAGTACAACGTGCTCTACCGCAACGTGAACATGGTGCGGTCCTTCGTCGACGCCGCGGTGGCCAAGCAGCTGATGGCCTGGGCCGGGATGCTGCAGATCGACGGGGCGCACAACGCCAACGCCACTGCCCGGGAAGCATGGAAGGTCCTGCCGGAGCTGCTGGTTCAGCATGCCATCAACTGTGCCTACTCTGCGGCTGCGGGCATGCCCAAAGAGCTCATCGCCCTGAGCACCGTGCCGCCTACGGCGCCCCCGGCCCCGGCCCTGTGGCTGGATTTGCCCTACGCCGTGGCCTTGCGGGAGCTGTTCAGGGACTACCGGTTCCGGGCCCAGATGAACACCCGCTACATGGAGTCCGACACGCGGGAAGTCACTGTGACCCATGCCTTGAACCTGCTCATCACCAGGCTTACATCGGCGGACGTGCAGTCTACCATCACGCCGGACGAGGGCAGGAACGTTCCCTGGCACTACTATAACGTCCAGGCCCTGGACACCGCCAAGCAGGCCCTGGCCGGCATGGACGGCTTGAAGGAACTGGTGCGACTCGACCGCGGCGGCCCGCTGGGGACGAAGGTGAGGGAACTGAAGGAGCGGGCAGTGCTGTTCCTGGAGGAGATCCTGGCCACCGGGGGCTACTTCAGGGCGGTAGAGCAGGGGTTCTTCGTAGATTCGGGCTACTACCCGGGGCGCGGGGGCGACGGCATCGCCCGCCGCGCCGACGGAGGGGTCGGAGCGGCGACCATCGTCCCCAGGGACGAGGACTACCTGGCGCCCGTGTGCGAGCACTTCGGGGCCAACCACCTCCCGCCCGGGAGCAACGCTCCGTGCGAACTGATTGGGGGTTGCACCCTCTGCCACCCCGACAAGATCGTCTACGTGGACGAGCTGGACGAGGACGACAACGCTGCCGTCAGGCTGGCTGCACATGCCGAACATAGGGCGACAGGACTGGTTAGGCCAGAGGTGCAGTGGTATGCGGACGGCATCGTCACCGTCAGGCTGTTCATCCCGGCGGAGCCCAGGACCGCCCAGTTCGCGGCCCTGGCGGCCTGCGAGCGGCTGGGCCTCGCCGAGCTGGAAGTGATCAACAAGATCGTCGCCCACCCCGCTGAAGGCACCATGGTGGATGTCCGGGGCAAGGTGACCTTCGACATCGACTTGGCCACCCTCAAAGTGCCCCCTGAGCGTCCCTCCCTCAGCGAGGACGCGATTAGGGCGGACATCGCCGCCCGGCCCATGGCCATCGTCGCCGCCACCGTGGGTGAGGACGAGCATTCGGTGGGGATGCGGGAGATCATCGACATCAAGCATGGCGGGCTGGAGAAGTACGGCATCACCTGCCACTACCTCGGCACCTCCGTCCCCGTCGCCAAAGTCGTGGACGCCGCCGTGGAGACCGCCGCCGATGCAGTGCTCATCTCCACCATCATCACCCACGCTGATATCCACCGCCTCAACATGCGCCGCCTGGACAGCATCTGCCGGGAGAAGGGGGTCCGCGACCGGCTGCTGCTGGTGGCCGGCGGCACCCAGGTGACCGACGAGCTCGCCCGGGAGTGCGGGCTGGACGGCGGTTTTGGCCGCGGCGCCAAAGGGTTGGAGGTCGCCAGCTTCCTGGTGGCCCAGCGCAGGGCCCGCTCGCGATGAACTGCGACCTGGTCATCGCCGAGATCGGCTCCACCACGACGGTGGTGAGCGGGCTCAACCTGGACGGCAAGGCCGCGACCTTGCTGGGGCAGGGCGTGGCGACCACTACGGCCCGCGCTGGGGACGTCACCGTCGGCCTCGGCCGGGCCCTCGATGACCTGGCCGCAAGGCTCGGAGCCGAGCGGCTCACCTGGGGCGAGCTACGGGCGGCCTCCAGCGCTGCCGGGGGCCTGCGTATGTCCGTCCACGGCCTGGTCTACGACATGACCGTCAAGGCCGCCAGGGAGGCCGCCCTGGGCGCTGGCGCGGTGCTGGTCCATGTGACCGCAGGCGACTTGGGCGAGGCCGATGTCGCCGAGGTGGCCAGGCTTAACCCCCGGGTCATCCTCCTGGCTGGCGGGGTCGACTATGGCGAGCAGGCCACCGTCATCGCCAACGCGCACCGCCTGGCGAACCTGCCGGGCAAGCCGCCGGTGGTGTACGCCGGTAATGTGGCCGCCTTGCCCGCAGTGCGGGCAGCGTTCACCGCGGCCGGTTGCGAAGTCCATCCTGCGGAGAACGTGTACCCGAGGCTGGACGAGCTGAACATCGAACCCACCCGCAAGGCCATCCAGCAGGTGTTCGAGATCCATATCGTACAGGCCCCAGGGATGGAGCGGCTGCGCGAGCTGGTCACCGGACGCATCCTGCCGGTCCCGGGGGCCGTGATGGAAGCCGCCAAGTTGCTGTATGGGGACATTGGCGACCTCGTCGTGTTCGATGTGGGTGGCGCCACCACCGACGTGCATTCGATCACCGAGGGCGACGAGGAACTAACGAGGCTGCTGGTGAGCCCAGAGCCGCTGGCCAAGCGCACGGTCGAAGGGGACTTGGGCGTCTACCTGAACGCTCCCAACCTGGAGCAGTCACTCGGCCCCCAGCGCCTAGCCGCGGCGCTGGGAGTTGAGCCGGACGAGCTGCCCGAACTGCGGGCCCCTATTCCCACGGGCCCGTATCAGGTGGCCTACGCCGCGGCCCTGACCAAGGAAGCGGTGCGGGTCAGCCTGTCCAGGCATGCGGGCCGGCTCAAGCATCTGGTCGGTCCGACCGGACGCGCCACCATCGCCGAGGGCAAGGACCTGTCCCTGGTGAAGCACGTCATCGGGACAGGCGGGGCCTTGACCAGGCTGCCAGGCGGGGCAGACATCCTGGCGGGGGCCTGCGGGGGTGCCCGGGGCCGGGAGCTGTTCCCCCCGGCTGGGGCCTGCGTCCATCTCGACGGGGACTACATCATGGCCTGCGCGGGCATGCTGGCGGGCGACCTGCCCGAGGCAGCCCTCAGCCTGCTCAAGACCAGCCTCAGACTCCAGACGGGAGGTGAGCCGCGGTGAGCCTGCCCCGCCTGGAGCTCAGAGCGCAGCGTCTGGCCCACAACGCTGCGGCGGTGGTCGAGGCCTGCGGCAAACGTGGCATCGAGGTGTTTGGCGTCACCAAGGTGACCCGGGCCCATCCGGTCGTGGTCAGGGCGCTGATGGCCGGCGGAGTCGCGGGTCTGGCCGATTCCAGGCTGGAGAACCTGGCGTCCATCAGGCGGAAGGGCTACGCAGGGCCGCTGCTGCTGCTGCGGCTGCCGTCCCCGAGTGAAGTGGCAGCGACGGTCGCGCTGGCCGACATCAGCTTGAACTCGTCGCCCGAGGTGGTGGCGGCCCTCGGCGCGGAGGCCAGGCGGATCGGCAAGTCCCACCGCGTACTGCTCATGGTGGACCTGGGGGACCTGCGGGAAGGTGTCTGGCCGGACCGGGCTGCCGAAGTTGCTGCCCGGATGGCGGCCGTCCCTGGCATTGAGCTGGCTGGCATCGGCACCAACCTGACCTGCTTCGGCGGGGTAGTACCGACCCACGCAAACCTCGGGCAGCTGGTGGATCTGGCGGCAAAGCTCCGACAGGCGTTGTCGCTGCCCCTCCCGGTGGTGAGCGGGGGTAATTCTAGCGCCATGGGGTTGATCTGGTCGGGCAGGCCCCCGGCGGGCCTCACCCAACTGCGCGTGGGCGAAGCCATCATGCTGGGCAGGGAGACGGTCCAGCGCCGCCCCTTGACGGGACTGTGCCTGGATGTCTTCACGGTCAGGGCCGAGGTCATCGAGGTGGAACACAAACCTTCGCTCCCCGTGGGCGAACTCGGTCAGGACGCCTTCGGGCGCGCCCCGGTCTTCGCCGACCGGGGGGTGCGGCCCAGGGCTATCCTGGCTCTTGGTAGGCAGGATGCGCCACCCGAGGGCCTGACCCCCCTGGAGGCAGGGGTCCAGATCCTGGGGGCGTCCAGCGATCATCTCCTCGTCGATGTGGGGGACAGCCAGCAGCCGGTGCGGGTGGGGGACACCCTGTCCTTCCGCCCCGACTATGCGGCCCTGCTGGCCCTGAGCACATCGCCGTACGTGGAGACGGTGGAGAGGTGATGCTGTGGCGGGGATGCTGATGTGCGGCTTCACCCCCCATCCCCCCATCGTCGTCCCCGAGGTGGGTGGCAGCCGGTTGACAGATTGTGAGGCAACGTGGCAGGCCATGCGCGAACTGGCCAAGCGCGTGCGGGCGGCGGTGCCTGCAACGGTCATCATCATGTCCCCCCACGCCCCCCTGACGGGCAGCCGGGTGACCATCACCGGCGGGCGCACCTTGTCCGGCGACCTCGGCGACTTCGGCGCGCCGGAGATCACCTTCAAGGCCGAGAACGACCTGGCGCTGGCCAGGCGGATCGTGGGCTTAAGCGGCGGCCGGGCCACCCTGGCCACTGACTGGCCAAAGCTCGATCATGGGGTGGTGGTCCCCGGGCATTTCCTCGACCGCGCCGGGGTGAAGGCCAGGCTGGTGACGATGAGCATGGGCCTGCTGCCCTATGCGGCCCTGTTCCAACTCGGGCAGGCCATCAGGCAGGCTGTGGAGGAAGAGGGCGTGCGCGCGGTCTTTCTGGCCAGCGGCGACCTGTCCCACCGGCTGCAGCCGGACGCGCCGGCGGGGTTCGACCCCCAGGCGGCGGGGTTTGACCGTGCCGTAGTCAAAGCGCTGGAGGACAATGATGTTGAGGCCCTGCGTTCCATCCCGGCGGATCTGATCCGGCGCGCTGGCGAGTGCGGGTTGAGGCCGGCCCACGCCCTGCTGGGCGCCGTTGCCGGGACCCGCCTCAAGCCTGAGCTGCTCAGCTACGAAGCCCCCTTCGGCGTCGGCTACGCTGTGTTCAGCTTCCGCAGTGCCACCGGCTTGGTGGAGCTGGCCAGGGAGTCGTTGGAGGCCTACGTGAAGGAAGGACGGATGACGCGGGCACCGAGCCCGCTGCCCGAGGCGCTATCCCGGCGGGCGGGCGTGTTCGTTTCCTTGAAGAGACGGGGACAGCTCCGGGGGTGCATCGGCACGACCGTACCCAGCCAGCAGAACCTGGCGGAGGAGACCATCCACCTGGCGGTCTGCGCCGGAACGGAAGACCCGCGGTTCCCTCCGGTGACCGCCGATGAGCTGGCCGATCTGACCTACTCCGTGGACGTACTGGGCGAGCCGGAGCCGGTGGGCAGCATGGAGCAACTAGACCCCAAGCGTTACGGGGTGATCGTGCGGCGTGGCCGCAGACAGGGACTGCTCCTGCCGGACCTCGAAGGGGTGGAGGACGCCAGGCAGCAGGTGGACATTGCCCGGCGCAAGGCAGGAATCCCCGCCGGCGAACCGGTGGAGCTGTTCCGGTTTGAGGTGGTCCGCCATCACTGAGCACGACCGTCCGAGGCAGCCACGTACGCTGGCCAGGTACTGGGAGGCGCTTGCCGGGGGCAGGGCGCACTGCCTCCTGTGCCCCCAGGACTGCCATATCCCCGATGGCCGCCTGGGCCTGTGCCGGGTGCGCCTGAACGAAGGCGGGAGCCTCTACAGCCTCAACTACGGGAGGGTATCATCGCTGGGGTTGGATCCCATCGAGAAGAAGCCGCTGTACCGCTTCCATCCGGGCAGCTACATCCTGTCCTTGGGCACCCTGGGCTGTAACCTGGCGTGCGGGTTCTGCCAGAACTGGCAGATCAGCCAGGCCGACGCCCCGACTGAACCCTTAAGCCCGGAGCAGGCGGCTGAGCTGGCGGTCCGGCCCCAGCACGGGATGGTGTCCATCGGGCTGGCCTACACCTACTCGGAACCCAGCGTCTGGGCCGAGTACATCCTGGACACGGCCCCGCTGGCGAGGGCCAAGGGCTTGAAGAACGTCCTGGTCACCAACGGCTATATCCGGGAGGGGCCGCTCAAGGATCTCATCCCCTGGGTGGACGCGGCCAACGTGGACCTGAAGAGCTTCCGGGACGAGTTCTACCGACGCCATTGCGCCGGCAGGCTCGAACCGGTGCTGGGCACGATCGCTCGGCTGCACAGGGCGGGCGTGCACGTTGAGGTCACGACCTTGCTCATCCCCGGAGAGAACGACGGCGAGGCCGAACTCCGCGAACTGGTGGACTGGCTGGCAGCCCTTGACCCCGACATCCCCCTGCATGTGAGCAGGTATCACCCCGCCCACCGGTTCACCATCCCGCCGACGCCGGTAGCCACCCTCCGGCGGGCTTGCGGCTTGGCCCGCCGTAAGCTAAGATACGTCTACGCCGGCAATGTGCCGGACCCGGACCACTAACCGGACCACTAAGAGGTAGGAGGCTTGAAGACGGCATGGCTGTAGACATGAGAGGCAGGCACCTGGTTTCGTTGCACGATTTCACCGCCGAGGAAGTCAGGCAGGTATTGGCCACCGGGCACTTGATGAAGCTCAGGTGGAAAGCGGGGGAGACGTACGCCCCCCTGCGGGGGAAAACCCTCGGCATGATCTTCCAGAAGTCGTCCACCCGCACCCGCATCTCCTTCGAGGTGGGCATGTTCCAGTTGGGCGGGCACGCCCTGTTCCTGTCCGCCAACGACCTGCAGCTCAAACGCGGGGAGACCATCGCTGACACGGCTAGGGTCTTGTCCAGGTACGTCCAGGGGATCATGATCAGGGCCTACGACCACCAGGACGTGGTTGACCTGGCCACCCACAGCAGCGTCCCGGTGATCAACGGCCTCAGCGACCACCTCCATCCGTGTCAAGCCCTGGCGGACCTGATGACCCTGGAAGAGAAGTTCGGCCGCCTGGCGGGGCTGCAGCTGGTGTATGTGGGTGACGGCAATAACGTGGCCCATTCGCTGCTGTACGGGTGCGCCAAGACCGGGGTCAACATCGCCGTGGCCAGCCCGCCCGGGTACACGCCGGACCCGGGCGTCGTGGAGCGTGCCAGGGCGGACGCCGAAGCGACCGGCGCCAAGATCGAGGTAGTCACTGACCCCCGTGAAGTCCTGCCCAGGGCCCACGCCATCTACACCGACGTGTGGGTGAGCATGGGGCAGGATGCCGAACGGGAACGCCGCCTGCGGGACCTGCAGCCCTACCAGGTCAACGCAGCCCTGATGGCGGGCGCCCGGCCCGACGCCATCTTCCTGCATTGCCTGCCCGCCCACAGGGGCGAGGAAGTGACCGATGACGTCATCGACAGCAAGCGGTCAGCGGTGCTCGACGAGGCTGAAAACAGGCTGCACGTCCAGAAGGCGGTGCTGGCGCTAGTCATGTAAGGGAGCCGGATGCAGGGGGAGGAGAGCGCATGCGCAGGACCCGAGTACTGATCATGGGGGCGGCAGGCCGCGATTTCCACAACTTCAACGTGTGTTTCCGGGGCAACAGGGACTATGACGTGATCGCGTTCACTGCCGCCCAGATCCCGGATATCGAGGCCCGGAGGTACCCGACGGGCCTCGCTGGGCCCGAGTATCCCGAGGGGATACCCATCTACCCCGAGCAGGAACTGACCCGACTCATCCAGGATCAGCGCATCGACCTGGTGGTGTTCGCCTATTCGGACGTCACGCACGCCACCGTGATGCACAAGGCTTCCCAGGCGTTGGCCGCAGGCGCGGACTTCTCGCTGATGGGGCCAGGCTCCACCATGCTAGCGGCCGGGCGTCCCGTCATTTCCGTGTGCGCCGTCCGCACGGGGGTGGGCAAGAGCCAGACTACGCGCCGTATCTGCGGCATCCTGGAGGCCATGGACCGCAAGGTGGTTGTTGTCAGGCACCCCATGCCCTACGGTGACCTCGTCCGCCAGGCGGTCCAGCGCTTCGTGGACCGGAGCGACCTCGACAAACATGACTGTACCATCGAGGAACGGGAGGAATACGAGCCGCACCTCGACCGCGGGTACACGGTGTTTGCCGGGGTGGACTACGGCCAGATCCTGCGACGGGCTGAGCGAGAGGCGGACGTGATCGTCTGGGACGGTGGCAACAACGACTTCCCGTTCTTTAGGCCGGACCTCCACATCGTCCTGGTGGACCCACACCGGCCCGGGCATGAACTGCTCTACCATCCAGGCGAGACTAATCTCCGGATGGCCGACGTCGTCGTAATCAACAAGGTCGACACCGCCTCGCCCGAGGGTCTGCAGCAGGTGCGCGAGTCGGTGCGCCGCACCAACCCGGCGGCAGCCGTCGTCGAAGCCGCTTCGCCCATCACCGTGGAGGGTTGGGAAGCGATTCGAGGCAAGCGGGTACTGGTGATCGAGGACGGCCCCACCCTTACCCACGGCGAGATGACATACGGTGCGGGCGTCATCGCTGCCCGCAAGTTCGGCGCCGCGGAACTGGTAGACCCCCGGGCGTACGCCAAGGGGACAATCGCCGACACCTTCGCCGCCTATCCCGGCATCGGCACACTCTTACCGGCCATGGGGTATGGACGCAAGCAGATGGACGACCTTGAGCGGACGGTGGCTGCCACCCCTTGTGACCTGGTGCTGGCGGCGACCCCCATCGACCTTACGCGGGTCATCACCCTTGCCAAGCCGGTGCTGAGGGTACGCTACGAACTGGAGGAGATCGGCCAGCCGGATCTAGCCTCGGTCATCCGCGAGCGGGTGCCCCTCTAGCCCGGCCCGTACATGGCCTCCTGGCCCCCAGGACATATTATCCTTGCCAAGTTCAGGCAAGGGAGTGGGAGCATGTCCAGGCAGGTCGTGATCATGGGGGCCGCGGGCAGGGATTTCCATAACTTCAACGTCCATTTCCGGGGCAATCCGGATTACCGGGTCGTGGCCTTCACGGCGGCCCAGATTCCCGACATCGCGGGACGGGTGTACCCGCCCGAGCTGGCGGGGCCGGGCTACCCCGAAGGGATTCCCATCAGGTCAGAGGGTGAGCTGCCAGCCATCCTGGCTAGTCAGCCGGTGGAGCAGGTGGTGTTCGCCTACTCGGACGTGTCCCATCAGCAGGTGATGCATGCGGCCTCGGTGGCGCTGGCCAGGGGTGCGGACTTCAGGCTCATGGGCCCCGGTACGACCATGCTCGAGAGCTCGCTCCCCATCGTGGCTGTCACTGCGGTTCGCACGGGAGTGGGCAAAAGCCAGACTACCCGGCGGGTGGCCTCGGTGCTCAGGGAGCTGGGGCAGCGGGTCGTCGCCGTACGCCACCCCATGCCCTACGGCAATCTCCTGAGCCAGGCGGCCATGCGGTTCGCGACCTACGAGGACCTGGATCGCCATGACTGCACCATCGAAGAGCGGGAGGAGTTCGAGCCCCTGCTCGACCGCGGCGTGGTCGTGTATGCCGGGGTCGACTACGAGCGCATCCTGCGCTCGGCTGAGATTGAAGCGGACGTGATCATCTGGGACGGGGGCAACAACGACCTGCCCTTCTACCGGCCGGACCTGCATATCGTGCTGGTGGACCCCCACCGGCCGGGGCACGAGCTCGAGTACCATCCCGGCGAGGCCAACCTGCGCATGGCTGACGTAATCATCATCAATAAGATCGAGACGGCGGGCCTAAGGGGCGTGGAGGCTGTCCGCCGCAGCATCGCCAAGCACAATCCGGCGGCGGTGGTGATCGACGCGGCATCCCCCATCGACGTTGAGGACCCGGCGGTCATCTCGGACAGGCGCGTGCTGGTGATCGAGGACGGGCCGACCTTGACCCACGGTGAGATGCGTTATGGGGCGGGCGTGATGGCCGCCAAGAAGCACGGGGCGGCCGCGCTGGTTGATCCAAGGGCATGGGCCGTAGGGACCATCGCCGAGGCCTTCGCCAAGTACCCTCGGACCGGCGCCCTGTTGCCGGCCATGGGCTATGGCGCTGCGCAGATCCGCGACCTCGAGACCACCATCAACGCCGTCGACGCCGACAGTGTCGTCATCGCCACCCCTATCGACCTGAGAAGGCTGCTGCGGATCAACAAGCCTGCCACCCGCGTCCGCTATGAATTGCAGGAGATCGGCAGGCCGACGGTCAATGATGTGCTGAGCGGCTTGACCAAGCGCTCGGCCGCAGCCTACCTCCACTAGGGGTCATGCCCGGGGCCGCCGGGCCATAGGCTTGCAGGGAGAGCGCCCGGAGGGGTGATGGGCTCCTGAGCACCTTTTTGACGACTTTGGCTTTGATCTTCTTCGCCGAACTCGGAGACAAGACCCAGCTTACCACGATGATGCTGGCGGCCCAATCGAGGCAGCCGGTGGCGGTGTTTGCCGGTGCCGCAGTAGCCCTGGTCATGACTTCGCTGCTCGGAGTGGCCTTCGGCGAGACCATCACGAGGCTCATCCCCATGGCCTACATCCGGGGCGGTGCCGGTGCTGCCTTCATCATCCTGGGCGTGCTGCTCATCGCCGGACGACTCTGAGGCAGGTTGACCGCCCCCGGTGTCGAAGTGTTCTGGGACGCAAGTCCTGGAGGCTGGTCGATGACGGGAGCAGGGCGTTCCTCCCTCATGGACGAGGAATTGGCTGCCCGGGCCCAAGCCGGCGATGTCAGTGCCTTCGCCGATCTGGTTGAGAGGTATAAGCACCGGCTGTTCAACCTCGCCCTGAGGATGCTCAGGGACCGGGCTGAAGCTGAAGACGTGGCCCAGGAAGCGTTCCTGCACGTCTTCCGTGCGCTCAGCTCCTTTCGCGTTGAGGAGAAGTTCTCGACCTGGGTCTACAAGATCGCCTCCAACCTCTGCATCGACCGCCTGCGCCGCGTCAAGCGACGGCCCGTGCCCCTCGCAGACAACCATGCCGAGGAAGGTGGACCTGTCAGACAGGTCCCCGACGCAGCGCCCCTCCCTGCCGACCTGGCGGAGACATCCGAGCTCAAACGCAATATCCTGGCGGCTGTGGAGACCCTGCCCGCCAGGTACCGGGTTGTCGTGGTCCTGAGACACTTCCAGGACCTCTCCTACGAGGAGATCGCGCAGGTGCTGCAGATTCCCATCGGCACGGTCAAGACCCGGCTCTTCAGGGCACGGGAAGCGCTTAAGCACAAGCTCGAAGGATCCTAGAGCTGGGGGGTGCGCGCCAGTGGCCAAGTGCCCTGAGATCTACCCGTTGCTGCAGGCCTATCTCGATGCGACCCTGTCCCTGGCCGAAGAAGAGGCGCTGGAGAAGCACCTCCGGGCGTGCCTGCGGTGCCGGAGCCGCCTGGTGGCGTTGGCCCGCACTGCCAACACCTTGCGGGACGCGCCCAAAGTACACGCCACCGAGGACTTCACCAGGCGCCTCTTCGACCGCCTGGGGGTCGAGCGCCCTGAGGTGCGCCCGTCGCTGATGGCACGCCTGAAGAACATGTTGGGTATCTAGACGAGGCGGGGGATGAACAGTGGGACCGTTAGCAGAGCGCAAGCAGCGCTGCCTGAGTGAGCTCGAACGCCTGGCGCCCGAGGCATGCGCCTGGAGCGACGCCATCCACGCCAGGCCGGAGCTGGGCAACGCGGAGCATTTCGCCTCAGAACTCCTCACGACCAGGCTCAAGGCCGCCGGGTTCGCTGTGGAGAAGGGCGTGGCCGGGCTGGTCACCGCCTTCAGGGCTGCCTACTATGGTTCTGGTGAGGGCCCCATCGTCGGGTTGTTCGCGGAGTATGACGCCTTGCCGGAACTCGGGCATGCTTGCGGCCACAACGTCATCGGCGCCGCGGCCACCCTGGCGGGTATCGCCGTGTCCCGCTGCCTGGATGGGATGCAGGGAGGGGTCATGGTCCTGGGGTGTCCCGCTGAGGAGACCATGGGCGGCAAGGTCACCATGCTTGAGCGTGGCGCCTTCAAGGAGCTGTCGGTGGCGCTTCTGGCCCATCCGGCGGGCGTGCACATGCTGGGCCACAGCTCCCTGGCTATGGACGCCTTGGAGTTCTCCTTCCGCGGCCGGGCGGCCCATGCCTCGGCGGCCCCACATGAGGGGGTCAACGCCCTGGAAGCGGTAATCAACCTGTTCGTGCTGGTCAACTCCCTCCGCCAGCACCTGCCTCAGTCCTTCAGGGTCCACGGCATCATCACCGAGGGCGGGGTCGCCGCCAACGTGGTACCTGAGCGGGCGGTAGCTCGTTTTTACGTCCGGGCGCCTTTCCGGCGGGAGCTCAACCGCGTGGCAGAACAGGTGAGGAACTGCGCCAAGGCGGCGGCCCTGGCCTCGGGCACCGAACTCACCATTCAGGCCTTTGAGCCACCCAATGATAACATGAACACCAATCACACCCTGGCGGAGGCCATGCGCAAAAACCTGAACGCCTTAGGGGTGTGGGACATCACCCCGCCGGGGCAGGCCTCGGGGTCTTCGGACTTTGGCAACGTCAGCCACGTGGTGCCTGCTTTGCCGTGCTTCATCGCTATCAGCCAGTCGGTGCTGACCCATACCCCCGCCTTCGCGGCTGCGGCCGGAGGTCCCGGCGGCCATGCCGGGCTGGTGCTGGCAGCGAAGGCCCTGGCCCTGACCGCGCTGGACGTGATCGGTGACCGGGACCTGCTCGAGCGCGTGCGGGAGGAGTTCAGTCTCAGCCAGGAAGAGTGAACTGAGCGGCGCAACCAAGACGCCCCACGGCCCCCGGCCGGAGGGGCGTTGTCGCTCCGTTTGGGACATGGGATAGGAGATGCAAGCATATGGGTTTGCAGGCAGAAGGTTGAAGGGAGGGGACCCAATGTTGTGGAGTGCACGGGGCCGTCAGGCCATGCTCCTGGCGCTTTGCGCCACTCTGGCCCTGGGCGGTGCGATAGGCTGCCGCCCGAAGCGTACCCTCATCGTGGGCACCGAGGCGACGTTCAAGCCCTTCGAATTCCGGGATGAGCACAACCAACTCGTCGGGTTCGACGTAGACCTGGCCAAGGCCATCGCCAAAGAACTCAAGCGGCCGGTGGAGTTTCAAGACATGCCCTTCGACGGGCTCATCGGCGCGCTCAACGCCAAACAGGTGGACCTGATCATCGCGGGCATGACCATCACCGCGGAGCGGGCCCAACGGGTAGCTTTTACCGAACCGTACTATGACGCCTCGCAGGTCATCGTCACCCGCGCCACCGACAACAGGATCAAGTCCCGCGACGACCTCATCGGGTTGACCATCGCGGTGCAGATGGGGACGACCGGCGCTGACGCCGCCGGGGAGATCCCGGGTGCCACCGTGGTGCAGTTCCGCAAGGCGAACGAAGCCTTCATGGAGGTCCTGACCAACCGCGCCGACGCTGTCATCATCGACGAGCCCGTGGCCAGGGCCTATGCGGCCAAGCTCGGGGGGTTGAAGGTGGCGTCGGGGCCCTTCACCGAGGAGCGCTACGGCATCGCCCTACGCAAGGAAGACCGCGAACTGGCGGAGGAGATCAACGCCGCCCTGCGCAAGCTCAAGGCGAGTGGCGAGTACGACCGGATCTACCGGCGCTGGTTCCCCGACTGACGTGCGGGTAGACCTGGCCCTGCTGTGGGGGTCGCTGCCCTTTCTCGCCCAGGGCGCGGCCGTCAGCGCGCTGATCACCGCAGCGGCTGTTGCCCTGGGGGCTGCCATTGGACTCGCCCTCGCCCTCGGCAGGAGCTACGGGCCCGCTCCGGTGCGCTGGCTATGCCGCGGCTACACAGACTGCATCCGCGGCACCCCCCTCCTAGTGCAGGTCTATATCATCTACTTCGGCCTCCCGTCGATCGGCCTGCAGCTGCCCAAGGGGGTGTCTGGGGTGCTGGCCCTGGGCTTGAACTCCGGGGCATACCTGGGGGAGATCTTCCGGGCGGGCATCGAGTCCATCAGCTCCGGTCAGACCGACGCGGCCAAGTCCCTGGGGATGACTCATGGGCAGAGCCTGCGCTTGGTGATCCTGCCCCAGGCGCTCCGGCGGGTCCTGCCGCCGCTGGGCAACGAAGTCGTCACCCTGGTAAAGGACTCATCGCTGGTATCGGTGATCGGCCTGTCGGAGTTGCTGTACAGGGGGTATCTGGTCGCCGCCCGCACCTACGACTACTTCACGCTGTTCATCGGTGTGGCGGCGGTGTACTTCTGCCTGACCTTCCTCGTGTCCCAGGCCTTTGTGTCGGTCGAGAGGAGGGTCAGGCTGCCGTGATTGAGGCCAGCGGCCTGCACAAGCGGTTTGGGCGCCTGCACGCCTTGAGGGGTGTAGACCTCACCGTGGCCAAGGGCGAAGTCCTGGTGATCCTGGGTCCCAGCGGGTCGGGGAAGAGCACCTTGCTGCGCTGCCTAAATCTGCTCGAACGTCCCGATCGGGGGCAAGTCTGGCTGGATGGCGAGGAACTGACCGCGCCCAGGCACGACCTCCACCGGCTGAGGGCCGACGTCGGCATGGTCTTCCAACAGTTCAACCTGTTTCCGCACCTCACTGCCCTTGCCAACGTCGCCTTGGCGCCATACCACGTCCGGAGCGAAACACAGGCCGCAGCCTTCGATCGGGCCAAGCGCCTGCTGGCACGGGTAGGGCTGGGGGGCAGGGGCCACGCCTACCCGGGCCAGTTGTCCGGCGGCCAACAGCAACGGGTGGCCATCGCTAGGGCCTTGGCCATGCGTCCCAAGGCCATGTTGTTCGATGAGCCCACGTCGGCCCTCGACCCGGAGATGATCGCCGAGGTGCTGGCGGTCATGGAGGAGCTGGCAGCCGACGGCATGACCATGGTCTGCGTCACCCACGAGTTGGGCTTCGCCCGGAGAGCGGCAGACAGGATACTGTTCATGGCCGACGGGGCGGCGCTGGAGGAGGGCCCGCCAGGGGAACTGCTGGACAGCCCGCAGCTCGCCCGGACCAGGACCTTCCTTGGCAAGGCGCTGTAAGCAGGATAACCCGACCGCCAGGCAGAACTCATCCCCGGATGAACTCTGGGGGTGGGGCCATGGCTGATGAGCAACGTAAGTTAGCCGCCTTGATGGCCAAGTACAAGGAAGTCCTGGCCAGGGATCCGAAGAATTTCCCTGCTAGGCACGACTTGGGCGTTGCCTATATGCAGCGGCGGGAGTTCCCCGCCGCCATTGAACAGCTCAAGCAGGCCGCAGCGCTGAGTCCTAAGCATCCAGGCGTCCACTATGTGCTAGGCATCGCCCTGGCCGAAGCGGGATCCCTTGATGAAGCCATCGCAGCATGGAAGACCGTGAACAAGCTCAACCCGCGGCATGCGGGTGCCCGGTTCAACCTGGGCAAGGTCTATGCCCTGAAGGGTATGACCGACGGGGCCATCTTCGAGCTGAAGAAGGCGGTGGAGGCGGAGGAGGGCCCCAAGGGGATCATCAGGGCCCACCTGGCGGAGGTTTACCACGCCACCGGGAGGGATGCCGAGGCCCAGGCCGTACTCGCAGAGGGGCTGCGGGATGAGCCCAACAACAGCCGCCTGCATTTCAACCTCGGTTCCCTCTACCTGGACAAGGGGATGTACAGTGAGGCCACGGCTGCCCTGGAGCGGGCGCTCCTGTTGGGCGAGGAGGGCCACCTGCTCCACTACAATCTAGGCGAGGCGTACATGGCCAAAGGCGAGCACGACAAGGGGCTCGCACAGTTCGAGGCCGCCGTGCGCGGTTGCCCCGACGACGCCCGGGCCCACACCCAGCTTGGCCGCGCCTATCTGCAGGCAGGCAAAGTGGCAGCGGCCCTGGAAACATGGCTGAAGGCAGCCAAGCTTGATGTGGCTGACCCACATCCCCTCTACCTTGCGGGGATCACCCAAGTGGCCCTGGGTCAGGCCGAGGAGGGTATGGACAAGCTCCGGTCTGTGCTCGACAAGGACCCCAACTACCATCTGGCCCGGGCACAGCTGGCCGAGTCCCTGGCCAATGAGGGACGGCTGGATGAATCCCTGGCCGAGTGGCGCGAGCTATGCGCCCGTGATCCCCGGAACCCCTCGGCCTATGCGAAGCTGGCTGAGACTCTGCTCAGGGCTGGGGCCACCGACGAGGCCCTGCAGGCTGGGCGCAAGATCCTGAGCTTCGACGAGCGCCACCCCATGGGCCACCTGACCGTAGGTCTGTGCCTGCTTTTACGGAAGGAGCCAGCCCAGGCCCTTGCCGCCTGGAAGCGCGCCCGCCAATCTGATCCCAACTTCGCCTTGCGCGGAGTCGGGCTCATCCGCGCGGCTTGCCGGGCCGACCTGTTCGAGCGGTTGGTGGCGCCGGCTTTGCGCCCATCAGATGCCGAGGGCCGTGAGCTCGTTAACAGCCTGAAAAGCCTCCTTCGGGGCTGACGGGGCAGGAATTCCCTGCGTAGGGCTAGAATGGTGCCTCTAGGGTAGGGGGTGAGCTAGTGTACGTACGGGACCTGATGACCACGCGGGTGGCCAAAGTGAAGCCTACCGCCAGGGTCCAGGAGCTGGCCAGGTCTATGGTGGATGCCGGCGATACCTGCGCCCTCGTGGTGGGCGATGGGGACAAGCTGGTCGGACTAGTGACGACGCTGGATCTTCGGCGCCTGCTGGCAGATGTGGCCGACCCCAGCGACGTGATGGCCAGCGAGATTATGAAGCCCGCCAACAGACTGGGGACTGTGTCGCCTGAGGATGAGATCGCCGTCGCTGCGGATCTGTTCCATGCCCACGGCGGTACGCACCTGCCTGTGGTAGACAACGGTCGCGCCTTGGGCATCCTCACGTCCGAGGCCGCTTCGCGGTCGGCCTGGCACCGGCCGGCCATCAGCGGAGAACGGCGGGGCTGGGAAGAGAAGGCGGCGACGATCCTGAAGTCCCTCCACGAAGGGCTGGTCGTGGTCGACCGCAACCTGATCATCAGGGAGTACAACGGGGCAGCTGAACGGCTGGCAGGGATGAAGGCAGTGGACCGCATCGGCAAGCGTGCCGAGTTCGTGTCCACGGCCCGGTCGCCAGTACTGGAAGTCATGGAGACGGGCGAGGCCCAGTATGGGGTGGAGTCGCTGCTCCAGGACGGCCGGACCTTCCTCGCCAACTACGTCCCCATCCTGGAGGACGGTGAAGTGGCAGGGGTCATCCAGACCTTCAGCGACATCACTGACCAAAAGAGACTGCAGCGTCAGGTAGTGCAGACCAAGGAAGAGCTGGATAAGGCCTTTGCCTTGACGCTGCCCAACTCCAGGGTCGAGCTGAAGCTGAAGACCACGCCCGAGTATCGGGACGACTACGAGGTGGAGACCGGGCGGATCAGGATCACCGAGGTCCTGCCGGACGGCAACTACCTGCATGTGGTCAACGCCCTCAAGGTGGCGGCCGACCTGAACGAGAAGGGCGTGTTCAACCTCATCGGCTTAAACAAGGACGACCTGGTGCAGGCCATCATCTTCCATGACCTGGGCAAGTCCCAGCCCACCCTGGAGATCGGTGCGGTTGTCGACCCCAAGAAGGTGTTCGAGGACGGCAGGCTCCACGCCGCCCGCAGCGCCGACATCGCCCAGCACTTCTACCACAAGGGTCCGGATGTCACCTGGCTCATCCGGTACCACCATCACCTGGAAAGCCAGCTGCCCGACGAGTTCCCGACTTGTCTTCTCCCCATGTTCAGGCTGTTCCAGGTGATCGATGGCCTCTCCGCCTGCCTGACCCGGCGCAACGGGCTGATCGAGCTGACCAGGGACGGCACCCGCATCACCATCAGCGAACGTAACAACCATCCCGACTACAACCGCCGGTGGGAGATCAACTTGCTGACAGGGGAACGCCGAGTCATCGAGACATACCGGCTGGAACGCAGCCCCGGCCAGCTTAGGCTGGGGGGTGGGCAGCGGCATGGCTGAGGTGTATGACGTAGAGCTCGAGGTGGTCAAGACCGCCGGGAACTGCGACCGCAAACACAGACCTGGCGACAAGTTCCTGGTAACCGGGTACACCCCCGCAGGGGTCTGCCTGGCGGCTTTCAACGCCCTGCTGCCTGCCATCCGGACCCTCTCCTTAGGAGGCGTCCACCCGTGGGAAGCGGATCCGGATGTGGCCCATGTGACCTGTCCGGATGGGGCGAACCCGGTGACCTTCAGGTTGAGCAGGGTCCGCAAGTGATAGTGCCAAAGAGGACCCGGAGGGTCCTCTTTGCTTTTCCGGGGGACCGGGAACACTCAGCGCCAGGAGTGTGATGCTGATGTCCCTGCGCGGACTGGTGATGGTGAACACAGGTGACGGCAAGGGCAAGACCACGGCGGCCTTCGGCATGGTCCTGCGGGCTGTCGGCCATGGCAAACGGGTCCTGATTGTCCAGTTCATGAAAGGGGACCCGGACTACGGCGAAGTCAGGGCCACCCGGGCCTGCCTGCCCCAGGTCAAGCTAGTCCAGGCTGGCCTGCCTACCTTCGTCCACAAGGGCAACCCCTCCCCTGAGGACCTACGGTTGGCCGCCCATGGGTGGGCGGAGGCCAAGGCCGCCCTGGCTTCCGGCGAGTATGACCTCGTTGTCCTGGATGAACTCAACATCGCCATGGACTACGGGCTCGTCCCCCTCCGGGAAGTGCTCTCCGCCCTTGAGGAGCGACACGATGGCGTGGACGTCATCGTCACTGGCCGCTATGCGCCCCAGGCCTTGCTGGATCTGGCGGACACCGTCTCCGAGGTCATGGAAGTCAAGCACCACTACCGTCGGGGTCACGAGGCCAGGGAGGGCATCGAGCACTAAGGATCCATCCGGATGGAGGTGGCGTGGATGACTCGCCTGCGATTGTTCGGCGCGGGTCTGGCCATGTGTTTCCTGGCCATGGGGGCTATAGCTCCTGCGGCCGTTGCCGCTATCGCTATGGGCGAACATGTGCAGCTCAAGCGGGGGGAGGCCGTCCAGGATGATTTCCTGGCCATGGGGAACACCGTGCGGCTCCTGGGTGATGTCACTGGGGATGTTCTGGCCATGGCGCAACGGCTGGACGTGGACGGAACCATCGCTGGCGATCTCTTCGCTCTCGCCCAGTACATCAACGCCACGGGCACAGTCAGGGGGAGTTCCCGGCTCTTGGCCCAGTCGCTGACAGTGGCTGGCAGGGTGGAACGCTCCCTGACAGCCTTCGGCGAGTCGGTCGAGCTGGCCGAGGACGGGCAAGTCGGGGGGAACATGCTGGCAGGCGGGGCCGCCGTACGCGTGCTCGGAGCAGTGGGCGGGAGGCTTCGCTCCTACGCGGAGCTCACGGTAATCGACGGGACGGTCGTTGGGGACGTGGACGTGGAGGGGAACCGTCTGGAGTTGGGTCCCCGAGCCCGTGTGACGGGACGGATCAAGTACGTGGGCCGGGAACCCGCTCAGACCGCGCCAGGCGCAGTCCTGGCCGGGGGCATCACCTTCGTCCAGCGGGCGGAGGCGTCCGACGGGACTGCGGCAGGGAGACGCCCTGGCTTGGGGGCGCGCCTCCTGGCCCTGCTAAAGTCAGCCAGTTTCGCCGCGGTGCTGGTCTGGCTGTGCGGAGGACCCGTCGGAGTCGTCGTGGACGTCCTGGCCCGGCGCCCCTTGCCCAGCCTGGGAGCGGGCTGTCTGGCCACCACACTGGTAGGGCCGGTGTTCGTCCTGGCCATGGTCACCGTGCTTGGCCAGCCCTTCGGCTGGCTGGCCGTGACCGTGTTCGGCGCGGCGTACGCCCTGGCGGCCCTGTCGTTTCGGGTGCTGTTTGGTTCCCTGCTGGGCGGGAAGCTGGCCAAGAGGTTCGGATGGAACCTCCATCCAGTCGCGGCCGCCCTGTTGGGGGTCACCCTGCTCGGGCTCCTGACCCAAGTGCCGGTGCTCGGAGGCATCCTGGCCTTCACCGGGGTGGTCCTGGTCACCGGCGCCTTGTTCATCTTGCTGAAGGAGGCTTTGGGCCGTGCGTCAGTTGATGTCGGGCAATGAGGCCCTGGCCCGTGGGGCTTGGGAGGCAGGGGTAAGGGTTGCCGCCGCCTACCCTGGCACCCCCTCCACAGAGTTGCTTGAGGCCCTGGCCGCCTACCCCGGAGTGGACACCGGGTGGTCGCCCAATGAGAAGGTAGCCCTGGAGGTGGCCTCCGGAGCTGCTATAGCCGGGGCGCGGGCGCTGGCGGCCATGAAGCACGTGGGCGTCAACGTGGCCGCCGACCCGCTGCTGACCCTGGCCTATACCGGCGTCAACGCCGGACTGGTCCTGGTCAGCGCCGATGACCCGGGCATGCACAGTTCCCAGAACGAGCAGGACAACAGGCACTACGCCCGTTTCGCCAAGGTCCCCATGCTGGAGCCGGCGGACAGCCAGGAAGCCTACGCCCTTGTCTCTGTCGCCTTCGACCTTAGCGAGCAATTCGACACGCCCGTCTTGCTCAGGGTCACGACGCGGCTGTCCCATGGCAAGGGGATAGTGGCCACTGGGGAACGTGCTGAGCTCCCCTTGCGCCCCTACGCCAAGGACCCCGCCAAGTACGTGATGGTACCGGCCAACGCCAGGCTGCGCAGGCAGGCGCTGTCAGGGAGGCTGGCACAGCTGGAGGCCTTCGCTGAGGGTTTCGCCCTGAACACGGTGGAACCCGGGGGCGACGTGGGCGTCATCGTAGCCGGCATCCCGTATCAGTATGTCAAGGAAGCGTTCGGGTCCAGGGTGTCCGTGTTCAAGCTGACCATGACTTGGCCGCTGCCCATCGAGAGCCTGCGCCGGTGGGCGGCAGGGCTCAGGGCGGTGTATGTGGTCGAGGAACTCGGCCCCGTAGTGGCTGAAGAGCTGCTGGCGGCGGGCATCCCCGTCCGCCCTTCGGGCCTGCCCCACGCCGGTGAGCTTACCCCGGCGGCCATGCGCACGGCCCTAGGCCCCGAGGCCGGGCTGGAACGTTCTCAGCCTGCGAGGGTCCCCGCGGTTGTGCCCGCAAGGCCGCCGGTAATGTGCCCCGGGTGCCCGCACCGGGGGGTGTTCTACGTCCTAGGCAGACTGGAGTGCGCCGTCACGGGCGACATCGGCTGCTACACCCTGGGCTACGCGGCTCCCCTGGAAGCGATGGACACCTGTGTCTGCATGGGGGCTAGCATCAGCGTCGGCGCCGGCTTCGCCCGGGCGTGGGCGGCCCAGGGCCAACGACCGGTGGTAGCGGTCATCGGCGACTCGACTTTCTTCCACTCCGGCATCACCGCGCTGATGGACGCAGTCCACAACGGCGGCGCCTTGGTGACCGTGGTCCTCGACAACCGTACCACCGGCATGACCGGTCACCAGGACAATCCCGGCACGGGCTGCAACCTCAAGGGTGAGAGCGTCCCCCGCGTGGAGATAGACGCTGTGGCCAAGGCCGTAGGGGTAAGGCATGTGGCCAAAGTCGACCCCCATGACTTGGCCGGGACCGAGGCAGCGCTCAAGGCGGCCATCGCCCACGGTGGTGTGGCCGTGGTGGTCGCGGAGTCGCCCTGCGCCCTGCTGAGAGGGGGCGAACGCAGGCATCCCCGGCGGGTGCTGGTTGAGTGCGCGGCTTGTAGCTTATGTGCGGGACTCGGTTGCCCGGCCCTGCACCGCGAAGGGGAGGAGGCTCCAGCCATCGACCCAGCACTGTGCGCTGGGTGCGGAACGTGCGCTGCCCTGTGCCCCTTCGGGGCCATCGCGGGGGGTGAGGTTTAAGTGACCACCAACGTGTTGATCGTAGGCGTCGGCGGCCAGGGCATCCTGCTGGCCGGCAAGCTGCTGGCGGCTGCGGCCATGCGGGCCGGGCACGCGGTCAAGCTCAGCGAAGTGCACGGCATGGCCCAGCGGGGCGGCAGTGTGGTCACCCATGTGCGGTACGGCCCCCAAGTCCACTCGCCCCTGGTCGAGCCAGGGGAGGCCGACGCCATCGTGGCCTTCGAGCGGTTGGAGGCCTTGCGTTGGCTGCACTACCTCAAGGCCGGGGGCTCCCTCGTCATCAATGCTGTGACGATCCCGCCGCTGACCGTGCTCATCGGGCAGGCCAGTTATCCCGCGGACATCCGGGCCCAGGTCGAGGCAGCCGCCACCGCTGTCTGGGTCCCTGCGGCCAGGCTGGCTACCCAAGCCGGCAACGGGCGTGCCCAGAACGTCTTACTCATGGGGGTGCTGGCCAGGCGCCTCGACCTGCTCACCCTGGAGTCATGGCTGGAAGCAGTGGCTGATTGCGTGCCGCCGCAGACGCGGGCGGTCAATGCAGCAGCGTTCAGCTCAGGGTTTCACCTGGACTAAGGAGGTGTACCAGTGCGTCCGAGCTTGCAGTTCTCAGTGCTGTGTGACGATGCCGCCAAGACCTCTGACGGCAAACCAGTGTTCTGGGGGGCCTTCGAGACGATCAGGTCAGCGGAGTTCCCGGCCGTGCACGCCCGCATGTTCATCGTCAACCGCTGGACGGCCGGGGTGGGCAACCACACCGAGCACACGCGGCTCATCTCGCCGGACGGGTCGGATCCGATCGCCGTCACCCCTGCAACCTCCTTTTCCCTGGCGGACAGGTCGGCCGCCCACACCGTCACCGCCCGCATCGACGGCCTCCCCCTGACCAGGGCCGGCACCTACTGGATCCAGGTGTACGCCGACGATGAGTTGGCACTGGAATATCCCCTCAACGTGATGAAGGCCAAGGCTTGAGTTAAGGACCTACCCCTCAGCCCGCTCCAGGCCCGCCCCGGGGCGGGAATCTTGTGCATGACCCGTTGACAACCGGGGATAATCTCATTATGATAGTTTCTGGAGTGTTAGCACTCACCGGGGGTGAGTGCTAAGAACCTAGGTAAAGGAGGGTGTTTGGTGCTCAAACCGCTGGGCGAACGTGTCGTCGTGAAGGTCCTCGAGGAAGAGGAGAAGACGAAGGGCGGCATCGTACTCCCCGACACTGCGAAGGAGAAACAGCAGGAGGGCGAAGTCGTCGCTGTGGGTCCGGGGCGCGTGCTCGACAACGGCACGCGGCTGGCCCCGGAAGTCAAGGTCGGCGACCGGGTCATCTTCGCGAAGTACGGTGGCACTGAGGTCAAGGTGGAGGGTACGGACTACCTGGTCCTGCGCGAGAGCGACATTCTGGCCGTAAGCCAGGGCAAGAAGTAGAGGGCAAGCCTCAAGGAGGTTGAGACCGTGGCCAAGCAACTTGCATTCGACGCCAAGGCCCGCGAAGGCCTGCGGAGAGGCGTCAACACAGTGGCCGATGCCGTCAAGATAACCCTCGGCCCTAAAGGCCGCAACGTGGTGCTGGAGCGCAAGTTCGGCTCGCCCATCATCACCAAGGACGGCGTCACCGTCGCCAAGGAGATCGAACTGGAAGATCCGTTCGAGAACATGGGCGCCCAACTCTGCCGGGAGGTTGCCGCCAAGACCAATGACATGGTCGGGGACGGCACCACCACCGCGACTGTGCTGGCCCAGGCCATCGTGGCCGAGGGCCTGAAGAACGTCGCTGCCGGCTCGAACCCGGTGTTCCTCAAGCGGGGCATCGACAAGGCCGTGGACGCCGCCGTCGAGGAGATCAAGAGGCTCAGCATACCCATCGCTACCAGCGAAGACATCGCCCACGTCGCCTCCATCGCCGGCAATGACCACGAGATCGGCCGCCTGATCGCCGAGGCCATGGACAAGGTCGGCAAGGACGGCGTCATCACCGTCGAGGAGTCCAAGAGCCGCGAGACCACGGTGGATTACGGCGAGGGCATGGAATTTGACAAGGGCTACATCTCCCCTTACTTCGTGACCAACGCGGAAACCATGGAAGCGGTCATCGAAGACCCGTACGTGCTCCTGTTCGAGAAGAAGATCTCCTCCAACGCCGACATGGTGCCCCTGCTCGAGGCTATCCTCCGGGCCGGCAAGCCCCTGGTGATCATCGCCGAGGACGTGGACGGGGAAGCCTTGGCCACGCTCGTGGTCAACAAGATCCGCGGCACCCTGAACGCAGCCGCCGTGAAGGCCCCCGGTTTCGGCGACAGGCGCAAGGCCATGATGGAGGACATCGCCGTCCTGACAGGCGGCCGCTTCATCTCCGAAGAGCTCGGCGTGAAGCTAGAGAAGGTGTCCCTGGACATGCTGGGCCGGGCCAAGACCATCCGCATCACCAAGGACAAGACCACCATCGTCGAAGGGGCGGGCAAGAAGGAGAGCATCCAGGGCCGCATCGCCCAGATCAAGAAGCAGATCGAAGACACCGACTCCGACTACGACCGGGAGAAGCTGCAGGAGCGCCTGGCCAAGCTGGCCGGCGGCGTAGCCATCATCAAGGTCGGCGCCTCCACTGAGACCGAGCTCAAGGAGAAGAAGCACCGCGTCGAGGACGCCCTGTCCGCGACCCGCGCTGCGGTCGAGGAAGGCATCGTGGCAGGCGGTGGTACCACCCTGGTCAATATCCTCCCGGCCCTGACCAAGGTCGAGACCGATGGCGACGAGCGCCTGGGCGTGAACATCGTCCGCCGCGCCCTGGAGGAACCCCTCCGCCAGATCGCCGAGAACGCCGGCTTCGAGGGGTCCGTCATTGTGGACCAGGTGAAGAAGCAGAAGAAGAGCGGCATCGGCTTCCATGCCATGACCGAGGAGATTACCGACCTCGTCAAGGCCGGCATCATCGACCCGGCCAAGGTCACCCGCTTCGCCCTGCAGAACGCAGCCAGCATCGCTTCGATGTTGCTGACCACCGAGGTGCTGGTGGCCGACATCCCCAAGAAAGAGCCCCCCGCGCCTCCCTATCCGCCCGGCGGGATGGACTACTAGTCCCACAGTGCAGGCAGGGGCCGTCCCTAGCAGGACGGCCCCGTTGCGCTGTACGCCCGGCATGGGCGTCGTTTTGGGGGTGAAAGTCCCCTGTAGGAGTGGGCAGCGACAACTGCTAGCCAAAGGCAACGGTGTCAGCGGCGACGCTGAATCGGAAGGAAGCCGGAGGCAAAG
>JBFMBV010000015.1:0-44231 GCA_040755005.1 Bacillota bacterium
GGGCTGGCCCGCTTGGGCCACCCCCCCTGGTATGCCTACTTGGGTGGGTTCTTGAGCGCCGGCATCATCTACGGTGTCGCCCGAGCCATGCCCGTGGCCGGCGTGGCCAACGCCACCACCGCCATCATCGTGGGCCAGGTGCTCACGGCCTGCTTGATCGACCACTTCGGCTTGTTCAACTACAAGCCTGTGGACTTCACCTGGCTCCGGGTGATCGGCATAGTCCTGCTGGCCGCCGGGGGACGGTTACTGCTACAGAAGCACTAGGCCGGGCCCAGGTCCGGTCCGGCCCAGGTGTACTTGACGATGTACACCTCATCGAAGCACGGGGCCGCTCCTGCGGCGCCGACGGACAGGACGTAGTGGGTCCTGTGCCTGAAGCGCAGGTACCAGGAGGCGACTTCCGCCAGGGGCTGGCGCCACTGGAAGTGGAATATGTCGGTGAGGTCGCCGGGGCCGCGGCGGCAGGTCAGGCTGAGGGCTACCTCGTCCCCTGGCAGCTTACGCGCGGCAAGTCTAAACTGGTTGTCACCGAAAAACAGGTCCACGCCGGGGAGGCGCATGGTGCGTGCGCCGTCCTGGTACATGAGGATCTGTTTGGCCACAAGGCCCAAGTCGCCGACCGGGCACACTAGCAGGAGCAGAGGCACAGCGTCGGGTTCGCCGGCTACCTGGTAGTAGGTGAGCGCGGCGCTGCGCGGGGGAAGATACCTGTCAGCCATGGCTGTCACTCCCCGGAAGTCATGCAGCCTGATTACGCCCCGGCCCCCGAAACTCCTGCAGAGGAGGTTGTCGAGATGACACGCGTGAGGGATGCGTTCCTGGGGGCGCTGGGCGCGGGCGCCTTAGGGGCGGGCCTCATGATCATGGCCTTCCCCGCCTTGGTCCGGTGGTTCCTGCGGCGGGCCCTGAAGCCCGTCCTGTCCGGCAAGGTGAAGCAGAACGCTTTCTATGAGACACTGACCTACCTGAGGAACACCGACCCGGCCATGGTCCTAGGGATCATGCGCCGGGCCGAGACGGGGAAACCCTTCAGCCGCCCCTACGGGACTACCCGCCGGTTCGACTCCTTCGACGAGCTGATGTTCATCCCGGCCCAGTTGGGCAGGCTGCCCGCCTCTGACGCCAAATCCGCTGACACCCGCGTGACCATCGGCCCCCGCGCGCAGCGGCCGCTACAGCTCCAGACCCCCATCCTGGTGTCCGGCGTAGCCACCGGGCTGGCCCTGTCCTTGGAGGCCAAGGTTGCCATCGCCAGGGGCGCTTCGGCGGCGGGCACAGCCACCAATTCGGGGGAAGGGGGGTATTGGCCGGAGGAGCGCCGCGCCGCCCGCCACTATGTCCTGCAGGTCAACCGGGGAGGCTGGGTGCGGCCTGAAGAGATGCAGCGGGCCGACATGCTGGAGATCCAGTTCGGCCAGGCCGCGGACATCGCCGCCGCCAAGACCGTCAAGGGCAGCCACGTCTCGGCCAGGATGCGCCAGATACTGGGCATCGGCCAAACCGGGCAACGGACCATCCACACCCGCTTCGACCGGGTCAGGCGCCCGGCCGACTTGAGGCACTGGGTCGCTGAACTGAGGGACCTCACCGGGGGTGTCCCCATCGCGCTCAAGTTCGCAGCCGGCGATATCGAGGCGGACCTGGAGTTCGCCATGGAGTCCCAACCGGACTGCATCGTCATCGACGGCGCCGAAGGGGCCACCCATTCGAGCCTGGAGGTGACCATCCAGGACTGCGGCCTGCCCCTGCTCTACGCCATACCCAGGGCTGACGCTTACCTTAGGCGCCACGGGGCCCGCGAGGCGGTGACCCTCATCGCCGCCGGGGGCCTGCGTTACTCGGGGGACTTTCTCAAGGCGATGGCCCTGGGGGCCGACGCGGTCTACAGCGCTACCTCCATCTGGACCGCCATGATCCAGGACCAGCTGATCCACGCCTTGCCGTACCTGGCCCCGCCCCTGCAGCTCTTCTTCCACGAGGGTAAACTGACCCGGTACTTCGACCTGGCCAAAGGGGCGAAGCATGTGGCCAACTTCATCCGGGCTTCCACCGCGGAGATGGCCACAGTGGCCCAAGCCCTCGGCCATACAGCCCTGGACCAGGTGGACAAGGACGATCTCTACGCCCTGAGCCGGGAAGTGGCTGAGGCCACCGGTGTGAGGCTGGCCTATGCCAGCGCGCTGGAGCCGATCGGTCCGGATGTCCCCCGGCCCCGGCCGGAGATGGCCGAGAACCACGAACCCAGGTTGCATTAGCGGAGCAGGATTCTGGGGGTAAGGGGTAGAAGCGGAAGACTTTGGCGCCGGGAAGCTAGTCGGGCGTTCCCGGCGTCGCTCCGCTTCGGCACCACCATCGTGGCAGTGGAAGGGGGAGACGGTTGGAGCTCAAGGAGTTTCTGAGCAAGCTCTCGGAGTCGGCCGGGGTCACCGGCCACGAAGGGGAAGTGGGCAAGCTCATCCGCGAACTCATGGGCGGGCTCGCAGACGATGTCAGCGTAGACAAGCTGGGGAACTGCGTTTTCGTCAAGCGGGGCGAGGGCCAGGGGTCACGGCCCAGGGTCATGCTGGCCGGGCACATGGACGAGATCGGCCTGGTCGTCACGAAACTCGAAGATGGAGGCTTCTTGCGCTTCACCCAGATGGGCGGGGTCGACCAGCGGATCCTGCCGGCGATGGAGGTCACCGTCCACGGCAAGCGCGCCCTGCATGGGGTGATCGGCGGCAAGCCGCCCCATCTCATCTCCCCGGAGGAAGCGGCCAAGGCCACCAAGATGGAAGACCTCTTCATCGATGTAGGCTTGAGCACCGAACAGCTCAGGGAGACGGTCAGCGTCGGCGACATGATCACCTTCCACCGCCCCTTCACTGAACTGGCCGGCGGTTTCGCCGCCGGCAAGTCCCTCGATGACCGGGCGGGGGTGGCGGTCATCTATGCCTGCCTTTGTGAACTGAAGAAACTAAGGCATACCGCGGATGTCTACGGGGTAGCCACCGTCCAGGAAGAAGTGGGCCTGAGGGGCGCCACGGTGAGCGCCTACAGCATCGACCCGGACCTAGCGGTGGCGATCGACGTCTGCCAGGGGGACACGGCAGGGGTGCCCGAGTGGCGCACCGCTGCCCTGGACAAAGGGCCCGCCGTCTGCATGGGCGCCAACATCCACCCGAAGGTGCATACGGCCCTGGTCAAGACAGCGCGCGACATAGGCATCACCTATCAGGATGAGGTCGCGGCAGGTCCCACGGGCACCGATGCCTGGGCCATCCAGGTTTCGCGGGCCGGGGTGCCGACAGGGCTCATCTCCATCCCCCTGAGATACATGCACACCTCCGTAGAGACCCTGTCCCTCGGGGATGTGAAAAACGCCGGCCGCCTCCTGGCCTACTTCATCGCCGGCGTCGACCAGGCCTTCGTGGAGGGATTGGCATGTTACTAAAGCAGCTGTCTGAGGCCTCCGGGGTCTCCGGCAACGAGGGCGAGGTCCGCGACCTCATCCGCGCTGAACTCCAGGGCAAGGTCACGGACGTGTTCACCGACACCACCGGCAACCTCATCGCCCGCAAGGGTTCCGGCAGGCCCGTAGTGATGCTGGCAGCCCACATGGACGAGATCGGGCTCCTGGTCAACCAGATCGAGAAGAGCGGCCTCATCCGCTTCGTCAAGGTCGGCGGGATCGACGACCGGGTGCTCCCCTCCAAGACCGTCTTGGTCGGGAAGGATAAAGTGCCCGGGGTCATCGGCAGCAAGGCCATCCACCTGCAGGAACCCAAAGAGCGGGAGACCCCCTTCAAGTGGGACCAGCTGTACATCGACATCGGCGCTAAGTCCAAGGAAGAGGCGGAGAAACGGGTGAAGGTTGGCGACTATGCGTCCTTCAACACCAGCTTCGCCGAGTTCGGCGACGGTTGCTGCAAAGGCAAGGCCATGGACGACCGGGCGGGGTGCCAAGTGCTGCTGGACGTCTTGAGGGAGAACTACCCCTTCACCCTGTACGGCGCCTTCACGGTCCAGGAGGAAGTGGGCCTCAGGGGGGCGGGGGTCGCCGCCTACCGGCTCGAACCCGACCTGGCGCTGGTGCTCGAGGGGACCATCTGTGCGGATATCCCGGGCGCCGATCCGGAGTACCACGCCACCACGCTAGGCGGCGGCCCGGTCATCAGCCTGATGGACGCGGGCACCATCCACAGCCGCAAGATCATCGACCTGCTGGTGCAGACTGCCAAGCGCAAACAGATCCCGTACCAGTTTAGGCGGGCGGCCAGCGGCGGCAACGATGCCGGGCGCATCCACCTGACCAAGGCCGGGGTGCCGTCAGGGGCCGTCAGCGTCCCCTGCCGGTACATCCATTCCCCGGTCAGCGTCGTCAAGGCGAGTGACCTGGCTAATGCCACCAAGCTGGTGGTTGCATTCTTGAAGGCAGTCGCCGAGGGAGGGTTCAAGGGGTGAAAGAACTCATCAGGAAGCTGGTGGAGGCCTTCGGGCCCTCCGGTACGGAGGATGCCGTCCGCGAGCTGATCGCGGCGGAGATCAAGCCCCATGTGGATGAACTGCGGACCGACGCGCTCGGCAACCTCATCGCCCTGAAGAAGGGCAACGGCAAGGGCCGCAAGATCATGCTGGCCGGCCACATGGATGAGCTAGGCCTGATGGTCACGCACATCGACGACAAGGGGTTCCTGCGGTTTTCCACCATTGGGGGTATCCAGCCCCATGTCCTGGCCTCAGCCAGGGTCGTGTTCGCCGACGGCGTCATGGGGGTGGTGGGCTCGGAACGCCTCGAGGAGCTCAAGGACCTCAAGCATGAGAAGCTGTTCATCGATATCGGCGCCAAGGACAAGGCCGCGGCGGAGGCCAAGGTCTCCATCGGCGACGTCTGTGGGTACTGGCGAAAGCTGGATGACCTCGGCGATCGGTTGGTGGCCAAGGCCATGGACGACCGGATCGGCTGCGCCGTGATGATCGAGGCGGCCAAACGGCTGAAGCACGGCCCCAACGACGTATACTTCGTGTTCACGGTCCAGGAGGAAGTGGGCCTGCGCGGGGCGCGCACCGCCGCCTACGCCGTGGACCCCGATTTCGGCCTGGCCTTCGACGTCACCCGCACCGGGGACACCCCGAAGACCATCACCATGGACGTGGCCGTGGGCAAGGGCGCCGCCATCAAGGTGAAAGACTCCAGCATGGTCACTCACCCCATGGTGAAGAACCACCTGGTAGCCACGGCGGAGAAGCACAAGATCCCCTATCAGCTGGAGGTGCTTGAGGCCGGCGGGACTGACGCCGGCGCCATCCACCTGACCAAGGCCGGGGTGCCGTCAGGGACCATCTCCATCCCGTGCCGGTACATCCACACCCCCAACGAGATGGTGGACATCGGTGACGTGGAGGCCTGCGTCCAGCTATGCGTGGCGGTGTGCGGCTCGCAGCTGCCGGTGTGACGGGAGCTAACCGCAGCACAAAACGCCCAGCCCCAACGAATGCTATAGCAGGGCCCCCGCACCCCTATGGGCGCGGGGGCCCTCTCGGTCGCACCGGTCCCCGGGCTGCCGTGCGTGGTGTCCTAGATCAGCCGTAGGACCCCCAAGAGGACGAGGCACCCTCCCGGCAGATAGGCCAGCCGTGGAACCCAGCCGCTCACGGCCGCAGTCCGGCCTAGGTGGGTACCGGCCAGGACCAGGAGGGCGCACGCGCCTCCAGCCACCACCGGGAAGTAGCCGGGCACCAGGCCGGCCAGGGCCGCCCCGAAGCTGGCGGCGGTGGCGTCGAGGGCGAGGGCGGCGCCTAGGGTCAGGGCTTCAGTCGGTGAGATGCTGCCGGACCGGTCCACATCGGCGGCGCCCGGCTCCCTAAGGACCTGCACCACGAGGGCGATGGAGCGAAGCTTGATGGTCAGCTTGGGCGTGCGCTGCCCTGCCGAGTTCGCCCAGGCCTCGAGGACTACGCAGCTCCCGAGTACGATCAGGAGGATCGCGCCCAAGCGGTGGGCCACTGTCCCCAGCACCGCGCCGGCTGCCCAGTCTCCTGCCAGCACTGCCACCAGCACCCCGGCGGTGGTGCAGAGGGCGATAACCCCCAGGGAACGCCAGGGGACCTTAATCTGCCTCAATCCGTAGGTGACGCCGGCGGCGAGACCGTCCAAGCTCACCGCCAGGGCCAGGAGCAGGGACCAGGGCATAGGGCACCTCCCGAAGCTGTCCCCTACACTATATGGCCCAGCCCTCAATTGGTGCGGGTAGAAGGATTAGGTTGGGCACCGTCGAAGAGCAGGGGCGGGAGGTCAGAACCATGCCGCTCTTACAGAAGCGTCTAGGCGACTTGCTGGTCGACGCGAAGCTCATCACCCCGGATCAGCTGGCCGAGGCCCTGGCTACCCATCGGGCCACTGGGTCACGCATCGGCGACGTCCTCGTGGAGCTGGGGATGGTCAGCGAAGAGGACATCGCCAAGATGCTGGCCAGGCAGCTGGGCGTCCCCCACATCGATGTGGGCGACTTGCGCGTGGACCGGGAGGCGGCCAAGAGCATCACGCCCCAGGTTGCCAAGCGGTACCGGGCTGTCCCCGTCGCGAAGGACGGGACCACCCTGACGGTGGCCATGTCGGAGCCCCTGAACGTGATGGCCTTAGATGATCTGAGGCTCATGACCAGCTGCAGTATCCGGCAGGTCATCACGACGGAGAAGGGCATCAGCAAGGCCCTGCAAATTGCCTATGGCGGCGACGCCGTGGGCTTGCCCCAGACGCGGCCGAGGGCGGGGGCGCAGGCCAAAGATGCCGGTGAAGAAGCCCCGGCGGTGCGAACGGTCAACCAGCTGATCGATCAGGCTATCAGCCAGCGGGCCAGCGACATACATATCGAACCGATGGTGGACTCGATGCGGGTGCGGTACCGCATCGACGGTATGCTCCGCGACGCCGACTATCTTCCCCTCGAAGCCCAGCAGGGCGTCATCTCGCGCATTAAGATCATGGGCGGGATGGACATCTCCGAGAAGCGGTTGCCCCAGGACGGCCGCGTCGAGATCAAGGACAAAGGCCGCGACGTCGACCTGCGCGTGTCCTCCCTCCCGGCCATCCATGGTGAGAAGATCGTCATCCGCGTCCTGGACAAGAGCAAGGCCATCACCAAGTTGGAGGAGATCGGGCTGCTTCACGACGGGCTGACCCGCTACCGGGCCATGACCCGTCGCCCCTTCGGCATCATCCTCGTCACCGGCCCCACCGGCAGCGGCAAGACCACCACCCTGATGGCGACGCTACGAGAGATCAACTCGCCGGCGCTGAACATCATCACCGTGGAGGACCCGGTCGAGTACCAGATACCCGGGGTCAACCAGGTGCAGGTAAACGAGAAGGCGGGCCTGACCTTCGCGGGCGGCTTGCGGTCCATCCTGCGGCAGGACCCCAACGTGATCATGGTCGGTGAGATACGTGACGGCGAGACGGCGGACATCGCCATCCGCGCCGCCCTCACCGGCCATCTTGTGCTCAGCACCGTCCACACCAACGAGGCCGCCGGCACCGTCTCCCGGCTGCTCGACATGGGGGTGGAGCCCTTCCTGGTGGCATCGTCCTTGGCCGGTGTGGTCGCCCAGCGTTTGGGCCGGGGCCTCTGCCAGCGTTGCCGCGAGCCCTACCACCTGGCGGACGACGCCCCGGAGCGGTTCGCCCTGAACCTGGAAGCTGGCCCGCTGCGTTTCTACCGGGCCAGGGGCTGCGGCGAGTGCTCCGGCACAGGCTACCGGGGCCGCATCGGCCTATTCGAAGTCATGTCCATCACCCCCGCCATCCGTGCTATGGTCACCGACCGGGCCTCCGCCGACACCATCCGCACCGAGGCCCAACGTTCCGGGATGCGGCCCCTGATCCAGGACGGCATCGCCAAGGCCCTGGAAGGGCTGACCACCCTCGAAGAGGTCCAACGGGTGGCCTACACGGAGGAGAAATAGTGTCAAGCGACAGGGACGTCTTCAGCCTGATGGCGCATGCGGTTGAGCAGGAGGCTTCCGACCTCATCCTCACTGTGGAGGTCCCGCCTGTGATCAGGCTCCATGGCGAGCTGCTCCGCTTGCCCGGGGCCAGACTCAGCCCTCACGACACTCAGGCCATGACGGTCCGGATCATGACGGATTATCAGCGCGACCGGGTCGAGAGCGAGGGGCAGGTAGACTTTGCCTATAGCTTGACGGGCGTCGGGCGCTTTCGGGTGAACGTCTTTCGCCAGCGCGGCAGCTATGCAGCGGCCTTGCGCATCATCCCCCCGGCCATCCGTTCCTTGGCCGAACTGAACATGCCAACTGTGCTCGCGGACTTGTCCAGGCACAGGCGGGGACTGGTCTTGGTGACAGGGACGACCGGGTGTGGCAAGACATCTACCCTGGCGGCGATGATCGACCTGATCAACGCGGAGCGGGCCTGTCACATCGTCACACTGGAGGACCCGATCGAGTACCTGCACAGGCATAACCAGGCCGTGGTCAACCAGCGCGAAGTCGGCTACGATACCACGTCCTTCGCCGCGGGGCTGCGGGCTGCCCTACGGGAGAGCCCTGACGTGATCCTTGTCGGGGAGATGCGCGACCAGGAGACCATCGCTACGGCGCTCACGGCCGCCGAGACCGGCCACTTGGTCTTTGGCACGCTCCACACCGGCGACGCGCCCCAGACGGTGGATCGCATCGTCAGCGTGTTCCCTCCTCACCAGCAGGAGCAGATTCGCATCCAGCTGGCCTCGACCTTGCAGGGAGTGGTCACTCAGGAGCTTGTCCCCCGGTGTGACGTCAAGGGGCGTATCCCGGCCGTGGAAGTGCTCATCGGCACCACGGCTGTCCGCAACCTGGTGCGCGAAGGCAAGACCCACCAACTTCCGTCCGCCATCCAGACGGGTGGACGGTCTGGGATGCGCAGTTTTGACAGCTCCCTGCGGGAGCTGGTCGCCCGTGGAGCCATCAAGGAACAGGAGGCGACGGCACGGAACAGGGCTTACTCCATAGTTGAGGGAGGCTTTAGCTAATGCCCCTCTTCAACTATCGGGCGCGGGACGGGGCGAGCCGGGCGATGGCCGGCACCGTGGAGGCCCCTGGCGAGCGCGAGGCCTTACTGGCCTTGCGCAACCGTGGTCTGTTCGTGATTAGCCTGGAACTGAACAAGGATCTGCGGGCGACGGCCGCGGCCAGGCCCCGGCGGGTGAAGTCTGTGGGCCTGCGCGAGCTGGCCATGTTCTGCCGCCAGTTTGGCACGATGCTGGCTGCTGGCGTGACCATCCTCTCGGCCCTTAGGGCGCTGGAAAAACAGACGCGGCAGAGGAGCCTCAAGTACGCGCTGGCGGAAGTGGCTGCTGACATCAACGGCGGCGAGAGCCTTACCAACGCCTTTCGGCGCCAGGAGGGGCGCTTTCCCCTCATCTTACAGAACATGGTGGCAGCGGGCGAGGTCGGCGGTATCCTTGAGGGGGTATTCGAGCGCTTAGCTGCCCACTTTGACAAGGAACATGCAGTGTCACAAAAAGTGCGCACGGCGTTGATCTACCCGGTAGTGGTGTCGAGCGTGGCCATCATCGTGGTCTCGGTGATGGTCACGGTAGTCCTGCCGAAATTCGTGGCCATGTTCGGCGATCTGGGGGCAGCCTTGCCGCCGCTGACTTTGGCCCTCATCAGGCTCAGCGACTTTCTGCGCAAGTTCTGGTGGGCTGTGTTCGGCGGGGCAGCCATAGCCGTAGCCTTGGTATCCCACTGGTCCCGGACTTCGCGCGGCAGGGCGCTGGTGGACAGGTGGTCGCTGAAGCTGCCGTTCTTTGGCGCCATGCTGCTGAAGCGGGCTGTCAGCCGCTTCTCCCGTACCCTGGGCACCCTGCTGCAGTCAGGCGTGCCGGTCCTTGTCTCTCTGGCGGTTGTGGAACGCACCCTGGGCAACGTGGAGGTTGGCAGAGTAGTCGCTGAAGCCAGGGAGCGCGTGCGGGAGGGGCAGTCCATGACGACGCCGCTCGCTGCCAGCGGTGTCTTCCCGCCCATGGTCACCGAGATGATGGTCGTCGGTGAGGAGACGGGCGCCATGGAAGAGATGCTCCTGAGGGTCGCCGACTTTTACGACCAGGAAGTGAGCTATGCGGTCGACCGGCTGACCGCGATGATGGAACCGCTGATCATCATCGTTCTCGCCACCGTCATCGGCACCATCGTTGTGGCACTGATCCTGCCCATGTTCGATATGTTCCAGCATATCGGGCCATAGCGGCAGGTCGAAATTAACCGAATCCACACAAAATTAATCCAAGTTACGAATATTATGGTTGACAGAGGGGGCGGTGTGTCGCTACAATAAGAGCACCCTGCAATCGTATTGTCTGGTGTCACGCGTCTGCCGAAGGAGTGTACTGAAGCTTAACGGAGGTGGACTCTAGTGAAGGCCTTTCGGAAGAAGCTGGTGAGAGGAGAGCGGGGCTTCACGCTCATCGAGTTGATGGTGGTCATCGCTATCCTGGGCATCCTGGCGGCCATCGCGGTGCCCCGCGTGCAGGCGGCCATAGACAACGCACGGGCGAACAAGGGCCGCTCGGACATGCGGGTGGTCGCAGCCGCTCTGGATCGATTCTATTTTGACAGCCAGCATTACCCCGTGAAGTTGCAGGATCTCAAGCCGAACTACATAAAGATGGACTTCGCATTCAGGAACGGCTATAACCAATGGTACTTCTACGCGGTCAGGTGGCAGACATTGGGAGACGGCGCCATCACGCCCCTGGCGATGACGAACCCGGCTGACTTGTCCGAGTACCTCTTGGGCGATCCGCAGCGCAATGGCGGGGTATGGTCCAACACATCCTCTGCCGAACCACCCCCAGTGGGGATGAACCCCGTCAGCGACGCCTTCTACTTTGGGGCGAGCGACACGGTGACCAAGAGAGTCCAGGCCTACGGCACAGCCCCGGTCGGGCAGGCTACGCTCACCCGGCTTACCGCAACGCCGCCTGCCTCAGCGTCCGTTGTGACCCGCGAAGACATCCTGAAGAACTAGCCCCGCGCCGCAGCGCTGTGGCCCTGTTCCCGCTAAGGGGGCAGGGCCATAGCAGCTGGAGGGGCCAAGCAGGAGTTTGGCGAAGCTGGTATAATTGTGTAAGTAGCCCTCCTGATAGTCCGGAGGTGGCGGAGGTGGGCGGATTGTACCGCGAACGCGGGCTCACCCTGATTGAGGTGTTGGTCAGCGTGGCCATCTTGGGCCTGTTGGTCATGCCCGTGTTCGAGCTGTTCCGGGCGGGCATGGCCGGGGACGCCTTGGCGCGCACCAGCACGGTGGCCACCGCGCTCTGTCAGGAGAAGCTGGAGGCTTTGCGCCATAGCGGCTACACTGCCATCCAGGCGGAAGCCGCTGCGCCGGTTCCGGGGTTCACCGCCTACACGCGTGAAGTGCTGGTGACCAGCCCGGAGACGGGTCTAAAACAAGTCACCGTCATCGTGACCTGGACGATCATGAAGCTGACGCGGAGCGTGCGCCTGACTACGCTGGTGGCCGGCGGTGGCTAGGGGCTTGCGCAAGGCCTGTGCATCCGCACGCGGCTACCTCGCCATGGAGACCCTGGTGATCATGACCATCCTCTTTGTGCTGTTGAGCCTAGCGTACACCATCGGTGCACAGGGCGGCAGGTTGTACCGTATCGGCGAGGCCGAGGGCGAGCTGCAGCAGAACATCCGCATCGGGTTCGAGCGCCTGACGCGCGAACTGCGGGCGGCCCGCTCGGTTCAGTCTGCGCTGGCTACGGAGATCACCTTCACTAATGGCGCCTCCGAGAGCATCAGGTACTGGGTGGAAGGCGGCGAACTCAGGCGGAGTGTGGGCGGGGTAGGCTTTGCAGCCGTGGCGGGGTGTGTGGACGGACTTACGTTCACCTATAGCGGCGATGGCCGACTGGTCACGGTAACGTTGGCCAGCCAGCCCCTGGAGGGCCGCAGTTTTCGCTTGCGTGGGGCGGTGTACATCCGGGCAGTCGCAAGTTAGGGGGGGGTTGCTTGCCGCAGCAAGAGCGAGGCGCCGCGCTGGTTACGGTTCTGCTCACGCTCCTGTTGACACTGGCCATGGGCCTTGCCTATGTGGGCGCGTCCCGGGCTGAGCTTATCATGGCCAAGAATCAGGCTAGGGCGACCGGAGCGCTCAACCTGGCCGAAGCCGGCATCCACCGCTCCATGAACATCCTTGCGGTCAACCCTACGTGGCTTGACGGGTTTACCGCCCAGCCCTTGGGCGAGGGAACCTACACCGTCACTGTCCAGGCGCTGGCGCCTGGCCTGGTACGGGTCACGTCCACGGGACAGGTGGGCAACACCGTTAGGATAATCGAGGCTGATGTGGAACTGGGAGCGGGCAACCCTACGAGCCCCTATTCTTACGTAATGTTCGGTGAGGGCGATGTGAACTTCCGCAATGAGACCAATATCATCGGCACCATCTACATCCGCGGCAATCTAGCTGTAACCGGCAACTACTTGCGCATCAGAGGCAACATCTGCTTGACTGGTACCGTCACTCAGGGCTTGGAGAAGATCACGTTCATCCGGGAGGCGGGGGACCCGGCCTGGGCTGTGTACCCAAACTACGCGGCGATGACGCTAGACAAGCCCCCCCTCAGCTTCTATGAGACGCACGCCACGCGCATCATCAACGGCGACTGGACCTTCAGCGGAACTAACAATCTTCACGGCCAGTATATCGTGGTCAAGGGCGACGTGCGCATCAGCGGCACGTATAGCGGCACTGCGGTGATCGTGGCCACAAAGAGTATCGCCATGGTGGGAGACGTGCGCTACACGACCCCGGACGATATGCTGGTGCTGGTGTCCTTGGAGGACTGCAGCATCGCTACCCCCAGGGTGGACGCGTGGCTGTACACCTACCGGGATGTAGCGATACGGGCGGACACTACCGTGTATGGCGGCTTCACCGGCAACGTGCTCTCAGTGCAGAAGAAGCTAACCATCACTTACGACATGCGCGCCCGCCCGCCCGGCCTGCCCGGCCTGCCTGCAGGCGGGGTTACGCTACGGAGCTGGAAGGAGAACTAGCGTGAGGAGCAGACTGCAGCGCTCGGCCACACGGGCAGCCGGACCGGCAGGGACATGGCCGGTCACCCCGACAAGCCTCCCTTCCCCACCCAGCCATACTCCGCGTAGTACGGTGGTGGGGGTCGACATCGGACACAGCTACACCAAGCTCGTGCAGGTCAAGCGCGGGGCGTCGGCCTCGGCGCCGCCTTCCGTCCTGAACTTTGCCATCCTGCCTACGCCGCCTGGGTGCATGGTGGAGGGCAAGTTCACCGACCCGGGCGTAGTTGGGGGCGAACTGCGCCGCATCTGGCGCCTAAGGCGCGTCCGCCAGAAACAGGTGGTCAGCGTCTTGCTGGGGGCAGGGGTGATTCTTAGGCATGCCGACTTCCCCGCCATGCCGGAGCAGGAACTGAAGAACGTGGTGAAGTTGCAGTCGGAGGAACACATCCCCATTCCCGCCGCCGAAGTGATCTTGGATCACTTCGTGGTCGGCCGCGGCGAGCAGGACGGCACTGTCCGCGTCCTGATGGCCGGCGCGCAGCGGGGGGTGGTGGACACCCATGTGAAGGTGTTCGAGCAGGCGGGCTTGACGCTCACCGCCCTTGAAGTCGATTCCCTGGCGCTGATTCGCGCTGCCGGACACAATGGCTACCTGACCGGCGCCAGTCCACATGATCTGTTTGCTGTGCTCGATTTCGGGGCTGCCGCTACCCGACTGTGCCTGTTTTCCGCCGACAGTCCCCAACTAACGCGCAACATCGGTCCCGGCGGGCAGCGTCTGACGGAGGCGGTCGCCAAAGCCGCCTCCTCCGTGTTGCAGCGGGCGGAGCAGATGAAGTGCGAAGATGGGCTGACCGGCAGCACGCTAGTGCGGGACGCCCTGCTGGACCCGCTCAACGAGAGCCTGACCGAGTGCCGCCGCACGCTAGAGTACTTCTTCGCCCGGGGGCCACGGCTCACCCTCAAAGGGGTGTTCCTGGCTGGCGGTGGCGCCAACATGGCAGGCCTGGCGGATCTCATTCAACCCTTCCTGGAAGGCGTGACTGAGGGCCGCAGTTTATCGGGGGGTAGCGTGGTGGTGGACAAGCTGGACTGCCTGAATCACATCACCCTAGACCGTAAGTACGAGCCGGTTCGGCGGGCGTTCGGGCCGGAGTTCAGCGTGGCCCTTGGGCTGGCGCTAAGAGAGGAGCCCGAGACGTGGCAAGGCTGAACCTGCTGCCCGCAGGATACGCACCGACCCGCCAATCGGGCCTGCTGAAGGTGTTGGCTGTTCTGGTGGTCATCATCGTGGCGGGCCTACCCTTGACCTGGCTCGCCCAGCGCGCGCTGGCCCAAGTCTCGCTGCGGGCCAGGCTGTACCTGCTCAACATGGAGTATCGGGTGTACCGCAAGGGCCTGTCCCGGCGGACGGAAGTCCGGGCGGCCGAACAGGCCTTGACCGATCTGAAGGCGTTCTTTTCCCAAACCGGCGACAGGCACCAATGGGCTCCGGTGCTGGATGAGCTGTGGCGGATCCTCCCACAAGGGGTGACGCTGGAGTCGTTGAGTGCAGACGGCGAGGACGCAGTGACGATGAACGGGAGCGCCGATTCGTTGCAGTCGATCTCCCAGCTGATGGTCGCCATGCAGAATAGCGCCACCCTCCCGGGACCGGTGTTGCGGACCTCCGTCCGACAGGCGAACGGCCGGGTCTCGTTTCACTTGGAGTGCACGGGGAAGCGGGGTGACGGCAAGTGAAATTCCAGCTCACCAAGCGTGAGAAGAAGATCTTGCTGTCCCTGGCGGTCTTCCTGGCTCTCGGCGGTTCGTCCTTCGTGATCGTCGATCCGGTCTTGCGGTCGGAAGCGGCCTTGCGCGAGCAGGTTGAGGAGATGGGCACGAAGGTGGCGGACGGTCGCAAGGCCTTCCTGCAGCTTCAGGCAAACACCGCCCGGCTGGGGGCGGTGCGCGATGAGACCCACGCCCTCAACCAGAAGATCCCTAGCGGGGCCAACATCGCCCGGTTGGTCTACGACCTGGACCGCGGCGAACGGGCCACCGGGGCCATCGTCGTCGGGCTGAACTTCTCGCCGCCAGCCGTCAAGGGCAGGTTCACCGAGTTCGCCGTAGAGGTGGAGGTGGAGGGCTCCTATCAGCAGCAAGTAGCCTATGTGCGCTTCCTCGAAGGCCTGCAGCGGCTGGTGCTCCTAAGCAAGGTCAAGGTCACCCCGCTGTCGCCCCCCACCCGAATCCGCTGTATTTATGCCATGACGGTCTACAGCGAGGGAAGCGGTGAAGTTGATGTATCAGGCTATAACTTCAGACGTGGCGCTGGACGCCCCAGCCCCTTCGCCCCTTGACGGGGGGAGTCGGGACGTGAGGTCTGAGCGGGGTTACACTGTCCCGGAGGTCATTCTGTTCGTGCTCGTCCTGGGCATCTTAGGGATGTTGGCCATGCCCAGCTTCCGGGAAACCGGCGACAGGCTGGCCGCCAATCGGGCGGCACGGCTGACGGCGACGGAGTTGCGCTATGCCCAACAGGCGGCGGTGGCGGAACATACCAATTGGGGCGTGCAAGTCACTACGACCGGCCTGACCCTCCTGCGCGGCGGGGCCACCATCAGGCAGACCGCCTTCAGCGATGGGGTGACGGCCTCCGCGAACTTCGCCGGGGCGAGCACCGTCACCTTCAGCTGGGACGGGTCGCCCTCCGCCGGGGGCACGGTGACCCTGACCACGCGCCTGGATCGTACCCTCACGGTCACCGTGACCGGCATCACCGGCCGGGTGAAGGTGGGCCCTTAGGCAGGTTGCCGGGTTGACCGCAGCGCTTAGGGCAAAAGCAGCCCAGCGGCGCGGCGGGCGAGGACGAGGACCAGATTGCCGCCGAGGAGGGGCCCCAGGCAGGCAGCGGCGAGGACGAGCAAGGGCCAGAGCATGGCGGCGGGGACGCGGGCGTAGGCCTGATGGTCCCCGCCGTGCGATTCGGCATGGTCCGCAAACCAGGCCAGATTGACCAGGGGGAGGTAATAGGCGGCGTTGGCCAGGCCGCTGAGGATGAGCAGGCCCGCGAGCCATGGGCTGCCTGTCTCCAGTGCAGCCAGGCCGAGCTCCCACTTGCCGACGAAGCCGTTGAGGGGCGGGAGGCCGATCATGGCCAGGCCGCCGACGGTGAAGGCACCCGCCGCCACCGGGGACAAGGAGGCTACCCCGCGCCAGTCATCCACCCGGCGCCGCTCGCCGGCCCACAGCATCACCCCGGCCGCCAGAAACAACAGCGACTTCATGGCGGCGTGGGCAGTGGCGTGGTAGATGGCGGCGGCGAGGCCCGCCCTGGTCAGCAGGGAGATGCCCAGGGCGATGTAGCCCATCTGCGCGATGGAGGAGTAAGCCAGGCGGCGCTTGACATCGGCTTGCAGGAACGCCGCCACCGACCCCAGGACCATACTGGCTACGGCCATAGCCAGCAGCGGCCCTTGCCAGCCGAGGGCCCGCACGGTCTCGGTCCCGACCACCTCAAAGACGATCCGGAACAGCCCGTAGGCGCCTGCCTTGATCATGATACCGGACAGCAGCGCGCTGGCCGGGGACGGCGCCACCGGGTGGGCGTCGGGCAGCCAGATGTGGAGCGGCACCAGGCCGGCCTTGAGGGCGAAGGCCAGGAGGTAGCAGCTGAGGGCGGCCTTTCCCCACGGCCCGGCCAGCTCAAGCCGGCCAAGCTCTAGGGACCCGGCCTGCCACCAGGTCAGCATCACCGCTGTGAACAGCGCTACGCCCGCCGACACCGAGAGGTACAGGTACTTGGCCCCCGCGCGCCTGGCGGCGGGGGTGGACTCATGTACGACAAGCGGGTAGGCGGCCAGGGACATGACCTCGAAAGCTACGAACAGCGTGAACAGGTCCCCGGCCAGGAAGGTCCCCTGTGCCCCGGCCAGGGTCAGCAGGAAGGCAACGTGATAGGGGCGGTCCCGCCGTCCCCCGTGCAGGTAGGCCAGGCTGTAGCAGGCGGCCAGGAACCAGAGGGAGGCGGCGGTTAGGGCCAGTAACCAGCCGAGGAGGTCTAGGCGCAAGGTAAACTGGGTGCCGGGCAGGAGCGTTGGCCCGGGGAAACTCAGGGACCCCTGAGGGTAGCAGCAGGCGATGACCACGAGCACGAGCCCCGCTGCGGCCACGGCCAGGCGCTTGGGCCGCAGGCCGAAACCCGCCAGGACCGCGGCTGCCAGGGGTATGCCGATGCACAGCGCGGGATAGGTCGCGAGGTAGTGCATTCACGTCACCTCAGGATCCTGAAGAGTAGGAGCACGGCCAGGGCCAGGGCGACCACCACGTTGGCGAAGTTGAGGTTGTGGGCGTTCAGTTCGTGGAACAGCCTGGACTCGCCCGGGTCATGGTCAAGGTGGGACAAGGTGCTGTCCGTGGCCCGCCAGGCTGATTGGGCCGCCTGCCCCCAGGCCTCCCCGCCCCGCCGCCACAGGCGCTGGGCCAGCCGCCAGCCGCCCGCCGCCGCCAGCTCCGGCCGGTTCCCCAGGGAGGCCACGCACCCCTCGGCCAGCGAGGTCAAGCCGAGCCAGCCGCGCCCCACTGCCAGGGCCCCTGCCCTGACCAGGTACTCGACGCTGAGCCAGGGCGCTGGGTGCAGGTGGAAGAGGTGCAGCCTGACACCGGCGATAAAGACGCAGAGGCCGCCTGCGAGGGCGATGGCGATGCCCTGCAGGTCGTGGGGGCCAAAGAAATTCAGGTGGGTCAGGTGGTCCAGCTCGTGGCCGTGCAGGCCCAGATCGTGCAAGGCGGGGGTGAGGGCCAGGGAGATGAACCGGTGGGGGGCGGCTCCCAGGAGCACGATGGCCAGGCTCAGGAGCCCAAGGGCCAGCGCTGAGGGGGGCCCCTGCTGTGGGGGGGCCGCTGTATCACCGCGCTCCTTGCCGAGGAAGACGAAGCCGAACAGCTTGATGAAGGAACAGGCTGTGCCCATCCCGGTCAAGACGAAGAGCCGCTCCGCCCAGGCGAGGCCAGGGCCCCCGTGGGCGGCGGCCTCAACGATGGCGTGATGGAGGAGGGTCTTGGAGATATAGCCGTTGAAGCCGGGGAACCCGGCGATGCCGAGGCAGGCGACGGCCCCGAACAGCGCGATGAGGGGCAGCCGCTTGCCAAGGCCCCCCAGCTTGTACATGTCAAGTTCGTGGGTATGCAGGTAGACGGTGCCCGCCATGATAAACAGGGCCGATTTGAACAGCGCGTGGTTCACCAGGTGGTAGATGGCCCCGGCGATGGCTACGGCCCCGTGGTGCCCGAGGTAGGCGGCGGCGCCGATGCCCATGAGGATGTACCCCATCTGGCTGACCGAGTGGTATGCCAGCATCCGTTTGGCGTTGGCCTGCAAGAGGGCCATACCGACACCCAGGAGCATGGTGGCGGTGCCGAACCAGACCAGGACATAGCCCGCGCCGGTGGAGGGGAACAGGGTCGCCGTGACGCGGATGATGCCATAGGCCCCGGTCTTGATCAGGATGCCTGACAGGATGGCGCTGGCGGGCGAAGGGGCCGCCGGGTGGGCCTGAGGGAGCCAGACATGCAGCGGCACCATGCCAGCCTTGACGCCGAAGCCGGCGATGAGCAGCCCGGGCGCCAACGCCCTGGCCCATTCGGGACCGGCCCACAAGGCACCCAGGTCGGTCAAGGCCACGCTGCCCGTGAAGGCCCAGGCCAGCGCCGTGCCAGCCATCAGCAGGCTGCCCCCGGCTGCCCCCAGGTACAAGTACGTGTTCCCTGCCTGCCTGGCCTCTGGGGTTTCTTCGTGGACGACCAGCAGGTACGAGGCGAAGGTCATCGTTTCGAAGCAGGCGAGGAGCGTGAGCAGGTCAGCGGCCAGGGCCACGCCCACTGTGGCGCCAAGGCTCAGGGCCATGGCCCCGTAGTAACGGGGGAGGTTGTTCCGCCCTGCCATGTACTCGCAGGAGAAGACGCCTGCCGCCAGCCAGACCAGGCACGCGGTGGCCGCCAGCAGCCAACCCAGCCCGCCCACGCGGAAGTGCAGGCCGCCGGGGAGGACCCAGCCGGTCAGGACTTGGTCGCTGCCGTGGTCGGCGGCGGCAGGATAGAGGGTCGCCAAGGCCACGAGGGCGGTAGTAGCGCTGATCAGGAGCAGCCAGCGCCCGTGCCGCTTGGCGAGGGCGCAACCGATGGCAGCCAGCGAAGGGGCCCCGATGGCCAGAGCCAGCGGGAAGTTCACGGGAGTACACCCCCTAGGGCCGCCTTGACGAGGGCGAGGGCTGGCCCCGGCCACAGCCCCAGCAGCAGGCAGGCCGCAGCCAGGAGGACCACCGGCCGGAGCATGGAGGGCAAAGCCTCTTCCCTGTCCGGCGGCGCGAAGTCCCCCTGCCCGAAGCAGGCGGTTACCACGATGGGCAGGTAGTAGGCGGCGTTGAGGACGGCGCTTAGGGCCAGCACGGCCACCACTCCCGGGTGGCCCGCCGCGAGCGCCCCGGTGACCAGGTGCCACTTGCCGAGGAACCCGTTGGTCGGCAGCACCCCGACCATGCCGAGGGAAGCCAGGGTGAAGGCGGCCATGGTCCAGGGCAGGCGGCGGCCCACCCCGGCCAGCTGGCTGACGCGTGTGCGGCCGGTGACGGTGATGATGATGCCCGCGCAGAAGAATAGGGTGATCTTGAGCAGGGCATGATTGACCAGGTGCAGCAGGGCGCCGGTCCACGCCACCGGCTGGGCCAGGAACACCCCGAGCAGGATGTAGCCGAGCTGGCTGATGGTGGAGTAAGCCAGGCGGCGTTTCAGCTCATCCTGGTTCAAGGCGAACACCGAAGCCATGATGATGGTGAGGCACGCCGCCGCCACCAGCGGCCCCGACAGCCCCAAGGCCGTCAGGTTGGCCGCCCCGTAGAGGGAGCAGACACAGCGGATGATGCCGAACACGCCGGACTTCACCACTGCCACAGCATGGAGCAGGGCGCTGACCGGCGTCGGCGCCACCATGGCCGCAGGCAGCCAGCCATGGAGGGGCATGAGGGCCGCCTTGACGCCGAAACCTACGATGAGCAGACTAAGGGCCAGGCCTCCGGCTGGCCCTGCCGGGACCGGGACCAGGCCGAACTCCACGTGGCCCAGTTGGGTGTAGGTCAGGAACAGGCCGGCCAGAACGCAGCCTGCGCCGAGCAGGCTGTAGGTCATGTATTTGCGCCCCGCTGCTTGCGCGGCGGGGCCTCCTGCGTGGATCACCAGGGGGTAGGTGACCAAGGTCAGCAGTTCGTATGAGAGGTACAAGGTGACCAGGTTGGCGGCCAAGGCCACGCCCAGGGTGGCGGTGAAGGCCAACAGATAGTAGGCGAAAAAGCGCGGCACGGCAAGGCCGTGGGCCATGTAGCCTAAGGAGTAGATGATGGCCGGCACCCACAGGATGGCCGCCACCAGGCAGAACAGCTGCCCGGGGCCGTCAGCCTGCCACGCCAGGGAGGGCCCGGTGGCGATGGCCGGCCCCAGGTAGGCAGCCCCCTGCAGGGCCACATACACAACGCAGGCCGCCGCGGCGACGACGAACCCGACGACTACGGCGTTACGTCTGGCCGCGTCGCCCCGCCAGCGGGACACGATGACAGCGCCCAGGGTGGGCAGGAACAGGGAGGCAAGCAACATTAGCAGACCCCCACAAGACCTTACGGGATGAGGACCCGCGCCGCTTTCCCGGCCAAGGCCAGGGGCAGGGAAGGCCAAAACCCGAACAGGATGGTCAGTCCTCCGAGGACGAGCATGGGCACGAGCATCGCGGCGGGCGCCTCCACGGCCCGTTCGGCCGCAGGCCCCTGATAGGCGCGCCCGAGCACGGGCAGGTAATACAGGGTGTTCAGCAGGGTACTCGCCACCAGCACCAGCAGTAGCAGGGGGTACCCCGCCGCGATGATGGCGGAGCCCAAGTACCACTTGGTGATCAGCCCGGAGAAGCCCGGCAGGCCGATCATGGACAGGGCGCAGACGGTGAACACCCCCATGCTGAGGGGCATCCGGCGGCCCATGCCGTCATAGCCGGCCACGCTCCTGGCCCCGGTACGCAGGGCGATAGCGCCCGCCGAGAGGAACAGGCCGGACTTCATCAAGGCATGGAACAGCACATGCAGCAGGGCGGCGGTGACTGCCGTCCGCGTGCCCAGCCCGAACCCGAGGAAGATGTAGCCTATCTGGGCCACGGTAGAATACGCCAGCAGGCGTTTCACGTCGGACTGGACGAGGGCGAACAAGGAACCGCCCACGATGGCCATCACCGCCATGGCCAGCAGGATGAAGCGCACCTCCTCCCGCATGCCGGAGAGCGCGAGGGGTTCGGCCAGCACGGTGCAGAACAGCCGGATCAGGGCGAAGGCGTAGACTTTGACCACCAAGCCCGACAGGATGGCGCTGGATGGACTGGGGGCGGAGGCGTGGGCGTCGGGCAGCCAGACATGGAGGGGGAAGAGGGCCGACTTCACCCCGAACCCGACAATGAAGAAACTGATCACCACCCAGAGCACCCGCGGGTACGCGGACCAGACCTGGGCGAGCTCGGCGGCGGCGTAGCCCACGTTGAGCTGGCCCGTGAGCAAGTAGAGCATGCCAATGGCAAACAAGACGAACCCGGACCCGATGGCCGCGAGGAACAGGTATTTCAGGGCGGCTACCACACTCTCCCTGGAGCCCTTGGCGCAGACCAGGGCGCAGGCGGCGATCCCCGAAACCTCCATGAACACATACAGGTTGAACAGGTCGTGGGCCATGACGATCCCGGACATGGCCGCCAGCAGCAGGAGGAAGATCGTGTAGTACCACCCCACAGCCTTGGGGGGCAGTTCGTGGCTGATGTCGGCGATGGTGTAGGCCAGGATCGCCACGCACACGCCGTTGAGCACGAGCAACATGAAGACCTCGGGGTAGCCGATGCGCAGGCCGATGCCCCAGGGCGGGTTCCAGCCGCCTACGCTGTACTCTACCGGCTGGCCCGTGAGCAGCACGCGCGCGGCCAGGGCGACAGCGCCCAAGGTCGAGCAGCCCGTGGCGAAGGTGGCCAAGGGCGCGCACCAGCGCGGCCTGAACCGTGCGATGGTCGGCATCAAGTACGCCGACAGCAACAGGAGGATCACCGGGAGCACCGGCAGGTTGTCAGCCAGGCCGTTCACTCCGCTGCCCCCTTCTGCTGCCGGTAGGCAGCGACGATGGCGGTCGGGTCGATGGTCCCGTACATCCGGTGAACCTGGACGATCAGCCCCAGGGCGAAGGCGGTGACGCTTACACTGACCACGATGCCGGTAAGGATCAACGCGGTCGGTAAGGGGTTGGCGTATACCCCGTTAGGCTGCGCGGGGTCGATGATGGGCGGGCGGGCGCCTGCCAGGTTGCCCGTGGCGACCAGGAACAGGAACACCCCGCACTGCATGATGTTGAGCCCGATGAGTTTGATCAGCAGGTTGGGCCGGGCGAGCACCGTGTGGATGCCTAGCCCGAACAAGACCAGGGACACCGCGTAGGGGTAGTTGCGCAGCAGGGCTGACCAGTCCATTAGTGGTCCTCCTCGATCAACGCCATGAACAGGGTGAGGATGGTGCTGGCGACCTTCACGCCCACGCCGGCCGTGATCAGCAGGATGAGCCCGCTGGACAGCAGTTGGCCTGGGGTGCCCACGTTGATCCCAGCCCCCTGGTTCATCAGGAAGGTAGCGCCCTTGGCCATCCCCACTAGGCCGATCACGATGTACCAGGCCGTGCCCAGGCTCTCCACCACCGTCGCGGCGTCATGGGAGATCTTCTTCAGCGTCCGCTCAGCCCCGTGGACCAACACGAACAACACCATGCTCAGGCCCAACACCATTCCGCCGGCGAAGCCCCCGCCCGGGGAGAGGTGGCCATGGAGGATGATGTACAGCCCGTACATCTGGATGAAGGGGATGACGATCAAGCTGATCTCACGGAGAATGATGTCATCCATGCCGCCCACCGTCCTTGCGGACCGCCCTGTTGAGCAGCAGCACCGAGGCGATGGCTGCGAACAGCACGGTCGTCTCGATCAGGGTGTCGTATGCCCGGTAGTCCACGATGATCTGGGTGACGACGTTGACAGCTCCCGTCTCGCGCACGCCGGCCTCCACATAGCGCTCGTAGACGAGGTTGTGGGTGGGGTTGGGCCGGCCATAGGCAGGCAGCTCGGCCACGGCTCCCGCCAGGGCGAAGACGATGACCCCTGCCAGCGCCAGCATCAGCAGGCCCCTCATGTGCCCCGCCTCCCGGTGCGGGTGATGACCGCAACCATCAGCGCTGTGGAGCCGACGCCGGCGGCGGCCTCGGTGATGGCGATGTCCGGGGCGTTCAGGCCGAGCCAGACCAGGGACATGACCAGGCTAAAGGCGCCAAAAATGATGACAGCGTAGAGAAGGTCCCGCACCAGGATGGCCCCGATGGCGCAGACCACTAGCAAGAACATGCAGAGTGGGGTGATGACGTCAATCAGCTTCCCCCGCCCCCTCTCCTTCTGCCTGGGCCCCATAGTGATCCATCACAGTCGTCCCGGCGGTCAGGGGTACACCCCGCGCCAGGGCGGTCTCGGCGATCAGGTGGGCCGTGGCTGGGTTGATCAGCCAGAAAAACCCAAGGCACATGGCGAGTTTGGCGACGACCGCCGGGCTCGGGGCCTTGAGCATCATGGCCAGGATGACGAGAGCCGCGCCCAGGGTGTCGCACTTGGCGGTGGCGTGCATGCGGGTGTACACGTCGGGCAGGCGCAGGAGCCCGATGGCCCCCACCGTCAGGAAGAAGCACCCGGCAAGCAGCAGGGCGGAGGCGATCCATGCCAGCATCAGGATAACCTCCCCCTGCGAAGGCCCTTCAGCACAGCCACTGTAGCCAGGAAACTGCACAGGGCATAGACCAGGGCAACGTCCAGGAACATGAAAGAGCGCCTCAGGTAGGCGAGCAGGATGACGATGAGGACCGTGTCGGTGCAGATGAGGTTCACCGCGACCAGCCGGTCCTCGGTGCGAGGCCCCCGGACACCGCGATACACGGCCGCAAGGCTCAGGGTCACCATCAGGGCGATGCACCAGGGTACCATCGGATCAACCACCGCCCAACCCCCTCTCGAGCTTGAGCAGGTCCTGCTCGATCTTCCAGCCTTCGACCCCCGCAGCCGCCGCCCGGGTCAGGGCGTGGACCACCAGCTTGTCGCCGCTAAGGCTGACGCTGATGGTTCCCGGGGTGAGGGTGATGGAGTTGGCATACACGACCCGGATCAGGTCACGACTGAGCTTGGTCCGCAGGGAGACGAGCACCGGTGAGATGGGCAGGGATGGCGTGAGTACGATGCGGGCGATGTTGAGGTTGGCTGTGACGATCTCCCCGCACAGGTCGAGCCCGTAGCGCAATGTACTGACGCTGAACATGAACCGGGCGGGCCAGAGGTCACGGCGCTGGACCACGTCCAGCAGGAAGTCCCGCCAGAACCAGGTCAGCAGCAGCGCGCAGGCCGACCCTACCAGCAGGTGCTGGACGTCAAGGCGCTCCGAGACCAGGATCCAGAAGGCCAGCAGGCTGAAGAAGAGCATGCCGAACCCCCTGGGGGGCGTACCCTGACCCATCCGCCGCTCACCCCCTGCCCTGAGCGGTGAAAGTGAGACTTTTCACACACTAAGGGCAAAACTGAACGAGCCTTCTTCCTCATCCGGCGGAATCCTCCTTCCTTGGCAAAAATGTGCCAGCCCCCTGTCGATTGATAAGCCCGGTTTCGAGGGAGGGGTCCCCTGCCTGACATGGAAGGACATGGGGAGAGGAGGTGGGCCCGTGTCACTGCGGCGTGGCCTGACGGCCGGCCTGGCTGTCGCGCTGGCTGCTGCGTCCCTAGCTTGTCACAGCTTCCCGCCACGTGGCTACTACGCGTTCGTCATCCTGTGGGAAGAGGGCACCGAGGCCGTCCCGGCAGTCACCGGTGATGACATCGTCTTCGACGTCCGGGACAGGGAACTCTACCTGCCGCCGGCAGCCCCGAGGGTGGACGCGGCCACTAAGGCCGTGATCTGCCACGCCGCCGTAGGCCCGGCCGGCATCACCGGGCTGGCTGTACACGCCCCGTGCGTCTTCCCTTTCACTCTGCCCGGAACGGCGGGCCTCGTCCTGCGCGGACTGGGCCCCAGTGGGCTCCGCTACAGCCTCGCCGGCGCGAAGGGCCGGCTCACTGCCGGGGATGAGAGCGTGCACCGGGCCGCCGCGGGCGCACTGACCGTCAGGTACCTGGGGTTGTGGGAGAAGGACCGGGTGACTGCGGCAGGGGGGGGACGCTGATGCGTGGACGGACCCTGATGATGCTGTGCCTGATCAGCTGCGTCGTGATTGTCTCGCTGCGCCCGGGCTGCGGCCGGGAGCGCGGGTACCTGTTGCTGCAGATCTGGGAAGAGAGCGGGGCGGCCGCAGGTCCGCCTGTCGACGGCCTGCTCTACTCCCCCGCCACAGGGACCCTGGCTGTGCCGCCACCGCCGGCCGGGACCAGGGTACTGGTCATCCACGAAGTGACCAGGGCGGGGTTGCCGCTGCACGCCGCCTCGCTAGCGCTGGACGGGAGGGGGAAGGTGGACCTGTTGGCGGGCCCCGGAGGCACTCGCTTGGTGGAGACAGACCTGACTGTGCAGCGGCTCAGCCGGGGGAGGCTGCGCGTGGGGTACGGCCCCGACCGGTTCACCCTGGGCCCAGGCGACAGCTGGAGCCAAGGCAGGGTGCTGGACGGGGCTGTCGCGGCCTATCCAGAAGGGGCGGCCTGGGAGGCAGCCTTCGACTCCGCTTTGGCGAAGGGCCTTCCCTACACTGTACTGCGCCTGTACAATCACGGCTACCGGCGGTGAACCTGGTTGGTAAGTAAGGAGGATACGCGATGCGACTGCTGGCGACACTTCTGTGCCTGGTGGGGTGCCTGGCCGGGACGGCGGCTGCCGGGGCGTCGCCCCTGCTGATTGAAGGGCGCTTCCCAGTGGTCCCCGTCGTGCTGGTGCCGGGGGCGGGCGCCTCTCCCCAGCACGCTTTCGGCGCGCCCGTCGCTGGCTCGTCCCTTCCCCAGGAGGGGGGGTTGTATGCCAGGCTGGTGATGGAAGGCTACGAACCGGGCAGGACCTTGTTCTGCGTGGATCACTCAGGGCTGGCGGACGCCGACTACATCACCCTGGCCGAACGCAGGCTGGCGCCGGTCGTCGCAGGGGCCTTAGCCGTCAGCGGTGCGGTCAAGGTTGACATCGTCACCCAGAGCGTCGGCGCCCTGGCGGCCCGCTGGTACGCGGGAACCCCCGTCGGGGCAGGCCAAGTCAGGTCCGTGGTGATGGTGGCCCCCCCGAACCAGGGGTCCCACGCCGCCAACTTCCTCCACTTCCTGTTCCACTTCGTCCGGCTCATGCGCCTGCAAGCGTTCACCCGGGCCCTGCCCGCGCCGGTCCAGGCCCCCCAGTCCCTGCCACTCTTCCGCTCCGAAGCTGGTTACATCGAGCAGCGGTTCCAGGCGTACTGGTCCTTGCTCAGGCGGGACTACACCCGGGGCTTGGCAGCCATGCGCGCCAAGGAGGCTGCCCTGAGCCGCGACTTCGAGCATTGGCTGGCCCGGCATCGGCCGGAACTGGTGAAGGCCAACATCATCCAAGGCCAGACGACGGTGTGGGCTGCGGCCCCGACCGGGCCACGGGCACATCCGCCCGCGCCGGAGATGCTTACGACGGCTTACTACGAACTCCTGGCCATCCGTCTCGCCCGGGCTGCCCAGTGGGAGGTCGGACGCCGCAACATGCTGCTGCATCCGCCAGCTATCGAGGCTATCACCGGGGACCCCGCCACGACCCTGGGCAACCTCGCTGCGCACTACGCGCTGCTGATCGGGGGTTACCTGGCCACCCGCGAGGCCGCCCCCCTGGCTATGTGGCTGCTGGAGTCAACGCGGGAGATCTCGCCCGCGGGGGGGCTGGCCCTCTCCTGCGTGAAGGCCGCGGCCAAGGTGGCGGTGGCTGGCCCGGGCGGCGTCACCTACCTGGATGCGGTAGGCAACGCTTTCCTGCATGGATGGAACGAGGCGGAAACGCGCAGGCGGTCACTGAGCGACCGGAGGGCGCTACACGAGGGAGGGGACTTCCCGCACGCCAACCCCAAATATGTGGTGATCGCCGGGGCTGCCGCCACGCCGGGCCGGGCGCAACTCGGCGACGGACTCGTGGAGGTCGACGACTGCGCCCTGCCCCTGGCGGCCAACGACAGCTTCAGGCTGACTCAAAGCTTGCTGTCGGCCACCCATGCGGGCCTCGTCTACCGGCCCGACGTTCAGGACTTCATCGCCAGGACCCTGCGCGACTTCCTCCCCTTGGAGCGGCGGCTGCTCCCGGCTGTGAGCGCCGCCCAGGCCAACCGGCTGTGGCGGCGCTCCTGGACAGGCAAGGGCTATCTGAGCCCCTGGTACCCGGACTTCGTCCGGGTGGACACGGCGAAGCTGGCCGCGCCGGTCAGGCTCAGCCTCGCACTCACCGTGGCCGGCACCGACGCGGCGCCCCGGGTGTGGCTGTACCTGCTGCGGGCCGGGGCCCCGGTCCTGGAGCGCCGCGAGCTGACGGCCAAGCTGACCAGCGGGAAGTACGTGACTGAAGGTGAGGTGGCCGATGCCCAGGGCTACCGCATGATCTACCTCGGGGCCCGCCTCCCGGCTGTGACCAGGGACTTGGCGAAGCTGTACCGGACCCGCAAGGCCCCCTACTCCTATCAGGTATCCCTTCACATCGAGGGCCGGACCCCGGCTAAGCCAGACCCTCCGGCCACCACTCCGCCCGCGCCCCCGCAGCCCGTAGCCCCTCCGCCACCGCCCTTGCCGTTGCCCGAACCTATCCATGTGGTCAGGGCGTCCAAGCAGACTACCCATCGGGACGAAGACCGGACCTATCATGTGCTGTGGACGTGGGATTTCGGCGACGGCAGGCGGCTGGAACAGCCGGGCCCCGGCCTGAGGAGCACGGTGAGCCACACCTATGGCAAGGATGGAGGTTACACGGTCACCGGGACGTCGTTGAGCAACAAGGGCACGGTCCTGCGCAGCAAGACCTGGGCTATCCCGGCCAAGGCGGGCCAGACCTTCGAGTTCTCCCTGGAGACAGTGGCCGAGCCGACGGTGCGTATCACCCTCATCGCCCCCCGCCTGTGGGTGACCGGCCGCCCGGCCGCGTTTCAGGTAGTGCCCGAGGTGTTGATGCCAGACGGGGCCAGGGCCGAACAGATCACCATCGACCCAGGGAGAGAATTCCAGGTCGTCTGGGAGCGGCCGGGGCGCTTCACCGTCAAGGCCGCGGTCAGCGTGAAATGCACCTATGTCTTCCCGGAACGCACGTTGACCTTGACGCAAGTACATGTGGCTGAGGTCGGGGTCGACGTGCTGGCGGTGGTGCAGACCGACTGAGCTGTGCTTTTGCCGAGCGGCGACGAGTGCTGTATAATGAGGACATATGTGCATTGAACCAGACGTCACAGCACTGGGGGCCTGTCCGTGGGCCGGGTCTGGTCGAACCGCAACTTCCTGACGGCGTTCATCGCAGCGGTCTTCTTCTACAGCAGCCTGCAGTTCCTCATCCCTGTCCTGCCGAAGTACGCCATGTTCCGTGGCGCGCAACCCGCAGCCATCGGGATGATCATCGCGGCTGTCCCCATCATGGCGCTGGTGTTCAGGCTCAGGGTCGGCCACTGCGTGGACGCCCAGGGCCGCAAGCCGTGGCTGTTGGTGGGCAGCGGCATGTTCGCCCTGGCCCCCTTCATGTTCCTCATGTCGGGTACAGTGACCGGCATCGTCTTCGCCCGCATGTGGATGGGCCTCGCCATCGCTGCCTTCACCACCGCGGGGGCGGCGTTGTGCGTGGACCTGTCGCCTCCCGAGAGCCGGGGGGAGGCCGTCGGCATGTTCGAGGGCTCGCAGAGCCTGGCCATGGTGTTCATGCCGCTATTGGGCGGAATGGCGGACGCTGCCTGGGGTTTCACGCCCGCCTTCATCATCGCCGGCGGCCTGGGATTCGTCGGCTTCCTCTTGCTGACCCTGGTCACTGAGACACGTTGCCCCGCTGCCCGGCTCGAGCGCGGGGGCCCCTCGGTCTTGAGCGGCGGGGTCCTGTTGGCGACCCTGACTTACGCCTGCGCCGCCTTCAGTTTCGGCACGATGGTGTCCTATCTCCCGCTGCATCTGGGTGTGCGGGGAGTGGAACAAGCCGGGCTCTTCTTCTCGACCACCGCCGTCACCCTGCTGGCCAGCCGGGTGCTGGGCGGCAGGATCGCCGACCGGCTAGGCCCCGCCTTCGTCATCAAGTCTTCCCTAGCCATGCTGGCGTGGGCCTTGTTCCTGCTGGCCAACGTCTCGACCCTGGCCGGCCTGCTGGGCATCGCCGCAGTGTACGGCTGGTCCTACGGGGCCAGCTTCCCCGCCCTGGCTGCGGTCGTGGCGGCGGTGACGCCGCCTGACAAGAGGGGCCGTGCCTTCGCGGCGTTCACTGGCTCGCTGGATGTGGGCATCGCCGGTGGCGCCCTGGTAGGCGGCATTGCCGCCCGCCCGCAGAACTACAGTAACGTGTACCTGGTGGCGGCCGTGGCCGCCGCTGTGGGGCTGGCCCTGTTCACAGCCGGTTGGCGGGGCCAAGGCAGCCGGGTCAGCAAGGAGGGCGTGAGCAGTGCCTGATGTTTCGCTCGGTGTCGCGTTTTTGGCGGGGCTAGCATCCTTCATCTCCCCGTGTGTGTTGGCCATCGTGCCCGTGTACCTGACTTACCTGGCCGGGGGCAGGCCCCAGGATCGGGGTACGGCTTTGTCCCATGCCCTGCTCTTCGTCGTCGGGTTTTCGACTGTGTTCGTTACCCTCGGGCTGTCGGCCAGCGCAGCGGGGGCCTTGCTCACACGGCATCTGTTCATCATCAAGCGGGTAGGTGGCGCCTTCGTAATCGCCTTCGGCGTCCACCGGCTGGGTCTGATCCGCTGGGGCCCCCTGTATGCGGAGAAGAGGTTCTCAGTGCGCGGCCGTGCCGGCCTGTGGACTTCGTTCTTGATGGGGCTGGCCTTCTCGTTCGGGTGGAGCCCCTGCGTTGGCCCGATCCTCGCCGCGATCCTCCTCTACGCGGCCACATCCGGCGGCGGCCTGCTGCTGTTGGTCGCCTACTCAGCCGGTCTGGCCGTGCCCTTCCTCCTCTCGGCCATCTTTGTCGACCGTCTGGCCGGGGTGATCGCCCGGGCCCGGCGCTGGTCCAGGGTCATCGACGTGGTCAGCGGGTTGCTGCTGATCGCTGTTGGCTGGCTGATCTTCACCGACCGGCTGCGGTTCCTGACCCAGTTGTTCCCCAGCTGAGCCCCCGGCCTTGACTGGATCCCGCGCAGGGCGTAGAATGGGTTCAGGATACCCTACCCTGGTATGGCAGGAGCGGGAGACATGCAGCTAGGCGAGACGGAGAAGGCCGACGTACTGGAACGGCTGAAGAAGGTCGAGGGACAGGTACGGGGCATCCAGCGCATGATCGACGCTGACCGGTATTGCGTCGATGTGCTCACCCAGGTGGCTGCGGCCCGCGCCGCCCTGTACAAGGTGGGGTTGACGGTGCTGGAAGGGCACACCCGGGGTTGCGTGACCTCAGCCATCCGGTCGGGCCAGGGCGATGCCGCCGTCGAGGAACTCGTCGCTGTCCTGATGAAGTTCTCAGGTTGAGCGCAGACTTGAGGGATGAGGTGAGCTGATGGACAAGACCGGAGCTGCCGGGGCCCACGAGACACGCGCGTTCAGTGTCGCGGGGATGACCTGCAGCCACTGCAAGCTGGCGGTGAAGTCGGCGGTCGGCCAACTTAACGGCGTTGCCAACGTCAATGTCAACCTGCCGGCGGCGCGTGTGGATGTGACCTATGACACGGGTGTGATCGACGCCAAGACCATCGCCGAGGCGATCGAGCTGGCTGGGTACAAGGTCAGATAGACGCAAGCGGCGCCTGCCCCGAGTTGCCCTCATTGCAGCGCTGCGTTACAATGAAGCCAGACGCTGCGAACAGGAGGTGAGGTCGCTATGCGCCGTTATCTACGTTTGCTCACCGTCTACGACATGCTGTTGTTCCTGGTCGTGACAGCGCTCGGCCTGGCCTCCCTGGGCTGGATGTCGGCGCAACCAGTGCTGGCCGGCGAACAGATGGTCGTGATCGAACGCCACGGGCAGCTGGTCACCCGCGTCACCTTCGCCGCGACCGAGCCGCCTCGTTTTGTCGAGGTCGCCCTTGGCGGCGGCAAGGCCACTGTCGAAATCCGTGACGGCAGGGTCCGTGTCCACCGGATGCCGGACGCCCTCTGTCCGTTGCACATCTGCTCGGATACGGGCTGGATCGACAACCATCTCGTCCCCATCGTCTGCCTTCCCAACCGGATGGTCGTGAGGATCGAAGTTAGGCAAGTCCTGGGCGGCCCCCACCAAGTGGACGGGGTGTCCAGGTAGAGCGTCAGGGTTCACGACGGGTGAAGGGAGGGGACGTAGGTGACAGAGTGCAGCGACCGGGATCGCCGCCCGCATGGCCATGGATCATGCTGTGAGAGCGTTGGGCGCCATCACGTGCATGCTGAGTGCTGCGAACACGAGCCCGGCCACCACGCTGAGAGCTGTGGTTGCGAAACGACCGCTTTCAAGCGCAGGTTCCAGTCCAAGGCGGAGAAGCTCGATGGCCTAAGGCGCTATCTCAAGGAACTGGAGGCCGAAGCCGAGGCCGTCCGGGAGTTGATCGCCCGGGTCGAGGGATAGGGAAAGATGCGATCGGGGCCGGCACGGGTGCCGGCCCCTCTACATGCAACAGGGACAGGGTACAGGTCACAGGAGGCTCTCGAACCTGTCCAGCAGCTCCGCGAACTTGGCCATGCAGGCCTCGACCGGCCGGGGGCTGGTCATGTCCACGCCTGCCCGCTGCAACAGGTCGATGGGGTAGCCGGAACCGCCAGCGGACAAGAAGTCCAGGTAAGCCTCGACGGCGGGGCGACCGATCTCGCCGATGCCCCGGGCGATGGCCACCGCCGCCGAGTAGCCCGTGGCGTACTGGTACACATAGAAGTTCATGAAGAAGTGGGGGATGCGCGCCCACTCCACGGCGATGCCCTCATCTAGGGCCACCCCGGGCCCGTGGTACAGGCGGTTCAGCTCCCGGTACCTGTCCTTGAGGACCTCGGGGGTGAGGGCCCCACCCCCTTCGACCAGGGCGTGGATGTCCCGCTCGAACTCGGCGAACATGGTCTGGCGGAATACGGTGGTCCTGATCTGCTCAAGCTGGGAGTTGATCAGGTAGAGGGTGGTGGCCCGGTCGCCGGAGGCCTCCAGCAGGGCGTCGGTCAACAGCACCTCGTTGACCGTCGAGGCCACCTCGGCTAGGAACATGGGGTAGGCCGAGTAGACGTACGGCTGCCGTTTGCCCGACAGACAGGTATGCATGGAGTGGCCGAGTTCGTGGGCCAGGGTGAAGACCTCGGACAGCGAGCCGTCGTAGTTGAGCAAGATGAAGGGAGGGGTGCCGTAGGAGCCCCATGAGTAAGCGCCTGAGCGCTTGTTCTGGTTCTCGAAGACGTCCACCCAGCGCCCCTTCAGCCCGTCGCCCATGACGGAGCAGTACTCCTCGCCCAGGGCCTTGAGGCCGTCGCGTACCATCGCCATGGCCTTCTGCCAGGGGATGTGTTGGTCTACCCCCTTGACCAGGGGCACATACAGGTCCCACATGTGCAGTCCGTCTGCGAGGCCGAGGACCTGCTGCCGGAGGCTGAAGTACCGGTGGAGCAGGCCCAGGTTCGCCTGGACCGTGGCCACGAGCTGAGCGTAGACCTCGGTGGGGATATTGGCGGCGCTCAAGGAGGCCGACAGCGCCGAGGGGAACTGGCGGGCCTTGGCGTGGAACACATTGGCCTTCACGCCGCCGCCGAGGATGGCCGCGAAGGTGTTCTCCAGCTTGGCGTATCCCTCATGCAGGCGCTCGAAGCTCTCCTGCCGCACCCGCCGGACCTGGCTCTGCCTGTACCGTCCGTACCTGCTCGCGGTAAGTTCGGCCGGTTCGCCATCTTCGCCGGTGATCGGCAGGAACCTCATGTCGGCCTGGCTTAGCATCCCGTGCACGTTGTAGGGCACCGACGCCAGTTCGCTGACGGCCGCCACCAGGTGCTCCTCGGGGGCTGACAGTGTGTGGGGGCGCAGTCGGGTAATGTCGTCGAGCAGGTGCCTGTACATTGCCAGCCGGGGTTCATCCTCAAGGAACCGGCTCAGCTCCTCCGCAGGGATGGCCAGGATGGCGGGGCGGAGGAAGGCGAAAGCCTGGCCGAAGTCCGCGTTCAGGGCCGCCGCCCGCTCGGCCATGGCCTGATGGCCGGAGTGGGTGGTGTCCTCGTCCCGGCGCATGTGGGCGTATCCGAACAGGCGGTCCATGACGGTCCCGGCCTTGTCCCTCAGGGCAAGGCACTCGGCGAGGTTGGCTGCGGACGCCAGGCCCCGTTCCATCCAGGCCCCCGCTTGGGGCAGCAGCCCCTTGACCTCGGCGAAGTCCTGCTCCCAGGCGGCATCGTCCGCGTATACGGTTTCCAGCGCCCAGCGGTGTTCCTGGGCCACTTCCTGCCTGGACGGCACCCGTCGTCCGTCGTGTGCTCCGCTCACAGTCTGCCTCCTTCGTCGATGCGGCCCCTTACAGGGGCCGCTCGAAGATGATCTGTCTGAAGCTACATCTCCAGGCGGGTTGCCACGCAGGGGGTACCCAGCCTGTGATGGCGGCGATGGAGATCTCAGTCATGCCCTCGGTGAGCGCCTCCGACATCACGCTTCTTAGCAGGCCGGAGATAGCAGCCGGGTCTCCGCAGGGGAGGCACATGTCCAGGGAGCGGTCCCAGTGGTCGCGGCTGAGCGCCGCCACAGGGGCTCCTCCCTGTTCCCACACCCGCAGCGTGGACCGGATCCTGCGCAAGACTTGCCGGGACAAGCGCCGACCCTTCCAATGGACCAGGCGGAGGGGCGCCGACGGGTACAGCCCTGCCAGGGCGGGCAGGTCAGCGGCCGTCGCCTGGCGGGCTCTCCCCTCTGGAACAGCTAAAGCTGCGAGGTCCGCTGCCGTGCCGTCCCACGCCCAGATATCGTTGGTGCAGGCAGGCATGAACCCAAACTTGGCGGCCAGCCCCTGCGAAGGGAGGTTGCGGAGATCGATGGACAGCCTGGCCACGCGACAACCCCTGGCCCGGGCGGCCTCCAGGGAAGCCTGAGTGAGGACAGAGGCGACCCCGGCCCGCCGCTGGTCGCGATGGACGCGCATCCCTTCCAGCCAGGCCTCACCTTTGTCGACGCAGACCACATGGGTCAGCCCGACCAGTTCCTCGCCCAAGCAGGCGACGAGCAGGTCGCCGCCGGGGTCGTCCAGCCAGTATTTCCAGACCTCAGGGACATAGTCCCCCCAGTCGAAGGTCCCGTCACAGAGGCTCTTCACCGCTGGCAGGTCAGCGGGAAGTCCGGGCCGGATGGTCAGCGGGGCAGACACGGGTGCGACACCTCGCTTCAGCGCGGCAAGGGGAATCAGGGTGGGATTGGGGTAACCTAATCATACCACATACGGGAGGAGACGGCACATGCCCGACGGAGACAGGTTGATCCTCAGCGGGATGCAGTTCTGGGGGAAGCACGGGCTGTTCCAGGAGGAACAGCGATATGGGCAGAGGTTCGAAGTCGACCTGGTGGTGTTCTGCGACATGACGGGGCCCTGCCTGACGGATCAGTTGTCGGGGACCCTCAGCTATGTCACCGTGTATGAGTTGGTGCGCAAGGTGATGACGGAGGAGCGGCACAACCTGTTGCAGCGGCTCGGGCAGCGGGTGTGCGAGGCTATCCTGGAGGCCCATCCCGCGCGCAGGGTGGAGGTAACCATCAAGAAACCCGCCGTGGCCATCGGCGGGGTACTCGGCTACGCCGGGGTGACGATCGTGCGCGAGGGCCCGGGCTGTTGCCCGCGGCCTGACGCTTAAACTCAGAGCTCCAGCCTGTAGACGCGATGGGTCTTGTAATGCATGCCCCCCGCGGCTTCAGCTTCGCGGCGCATGGGCAGGTTGAACTCGCCGATGGTGGAGCCTTCCCCCCAGGTGTACCCTAGCCTGCGGGCGGCAGCCAGCATCCTGACGAAGATCGCCCCGGTCACGGCGCGCTTCTGCCACTCCGGTACGACGAACAGCACCAGGAAGCGGCCGGCGGTGATGCGCCTCTTTCCGAACAGGAACTTGAGCCACCCCCAAGGGAATAGCCTGCCTCCCATCCGCCTCAGACACTGGTTGTAGTCGGGCATCCCGATGCCCACCCCGATGGGCGCTGCGCCGTATCTGGCGATGAGCACCAGCCCGGGCACAGCCAGTGGCCTGAGCTGCTCTCCGGCCGCCCGCAGCTCGCTCAGGGTTGGCGGGGTCAGGTCCGGCCAGTCCTCAGGGGTGGCCGTGGCCATGACCGCGGTGATGTCGGCCACATCACGGTCGAACTGGGCCAGATCCAGGGTGTCGACCCGGAACCCATACCTCCGCATGGCGTAGTCTGAAACCTGCCGATAGCGTTCAGGCAAGGCCTGGGCTGCGTCAAACCGGTAGGAGTAGTAGTCGTAGTACTTACTGAACCCAGCCCCGGCGAAGTAACCGTCGTACTCGGGTGGGTTGTATGCGCACAGCAGCGTGTGGGGGTGCTCGAACCCCCAGACCAGCACCCCGCGGTAATCATCGCCGTTGGTAGGGGAGATGGGGCCGCGGACCGAGGCGATGCCCCGTTCCTGCAGCCACAGACAGCAGCGGTCGAGCAACGCCCCGGCTGTGTTGGCGCTGTCGGCTTCGAACAGCGTGACGTACCCCTCGTTCCGGTCCTTCAGCTCGTTGAACTTCAGGTCGATGCCTGCCGCGACCCTGCCTGCCACCGCTCCGTCCCGCCTGGCCAGGAACAGCACATGCGGGCCGCTAGTCAGGAGCTGGCTGCCTGCGCCCTTAACGATGGCCCAGCTTTCCCTATATAAGGGCGGGACCCAGTTGGAGTCAGCGCGGTAGAGATCGTAGGGGAAGTGGACGAAGGCACGCAGGTCGGCTCCAGTCGCCGCCTCGGTGACACTCACGGTCCCAGCCGGCACGTCGGCACCCCTTTTCACACCTGGAGCTGCTGCCGACGCTCCGCCCAAGGTAGCAGGCGCCGACACCGCAGCTGGCGAATGCAGCGAGCAGGCGCTTTGAGCAGGCTGAAGCCTATCGAGCCAGCGTTCCAGCCTGTCCAAGGCAGCGGCTTGCCCCCTGCCGCGTGGTTCTTCGACAAGGCAATCGCCATAACCTGTGCGGAATCTGCTGCCAGGAGGTGAAATATGGGTGAAACCTTCCGCGGGCCGGCGCCGCTGCAGTCCAGTGAGGTGATACTGGCCCTCGCTGACGCTGCCAAGCTTTGGCTGGCCCATGACGGGCTCTGGTTTCAGGCTGTTGAACGGGCGTACGGCCTGGAAGCGGCTATCGCCTTAGACAAAGAGGCGATGGCGCGCTTCAGCGCCATCGAAGCCAAGCGCATCGTGGCAAGGCTCGGCCTCGGCGAGGCTGCCGGGCTGGAGGGACTGGCTTTGAGCCTGCGTCACCGGTTGTATGCTCAGCTCAACGACCAGGAAGTGACCCTGGAGGCGGACAGGGTGGTTCTGCGCATGCTGACCTGCCGGGTACAGGCTGCGCGGGAGCGTCAGGGACTGGTCGCCTTCCCCTGCCGAGAGGTCGGCGCCGTGGAGTATGCCGAGTTCGCCCGGGGGGTCGATGAACGGCTCAAGGTGACGTGCCTGTCCTGCCCGCCCGGGCCGCGGGACGCCAGAGGCTGGTGTGCCTGGGAGTTCAGGTTAGACTGAGGATACGTCGGTAGGCGTCGACGGCGAAGCAGCGCCTCAGTCGGCCGAAGGCCCTGAGCGGGGAGAAACCGGACTGGGCCTCGGCCAGCAGCAGTATGCCGGTGCCCGCCATCGCCCAACCCGGCCAGGGCTCATCGTCGGCCAGGGCAGCTGCGCCTGCCGCCAACAGCAGCAACCCTCCCGCCGTCCGCCAGTAGACCCCCAGGGTACCGATGTTCTCTGCAAACAAGCGCTTCATCCTTTGTTCGCTACCCGTGCCCCCCTAGCATATCCTGGGGTGAACCACGGCATTTTGCAGCCGGCGGGTTGCATACATAGGAAGAGAGGCGATGGGAGTGCGGTATAACCGCGCAGCGGCAGCCGCTTACGCGGAGCGGTACTGGAATGGCAAGTCGCCGGGCTTCCCCCGTTTTGCTCGCGACAGCATGAATTTCATCTCGCAGGCGCTCTGGGCGGGCGGCTGGCCCATGCACCGGGCGGATGACGACGGGCGCGGTTGGTGGATGAACAGGGCGGGCAGCGCTTGGAGCCGGAGTTGGGCGGTGGTGGACAGTTTCCACGCCATGCTCGCCGAGGGGCTGGATGGGCCCCCGGCTGTCCCTGTCCGCTCGCCCGATGTCCTCGCTGTCGGTGACATCATCCTGTACGACTGGGAAGGCAACGGTCGCTGGACCCACGTTGCCATCGTGACCGCCATGGGCGGCGATGGTTCGCCGTTGGTCTCGGCCCACAGCGACGACGTGGTGCGGGCCCACTGGACGCTACGCGGTTCTCCTCGTTGGCTGGTACGGACAGCCTACAGCTACTGGCATCTGGCCGATGATACGCTGCGACTCGCTATCCCCGGCGCGGGGGTGGGCCAGGTGGAGTCTCTGACCGGGAGGCTGACAGCCCCATAGGCGTGTGCGTCCGGACTGGCCCTCGCCCCAGGCGGTTGCGGCGCTTGGGCCTGCTGCTGATGGTCCTTGCAGTGGCTGGCGCTGTCTGGCCAGGTGGCCCGGGCCCCCCGGCCAGTTCGCTGTCTTATGCTGGGGCTGCACCCTGGCCGATGGCTGGCGGGGGCTTCACCCGCGCCGGGCAGGCATCCGCCGATGCCCTGCGCGTCCCGTCAGCTTTGTGGCGGGTGGACGTGGGCATCGAGTGCCGGAGTGGGGCCGTCATCGGCCATGATCGGACCATCTATGTCGCCGGGCGTAGCGGCGTGGTCCAGGCCTTCCTGGCCACGGGGACGCTGAAATGGTCCGTCAGTCTGGGGAGGGAAGTCCGCTCCACGCCGGCCCTGGGGCCGGACAGCCTGTATGTGGCGACCGCTGACGGCGGGTTGATCGCCCTGTCCCGCGAGGGGGCGCTGCTGTGGGAAGTCGAACTGGGGAGCGCCATGGACACCGGGCCGCTGGTGAGGCCGGACGGGACAGTCGTCACGGGCACGCGGGGGGACACCACAAGGGTCGTGGCTCTGAACCGGCGCGGCCGCATCCTCTGGACGTATGGCGGCTGTGGCCCGGTCTTGAGCGAGCTGGCTGGATCAGCGGGCGGCGGCGTGGCGTTTATCGATGGCGACGGCAGCGCCTGGGCCTTGACGGCGGCAGGCCGGAGGCAGTGGGAGCTGGATAACCGCGCCCGAACGCTGGCAGGCCCCGTCATGGGGCCCGACGGCACCGCCTACATCCCCGGCACCAACGACATCGCCGCCGTCGCCGCCGACGGGTCGGTGCTCTGGCGGTTCCCGGTCAGGCCCGAGACCGGGTCGCCCGCGCTCAGCGCCGACGGAGTGGTCTATGTGCCGGCGGTGGGACAGCTCTACGCGCTGGAGGCCGATGGCACGCTGCGTTGGAAGGTGGGCCTGCCCGGGTTGATGGCCCGGCACGTCGCGCCGCTCGTGGGCAAGTCGGGCATCATCTACCTCACCGCGAACCTCACGGACGGAGGCGTCCTGGCAGCCTACTCCCCCGCCGGGGAGCAGCTCTGGCACGTGCTCCTCCCGGCTGAAGTGTATGCGCCACTGGCGATGGATTGGGAAGGTGTGCTCTATGTGGTCACCTACGACGGGTGGCTGACAGCCTGGGCCAGCCCCCGGAAGGGACGCTGAGGGGCGGTGGCGAATTATGTTGCCCGTAAGGGGGCAGACTATCCCGGCAAGGGGGGAACCCCGCATCAGGGCTTTTGTCACAGACGCGCGCTACCGCATGACCCTGGCGGTGATCAGATCCCTGGGCCGGGCGGGCGTCAAGGTCACCGCGGCGGAACAGCGTGGGGGCCTTGAGGCGCTCGGCTTCCACTCGCGCTACTGCCACCGGCGGGTCCTGTTGCCTGCCGCCGCCGCAGCCGGGTTCACCGACACCCTGCTAGCTGCGGCTGCCGGGCACGATGCCTTGATCCCCGTCGGCTTAGGCACCCTGTTCGCGGTGGCGACCGAGCGGGAACGCGTCCGGTCTGTACTGCCGGTGGCGGTGGTGGATGCGGACACCCTGGACACTGCCAACGCCACGGACAAGCTGCTGAGGGTGGCGGTGCGGGCTGGCATCCCAACACCGCACACGACCTGGGTGACGGAGGACACACAGCTGGCGGACGTGGCCTCGGCCCTGTCCTATCCTGCTGTGGTCAAATACCGGCGCGGCGAGGAACTGGGCCTCGGGCCCGGCGACCGCTACGCCATCGTGCAGGACGCTGAGGCGTTGCTTGCTGCGTACAGCAAGATGCACGCCCGCCAATCGTTCCCCCTCATCCAGGACTACGTGCCGGGCGACGGTTATGGGGTGGCGGCGGTGTTCGATGCGGCCTCCGCGCCGGTGGCGGTCTTTGCTCACAGGCGCTTGCGCGAGTACCCCATCTCAGGCGGGCCCAGCACCCTCTGCGAGAGCGTAGTAGCCCCCGACCTGATCGAACAGGGCGTCGAACTGCTCAGGGCGTTGCGCTGGTACGGCGTAGCCATGGTTGAGTTCAAGCGCGACCGGCGGGATGGCGTCTACAGACTGATGGAGATCAACCCGCGCTTCTGGGGGAGCCTGCCCCTGGCCATCGCGGCCGGGGTGGACGTCCCGCTGGCGTTGTTCCTGGTGACCGTAGGCCGGCAGGTGCCGGCCATGCCCTGCCGCCCGGGGGTCCGGCTGCGCTTCCTACTGCAGGACATGCGTGCAGCTGCGGACATCATCAGGCGGCCGGGCGGCTCCGGCTTCATCCCCCGCTATCTGCTGGAGCTGGCAGATTGGCGCGTGCGCCATGGGGTGTTCAGCCTGGGCGACCCCGTCCCGGCCTGCGCCTACCTGGCCAGGGCGGGCTTGAAGCTGCTGCAGGGAAGGGGAGGGGACGGATCCCCTTGATCGCCTTGGATCTGCACATCCACTCACGCTTCAGTGAGGACTCCCTACTGCACCCAGCCACCATCGTCCGCGTGGCCCGCAGACTGGGCCTGGACGGGGTGGCGGTGGTGGATCACGGCACTGTCGCCGGAGGCCTGGCTGCCCGCCGGTGCGCACAGGGCACCCCGCTGCTGGTGATACCAGGCGCCGAGTACGCCACGACGGACGGGCACGTGCTAGGGCTGTTCCTGGAGGCCGACACGGGGCTTCCTCCCTGGGGGGCGACCCTGACCGAAGCAGTGACTGCTATCCGGCAGGCCGGGGGCTTGGCGATACTGGCCCACCCCTTCAAGCGCCGGGTAGTGGCGGACGGGATCCTGCAGGCTGTAGACGCGGTGGAGGCCGCCAACGCACGGGCCTGGATCGGCGCAGTCGGCCCAGCCGCCGAGACCTTGTGCGGGCCGGCTGCGGCCCGTCTGGGTATGGCGGTGACCGCGGGTAGCGACGCCCATACCGCCCGCGAGATCGGGCGGGGGGTGCTGCGGCTGCCGCTGGCCCCAGGGTCTGCCGCGGGCGAGGTGAGGGAGGCCATCATGGCGGGGGCGGGCCGGCCTATGGCTGGCCGTACCCACCCGTGTGTGGAGGCGTATTGCCAGATCATCAAAGCCTGCCGCAGGCGCAGCCCGAGACATGTGGCCAGGTCTGCCCTGCTGCTGGGGTTGGCTGGGGTGGGGGTTTGGCCCCGGCGCCAGATGGCGACACATGAGGCGGAGGGATGAAGGATGCTGTTCTACACACCGTTACGGGCGGTCAAGCGCCTCGCGACCAAGATCACTGCCAAGCCTTCGGCCCAGCTGAGCCCCGTCCGCAGGATCGAGCGGGTCGCCCCCCCGGGGGGGCGCCTGGTCGTGAGCATGACCTTCGATGACGGGCCAACCGTCGCCCGCTCCCGTCCCGGCGACGGCGTCGGGATAACCTCCGCGGTGATGGAGGCCCTCGAGGGCGCGGGCGCCCGGGCGACCTTCAACGTCATCGGTGACACTTCCAACAACTACCCCGACCGCGCCGGGGACAGGGGGACCCCCCTCTGGAGCGGCGTCGCGTTCGATCATTATCCCGCCTTCGGCGACGACAAATTGGCCGGCGTGGCCAACCAGCCGGCCCTGGCGAAGCGACTGCTGGAGGGCGGGCATGAACTGGCCAACCATGGCTACACCCATGTGGCTTTTGGGCCATCGCCGGTCATCTACGGCACCCGCAGGTTCTTCCCCAACGCCCAGGCAGCCTTGGCCGACCTGCGCAAGCTCCACGAGGAGGTGCAGGCGGAGTATGGGTACACGATGCGGCTGGGGAGGCCCCCCCACTACATCGACCGCACCGTCGACGGCCGGGATGCGTATTGGCTCTATGGGCAACTAGGCTACCACTACCTGGCGGCGAGCTTCGACGGGGGAGGATGGCGCCCGAGCGCAGGCGACTACGGCCGCACCCTGAAGGCGATGGTGGCGCCGCTGAAAGCGGCTATCGCAGCCAATCCCGCCTCCCTCAACGGGCAGATCATCTTTCAGAAGGACGGCTACAACATGTCCCTGGAGAGCCCGGTGGTCCACGCGCTGCCGCAGCAGCTGGACATCCTGGTCCAGGCGGGGTATGCGGTCGTGCCCGTATCAGAGCTGATGGCCATGTCAGCAGTCTCGGACGTAAGCCCCGACAGCGAGTCGGGGCGGGCCGTGGCCAAGCTGCTCCGGGCAGGCCGTGTGGTGGCCTACCGCGACAATTCTTACAGGCCCGGTTCTCCAGTCAGCCGCGGCGAACTGGCGGTGATGCTGCTCAAGCCCGGCGAGCTGGCTGCCCGGAGCATGCGCCCCCGCTTCGACGACGTCCCCGCGAGCCATCCGTACTACGGGGCCATCGAGACCGCGGCGCGCCTCGGGCTGATGCGCGGCGTAGCCCTGGACAAGTTCGACCCCGGGGCGCCTGTGGCCAGGAGCGCACTGGCCGCGGCCCTCGCCGCCCGCTCGGGCAACCCAGCCGGGTCGGCGACCATCGGCCCGGCCACGGTGAGCCGGGCCGAGGCTGCGGTCAGGCTGGCGGCGCTCCTGGCTTGAGGCCGGTCTGACCGAAACTCTGGGCGCAAATGGGGGCCGTTCAGGGCTTGACAGCCCCTGACGGCCCTTTATCAGTCAGTTAACCCCCGCCAGTCCAGGGCAGTCCGCGCCGTCCATCCTGTTTCACCCCCATTGCTGTAGGTTTGGCGTAGGTTCTGCTGTAGTGATTTGGCGGGTGTAGCAGGCCGGGGGCCGACCTTGAGCCTCATGGCGATGCCTCCCCAATGCTCTCTGTGCTGTCGGGCATCAACCCTTGAGCGGGGAAAGCCTTCTCCAACGTTGGCGGGTTCTCCATGGGCTGCTCCCCCCCCCGACGAAACTTGCGGGAGTGTCTCCAAAGCTTAGGCGGGCATCTAGTCGTACAGGACCCCAGAGATCCGCTCCCCCCTACGCGCCAGGATGCCCCAGGACGGGCTGGTGACCAGTGGTGTAGGGGTACCCCTCGGCCGCTCGCGCCACCGCAACGGCCATCACCGCCGCCGGGTGATCGCCTTACCGCGCCGGAGGGCCACGGCAAGCAGTTCGCGCGGCAGGTTGTCCAGCAACTCGCGCTCGGTCAAGAACAACGTCCCCATCTGAATCTATGGGTGTGACAGGGGCGGTCAGGGAATAGCCCTTCCGCGCTCCTTTGTCCGCCGAGCATCCCCGCCGGGGTTAGCGCACCTCCACTGGGCCGGTAGAGTCGGTGACGCGAGTGTCGCTTAAACCAGTAGCGTCACTAGCGTCACACCCGCGGGCGGGGGTATCGGGGTCGCGATTGAGTCGCGAGACACTTGAGACAAGAGCCTCCTCATCGGGCAGGATATAGCGCTCGCGCGGCCACGCTCAAACCCGCAGTTGAGGATGGTAACAACCTCGTTGTGCGGGGTTCGACGCCATCCAATATGAGGATGGCAAGTGGACGACCATGGACCACATGGTCCGAATTATGTTCGATGGTACCCCTGGCAAGTGGCCTGACGCATTCTTCCCCCGGGGTGTCCCTGACAAGGCGCTGCGGCCCGACGGCGACCCCGTGCTGCTGTGGCCCATCCTAGGTGCCGTGGTTCTCGGAGCGGTTGGTGTTGGCCTCTTGCTGCGGCGCAGGCGCTAGTGATAGACAATGGGGGTAACCTGCGCTAAGCTATCAAGACAAGCCAGGGGATAGGGCGTCATCGCCCTATCCCCTGGCCCGGTGAGGGAGAACATGCCGCCTACGGTCGAGCTTCCAGCTGGGAGTGCGGTACACGGTGAACAAGCCTAGATCGACTGGGAACCATGTCTAGCTACCTGGCGGGATTACAGCCCAGGCAGCGCTTACCGGCGCTAGTCGCGGGCGTCCAGGAACGTGCGCACGTCCCCGATGAAGGCTTCGATGAGCGCCGACCAGGCCCGGGGGTACGATGTGCCCGCCCAGGTGGGGCCGAGGGGCAGGACCTGGAAGTGGAAGATGAGGTTGTCACGGACACCGACAAAGTGCCAGTCCGGACGGAAGGGCGTCGTCCCGTCCTCGAGCCATGCCAGGCCCCCGCTAGGCACCGCTAGCGGCCCCCGCCCCAGGTTGTGGGTGGTGAAGAGACGATGTGCATGACGATGGCGGCGCCGTGGGCGTCGTGGGCCCACGCTATAGGCCGCTGGGTCGACTTCCAGCCATCCCCGTGTAGCACGAGCCCTTCGACATACGGGCCGTCCGGCCCGTACCATTCGCGCGGGGCAGAAACGACGTAGGAATCGTTGGGGTGCGGCAGCTTCCCTAGCCGCCGGTAGCCCTCGGGGCGGAAGTCGGTTACTAGCGCCCACCACAGCTGCCGGTACTCTTCATACAGTTGCTCCACCCTGGCCGCCTCCGCCTCTGGGGTCGACGCCCGCAGCGCCCCGGCGGTCTGCACCCCCAGGGCCAGCAGGATACCCACGCCCAGCGCCAGCGCGTGCGTAAGCAAGTGTTTCTGCATGGTGC
>JBFMBV010000016.1:0-40925 GCA_040755005.1 Bacillota bacterium
GTACGGGTCAAAAATATTTGGTTTTATTATTTACACCATCTTCGCCCCCCCCCCCGCGGGCGCACGAGGGGGGAGGCGCCTTGGCATTCAGAGCCAGTTACCCTGCCTTCGCCAGGCACGGGCGGACGTCGCTCTGGTCGTATCTGGCCATGGCCCTCATCGGCGCGCTCCTGGGTGGGGCCCTGGTCCTGGCGGTAGCCCCCTCGGTGCTGCCCACGCCGGCGCCCGTCCTGCTCCGAGGCACCCTGCCCAACCTGGAGCCGCCCGCCGCCGGGACTGACCCCAGCAGTGCCTACCCCGCCGTGACGGTCGCTCGAACCGTCGGGCCGGCGGTGGTGGGCATCATCAAACAGGTCACCATCCAGGACTGGTTCGGGCAGCGCCGCACCCAGGAATCATCAGGCTCGGGCGTCATCTTCGACAGTCAGGGTTACATCGCCACTAACCACCATGTGATCGCGGGGGCAAGCCAGGGCCAGGTGGTCGTCATCCTGTCCGACGGGCGGGAAGTGCCGGGCACCGTCGTCGGCTCCGACGCCGCCACCGACCTCGCTGTAGTCAAGATCGCTCCTCCAGTCCCTGCGATCGCCGTGTTTGGGGACTCAGACACACTCAAGGTAGGCGAGCCGGCCTTTGCCATCGGCAATCCGATGGGTATGGCCTTCGCCCGCACCGTCACCGCTGGCATCATCAGCGGCCTGGACCGCAGAGTGGTGGTGGGCGAGCGTACCTTCAACCTGATCCAGACCGACGCGGCCATCAACCCCGGCAACTCCGGCGGGCCGCTGGTCAATGCCCACGGCTTGGTCGTCGGCATCAACACCGCCAGGCTCGAGCAGGTCGAAGGGATGGGGTTCGCGATCCCCATCAACCTCACCCGCCCAATCTTGCAGACCCTGATTGAGAAGGGCTACGTCGCCAGGGCCTGGCTCGGCGTACGCACCGCCGACCGCGCAGTCGCGGCCCGCTACGGCATCCAGTTTGACCAGGGCGTCTATGTCGTGGAGGCCATCGTGGGCGGCCCCGCCGCCAAGGCCGGGGTCAGGGCCGGGGATATCCTCCTGTCCCTCGGGGGCAGGGCGGTCAACAGCGGCCAGGACCTGCGCCAGGCCATCGAGGTCCACAAGATCGGCGACAGCGTGACCCTCAGCGTGGTGAGGAACCGGCAGCAACTCACCCTCACCGCCGTGCTGTCGGAGATGCCCGTTCAGTGATCCGCCTCCACCTGGTCGCCGTAGGGACGCTCAAGGAACCCTACCTGCGGGAGGCAGCCGCTGAGTACCTGCGACGCCTGGGCCCCCTGGCCCGGGTGACCGTGCACGAAGTCAAAGAGACGCAGGCCCCTCCCCCAGGCCAGACGGCCCTGGTGGCTGGGGCCTTGGCCGTTGAAGGGGAGGCGCTGCTCAACCGCCTCAGGGATAGCTGGTCGGTCATCGCCCTGGACCGGGAAGGCGGGCAGCTCAGCTCAGAAGAGATCGCCGCGTACCTGCAGGGGTTGACCGTGCAGGGACGCGGCGATGCCGCTGTGCTCATCGGCGGGGCGATGGGGCTCGCTGACCGCGTCCTGCAGCGGGCGGACCTGCGCCTCTCCCTAGGGCGCATCACCCTGCCCCATCAGCTCTGCCGGATAGTCGTGCTGGAGCAGCTGTATAGGGCACTGAAGCTCATCCGCGGCGCGCCCTACCACCGGTGAGGGACTCAGGTGGGTGCGCATGGGTGGGGTGGAGTGCACCCGTAGATCCCTACTCTTCAGCGGTGCCAGCTCCTGTTGCCAACCCCGTCCGCGATAGTGCGAAGCAAGATCCTCTCTGACTTAAGGCCCCAAGCCGCTCCTCGTCTGAAGCGGAACCCATCCAACGCATCTCTCACTAACTCCCGCCGTCTGTTTGCCTCTGCAGGCAAGGACGCTACACGAACAACGTGGGTAGGCCTTCCTGCTAGAAAAGGAGTGAACCCAACAATGGACAGGCCCTTCGTTGTTGTGCTCGCGGCCGCTTCCGCTGACGGCCGGATAGCCTCGGGGCCCAATAAGACCATGTGGGAGGATATGGCCGACTCTGAGGCCGCCACTCCCGCCGGCGGCGAGGTCTGGCGTAAGGTCGAGGGGGAAGTCAAGCGGCTGCACCGGCCCCAGGTGGACATGCTGGGCAGCAACTCCCTGGCCAAGGAAGGTGAACCCCTGCAGCCGCTCCCCCCGTATTCCGGAGACCCCGCGCCCCTCTACGAGGACTTCCTCCCCGAGGCCCTGGTGCAGCGCCCGGGCCATGCAGGCTGGCTGGTAGTCGTAGACGGGCGGGGCCGCCTGCGCAGCGGGTTCAAGGGCGAGCCCGGCTTGGGCTGGCACATGCTGCACATCACGGCCCAGCAGGCGCCCCCTGAGTATCTGGCATTCCTGCGGGCGCAGGGCATCCCCTACCTGGTCGCGGGGACGGGCCCCGTCGACCTCCCCGCCGCCCTGGGCAAACTCCAGGCCAAGCTGAGCGTCAGCACCGTCCTGACCACGGCCGGGGGCAAGCTGGGGGGCGCCCTCCTGCGGGCCGGCCTGGTGGACGAAGTCAACATCCTCGTCCGCCCGGTCGTGATCGGCGGCTTCACTACCCCCTGCTTGTTCGACTCCCCCGACCTTCGGCCGGGCGACCGGCCGGTCCGGCTCGAACTGGTCCACGTCCAGCCGGAACAGGCCGGGCACCTGTGGCTTAGGTACCGGGTGGTCAAGGACTGAGGGCGGCGCTTAGGACCTGCCGATGAGCAGGATGCCGGCCATCACCAGGGCGGACCCCACTACCCTGGGTAGGGAGAGCGGTTCGCGCAGCACGATGAAGGCCAGGGCGAGCACCAGCACATGGCCGAGCCCCACCAGGGGGTAGGCCTGGCTGAGGTCCATCCGGGTCAGTACCCAGACCCACAGGAGGAAGCTCGTCCCGAAGCAGGCCAAGCCAACATAGACCAGAGGGGTCTTCAGCAGCGCCGCCACGAACGCGACAGCGTCGGCGGCGCTGTTTTGCTGCAGCTGGTTGGCGCCCAGCTTGAGCAGGAACTGCCCGACGGCCCCAAGGCCGATGGACACGAAGGCCCAGGCGTACTGGCTCATATGACTACTCCTGGGGATGATTGAGGCGCGGAGTCGGGCTCCACGTGCACGGTGGCCAGGGCCTTCGTCTCCTCCAGGATGGCATGCTTCACCCGGCCGGCGATGGCATGGGCCTCGGCCACCGTCAGCCCGCCGTCCACCTGGATGTGCAGGGTGACTTCGATACGCCCAACATAATCATGGACCATCACCTTATGCAAGCTGCGCACGCCGCCGACGGCCCGGGTGAGCCCGCAGACCTGCTCCACAAAGGCTGCGTCCGGCGCTTCGCCGGTCAGGGCGCTGCCGGCACTGAGGCCCAGTTTCAGCCCTGTCCAGACGATGAACCCCGCCACCACCAGACCCAGGATAGGGTCGAGCAGCGGATAGCCCAGCAAGGTAGCGGCCATGGCCACCACCACCAACACCGTGGCGATGGCGTCGGTGCGGTGGTGCCACGCGTCGGCGGCCAGGGCGGTGGACCTGATGGCCTCCCCCAGACGGAAAGAGAAGCGCGCTAGCCACTCCTTGAAGGCGGCCGTAACCAGCAGGATGAGGGTGATCGCGAGGTTCCCGCGGACCTCGGGCCTGGCAGTCAGCCGGCCGACGGCAGCTTGCCCGAAGCTAAGACCCACCAGCACCAGCATCACCGCCACGACCACCGTGATGACGTTCTCAGTCCGCCCATGGCCGAAGGGGTGTTTGTCGTCGGGGGGCGCCCCGGCGATCCTGAACCCCACCAGCACCACCACGGACGAGGCGGCGTCGGCCAGGGTGTGCACCGCATCGGCCAGCAGGGCGATGCTATTGAGGGCCAGGCCTGCCGCAAACTTGAACCCGGTGAGCACGACGTTCCCCACGATGCTGATCCAGGCCTCGAGGGCGCCGTAACATGCCCGCACGCCAGGGTCAGTGGAATCCTCCCACCTGGGGACGAAACGCCGCACCAGCCAGCCGGTGACGCCTGTCAGCATCCGCCAGGCCCCGCAGCGTGCCTGCGGTGGGTCAACGCCCACGCTTCCAGCGCCCCGGCGTCGATGGCCTCCAGCATCTCCCCGGTGAAGGCGCAGGCCCTGGCCACCGTCTCCGGCTCGATGTGTTCGATGGTGTCGGAAGGCCAATGATAGTGGGGCAGGCCACAGGAACCGATGCCTTCGGGCGCGTCCCCGTTGGGCCGCTCGGCCCAGATGGCCATCGCCTTCAGCCCGCCCCCGAGGGCGCGAATGGCGTCGGTGTAGCCCAGGGTGCACCGGGAGGGCTTCACCTGCCAGTCAGGATGCCTGCTGGCCACTTGGGCGGCTAGGTCCAGCAGCTCCGGGCTGGAGTGGGCCTGACACAGCAGGCCCTCGCTTTTGAGGTAACGCAAGTCGCCGGCGCCGAAGTTGTCCAGGGCGATGACGGCGGCGCCCCTCAGCTCAGCACCGTATCGCCGTACGAAGTGGCCCATGCCGATGGAGGCGATGACTTCCTCGGAGCCGGTGGCGACCAGCCACAGCTCAGTCTCGGCCAACCGGTGGGCGCTGAAGCGCCTGCCCAGTTCGATCAGGGCGGCGACCCCCGAGGCGTTGTCGTTGGCCCCTGGCACGACCTGGCAGAACAGCTCCCGGTGCAGCATCATATAGGCGGCGTAGAGCATCCCGGCGGCGGGCAGCAGGGCCGCCCACCGGATGGCGGTGACCCCTGGCAACAGGGCCGCCAGCAGCGTCAGGACGGCCAGCAGTACCCCGAGCCCGGCGCTCAGCAGCACGGACGCCTTCATACCCTTGATCTGCGTTGGGTTGTACATCGGCGCGGACCGGGCGGTATCCATGTGGGCGGCCAGCACGGCACGCCTGCGGGCGGCACCGGACGGGCGGATGACCGCCACCACGTTGCGGCTCGGCTGGAACGGGCAGACCCGGTTCAGCCACTCCATGGCGCCCATCTGATAGAACAGATAGGCGCCGGCGCCGGCGGTGGCCAGGATGAAGCCGGGCCACGGGAACCACTGCGCCAGGAGGCCGCCGGCGATTGCCATGACGACGGTGAAGAGCATAGACCAACCATAGGTCGGGGCTGAGGCGAAAGGCTGGATCGCGACGGTGTCGGCCCATTGGCGTAGCTCTGCGGCAACATACTCGGCCGCCTGGCCTTCTGCAGGCGAAGCTGAGCGCCTGGGCCCGATGGTGACGGACAGCATCCGGATGTGCCGCATCAGCTCAGCCTGACTGTACACTGGGGCCTGTGCCATTGAGGCTCCCCCCCTCGACGTTCTGCTCAGCTGGATTCCCTCGCGCCCGCGCAATCTCCTGCTAGCGGGCGAGGCCCAGCACCACCCGGGCGATCTGAAAATAGACCAGCAAGCCGACGGTGTCGGCCACAGTGGTGATGAGCGGCGCCGAGAACACAGCCGGGTCGAAACCGAGGCGTCTGCCGACTAGGGGCATCAGGGCGCCAACGGTGGAACCCACCAGCACGACCGCCGCCACGCTCAAGGCCACCGTCAGGCCCAAGGCTGCCGACTGACCCAAGAGCAGGGCCCAGCCTAGGGTAGCGGCTGCCATGGTCACCCCGAGGGTGAGGGCTAGCCTGGCCTCGCGCCACACCACCCGCAAGACGTCACCGCAGCCGATCTCCCCCAGGGCCATGGCCCGGATGACCAGGGTCGCGGCCTGGCCCCCGGCGTTGCCGCCGGTGCCGATGAGCAAAGGGACGAAAAAGGCCAGGGCCACCACTTGCTCGAGAAAGCTCTGGAAGAACCCCAGGATGTTGCTAGTGATGGACTGCACCACAAACAGCAACAGCAGCCAGCCGATGCGTTTGCGGAACAGGCGGGTGAAGCTGCTCTCCAGGTATGGCTCGTCCAGCGGGGCGCTGCCGCCCAGGCGCTGGATATCCTCGGTGGCCTCGTCCTGGACCACGTCGAGGACATCATCGACGGAGATGACTCCCAGCAGCCGCCCGGCGTCGTCTACCACCGGGATGGCGACGAAGTCGTAATCGGCCAGCAGCCGGGCTGCCTGCTCCTGGTCGGCGTAGCCGTTGACGCTGACCAGGTCGTGGGTCATGAAGGTTTCCACCTGGCTGGCGGGCTCGGCCAGGATGAGCTCGCGTAACGACATCGCCCCGGCCAGCCTGCCACGGTTGTCGACCACATATATGTAGGCATAGACTTCGGCCTCCTCGGCGACCTTGCGGATGTGCTCCAGGACGCCTGCGGCGGTCTGGTTACACCGCACCGAGATGTAGTCCGCCGTCATGATGGCCCCGGCCGTGTGCTCGGGGTAAGTGATGAGCCGCCTGATGGTGGCGGCCTCCCCAGCCTCCAGGCGAACGAGGAGGGCTTCCGCCTGCCGGGGATGGACAGCCTTAACCAAGTCCGCCAACCCGTCGCTGGACATCGCGGCGAGGATGGCCCCGGAAGCCTCGGGCGGCAGCTTGTCCAGGAGGCGGTACTGAGCGGTGAAGTCCAGGTGTTCCAGGGTCTCGGCGGCGATTTCCGGCTCTAGGGCGCCCAGCAGGCGCAAGACCTCGTCCTGCTCGAGTGCTTCGCTGGCCTCGGCCAGGTCGAAGGGCCTCAGCTCGCTGGCCTCAGGGGGTAGGGCCGGGGAACTCCCACGCAGCCAATCAGCCAGACGGCGTACCAGCTCCAACGCGTCCTTGTCCATGGCTTTGCCTCCCTGTAGCGCTAGTGTGTCCAGCGTCTAATCAAGGAGGAAATTGCCCGTCCCCAGGGAACTCAAGGCCCGAGGAGGCGAGACCCATGGACGACCTCAGGGACAGGGTCCGGGACGGGCAGAGCGCTTTCGACAAGCTGTTGGGCGCGCTCCCTGGTTTCGCGGGCTACAAGGATCGGGAAGTCCGCCGCACCGCGGACAAACTGCTGCGGGACCGTCTGGTGACGGTCCTAGGCGGGGCACGCCGCTCTGTGGAGCAGTTGCGCGGACGGCTGGCCGAGGCCGGCGACCTCAGGCGCCTCGGTGAGGCCGACACGGTGGGCCGGAGGCTCGAACACCTCACTGACCGGATCCGCTACGCTGACTACGGCTACAGCGGTTTCTTCGACGCCCTCAAGCTCGACAGCCGCGCCCTGGACCGCCTGTACGACTTCGACCTGGCCCTCTTAGGCCGAGCGTCGCGGCTGGCGGACCTCGCCGGGCAGGCCTCAGCCCCCGATGCGCAAGGTGGGGCCCTCCCCGCCTTCGCCGGTGAGCTGGAAGCCCTCCACCGGGTCCTGGACAGCCGCGACGACACGGCCCGAGGCATCGTCTAGACACACTCTTCGGAAGGAGCGGGTCCCATGGTATTGCAGGTCATCGAGTGGTTGGACGACAAGGGGGACACCATGGTCCACCGCTGGCCCCAGTCGGGGTCAGGGGCCATCACCTTGGGCTCCCAGTGTGTCGTGCGGGAAAGTCAGGCCGCGGTGTTCTTCCGCGACGGCAAGGCCTATGACGTGCTCGGCCCAGGGCGCCACACCCTGACCAGCCTGAACATCCCCGGGCTGACCACCGCCTTCAGCATCCCCTTCGGCTTCAAGAGCCCGTTCCGGGCCGAAGTAGTGTTCGTCGCCACCAAGGTGTTCACCAACCTGAAGTGGGGTACCACCGAGCCCGTGGTCTTCAGGGACGCGGAACTCGGCATGGTGCGCCTGCGCGCCTTCGGCGTCTTCTCGCCCCGCATCGCTGAGCCCCAGTTGTTCGCCAACAAGGTCGTCGGGACCCAGGGCGTGTTCGCCTCCGAGCGGGTAGAGGCCTTCTTCCGGGAGGTGATCGTGGCCCGGCTCAACGACTGCCTGGGGGAAACGCTCAAGACCATCTTCGACCTCCCCAAGCACTACGACGAACTAGGCTCCCTGGTCAAGGCCCGAGTCCTGGACGACTTCGGCAAGTATGGCCTGGAGGTCATCGACTTCCTGATCAACGCCATCACGCCGCCCGCCGAGGTCCAGAAGCTGATGGACGAGCGCACCGGCATGGCGGCCATCGGTGACATGAACGCCTACATGCAGTTCAAGGCCGCCCAGGCCATGACCGAGGCGGCCAAGCAGCCCGGCGGCGGCGCCGCTGCGGGCATGGGCGCCGGGGTCGGGGTCGGCATGGGGATGCTGATCCCCGGCATGCTCCAGCAGGCCCAGCAGCAACAGCAACAGCAGCAGAAGCCGGCAGCCCCCGCGGCGCCGGCCCCGGCCGCTCCCGCGGGCGCGGCCTTCTGCACCAGCTGCGGCGCGGCCCTCCCGGCAGGCGCCAAGTTCTGTCCGGGTTGCGGCGGGAAACTCGTTTGATGGAGATCACGTGCACGCAGTGCGGTGGGGACGTCACCGTCCGCGAAGGCGACAAGTTCCTCAAGTGCCCCTTCTGCGGCAGCGCGCTGTTCATCGACCGCCGCCGGGTGGTCTACCATCACGTCCTCACCCCTACCATCACCGCGGACCAGGCCCGGGCCGCTCTCAAGCGCTGGATGGCCGGCAACCAGACGGCGAAGGGACTGGAACGGGAGGCCGCCGGGGCCTCCCTGCACTTCACCTTCTTCCCGGTGTGGCTGTTCAAGGTCAGGCAAGGCGGCGGCGAGTCAGTCCGGTTGCTGCCCGCGGCGGCCACCCCGATCGCTGAGTACCGCCGCCTCACCCTGCCAGCCGGCGACCTGCAGTTCTTCAGGCCGGAGCTAGTGGCAGGGCAGGAGGTCAAGGCGGCCGGGGTGATGTACGACGCGGCCCAGGCCTGGCTGGCCCAGACCGGGGTCAAGCCCGAGGAAGTGGCAGAGTCGTCGTTGGTGCATGTGCCTGTGTACGAGGTCCGCTACGGCTACAAGGGCAGGACCTTCCAGGGACTGGTGGACGCCGCCAGCGGCAAGGTGATCGCGGAGGTGTTCCCCCGCAAGGCGGAAGTGCCTTATGCGCTGGCGACGGCCGTCACCTTCCTGGTCTTCCTGCTGGCAGGGATGGCGGCCTCGACGGCCGGCACGAGGCTCATCCTCTATCTCAGCTTGTCTGTCCCCCTCTTCTTCCTGGCCTTGTTGACATCGAGTAAAGCGTAGGTGAGGCTCCCATGGCAGGAGTGATCGAAGGGCTCGGCTGCCCGAGTTGCGGCGGCTCCCTGCAGGTGGCGGAGGGGGCCCTCATCGTCGTCTGCGGTTACTGCGGCACCAGCTTGCTCGCCGTGGGCGACCGCGGGCTGGAGCGCTACCGGGCCGTCGCTGCGGCCGGTCCCAGACAGGCCGAGGAAACGCTGAAGCGCTGGATGGGCGGGATGGATAAAGCCCGGGACCTGAGGGCCGCTGCCGAGCTGGACCCCCCCTTCCTCGTGTTCCTGCCCTTCTGGAAGGTGACGGGGCGGCTGCTGGGCTGGATCCTCGGCCACAAGCTCGTCCGCCGGGAGAAGCGCACCGAGCGCAAGCCCGTGGAACGGGAGATACTCAAGGAGTGCGCCTGGGACGGGCCCGCCTGCGACGTCGCTGAGTTCGGCGTAAGCAGGGTTGGCCTAGGCGCCATCAAACTCCACCCCTATGACGAAGAGGCCATGCAGCGCGAAGGGATGGTCTTCGAAGCCACCACCGCCCGCTCCGACGCCGAACAAGCGGCCGAGGCCGAATTCATCCGCCAGGCCAGGCGCACCGCCAACGTCGACGAGGTGAAGTTCGAGCGGCTGCACCTGGTGGATCGCCACACCGCCCTGGTGCACTACCCCCTGTGGGTCATCCGCTACCGTTACAGGGGCCGCAAGTATCAGACGGTCATCGACGCGGTCCAGGACAAGCTGGTCTTCGGCAGGGCCCCAGGCAGCCGCACCTACCGGGCCCTCGCCCTGGTTGGCGGGATGGGCGTCGGCAACTTCATCCTCACCACCGTGCCTAGGACGGGGCTGGAGGAGCGGGCTGTCCTAGTGCTGCTCGGGGTGGCGCTGGTCTGCATGGCGTGGGGCTTCGTGACCTTCCGGTATGGCGAGGAGGTGACCATCGGTGGCGCAAAGCCTAAGGCTTTTGGTCTTGAAATGTCCGACCTGCGGCAGCTCCTTGGCCGCTAAGCCCGGCGAGGTGGCTTTTCTGTGCAAGCAGTGCGGCGTCGGCTGCGAAGCTGTCGACGATGAACTGGTGCAGGTCCCGGTGGAGTTCGCCGTGCCCAAGCGGGACCCGGGTGCCTTAGCGTGCTACCTGCCCGTCTGGGTGTTCGCTGCCCAACTCAAGCTGAGCCGTCAGTCGGCCGGCTTCAGCCTGTTTGGGGGCCGCAACTCCGGGGAGTACGACCTCAAGTTCTACGTCCCGGCTTTCGCCGGCGGGCTCGCCACCCTCAAGCAGCTGGGGGCGGGGCTCACCCGTAAGCAGCCTGAGTACGACACAATCCTCAGGCAACAGCTGGCGGGCATCGCGCTGCGCCGGGAAGACGCCAAGCGAGTCGCCGACTACCTGCTCATCACCATCGAGGCCGAGAAGCCCGACATGCTGCAGGGCCTCACCTACAGCCTCGAGCTCAGCCAGGCCAAGCTCCTCGGTATCCCCTGCGTCAGGCAGGGCGACAAGCTGAAGGAGGCCCTCACCGGCCTCACCTTCTCCTACCAGCTCTAGGCAGGGGCCGTGCGACGGGGGGTGCCGCGCTTGCAGGCTCTGTTGCTCGATGCCGCGGGCACAGATGCGCCCGCGCTGGCGGTCGCCCGCGAGCTCATGCTGGACGCGCTGTCAGGCCAGGGCCGCTCCGTCAACCGCGTGGCCCTTGACCGGCTCAGGTTGGCCCCGTGCCAGGGCTGTCGCGGGTGCTGGGTGAGGACCCCTGGCGTCTGTGTCATCGACGATGGGGCCCGCGAGCTGGCGGAGGCCTGGGTAGCCAGTGACGCCGTGATCATGTTCACCAGGGTGACCTTCGGCGGGTACTCGTCCAGGCTGAAACAGGTCCTGGACCGTATCGCCTGTTCCCTCCTCTCCCCCCACTGCACGCTGAGCGACGGCCAGGTCCATCACCGCCGCCGCTACCGCTGTTACCCCAAACTCCTCGGCTTAGGGGAGCTGCGTCTACCCGATCCGAAAGCCGAACGCCTCTTCTGCACTTTGGTTGGGCGCAACGCCACCAAGCTGCATGCTCCCGCCCATGCGGCGGGGGTGGTGACCGCCAAGCTGAGCCGCCTGTCCATCCGCGCTGCTGTCAGAGCCCTGCTGGCCGAAGCGGAGGCGCTGGCGTGAACGGCGAGGCGCTGCTCATCATCGGCAGTCCCCGCCCCCGGACGACCTCAGGGTCCCTGGGGGCGTACCTGCTGCTGAGGCTGGCGGCGGGCGGCCTGGCGACAGGCACTGTGCGCGTCCGGGACACGGCGCCACTGCTCACTGGCAGCACCAGGGCGGAGTTGCTCATCTTGAGTTGTCCACTGTATGTGGACAGCCTGCCCGCGCCCGTCATCGCCGCCATGGAGCTGCTGGCCGGCAGGCCCGGGTCGCTCAAGGGGAGGCGGTTGGTGGCTGTGCTGAACTGCGGCCTCCCTGAGGCGGCCCAGTGCCATACCGCCCTCGCTGCCTGCCAGCAGTTCGCTGCTGAGACCAAGCTGGAGTGGGCCGGGGGCTTGGCCCTGGGCCTGGGTGAGGCCATCGCTGGAAGGCCCCTGGCGGAGCGCGGCGGCCTTACCAGCCACATCAGGCAGGCCCTGGACCTGACGGCTGCGGCCCTGCTGAGGCGCGAGCCGGTACCGGTCGAAGCGCAGGAGCTGATGGGCAGGCAGCTGCTGCCCTCGCGGCTGTTTGCCCTGTGTGGGGGGGTGACCTGGCTGCGCCGCGCCCGCCGCCATGGCGCCTGGCGCAGGCTGAACGCTAGGCCATACCAGAACGGGGGGCGGGGGGCCCAATGACGATGACCAAGACCATCGAGGCGGCGGGGGTCAAAGGGCCCGCCTGCCCGCTACACCACGTACTGCACTTCGGCCCCGGGGAACAGCCGCCCCGCCTGCTCCAGGCAGAAGGCGCGCAGCTCCTCCAGGACGTCCTTGGCGTAGACCCACTTGCCGTAGCCGAATTGCCCCACTTTCCAGGACCTGCCCTCAGTCTCATCCAGAGGGAGGCCGTTGTCAGGGAACACCGCGGCGATGTTGTCCCTGGCCCTGGGCGTGAAACGGTGGGTCACGAACTCCAAGGTCAGGTCAGACAGGCCCCCCACCGCCCGGGCGGCCTGCTCCAACAGGGCCTTGTAGGCTTCGCGCCAGCCGGGTAAGGCAAACACGGGCGCCACCATCAGCCCCACCGGGTAGCCCGCCGCCGCCATGCGCGCCAGGGCGGCGAGCCTAGCCCGCACCGGGGGCGTACCCCCCTCATAGCGCGCTGCCAGTTCAGGCGGGGCGAGGCTCACCCTGAAGCGCGTGCGGCCCTGGTGGTCCGCGTCCAGGAGCCCGTCCACCTCAGCGTACTTGGTGACCAGCCGCAGCCTGCCGCCGCTGACCCCGAACCAGTCGATGGCCCGGCGCAGGCTGCCTGTATAGGGCTCGATGGGCAGAGGGTCGGACGTAGCCGCCGCCTCGAAGCTGGTGTCGTCCCCGCTGGCTGCGATGGCCTCAGCCGCCTGGGACAGGATCTCCTCCACGTTCACGTAGGCTCGGACGAACGGGTGCTTGCCATGGCGCGTCTGCAAATAGCAGTAACTGCACAGCCCAGGACAGCTGGACGACAGGGGCAACTGCCAGTGGGCCGATGGGCGGCAACTCTGCAGGGGGGCGCGCTTCCGCACCGACAGCACTAGGACCCGCTTGGCGGCGCGATAGGCGGCGGCCTGGTCGAGGTCCCGGTCCAGGGTGGGCCGCTGACGGTCCCCCAGCAGGCGGACGGGGATGCCCACAGCCTCGCACGTGGCCATGACCCTGTCAGTCACCGGATGGGAGCGGGCGGCTGCCTCGACGAACACCCGCTCCGGCCTGAATTCCACGCGGATCCCTCCCAGGAGGCGGCTCAGTGAGAGCACACCCAGGCTTCGTCCAGGCCTGCGTCGCGGCCCTGTGTTTCGCCACGGCGCCGGTCCTCACCAGGGGCGCCTCAGACCTGCCGGCTGTGTCCATCGTCTCGGCCCGCCTGGCCCTGGCCGGTTGCCTCATCTTGGTCCTGGCGGCGCTGCGGCGGGAGCGGCTGCGCCTCGACCGCGGGCGGGTAATGGCCCTGGCCGGTGTAGGGCTGGTCACGGCCGCCCACTTCTATCTGTTCGCCTGGGCCGTGCTGCACACAGCGGCGGCCAGTGCCCTCATCCTGGTGAACCTGGCGCCTGTGTTCGCCGCCTTGGGAGCCGCAGCGTTCCTTGGCGAGCGGTTGTCATCGCGGGCCTATCTCCCCCTCGGGGTGACCGTGGCCGGGACCGGCCTGCTCGCCTGGGGCCTGCATGGGCTGGGCCAGGCCAGTGTAGCCGGTGACCTGGCAGCGCTGCTGTCAGGGGTCACCTATGCCGCCTATGCTCTGCTGGCGCGGGGCCTGCGCCAACGGTTCAATCCCTTCACCTACGCCGCCGGGGTCTACCTGGCCGCCGCCCTCTGGCTGGCGCCCTTCGCCCTCGCCGCGGGCGCACCGGTCACCCCCCAGGCTGCCGTAGCGGTCGGTCTGCTCGCCGTCATCCCAACAGCCATCGGGCACACTGCCTATCAGGCCAGCCTGAGGCTGTTGCCCGTGACCCAGGCCAGCCTCATCGCCACCCAGGAGGTGACAGGCGGGGCGCTGCTGGTGGCGTTGGTCTACGGCGAGGCGCCCCCGCCCGTGGCCATCGCCGGGGCCTGCATCGCCTTGGGCGGGCTGGCCTGGTTCATCACGGTGTCCGCCCTTGGGTCGGGAAGCGGTCAGCGGCCGGGACTACGGAAGGTCGGGAACGCTGATGGCGCCCCAGGAGCAGGCACCAGCTAGTCGTCATCGCCGTCGTCTCCGTCGTCCCGGCCTGGGGGCCCCCCCGGCGGTTCCTCCCCAGGGGCCGGCCAGTGGACGGGACACTCCTCGGCGGGCTGAGTGCCCTCGATGAAGATCTCCGCATAGACCGGGCAGCCTGGGACAGGCAGCAGTCCTGTCAGGGTGCACACCTCCAGGTCTTCGATACCCGCCGGACGGGCGAACTCCAGCCGCGGGCTGCCCTGGAGCGCCCCCGCCGTAAACAGCGCCCAAATCGGCCCCGCCAGTTGGCCCCCTGGTCCGGGCAAGGGCGCCGGCTCGTCGTGGCCGACGTAGACAGCGCAGACTAGGTCGGGGGTGAACCCCACGAACCAGGCGTCGCGCTGCAAGTCAGTGGTGCCGGTCTTGCCTGCGACCGGCCTGGCTACGCGGGCAGTGAGATGGCTCCCGGTCCCGCCGGGGGCCATCACGCTACGCAGCATATCCATCACGACGAAGGCCACCCGCTCATCCAGGACCCGCGCCATCGCCGGCGCGTTGTCTTCGAGCAGCTTGCCTTCGCGGTCGACCAGCCGCACGATGGCGTAGGGCGTCACCCGGAAACCCCCGTTAGCCAGCGGCGCATAGCCGGCTGCCATCTCCAGGGGCGTGACGGCTGATGCCCCCAGGGTGATGGGCAGCACCTCATCCAGGGGGCTGACGATCCCCATGGACCTGGCATAGCGGGCAACGGTCCTGGGCAGCAGCTGGGCCGTCCAGCGCACCGCCACCACATTGTCCGAGATGGCTACAGCTTCCCGGGCGCGCATCAGCCGGTCGTGGTAAGGCTCGGAGCCGTAGTCCGTGGGTTTGTAGGTCTCGCCCCGCCTCGCGCCGGGGAAGCTCACCTCCTCGCACGTTTGCGTCGAGGCGGCGGTGAACCCCTGGTCGACGACGGCGCTGTAGGTGAAGGCCTTGAACGCCGAACCCGGCTGGCGCTTGGCCTGCCAGGCGCGGTTGAACTGGGTCTCGGTGAAGTCACGCCCCCCGACCATCGCCTTGATCTGCCCGTTGCGGGGGTCGATGGCCGCCAGCCCACCCTGGGGTTGGAGCACCCCGGCGGCGTCGCGCCGCTCCCCCGCGAAGGCGAAGCCCGCTGTGTAGGCCGCGTTGGCCGCCCGCTGCATCTTCAGGTCAGCGGTGGTGAACACCTTGAAGCCGCCGATGTAGAGGTCGCGCCCTACCTCCGGGTGCCTGGCGTTGATCTGATCCACCACATACTGGACGAAGTAGGGGGCCTCGGTGGTCAGCGGGGGGATCTGGGGCCTGATCCGGATCGGCTCTGCCGCCGCCTGGGCCGCCTGCTCGCTCGTCAGCGCGCCGTGGGCCACCATCCGGCCGAGGACGAAATCGCGCCGGGCCCGGGCTCGCGCCTCGCTGCGGAAGGGCGAGTAGAACTCCGGACGCCGGATGATGCCGGCGATCAGGGCGGCCTCCGCCAGGGACAGGTCCTCCACGTCCTTGCCGAAATAAGTCTGGGACGCCACCTGGACCCCATAGGCCCCGTGGCCCAGATAGATCTGATTGAGGTACATGGCCAGCAGTTCCCGTTTGGTGAAACGCAGCTCCAGTTGGACGGTGAGCAGGGCCTCGTGGAGCTTGCGGGCCAGGGTCTGCTCGGGGGTCAGGAACAGGTTCTTGACCAGCTGTTGGGTGATGGTGCTGCCGCCCTCCACTACGCGCCTGGCTCTCAGGTTAGCCAGAACCGCCCTGATCAGGGCGATGGGGTCGATGCCCCGGTGACGGAAGAAACGGAAGTCCTCCACCGCCACCGTGGCTTGCAGCAGGGGCGGCGGCATCCGCTGGATGGGCACCGCCACGCGCTGCTCGGTGAAGAGCCGCCCGATGAGCTCGCCGTGGATGTCATATACTTCAGTCGCTTCGACTAGCTGCGCCTGGGGTACCTGGACCGTGGCCACAGCCACCGGGACACTCAGGGCACCGGCCGCGAAGACCAGCGCCCACAGCAGCAACCAGGAGCGCTGTGACGCCGCCCTGCGGCGCCGTCGGTGCCGTGCCGCGCGGTCGCCTAGTTCCATCCCCTCACTCCCTTGTCCGCGGAGTCTTGACCCAGTGCCGGGGGTGCCGGTTGACCGTCTTGAGCACGTATGCGCTCGAGTAGGGCACGGGAAAGAAGAAGGCCGCTAGCGGCAGCAGCGCCAGGCCCGACACCACGCCTGCGCGGCCGAACAGCCCGCGCGGCCGGGCCCCGTCATCCATGTAGGCCGAGTAGCGCCGGAACGCATATAAGGTGAACCCGAAGTAGACGAGGCTGAGGCCGTTAAGCACCCAGCGGACCGCCTCCGGCAGGACATTGGGGTCCAGGTTGCCTGTCAGCCACAGGATGATGACCGCGGGCGGCACGAAGGTAGCCGCCTGGTACATCAGCCACTCCATCTGGCCCTTCCAGAACAGCCACCGCAGCAAGATGCGCCTGCGCTCGACGGGCAGGGAGCGGCCGCTGCGGATCTTCTCCATCACCTGCAGGTGCCCAGTCCCCCAGCGCAGGCGTTGCCGGAAGAAGGCCCGGAAGGAAGGAGGCGTCTGCTCGCTGGAGGGATAGGGCAGGTATTCGGGCCAGGCTCCCCTGGCCAGATAGGCCCTGGTCCCCAGTTCGAGGTCTTCGGTGAGGGCGTGGGCGTCGTAGCCGCCGAGCTCCTGCAGGAGCTGCTTGTCCACGAACAGGTTGGTCCCCCCCACGAAGGGGAGCCGCCTGAACAGGGCCGGCAGATACCAGTCATGGGCCAGGGCCTGGTAAAGGGAGGCGATCTTGCAGAACGGGCCCATATCGTAGAAGTTGCGCACCTGAAAGACCGGACCCTGCAAGATGGGCACCCTCTCCCCATCCTCCAGCCGGCGCCTGGCGACGTAGAGCATGACTTCCCGGTGAGGCCTGCTCTCAGCATCGAAGAAGCCGCACATGGCTGTCCGACGATCCACAAACCTCAGCGCCCAGTTCAGGGCCCGCCCCTTGGTGGAGGGCACGGGTTTGCCGGTCAGCCGTCCTGGAAATGCGCCGTCGAAGTCGATGGGTACGACCACATGCTTGAGCGCGAGGGCCGAGTCTGGGCCCTCGGACAGCTCGGCTGCCTTGCCCTCGACGATCTCCGCTGTTGTCGGGAAGCGGCGCTGAAAGGTGCGTTCCAGGGACGGCCGCAGCCGCCCGGAGGCAGTCAGGGTCTGGACTTTGCGCAGTGCCCCGTCGGACACGGCCTCGGTCAACGACAGCAGGATAGCCCTGGTCAGGCCGTGATGGGCATGGGCCGCATGGGTGATCAGGGCGGCGAGGGCCCTGTGGCCGTTGCCTTTCAGCCTCAAGTACGCCGATACCACGGGTAGCGCCAAGCCAAGACAGGCCGGATACAGCGAGGCGATGAAGCTGTCCGGCCTGCCGGGGAAAGCCCGGCGCAGGAGCCGGAGGATACGGCTGGCTGGGGCCCGCCCCCTCGACGAAGCCAGGAGGGCGGCCACATCGGCCAGGAGTTCTTCCCGTTCGCTGCACTTCAGCAGGCGGAGGCTCTGCAGGGACACGGTGCCTGCCACCTTCGGGGCGGTCACCCACTCCTGGCAGGCCAACTCAGTCAAGAGCCCCAGCACGAGCTTGCCCGCTTCGGCCGGTGGCGTCTCGCCCGGCGTGCGTCCTGCGAGGAAGGCCTGGGCTGGAGGGATGAGGCGGTCGCGGAGCAGATCCCGTTCCAGGGGTTCCTTGGCGTCGGTGGCGATGATCAGCTCGTACCGGTCCTTGGGGTAGGCCATGGCCCGCATATGGTCGACGGTGCGCGCGATCACGTCGGCTTCGTCCCTCGCGGGCACGACAATGGCAAACCTGGGCAGCTCCAGGCCGCCGGCAGCCGCCCGGCGCTGCTCCGCCTCAAGGTCAAGCACAGGCCGCCTCAACCAGTACTGGCGGTCGGCGTAGCGCTTCCACACGAAGAAGCGGGCGAAGAGCAAAAAGAACACAGCGTAGATGCCCACCGCTATCACATATGCTGCCTGGGAGAAAGTCATGGGTGTTCCTCCGGCTACAGCGGTATGACTGCGGTTAATATGGCACCCGCGCGAGCCCTCTTATACCGCGCCCCCCGTCGAGCAGCCTTTCGCGGGGCAGGCCTTTCTGCTATAATCACATCGGCGGCGGCCCGTATCCGGCGCCTATACGGAGGGATACACCACGACATGTTGCCAACCCCTACCCGGTACACCCTCGTCGCCGGCAGCGGCGAAGGGCGCACAGCGCTCAACTCCTTTGATCAAGCCTTACTTAACTCCGGTATCGGGAACATGAACCTCCTGCGGGTCTCGAGCATCCTGCCCCCGGCCGCTGTCCATGTGGAAGAGTTCCGCATGCGGCCGGGCTCGCTGCTGCCCACCGCTTACGGCGCCATCACCAGCGAGGTCCCCGGCGAGCGCATCGCCGCCGGCGTCGCTGTGGGCAGGTCCCCAGGGGACTTCGGGGTCATCATGGAGTTCTCGGGCAAGTGCAGCCGCGCGGAGGCCGAGGCCGAACTGGAGGCCATGGTCAGGGAAGCCTTCAGCATGCGCGGCCTGGATTTGGCCGAGTATAGGGTGAAGGCCGTGGAACATGTGGTCAAGTCCAAAGGTTGCGCTTTCGCCGCCGCGGCCCTCTGGTACTAGCGGGAGGTGGGCGGATGAGACTCAGGTTCGCTGAGCCTCAGGTCGAGGGCCTGGAGCTCAGCTGCGAGGTCCGGGCAGTTTTGCACAGCGAGACCACCCCTTACCAGCAGCTGGCTGTCCTGGACACGGTGACGTACGGCCGCATGCTGGTGCTGAACGGCGCCATCCAGACGACGATCGTGGACGAGTTCACCTACCACGAACTCATCGCCCATGTGCCCCTGTGCGCCCACCCTGACCCCCAGCGCCTGCTGATCATCGGCGGCGGCGACGGCGGCGCCGTCAGGGAGGCGCTCAAACACCCCAGCGTGCAGCGGGTCGACCTGGTGGAGATCGACGGGCGCGTGGTGGAGGCCTCGAGGCGGTTCCTGCCCGAGCTGGCCGCCGGCCTGGACGACCCCAGGGTCAACGTGCTCGTAGCCGACGGCATCGCCCATGTCCAGGGCCACCAGGGGGCCTATGACGTGATCATCGTGGACTCCACGGACCCCGTCGGCCCGGCCATCGGTCTGTTCAGCCCTGAGTTCTACGCCGCGGTGCGCCGCGCGCTGACCGCCGAGGGCATCCTGGTAGCCCAGACGGAATCGCCGTTCTTCAACCGGTCCCTGATCGCGCGCGCTTACGGGGCCGTGAGCTCCATCTTCCCCCGTTCCGGCCTGTACTGGGGCGTGATCCCGACCTATCCATCGGGGATGTGGACGTTCACTGCAGGCTCCCTGGCGCACGACCCGTCCCGTCCCCAGGCCGGCCGGGCTGCGTCGCTAAAAGGAAAGACCAAGTACTACACAGAGGCGGTGCACCAGGCTGCCTTCGCGCTACCCCCCTTCGTGCAGGAACTCCTGGAGGGGCCATGCTGACCGGTCTCCCGCTCTTGCCCGTGCAGCCCTTTCTAGGCGCGGGTGCGCTCGACGCTGCCCGGCTGGTGCTGGTGGGGGCGCCCCTGGACGCGACCGTCACCGGCCGCCCGGGTTCGCGCCACGGGCCGCCGCGCATCCGTGAGGTCTCGGAGTACCTGGAGGAGTATAGCCCGAAGCTGGACCGGACGCTGTCCGAGGCCCGCTTCCACGACGCCGGCGACCTGAACCTGCCCCTCACCCGGGTCGGCGAGGCCCTCCGCCTCATCGCTTCAGCGGCCGACGCCATCGCGGGGGCAGGCCGCATCCCGCTGGTCATCGGCGGCGAGCACCTGGTGACCCTTGGGCCCGTGCGGGCCCTGGCGGCTCGCCACCCCGACCTGGCCCTGCTGCACTTCGACGCCCATCTGGACCTGCGCGACGACTGGATGGGCGAGCGCGACAACCACGCCACCGTGGTCCGGCGTTGCGTGGAACTCCTTCAGCCAGGTTCCGTCTATCAGTTTGGCGTGCGGTCGGGCGCCAAAGAGGAATACCTCTATGCAGCCACGAATACAACCCTCTACCCAGACGACATCGTAGACGGGGTCGCGCGGGTGCGGGCAGCGCTCGACGGCCGCCCGGTCTATGTGACTGTAGACATTGATGTGCTTGACCCCGCCTTCGCCCCGGGCACTGGTACGCCGGAGCCGGGGGGCGTCAGTTCCATCGAGTTGCTTGCTGCCCTGGCCTGCCTCAAGGGCCTTAATGTAGTCGGCATGGATCTGGTGGAGGTCGCGCCGGCCTATGACCCGACGGAACGTACGGCATACGTAGCCGCCAAGGCCTTGCGTGAAGCCATCCTGGTGTTGGCATAGACCTTGACCCGAGACACCGGGCGTGCCGACGGCACGCCCTTTCCTATGCCCAAGGGCAGCCGACCGGTTCCCGATGAGGAGGTAGAAAGCGATGGCAACCAGCTGTCCCTATGGCACCCACCGCGTGCTGGAGCCCCTCGGCGTCATGCCCCAGGCGGCCTGGCGACTGGACAACACCCCCGTCCCCCACGCAGACGAGGTCCTCATCGATGTGGACATGCTGAACATCGATGCGGCCTCCTTCACCCAACTGAAGGGAGCTGCCGGCGGCGACCCGCAGGCCATCGCCCAGGCCATGCGGGAGATCGTGGCAACCCGCGGCAAGCACCATAACCCCGTCACAGGCTCCGGGGGCATGCTCACCGGCACCGTGCGGGCAGTGGGGCAGCGCATCGCCGAGCGGGGCCACCCCAAGCCGGGCGACCGCATCGCCACGCTTGTCTCGCTGACGCTCACGCCGCTGCGGCTGCATGAGGTGCTCAGCGTGAACCTGGACACGGACCAGGTCCGGGTCAAGGCGGAGGCCATCCTGTTCGCCAGCGGCATCTATGCCAAGCTGCCCGAAGACATGCCCGAGGAGCTGGCCCTGGCTGTCCTGGACGTGGCCGGCGCCCCGGCGCAGACGGCCAAGCTAGTCAAACCCGGCGACAGGGTGCTCGTCATCGGCGCCGGGGGCAAATCAGGCCTGCTGTGCCTGTATGAGGCGCAGAAGCGCTCCGGGGTGACAGGGCAGGTCATCGCTCTGGCCCACAGCAAGACCAGCGCCGACCGGGCCCGGGCCAGCGGCCTGGCCGACGCCGTGCTCCAGGGCGACGCCACGCAACCCCTGGCCGTGCTCGGACTGGTGCGGGAGGCCACCGGTGGGCGCCTGGCCGACGTCACCATCAACTGCGTCAACATCCCCGGCACCGAGATGGCGTCGATCCTGTCGACCAGGCCCGACGGACTCATCTACTTTTTCAGCATGGCCACGAGTTTCACCGCGGCGGCCTTGGGAGCGGAAGGGATCGGCCACGGCGCCACCATGCTCATCGGCAATGGCTACACTGAGGGCCATGCCGAGATCGCCCTGGCGGTGCTCAGGGAGAGCCCGGCCTTGCGGCGGATGTTCGAGCAGCTGTTCGTCAAGTAGGGGGGGCTGCAGGTGGGAGAGCGCTCTGGGCCCTTCGCGTCGGTGCCCCGCGGGCAGTGGGACGACTGGCGCTGGCAACTGGCCAACCGCCTGACTGACCTGGAGACGGTCAGCCGGGTGGTCAACCTGACCCCCGACGAAGCGGCCGGCGCCCGTCAGGTCCTGGGTCGGCTACGCATGGCCATCACGCCTTACTACGCTTCCTTGATGGACCCCGACGACCCGGCCTGCCCCATCCGCAGGCAGGCCATCCCTACCGCCCATGAACTGACCCTGAGCCCAGGCGAGACAGCGGACCCCCTGGCCGAGGACGAGGACGCTCCGGCTCCGGGCGTCACCCATCGCTATCCGGATCGGGTGTTGCTGCTGGTCACCGACCAGTGTTCCATGTACTGCCGCCACTGCACGCGCAGGCGCTGGACCGGGGTCCACGACAGCCCCCGCAGCGAGGCGGAGCTTGCCGAGGCGATGGCTTACATCGAGGGCCATCCCGCCATCAGGGATGTGCTCATCTCCGGCGGCGACCCCTTCACCCTCGGCGATGACCGGCTGGAAGCCATCCTTAAGCGGCTCAAGGCCATTCCCCATGTGGAGATCATCCGCCTGGGCACCCGCGCCCCGGTGGTGTTCCCCCAGCGCATCACCCCCGCGCTCTGCCAGATGCTGAGGCGCTACCACCCCCTCTATGTCAACACCCACTTCAACCATCCGCGGGAGTTGACCGCAGAGGCGGCCGCCGCTTGCGCCCTGCTGGCCGACGCCGGCATCCCCTTGGGCAACCAGTCGGTCCTGCTCAGGGGAGTCAACGACGACCTGCAGATCATGCGTCGGCTGGTGACGGGGCTACTGAAGCTGAGGGTACGCCCGTATTATATCTACCAGTGTGACCTATCGTACGGGCTGGGCCACTTCCGCACCCCGGTGGCCAGGGGCATCGAGCTGATCGAAGGCCTGCGTGGGCACATCTCGGGCCTCGCAGTGCCGACCTTCGTGGTCGACGCCCCGGGCGGCGGCGGCAAGATCCCTGTCATGCCCCACTATCTGATCGCCCAAGGCGAGGGGCGCGTCATCCTCCGTAACTTCGAGGGCGTCATCTGCGCTTACGACGACCCGCCCGCGGTGGCGCGCCCGCGCCAGATGAGCGACGCCCCGGTAGGCGTGGCGGGGCTGTTGGCCGGAGCGGCCCTAGCCCTCGAGCCGGAGGCCTTGCCGAGGAAGCGCCGCCGCCGCCAGTGAACACCGCCGGCGGCAGGCTGTACCGCGCTGTACGGGCGCGCGGCGGCGACATCATCTCTGTGGTAGGCCTCGCCAAGAACGTGGGCAAGACCACGGCCTTGAACGCCCTCATCGCGGGGGCCCGGGCCGAGGGGCTCACCCTGGGGCTCACTTCCACGGGCCGCGACGGGGAAGCCTCCGACATCCTCACGCGGCTGCCCAAGCCCGCCATCACAGCTGCTGCAGGCACCCTCGTGGCCACGGCAGCGGACGTGCTGAGGGCCGGGTCCGCCCGGCTCGTTCCCGTCGAAGCCACGGGGGAGGTCACTTGCCTGGGCGAGGTGCTGATTGCCCGGTGCGAGGCTGCGGGCACCGTGCAGCTGGTGGGCCCGGACACCATGCCGGGCGTCGGCCGGGCCGCAGCGGGCCTGCGGGCGCACGGCGCCGAACTAGCGTTCATCGACGGCGCCTTCGACCGGGTGGCGTCGGCCGCCCCCGCCGTGAGCGCAGGCACTGTCCTGGCTACCGGCGCCGCCTTGGATCCCGTCCAAGCCACCGTGGTCGGGCGTACGGCTTTGGCCATCGAGCAGTTCCAGATCCCCCCGGCCTCTGCCGGGGTCGCGGCCCTGGCCGCCGTCAGCATCACCCGGCGGCGCGTGGCCGTGCTCGGCCGGGGCGGCTGGCGTGAGCTGGATGTCCCCACCGCCCTCGGCCAGGCCGAGGCCCTGGCCGCCGCCATGCCAGCCGGTACGGAGGCCGTGGCCTTCGGCGGGGCCCTCACCCAAGGGGTGCTGGAAGGGCTGCTGGCGGCTGGGGTAGTCCGCGCTGGCCTCGAGCTCGTCGTGGCCGATGCCACCCGCATCTTCTGCGGCCCCGGGACGTGGGGGAAGCTGAAGCGGGCAGGGGCCAAGCTGACGGCCCTGAGCCCCATCCGGCTGCTGGCGGTGACCGTGAACCCCTGGTCCCCGGCCTCAGCGGGCTTTCCGGCCGGCCCGTTCCTGGAAGCGATAGCTTTGACAGCCGGCCCGTTGCCGGTCTGCGACCTTGTAGCTGACATCTGGCGGGAGGGGGATGCAGCGTGAGACTCGCCATCGACCAGGCGTTGGTAGCCAAGGCACGCTCTGCTGCCAGGCAGATCACCGGCGAAGTCCAGCAGTACATCGCTGCCCATACCACCACCAGCATCGAACGGACCGTGGTCCGGCTGCTGGGGGTGGATGGAGTGGACGCCGACGGGGTGCCCCTGCCCAACCGCCTGGTGGACGCCATCCTGGCCCTCGGCGGGAAGGAGGCCCTCGGCCGAGGCGCCGCCTGGTGGCTGGCCAATGCGGTCACCGTCACCGGGCAGACGGCCCAGGACGTCGCCGCGGCGGTCGCCACGGGCGCGCTGGACCTCGGCGCCCTGCCTCCCGGCCAAGAGGCGGCTGTGTCCGGCACCCTCCAGGGTCTGGCCGGGGGGACCTGCGACAGGATCGCGGCTAACCGGCGTCGGCGGGAAGCCCTGCGCGTGAGCCCAGGCATGGCCAGGAAGCCCTGGTTCTACGTCATCGTCGCCACGGGCAACATCCACGAGGATATCGTTCAGGCCAAGGCCGCCGTCAAGCAGGGGGCCGACATCATCGCCGTCATCCGCACCACCGCCCAGAGCCTCCTGGACTATGTCCCCTACGGCGTACAGGAGGGCTACGGCGGCACCCCGGCCACCCAGGCGAACTTCAGGCTGATGCGGGCTGCCCTCGACGAGGTCGGGACCGAGGTCGGCCGCTACATCATGCAGGTGAACTACTGCTCGGGTCTGTGCATGCCCGAGATCGCCGCCATCGGGGCCCTCGAGGGGCTGGACATGATGCTCAATGACGCCATGTACGGCATCCTCTTCAGGGACATCAACATGGAACGGACCTTCATCGACCAGTTCTTTTCACGGCTGATCAACGCCTACGCCGGCATCATCATCAATACGGGCGAGGACAACTACATGACCGTGGACGACCCCCTCACCGCCGCCCACACGGTGCTGGCCTCCCAGTTCATCAACGAGCAGTTCGCCCTGCGTTCGGGCTTGCCCCCGCAGCAGATCGGCCTCGGGCACGTGTTCAGCATCGGCCCCGGGGTGGAAGACGGCCTGTTGCTGGAACTGGCTCAGGCCCAGCTCACGCGCGAGGTGTTCCCGGACGCCCTGCTCAAATACATGCCTCCCACCAAAGCCAGCACCGGCAACATCTTCCTGACCCACCTCGTCGACGGGCTGTTCACCCTGGCGGCCGTCCTTACCGGACAGGACATCCAGCTCCTCGGCATGCTCACCGAGGCGGTGCACACCCCCCACATCCACGATCGCTACCTGGCCCTCGAAGGGGCGCGGTACATCGCCAACGCCACCTGGCACCTCCGCCACGAGGTCTCCCTGGACGCGGACGGGCGCATCGCTTCCCGGGCCCACGCGGTGCTGGCCAAGGCCGGTGCCCTGCTGGCCGAGATCGCGGCCGGGGGGCTGTGGGACGCTTTGGCCGTCGGCAAGTTCGCCGGGATCTCCCGTGCCCGCGAGGGCGGCAAAGGCCGGGACGGGGTCGTCCCCAAGGGTGAGGGGTACCTCAACCCCTTCCTGGAGCTGATGGGCCCCGGCCGCGGCCCCGGGGAGACGCTGGCATGAGCCCGCGCCGCCTTGACCTGACCAAAGTCATGGCCTATGGGGACACCCTGGGCGACGGGGCCATGCAGCTGTCCTTCACTTTGCCCATCCCCAGCTGCCCCGAGGCGGCCGAGGCCGCGCGGCGGCTGCTGAAGGCGATGGGTTTCGAGCACCCCAATGTCGTGCATCAACAAGACCTTGGCATTGGTTATACCTTCTTCGTGGCCTACGCCCGCTGCCCCGCCAGCGTCGACTTCACCGCCCTCGAGGCACCGCGGGCCGAGGTCAAGGTCCTGGAGTTCGACGAACTCAACGCCCGCGTCCGGGCCGTCTTCGGCCGCAAACTTACCGTGCTCGGGGCCAGCACCGGCACGGACGCCCACAGCGTCGGCCTGGATGCCATCCTCAACATGAAGGGGTTTGACGGCAAGCCGGGCCTCGAACGGTACCCGGAGTTCAGGATCCACAACCTGGGCAGCCAGGTGCCCAATGAGACGCTGGTGGCCAAGGCGGTCACCCTCAAGGCCGATGCCGTGCTCGTTTCCCAGGTGGTCACCCAGAAGAACGTCCACGTCCCTAACCTCACCCAGCTGGTGGAACTCCTCGAGGCTGAGGGCGTCAGGGACCGGGTCGTGCTGGTCTGCGGGGGCCCCCGCGTCAGCCACGAACTCGCCGTCGAGCTGGGCTACGATGCAGGGTTTGGCCCGGGCACCCACCCCCCCGAGGTAGCATCGTTCATCGTGCAGGAACTCGAGCGCCGCGTCGCGCGCTAGCAGGCAGGAGTTTGCCACGGAAACTCGAAATCTGGCAGTCTAGGGAATGGAGGCTGTGAGCCGTGAGCGCAACCTTGAGGCTGCTCGTCTGGTGGCATCAGTGGGGCCAGGTCCTGTTCCTGGTAGTGGCCGTCGGGGCCATCGTGTACATCGCCGTTGACGGATTCCGGCGCGGCAGAGGCATCAGCGGCTGGATCGTCGGCGCTGTGGCGCCGCTCTGCCTGGTCCTGCCCAGCCTGACCAACACGGGGCACCTGCGCAAGGCCATCGCCGCGCTGGCGTCCACCGACACACAAGTGGTCAACGCCGCCATCACTGCCCTGAGAGGGTATGTCGTGTGGACCTACCTCGCCATGGTGGGCAGCGTGCTGCCGCTGGTGGCCGCCGCGGTCTATCACGTCCTCCGCACCGAAGCCCAGCCCGGCAGCGTCTGTGATAGCTGCGGCAAACCCCTGCGGCTGGAGTGGGGGCGCTGCCCATACTGCAGCGCGCAGCCTGCGGCAGAGACTGGCTTGACCGAACGCGGCCCCGCTCATACCGTGCTGATCAAGCGCGAGCCTCCTGTCCTGGCCTGGCTGATCGTGAAGTCTGGCAAGCTGGCGGGCAAGGAATACCGGTTGCGGGCCGACGTCACCGATATCGGGCGGGAACCTGCGAATCATATTGTGGTGGAAGATGAGGCGGCCTCCAGGCAGCATGCCCGGATCAAGTATGAGGACGGGCAGTTCGTCATCTTCGACCTGGCCTCAGCCAACCACACCTTTGTCAACGACGAGCAGGTCCTCAAGCACGCCCTGGCCGACGGCGACTGCGTGCGTATCGGCCAGACTCAGCTGGTGTTTAAGCGGGTCTAAGCTATCAGGGATGGACGCCTGGTCGGGGAGGGAGGACGGCCTTGGCTGCAGCCCTTGAGCCGGGTGCGGCCAGCGATGCGGGCCGCGTCAGGCCGGTCAACGAAGACTGCTATCTGTCCGTGCAGGACGGCGAGTGGGACGGCCTCTTTGCCGTAGCCGACGGGCTCGGCGGCTACAATGCCGGCGATACCGCCAGCCGTCATGCGGTCAGCCTGCTGCCCTCGGCCCTGGCCTCGGCCGGGGGCGAACTGGTGCTGCGCCTCAAGCACGCCCTGGAGGCGGTCAACGCTTCCCTGTGCAGCCTGGCGGCCAGCGACCCGTCCCTGGCGGGCATGGGCACCACCCTCACGGTGGCGCTCGTCACCGGCCAGTTCTTGTACTTTGCCCATGTTGGAGACAGCCGCGGGTACCTCATCCGGCGCGGCCGCATCTCCCAGTTCACCCACGACCACAGTTGGGTGGCGGAACGGGTGAGGGCCGGGGTCATGGCCCCGGAGGAAGCTGCCCACCACCCCCACAAGAACGTCGTCACGCGGGCCATGGGCGCCGCGCCAGGTATCGATGTGGACCTCGGGCACCAGCGGCTTGAACAGGGCGACATCATCCTGCTCTGCAGCGACGGCCTCAGTAACCTGGTCGGGGACCACGAACTGGCCAGGATCGCCTCCACCACCCGTTCCCCCCAGGCGGCCTGCGCCCAGCTCGTGGCGTTGGCTAACCGCCGCGGGGGTTTCGACAACATCACGGCGGTCATGGTGAAGTGTCACCGGTTGCTCCCCCGGCCGGAGACCGCACCGGCCCAGACCCGGCGGACCATGCGGCTGACGCCTCTGCCCCCCCCCGATACGCTGGAGTTCGACTCCGCTGAAACCCAGCCGAGGCCCAGCCCCCTGCCGCGGCCGTTTACCCGGCGCCCGTGGGCGGCCTGGCTGGTCGTGATCGCCTTGAGTGCAGCGGCGCTCGCCGCGGCCCTTCGAGCTGTGCTCGGCTAATCGAAGCAGGCCCCGTCTGGACAAGCAGTTCCCGGGAGGTGCTGGATGTGCGCAATCTAGCTACTGGAATCGCTATCCTCGCACTGGTCCTCGCCACCCCCGCCTTCGCGGCGGGGCTTACCGTCACCATCGACAGCCTGGACACAACCGCCTACCCCAAGCTCACCGCCCACCTGACAGTGAGCGACGCGGCAGGGAAGTATGTGGTGGGGCTGCAGCCGGCGGACTTCACCGTGACTGAGAACGGCAAGCCACTGACCGTGTCCAAGGCCGCCCCCCTGATCAAAGGGCAGAGCGGCATCGCCCTGGCCCTAGTCATCGACGGCAGCGGCAGCATGAAGGGCAAGCCCATCGAGGACACCAGGGCGGCAGCCGTTAAGGTCATCGGAGCGCTCGAGCCCAATGACCGGGCGGCGGTGGTGGTGTTCGGCACCCGGGTCGACACTCTGCAGGAACTGACAGCGGACAGGGCCGCCTTGACCAAGGCAGTCACGTCCATCTCCGCCAAGGATGACTGGACCGCCCTCTATGATGGCGTGTACGCAGGCATGAAGGCCATCGCCGAGTCCAAGCTCCCCCGTAAGGTCGTGCTGCTTTTGTCTGACGGCGACGACAACCGAAGCGCTATGGTCCTCACCGATTGCATCAGATACGGCGAAGCCACCGGCATCAGCGTATTCGTGGTGGGCCTGGGGCACCAGGTCAACCGGGACGCGCTCCAGCGCCTGGCATCCCTCACCGGCGGCCAGGCCAGATACAGCAGCGACCCCCAGGAGCTTGCCCTCATGCACCGGACCATCGCCGAGCGGGTGGAACGCGAGTACGCGCTGGAGTTCACCAGCGCCCTGCCCCGGATCCCCGAGGCTAGGAAGCTGGCGATAGCGGTCACAGCTGCCGGGGCCACCGGCACCGCGCAGCGGGAGTATGCCCTCACTGTGGTGCCGCCTCCTTCCCGCATCGGCGTATACGTTTCACTCGCCCTGTTTGCCCTCGGCGCGCTCGCCGCCTGGCTGCTGCTGGAAAGAAGCCGTGGCAAGGCCCCTGCGCAGGCCAGGTCGCGTGCGGCAAGGCACCCGGTCGCCGCCGGAGCCGCTGCACAAGCAGCGCCGCCGCAGCCGCGGGCGGCTGCCCCCACCCTGATCCTCAGCCGGGGCCCCATGCACAAAGCCTGGCTGGTGGTGAAGGAAGGACCGGAGACCGGCAAGGAGCTCTGGCTGGATCCCAGGGGCGGCGGCATCGGCCGGGGCGCCCACAACGCCCTCATCCTCGCCGACGAGGCCGTGTCCGGCGAGCATGCCAAGTTCGGGTTCAGCGACGGTGAGTTCTACCTGCACGACCTGGCCAGCCGCAACGGCACCTTCGTGAACGGGGAACGGATTACCCGGCAGATCCTGCACGACGGGGACGTGGTCCAGATGGGCATGACCAAGTACGTGTTCAAGCTGATCCAGGCCCAGGAGGAGTAGACGAAAGCTGGGGGTCAGGGGCAGATGCCAAGGAGACTAACAACAGCACTGGTACTGGCAGCAGTCTTATGCCTAGCCCTACCGGTGGGGACGGCCCAGGCGCAGAGCGGAGACCGGGTCCGGTTCTTCTTCCCGGAGGCCAGGAAGCTTACGACCGTGCGCAGGTGGGTCAAGTATGACGGCCAATGGTACAGCGTGGCCTCCTACGACTCCAACCTGGTCGCCGTCACGGTTGGCGGGGAAGGCCTGCCGGGGGAGGCGGTGCTCACCCGGGTGATTGTGGCCCACTTCTACGCGCTGAAGGTGTTAGGCGTCCACGGGGCGCTGAGCTCACGCTTCCTGCCGGCGACTGAGGACATCAGCGAGCAGGCCGTGCTCATCCGGCAGGCAGCCACCGCCCTAGTGGCGCAGCTGTCCGACCCTCCTCGCGGGCGTGTCGTGGTCAACGCCCAGCTCCACCAAGAGAGCGGGCTCTATCTGGACGATCTGGAACAGGCCATCACCCCCATCGCCGCTGCGGCTGAGCGGCTACACACCTTGCACGGGCCGATGCGCGATGCCGCCCGCGGCCTGGCAGCCGCCGCCGCGGCCCTGCAGGCGCAGGCCCCTGACGATGTCGTTGTCCAGGACCTGCGGGAGTCCTTCCGCTTCATCGAGGAGAACCTGGCGGCCTATGTCAAGGCCTGCGAAGACACCTACGACGCCATCAAGCTGCACGGCGTCATCTTGAGGAAACTCCAGGCGGTGACCAGGGCCCTCCCGGAAGCCTCCGCGCCCGCAAGCGTCCTCATTCTGGCGGGACCCAAGCTGACGCAGGTGCCCACAGGCACGGGCATGTGGGTGGCCAGCACCGCCACCGCCCTGAACAACGCGGAGGCCGACGCGGCCTCCGCCATTTCGGCCGGCCTCGGCTTTCTGCTGGGGAACGTAGAGCGTGTGCTCACGCCCGGGGATGCAGCCCTCAGCGCCCTCCGCGCCTTCGCTGCCAAGCTGGCGGAAGTTGCGCCCACCGAGGATGTCAGCGCCATCCTGGCAGCCCTGAACGAGGCTGACCTTAGGCGGGCGGCTGTGACGGCCGCCGCGGCCGTGGACTGGGTGCAGTCGGCGAGGCTGGCGGAGGCCGCGGCCAAAGCCGATGTGGAACTGGCCCGGGCATGCTCGGCGAGCTTCCTCCCAGTGGTGGAGGCGCTGAACACCCGCTATCCCTGTCCACAAGGCACCGAGGCGCTAGGCGCGGCCGCCAAGCGGATATCCGGGGACAGGCCGGCTGAGGCCATGACCCAGCTGACCCTGGCGGTGGCGGCTGCGGGAGCCGCTGCCTCCCGCCGGCGGCTGCACATCGCCATCCTGGTGGTAGCGAGCCTGCTGGTGCTCACCGTGGCCGGGTACCTCTGCGTCCGCCGGCGTACCCCCCCCAAGCCCCAGCAGCAGCCAGCCATGTTCCCGTCCACACCCGCGCGGGGGACGCAAGTCAGCGCCATCCTGGAGCTGCAGCGTCCAGGCGGCCTGACGGAGCAGTATCTGCTGGGGACCTTGCCGGTCAGCATCGGACGCATCATCGGCAACGAGATCGTCCTGGCAGGGGACGATGTGGAACGCCTGCACTGCCGCGTCCTGTTTGAGCGGGGCGAGTCAGTGCTCTACGACACTTCCGGCCGCAGCGCGACCTTGGTCAACGGGGAGCGGGTCTCCAGGCGCATCCTCAAGGATGGCGACATCATCAGCGTGGGTTCGCATACTTTTGCCTTCAGACGGGTGGGGCAGGGCCCGCACGCCTAGTCGGGGGGTAACCGGTGGAGCAACTCGGCAGCTACCGCATCTTAAGCGAAATCGGCAGGGGCGGCATGGCCGTCGTCTATAAGGCTATCCAGCCTTCCCTGGACAGGCATGTCGCCCTGAAGGCGCTCCCGAGGTCCTATAGCTCCGATCCGGAGTTCAGCGCCCGGTTTAGGCAGGAGGCCTTGGCCGCCGCGAGCCTGACCCATCCCAACATCGTCACCATCTACGATGCGGGCGAAGCGGACGGCGTGCCCTTCATCGTGATGGAACTGGTGGACGGGCCAGCCCTGACGGCCCTCCTCAGCTCCGGGCCCTTGCGCCCCGCCCAGGTCCAGGACATCGCCGGCCAAGTGGCCTCGGCCCTCAGCTATGCCCACGCCCGGGGCATCGTCCACCGGGACATCAAGCCAGGCAACATCCTCGTCGACGCTTGGGGCCGGGCCAAACTCACCGACTTCGGCATCGCCTGCGTCACCGCAGGGTCACGCTTGACGCGCACAGGCGTCAGCGTCGGCACCCCGGAATACATGGCGCCTGAGCAGGTGACCGGCGCAGGCGTGGACGCCCGCTCCGACATCTACGCCTTCGGCGTTGTGATGTACGAGATGCTCGCCGGCCGCCTGCCCTTCAGCGGCGCCAACCCCTTGAGCGTGGCCTTCGCCCAGGTCAACCAAGCGCCCCTTCCCCCACGCTCCATCGATCCGTCCATCCCCGGCTGGCTGGAAGCGGTCGTGCTCAAGTGCATGGCCAAGCGCCCGGAGGAGCGGTTCCAGGACATGGATCAGCTGCGGCAGGCCCTGACTGCCCAGCAGCTGGGGTCCGTCCAGCGCGAGACCACCTTTGTCCCCAAACGCGGCCGGCTGGCGGGGGCGGCGCAACCCGAACCCCCCGGGTCCCGGACGGCCCCGCGCCAACGTCAACTCCCAGGCCTGGAGCCTCAGCCGCAACCGGCCCCGCCGCCGGGGCGGCGCAGCGCCGGGTTGTGGACGCTCCTGCTGATCCTCGCCTTGCTCGCTGCCACCAGCTACATGGGGGTCAGGCTGGTGCGCTTCCCGGGCGGGCCGGTGGTGGAGCCCGGCCCCGGCAAGGGCTTAGCCGTCTTCGTCTCCCAGCCGCCGGGCGCCAGCGTCGTCATTGACGGCGAGCCGAGGGGGGTCACCCCGCTCCAGCTCGAACTGGCGGTAGGCAAGTACAATCTCGTCTTCAGGCTGGCAGGGTTCACAGAGGTCAGGCGCACCCTGGAGGTGGATGACCGTAGCCGTGCGGTGCAAGTCGACGTCACACTCGTAGTGGCCCAGTGGGGTGTACTGGAGATAGCCAGCGTGCCGCCGGGAGCCGAAGTTTGGGTCGACGGCCAGCTCAAGGGGACGACCCCCTGCACCCTGCGGGATGTGGCCGCGGGCGAACGGCAAGTGACCCTGCGGTTGCTGGGATACAGGTCCGCGACCACCGTGGTCAGGCTGGCCGCCGGGGAGACCCTCCCCCTCAACCTGTCCCTGGCCGCCGCCCACCCCTGGGGAACCTTCGGCTTGGACGCAGGGAACACCCGCACCAGTGACGAACCAGCCCCGGTGGTGCTGGCGGAACTGTGGCGGCTGGCCGGGTTCGGCCCGATCGAGCAGAGCCCTGTGACCCATGCCAATCTGCTCTACGTGGCCGACACTGCCGGCGGCGTCTGGGCCGTGGATCTGTCCTCCGCGACTGTCACCTGGCGCCAGGCGGTGCCGGCGCCGGCCGGGGGATTGGCCGTTTCGGTCCAGGCGGTGTTGGCTGGGGGCGGCACCGGGCTGACGGCCTTTGAGCCCGCCACCGGGCGGCCCATCTGGCAATTCCCCATCCCCGGCGGGTCCGCCGCCCCGCCCAAGCCCGTGGGTGACCTCTGGCTGGCGGGGGGGGCGGACGGACGCCTGTACGCGCTGACGTCAGCGGGCCGGGAGGCCTGGAAGTTCCAGACCGGGCTCGGCGTCACCGGTTCCGCGGCCCTGGACGGTGAGCGGGTCTACTTTGGATCCATGGACCGGCGGCTGTATGCCCTCAGCGAGGACGGCGCCTTCCTGTGGATGTATGTCACCGGGGATGCCGTCACGGCCTCGCCGGCGGTCCGCGACGGCCTGGTCTACGTCACCTCCCGGGACGGTCACCTGTACTGCGTCGACGCCGCCAGCGGCGTGCTCAAGTGGCGCTTCCGGGCCGGCCCCAGGCTCGACGCCTCCCCTGCCGTCACCGGCTACGTGACCGTCGTCGCTTCCCGTGACGGGTCCGTGTATGGCCTCGCTAACGACGGCAAGCAGGTCTGGCGTTACCAGACGGCAGGTGAGATCCTCGCTTCGCCGGCTGTGGCCGGGAACACGGTGTACATCCCGTCCGGCGACGGCTGGCTGTATGTGCTGGAGCTGCAGAGCGGCACGCTGCTCAACCGGTATGAACTCGGCGCCGCCGTGACCGCATCCCCCGTGGTCGTCGGCGGGCGGGTGTACGTGGCCACCAGCGACGGCACCCTGATCTGCTTCGGCCCTCAGTAGGACGGTCCCAGCCCCGTCCGACCACCCCGGAGGTGTCCCTATGGAACTGCACAAACTCTGGCCCCCCGCCGAGCTAGCCGTGGCGATCCTCGAGGCCCGCGGGCAGCCCCTGGAGTACCAGGAGCTCATTGGAGAGATATTAAGGGTTAAGGAACTGCCCAGCGAGGGCAGGTTCATGGCTGGCATCTACACCGAGATCAACCTCGACCACCGCCTGGCGTATCTGGGCGGCGGCCTGTGGGGTCTGCGCGACTGGGCCCCCCGCAGCGGGATGAAGGGCATCCCGCTGGCCGCCTATTTCCGCGGGCGCAAGGCCGAACGCACCCGTCCCGACGAGGCCGAGGAGGGCAGGAGCGACGAAATCGATTACCTGCGCCACGAAGAGGACGAGGACGAGTGGGAGCGTGAGGAGGGGGAATAGCCATGCTCATCCGCTGGCTGGGACACGCCTGTTTTGCCCTCACCGCTAAGCAGGGGACCCGCATCCTCACCGACCCATACCACGAAGGCACCGGCTACCTGATGCCCGCAGTCGACGCCGACTTCATCACCGTCAGCCGCCTCCGCCATCCGCAGCCCGGAGGAGTTCCTGGAGGCCGCCGGCCTGCCCGTGGAACGGCCGTGGGGGACCGCCCTGACGGTGGCTCCACCGATCCCGGCGGGACCCCGCAGCGTGCTCCCCGACCATATATAGCATGCCTGGCGCCGCGCAAGGCCATTGACGCTGGCGGGCAAGACCAGATAGAATGTCCCCGTTGAAGGGGGAGTCCGTGGTGTCCAAGTACGTCTTCGTCACCGGCGGCGTAGTGTCCGGTCTGGGCAAGGGCATCACAGCCGCGGCCTTGGGGCGCCTGCTGGTCAGCAGGGGCCTCACGGTTTCTGTCCTCAAGATCGACCCCTACATCAACGTCGACCCGGGCACCATGAGCCCCTTGCAGCACGGCGAGGTGTTCGTGACCGAGGACGGCGCAGAGACCGACCTGGACCTCGGCCACTACGAACGGTTCATGGACGTCGACTTGGGCAAGCACAACAACGTCACCACCGGCAAAATCTATCTCAGCGTGATCAGCCGGGAACGCAAGGGGGACTTCCTCGGCGTCACCGTCCAGGTCATCCCCCACATCACCAACGAGATTAAGGAACGTATCCACCGGGTGGCGCATGAGTCCGGCGCTGACGTCGTCATCGTGGAGATCGGCGGCACCGTGGGCGACATCGAGAGCCTGCCCTACCTGGAGGCCATCCGGCAGCTGCGCACCGACCTGCCGCGTGGGCATGCCCTCTACATCCACGTCAGCCTGGTGCCCTTCATCGAGGCAGCGGGCGAACTCAAGACCAAACCCACCCAGCACAGCGTCAAAGAACTGCGCAGCATCGGCATCCAGCCGGACATCATCGTCTGCAGGACGCAGCGCCCCCTGTCCCGGGAGATGAAGGACAAGATCGCCCTCTTCTGCGACATCGCCCCTGAGGCTGTCATCCAGAACGTCGACGCCGAGACCATCTATGCAGTGCCCCTCCTCTTGGAGGAGGAAGGGCTGCCTGCCATCGTCGTGGAACGGCTGGGCCTCAAGGCCCGACCGCCGGAGCTGGCGGGCTGGCGGGACATCGTGCGCCGGATCAAGGAACCGGCCGGCCGGGTCACCATCGCCCTGGTCGGCAAGTATGTGGCCCTGCATGACGCTTACCTGAGCGTGGTGGAAGGGCTGATCCACGGGGGCATCGCCAACCATGTGGCTGTGGACGTCCGCTGGATCTCCGCCGAGGACCTGGAGGGCGAGGCCGATCTCCCGTCCAGGCTGGAGGGGGCCGACGGCATCCTCGTCCCGGGCGGCTTCGGCGACCGGGGCATCGAGGGCAAGATATCCGCCATCCGCTACGCCCGGGAGCAACGGGTGCCCTACCTCGGCATCTGCCTGGGCATGCAGTGCGCCGTGATCGAGTACGCCCGCCATGTGTCTGGGCTGAAGGGGGCGCACTCCACCGAGTTCAGGCCAGACAGCCCACACCCCGTCATCGACCTGTTGCCCGAGCAACGGGACGTGGCCGAACTGGGCGGCACCATGCGGCTCGGCCTCTACCCGTGCAAGGTGGCCCCAGGCACGCGCACCCATGAGGCGTACGGCGCCGGCCTCATCTACGAACGGCACCGGCACCGCTATGAGTTCAACAACCACTACCGGCCCCAGCTCAGCCAGGCAGGGCTACTGACGTCGGGCGTGTCGCCCGACGGCAGGCTGGTCGAGATCATCGAACTGGCGGACCATCCCTGGTTCGTGGCCACCCAGTTCCACCTCGAGTTCAAGTCGCGTCCGACCCGGCCCCATCCCCTGTTTCGGGAGTTCATCGCCGCGGCCGCCCGTGAGGCGGGGAGGGAGATGCGATGAGACGGCGCACGGCCGTGTCCCTGATCTTCGCCGCTATCCTGGTGTCGGTGGTCATCGCCTTCTTTGTGCCGAGGGACGCCGGTCTGCCGCTGGTCCCGCGCGGGGGCAGCGTCGGCGTCATCCGCGTGGAAGGGGTGATCATGTCCGGCCAAAGCGGCTCCAGCCTGTTCGGGGCGACGGCAGGCTCCGACGACATCATGGCCCTCATCGACCAGGCCGTCACTGACCCCCAGGTCAGGGCGGTGGTGCTCAGGGTGAACAGCCCCGGCGGCAGCGCCGCTGGGTCGCAGGAGATCGCCGAAGGCCTTGCCGCGCTCAAGGCAGCCGGCAAGCCCGTGGTGGTGTCGATGGGGGACGTGGCCGCTTCCGGTGGGTACTGGATCGCGGCCGGGGCTGACCGCATCGTCGCCAATGCCGCCACCTTCACGGGTAGCATCGGCGTGATCATGGAACTGCAGAACTTCGAGGAGATGTACCGCAAACTCGGCATCGACTTCGAGGTCATCAAGAGCGGCCCCCTGAAGGACATGGGATCCGACGCCAGGCCCCTCACCGGCCAGGAGCGCGCCCTGCTGCAAGCGATGGTGGATGACGTCTTCGATCAGTTCGTCGAGGTGGTCGCCTCAGGGCGCAACCTCGACCGGGCCGCCGTGCTGGAGCTGGCCGACGGCCGCGTGTTTACCGGCAGGCAGGCGCAGGCCGTGGGGCTCGTGGACGACCTGGGCAGTTTCAGCCTGGCCCTGGACACCGCCGCTGAACTAGCGGGCCTCGGCCAGGACTACCTAGTGAAGGAACTGGCCCGCCGCTCGACCTTGCAGCGGCTGCTGGCGGGCCTGGAGGGCGCCCTGGGCGTCCTGGGCTCCCCGGCCCGCCTCACCATCTTCAAGCACTACCTCAGCCCCGCACGCTGACCGGCCGATTGGAGGAACGACACATGGACGAGGCCCCAGCCCCAGCGCTCAGCGGCCCCCTTGAACTGATCTACGCGGTGCTGTTCCAGCCCCTGGCCGCCTTTGCCCGGGCCGCGGCCAGGCCCCCCCTCGGGCTGGCGGCAGCCAGCGTGGTGGTCGTCTACAGCCTGAACGGCATCATGAGCGGTATCAACCTGACCCGCCTGGGCGGCGAGGGTCTGGCCGTGACCGGCCTGGCCATCGTCACGCCCTTGGCCGGTCTGTTCACTTGGGTGGCAGTCACCGCGGCCCTGCACTTCACCGCCGAACTCCTGGGCGGCTCCGGCCGGTCCGTAGCGCTCCTCGCCGCGCTGGGACTGGCTACCCTCGTCACTGTCTTCAACCTCCCCGCCGCCCTGGTGGGCATGGCCGGCGTCACTTGGCTGCAGGTGTTGCTGAATCTGGGCATCACCGTCTGGACGCTCACCCTGTTCGTCATCGCCCTGCGGGCGGTGTACGGCCTGTCTTTCGCCAGGGCCGTCCTGGCCCTGGTCATCCCCGGCGCCGCCTTCGCCGCCTTTCTGGTCATCCTGGCGGTGTATTTCGCCCTCGTCCTCGCTGCGGTGTTGCCCCTCATCAACAAGCAGTTCCCCGGTTTCCCCGGGCTGTGAGCATGGGAGGTTGGATGCCTGTGACAGACCCTGTGCGCCTCACCGACACCACCCTGCGCGACGCGCACCAGTCCCTGCTGGCCACCAGGATGCGTACCGCCGACATGTTGCCCATCGCCCCCAAGCTCGACGCAGTAGGTTTCCACTCCCTCGAGGTGTGGGGTGGGGCCACCTTCGACACCTGCATGCGGTTTCTAAGCGAAGACCCGTGGGAGCGGCTCCGCTCCCTGCGGCAAGCCTTCTCCCGGACCAAGCTGCAGATGCTGCTCAGGGGCCAGAACCTCGTGGGGTACAAGCACTACCCCGATGACGTGGTGGACGAGTTCGTCAGGTTGGCCGTACACAACGGCATCGATATCATCCGCATCTTCGACGCCCTGAACGACGTCCGCAACCTCGAGCGGGCCATGGCAGCGGCCAAGCGCGCGGGCGCCCACGTTCAGGCCACGGTGGTGTACACGACGTCCCCGGTGCACAATGTTGCGCACTATGTGGACACGGCCCGGACACTGGCCGGCCTGGGGGCTGACTCCATCTGCATCAAGGACATGGCCGGCATTCTCAGCCCCCCTGTCGCCTACGAACTGGTGAGCCGCCTCAAGGCGGCGCTGCCCCTGCCGCTGCAGCTGCACTGCCACTACACCAGCGGCATGGCAGCCATGACCTACCTCAAGGCGATCGAGGCGGGCTGCGATATCGTGGACACTGCGACGTCCTCGCTGTCCCTGGGCACCTCCCAGCCCCCCACCGAATCCATGGTGGCAGCCTTGGCAGGCACGCCCTACGCCACGGGCCTGGACCTCGCCCTCCTGACCGAGATCGCCGAGTACTGGCGGGGTGTGCGCAAGGGCTACGCCCAGTTCGATGTGGCCACCACCGTCGACACCAACGTCCTCAGGTTCCAGATCCCCGGTGGCATGGTGTCCAACTTCGTCTCGCAGCTCAAAGAAGCCAAGGCCTTGGACAAACTCCCCCAGGTGCTCGAGGAGGTGGCCAGGGTCAGGACGGACTTCGGCTACCCGCCCCTGGTGACCCCGTCCAGCCAGATCGTGGGCGCCCAGGCTTCCCTCAACGTGCTGGGGGGCGAACGGTACAAGCTGGTGTCCACTGAGACCCGCGCCTACCTCAAAGGCCTATACGGGCGCCCGCCCGGTGAGGTGGACGCGGCCGTGCGGCGCCAGGTGATCGGCGACGAACGGCCCATCGACCACCGGCCCGCCGACGACTTGCCCCCGGGCCTGGACGAGGCCAAGCGGGGCGCCGGGGCCTATATGGAACAGCCGGAGGATGTCTTAAGCTACGCCATGTTCCCGCAGGTGGCGGAGAAGTTCTTCCAGGAGCGGGCCACCGCCCGTCAGCGGGTGGACCACGCCGGCGCCGAGGAAGCCAGGCGCGAGTACGGCGTGCCCTTCCATCCGGTGTGAGGGGAGGCGCCGCTATGCTGGCGTTGGTATCCGGCTTCCAGCCCTTTGGCGGCGATGCCGTCAACCCAGCCCGTGAGGCGATGCTGGCCCTACGGGGCCGCCGCTTTGGCCCGTGGGAGGTGGCCGGCCTCGAACTGCCGGTGGTGTTCGCCCAGGCGGGCGAGCTGCTCATCGAAGCCTTGCCGGCTCACCGCCCGCAGCTCTTGATCATGCTGGGCCTGTCCTCGGGACGGCCTGAGCTGTCGGTGGAACGGCTGGCCGTCAACCTGGCCGACGCCTTCATCCCTGACAACGCCGGCGCCAAACCCCAGGACGCGCCCGTGGTGCCCGGCGGCCCTGCGGCGTACCTGTCCACCGCTCCCACGAGGCGTATGGCCGCGGCCATCCAGGCGGCGGGAGTCCCCGCCCGCTTGTCCTACACCGCCGGGACATACGTCTGCAACTACGTATACTACCTTGCCCTCCACCACCTGGCGGTGACCGGCAGCGACTTGCCGGCTGTGTTCATCCATGTCCCTCCCTTGCCCGCTCAAGTCGTGGACAAGCGTGGCCAGCCCAGCATGGCGCTGCCCACGATCGTCGCGGGCGTGGAAGCAGCCCTCCTGGCGGTGGGCTGAGGCGTCATTGGACCGTGCGTCCGACTAGGTCAGCCCGCAGATATGAAGCCTCTGCGCGCCGTAACGCCGCTGGGCTCCAGTAAACCATTTGGCTAACTAGTTAGTTAAAAAACTAACCCTCCGTTGGTGGCTTAGGCAGGAGAACCTGGCTACTATGGAGAAACACTGCTAGCCTTAGGAACACAAGCACAAACCAGGGAGGTGATGGCCTAGCTGGGATAGTGGGCTTAGGCGCGTTATGGTTTCAGCAGGATGAAAGGAGTGTCAGTGTTGAAGAAACTGCTAGTCATCGCGCTAGTTGTGGCGACCGTCCTGGGGACGGCCGGCGTGGCGAGCGCCTCCTTCACCGACGTGACCGGCCCTGTGGCCGAAGCGGCGGAGAAGTTGGCTGGCCTGGGCATCGCCCAGGGTATGACGGCCACGTCCTTCGGGCCAGCCCAGAACGTGACCCGGGCCCAGATGGCGGCGTTCATCGTCCGCTCCCTCGGGCTCGAGGCCAGCGCCACTGCATCCAAAGGCGCGACCCTGTTCACTGACGTTGCTGCCAACTACTGGGGCAGCGGCTACGTCAACGTAGCCTCCAGCATGGGCATCATCGTCGGCCATCAGGGCAGGTTCCGCCCTGAGGACCCGGTGAAGTTCTCCGAGGCGGCCACCATGATGGTGCGGGCCCTCGGCTACACCGACGCTGAAGTCGCGGCCCTCGGCGCGTGGCCCACAGGCCACATCGCCAAGGCGACCGAGCTCGGCCTCTTGGCCGGCGTGACCGCATTCAGCAAGGACGCCAACGCCAACCGCGGCAACATCGCGCTGTTGGTGAAGAACATGGTGTTCGACGCCCCGGCCAAGGCTGACGGCAAGACCCTCGCTGTCAGCGTGTTCAAGGTCTTCAACATCGCCAGCATCGTGGTCACCCCGGCCACGACGACCGCCGCCATCGGCGAACTCAAGGAGTTCAAGGCCGTCGGCAAGGATGCCTCTGGCGCCGACGTCGCCCTCGAGGGCGTCGTGTGGAGCGTCACCGGCAAGGCCGTCGTCCAGCAGGACGGCAAATTCACGGCTTACGGGTCCGGCCCGTGCGTCGTGAAGGCCACCGTCGGTGACCTGAGCGGCACCGCCGCCGTGCATGTGGCCGGCGCGCCCGCCGCGGTGAAGCTTACCCTCGGTTCCACCAGCCTGACCGATAACGGCACGTCCACCGTCAACCTCAAGGTGAACGTGGTCGACGCGGCTGGCGTGGTCGTGCCCACGGGCGAGCCCACCGTCAACCTAGCGATCAGCGGGGCCAGCTTCAAGGTCGGCACCGCGAC
>JBFMBV010000017.1:0-29491 GCA_040755005.1 Bacillota bacterium
CACCCGGGCTGTTACGGGCCGTCAACGAGGCCTGGCCCAAGAGCCTGCGCATTCGGTGCTGGGTCCACAAGATGCGTAACATCCTCGACAAGCTGCCGGAGTCTGCCCGTGTGGAGGTCAAGCCGCATCAGGATTCTGATGGCAAGCTGAGGAAGTGGAACCGCGGTTGTGGCGGTCACCGCTGAGTGCACCCATAGCCATGAGGAGGATCCTAGAGTGCAAAGAAGCGGCTTTCGCCTGGGCTTCAGTCGAAAGGCACTCGGTATTGTCGTAGCAGCGGGAGTCACTGCAGTACTCGCCGCGGCGGGACTCTGGGCCTATGTGGCTCATGAGTCGTACCCCTGGCCTCTCGGGTGGCCTCTCGCACGAGCTTTGGCGGGCGAGGAGTTTGAGGTGGTGCTCCACTCAATTCACAAACGCGGTGACTCCGTGAACATCAATGTGACTGTCCGCCGTCTGCCTAGTACAACTGCTGATCATTTCGGCTACTGGGGATCAGAGCTGCGCCTACCCTCCGGAGAGACATTGCGGGGAAAGACTAACATAACTGGCCTAGGCGAGCGGCTCGGCAGGAGTGCGGCAAGGTTGGAGTTCCCTTCGCCTGGGCTTTCCGGCCCGGCAGAGCTATGGATGCGATTCTTCATCAGGGGAGGCCAGGGCGTCGAGTGCTTGCTGCCTCTCAAGATACCTGGTTAGCGACAGCTACCGGATAGACAACTGGGCTATACCCCAAGGCGTCTGCCGGTCGTAACTTGTCCAGCCCGTGATCGAGTAGGAGGGGGAGTGTGAGCTCCCCCGTCCTCTCACACCACCGGACTTGCGGGTCCGCATCCGGCGGTTCATCAAGCGTGACGAAGTCGGGCGTAACGCTCCCCAAGCCTAACAGGCCCCAAGTCGCTCCAGTACGCCTTGCCCAGCCCGTTGCTCAGAACCTTGGTCAAGCGCCAGAGTCCTTTGCGCGTGGAGGCCAGTTCCCTGGCCACCCACTCGGGAATCGGCAGGCGGCGCAGCTCGCGGAAGCGGGTACGCACCCGCTTCCACTGCTTCCATGGACACGCGCGGAGTCGGCGGCCTATCCACCCGTCTAGGGCTTCCGTGAGCCCCTTGGTGTACAAGCGGGTTAAAGGGAGGGTCGGGAGTGCTAACAGGTGCAACCCGATTGCGCTTTAGTCGAAAGACAGTGGGTATCGTGGCAGTGGTAGCCGCTGCAGTGCTCATTGCGGCGGGAATCTGGGCCTGTGTGGCCCGTGAGTCGTACTTCGAGTCGTACCCTTGGCGCGGGCAGTGGCCTCAGGCGCGGGCCATGGCTGGAGAGGAGTTCGAGGTGGTGCTCCACTCTGTCAGCAGAAGCGGTGATGACGTGCTCGCCAGGCTGACCGTCCGCCGCCTGCCGACTACAACCGCCGATCACTTTGGGTACTGGGGACAGGAACTGCGTCTGCCCTCTGGAGAGACGGTTCCGGCGAAACTGCACATATGGCACTTCCCACGGAATTTGCGGCTCGGCAGGGACTCCTTTGAGGTCAGATTCTCGGCGACCGGGCTTTCCGGCCCGGCAGAGCTGTGGATGCGGTTCTTCATCAGGGGAGGCCAAGGCGTCGAGTGCTTGTTGCCGCTCCGGATACCGGAGAGGTAGACCTGAGCCCTTCCCCGGCCCTCTACTTTACGTCCTATAATACACCTTATGTGAACTTAGCGGGAAAACCCAGCTAAGAGGGTGGCGAGTCCGGGCGGGTTTCATCCTGTGATGCCGGACAGCCAGGCGTGGACACCCCGGGCCAGATGGCTGTGTTGGCGGAGATGCTGGTCGGCGCCGGGCTTCAACCCCACCGCCTCAGCCCCGTGTTGCATGGCCGCGGCCATGATGGCCAGGCGGCGGGTCAGGGCCAGGGCCTGGAAGCAGTCCAGATCCCCTACCCTCTCCCCCGTCGCGGTCTCATACCCTGCCAGCATGGGCCCCGCCAGGTGGGGCTGCCCCAGGGCGTAAGCCATGATCACGGCGTTGGCCACGTCGAGACGGTAGTCGGCCACAGCCGCCGAGCCCCAGTCGAGCACCGGGCGCGATACCCCTACCCCGCTCCCCCAGCCAGCCCAGCAAGGGCCCGAAGGCCGGGGCGAACCCGTACTGAGCTACCATGCCTGACAGCCAGCCCAGCCCGAAGGTAGCTTCCGCCTGCTCAAGCGTTTCCCTCGGGCCTGGGGAGACGATGAAGGGCCGCCAGTCGAGCTGGTGGAGCCTGTGCAGCAGCCCGCAGAACAGCTCCAGCCCCTCAGGCCTATTTTCCAGTTGAGCTTGGAGGGCGGCGCCCCGGGCATGCTCCATGATGAGGAAGGGCCCGCCCAAGTGGGAGGGGTCACCCTCGTAGCGGGCTATACACGCGCAGGATAAGAGGCCCGGGTGCCACCTGCGGCTGGTAGGCAAAAACGCTGGTTCCGAACCCGTCGCCGAGGGGACGCAGTCCGGCGATGGTGACCGCCACGCCCAGCCGGGCCCGGTAGTAGCCTTCCAGCCGTCCTGTGAGCGCCTCCACATTCAGCATGGCAGTCCTCCCCTAGCACCCGGCCATCAGATTGCGTCCGCTAAGTATAGTACAGGCCTGCGCCGTATCCCTGCCCCCCTGGGCGCAGAGGACAGGCCCCCGGGGTTGCCCGGGGGCCTGTGTCATGCCTGGCCGCCTACAGCCGCTTCTCCTCCAGGATGTCGCCGCGGATGCCCACGATGATCTGCCGGGCCGTCACGGCCACACCGGCCTCCTGCATGGCCGCCTTCACCAGGCCGCCGCAGCACGGGACCTCCATCACGGCCACGGTCACGCTGTTGAGGTCGTTCAGCCGGATCATGTCCGCCAGCTTCTGCACGTAGGGGCCCGTCTCGTCCAGCTTGGGGCAGGCCATCACCACAGCCTTGCCCTTGAGGAACTTGCGGTGGAAGTTGGCGTAGGCCAACGGCACGCAGTCTGTCGCCACCAACAGGGCGGCGCCCTTCAGATGCGGGGCCGCCGACGGGACCAGAGCCAGCTGGACTGGCCACTGTCCTAGTTCGGATCGTAGCGGCCCGCTACCCCCCTGCCCTGCCTCCTCAGGCCCCTCGCCCTGCGGCCGCAAGGACATGGCTCTGGCCCCAGGGCACACTCCCGGGATTCCGGCGTGGCCGGGGGCGGGCCCATGGGCCGCCGCCGCGTGCCCGTGGCCGTTGTGCCCGTGGGGCTTGGCCCCGGGCCTGACCTTGGCCAGGAGGTGCTAACCGTGCGGTTTGAGACTAAGCCCGGTGAACAAGCCCAGATCGACTGGGAACCGTGTCTAGCTACCCGGCTAGGTTGCAGCCAGGCAGCGCCTACCGGCGTAGGTCGCGGGCGTCCAGGAACTTGCGCACGTCCCCGACGAAGGAGTCGATTAGCACCAACCAGGCCCGGGGGTACGATGTGCCCGCCCAGGTCTTGTCCAGGGGCAGGAGCTGGAAGCAGAAGATGAGGTTGTCGCGGACGCCGATGAAGTGCCAGTCGGGTCGGAAGACCACAGACCTGTCCCGCAGACCATGGTTGCCAACCGCATTCGCCAGCCCCCCCCGCCCCAGGTCCTGGGTGGTGAAGAGGATGTGCACGACAATGGCGGCGCCATCATCGTGGGCCCACGCCAGGCTCCGCTGGATCGTCTGCCCGGAATACTCGTGTAACAGGATCCAGTCGCGGTTCATCCCGTCGGGCTTGTACCAGTGGAGCGGGACGGAGGAGGTATAAGAACTAAGCGGGTCCGGCGGCTCCCCTAGCAGCCGGTAGCCCTCGGGGCGGAAGTCTGTCCCCAGCGCCAACCACAGCTGCCGGTATTCTTCAAGCAGTTGCTCCACCCTGGCCACCTCCGCCTCTGGGGTCGACGCCCGCAGCGCCCCGGCGGTCTGCACCCCCAGGGCCAGCAGGATACCCACGCCCAGCGCCAGCGCGTGCGTAAGCAAGCGTTTCTGCATGGTGCCCTCCTTGTGCCGGATTACCTCCTGCACCTAAGCCCGTGGCCTGGGGTGCGTTATTTTAGCGGTACTTCCCAATAACTGAGATGGAACAGCGACCCCGACGGGTAAGCGGCGCTGAAGCTGGTGTACTGGTAGCTTATGACCGGGAAGCTCTGCAGCGTGGCGAGGTCGGCGTCACGCTGGATCAGGCTGGGGTCATCGACACCCTAAACAAAGACGGGGTCCCCGGCGGCTGGGTAATACTCAACCCGCACAACCTCGGTACCCTGGGTAACGCCTTGCGGTATGTAAGCATCAATGGTACCCCGATGGTAAGGACTGATGGTGAACGTGCCCCCCTTGGTAGTCCCCACCGTCCAGGTGAGGGAAGTGGTATACGAGCCACCCAGTTGGGCGTTGAGCACCCCTAGCGCGTCATTCCCGACTTGGGCGCCGAAGCGCACCGACCCCGACAGTGAGGATGTCCTGGTCTCAGTAGTCGTTTGCTTATAAGAGATGGAGGCAGTATTGGGTGAGTTATTGTCCGCGCTGATATTGCCTATGAAATAGCCTGTTGGGGTTGATGAGGTGCGCGTGTCGCGCAGGCCTTCATAGTAGTAGTAGTACGTTCCCGTGGCACTGGCACTCGCCGGGAACACCGCAGCCAGCAGCAGCAGCGTCAGCAGACTGATCCATTTGCGCATGGGACACACTTCCTTCCTTACGTTTAGTTCTTGCGCTCCCCACCAGAGTTAGCGCCCTCTATTCCGGGCACCTGCTAAGGCGTGCCTAACTACAGGCACCAGACTGCGCCCACAGTTTAGCCCGCAGCTAGCAGCGGGCGCCAAGCGGCCAGGTATCAGGTTCTATTTTTCGGGCCCAATACGTCCAGGAAGCTGCTTCAAGACAGGGGCGAGGTCGAGGTATGTCCCCGGCGCTGCTGACCAGTGCTCGCTCGGTTTAGCGGGGGCGTCTAGCGGGGCGGGCGTTGCGGGCAGAGGACAGGCCCCCGGGGTTGCCGGGGGCCTGTGTCATGCCCTGCCGCCTATAGCCGCTTCTCCTCCACGATCTCGCCGCGGATGCCCACGCTGACCTGCCGGGCCGTCACAGCCACGCCCGCCTCCTGCATGGCCGCCTTGACCAACCTGACCAGGCCGCCGCAGCACGGAACCTCCATCACGGCCACAGTGACGCTGTTGAGGTCGTTCAAGCGGATCATGTCCGCCAGCTTCTGCACATAGGGGCCCGTATCGTCCAGCTTAGGGCAGGCGATGACCACGGCCCTGCCCTTGAGGAACTTGCGGTGGAAGTCGGGGTACGCCAAGGGCACGCAGTCCGCCGCCACCATTAGGTCGGCGCCCTTCAGATACGGGGCTGCCGCCGGGACCAGGGCCAACTGGACCGGCCACTGCCCCAATTCTGACCGTAGCGGCTCGCTACCCCCCTGCCCCGTCTCAGGCTTCCCGCCCTCCGGCCGCAAGGACATGGCCCTGGCCCCCGGGCACCCTCCCGAAACCGCGGCGTGCCCGTGGCCATGGGCGGGCCCATGCGCCGCCGGATCGTGCCCGTGGCCGTTGCGCCCGTGAGGCTTGGCCCCGGGCCTGACCTTGGCCAAATGGACCCCAACCGCCGACTCGTCGAAAGCCTCGGCCTCCCGCTCCTCCAAGGTGATGGCGTCCTGGGGGCAGTGCCCCAGACAGGCCCCCAGGCCGTCGCACAAGTTGTCGCCCACCAGCCGGGCCTTGCCAGCAATGATCTGGATGGCCCCTTCGGCGCAGGATGGCACGCACAGACCGCAGCCGTCACACTTGTCTTCGTCGATCTTGACCACCAGGCGCTTTGCCTTCGTCATCCGGCAACCCTCCCTGCATACTGCTCGCTTCAGTTTGCAGTCTATCAGGGCCGAGGTTGTCTCGCCTTGACCTAAGTCAAATTCGTCAATGTAATTAACAATTATCATGGTTCCTTATCCCGTTCGAGCCGACCCGCTTCGACTATGCTCCTCAAGCCTTCCGGGTCAGGCAGGCCGAGGCTGCGCCCCTTGACCTGAAGCAGGCCGGCCCGTTCCAGCTTCCCCATGGTCCGGGACAGGGTCTCAGGGGCTGTCCCCAGCTGGTCGGCCAACTCACCCTTGGTGCCGGGCAGGGTCAGCCGTGACGGCTGGCCCTGAGCCTCCCAGGCCGCCAGCAGGTGCCCGGCCAGTCGCGCGGAGACCTCTTTGAAGGACAGGTCCTCGATGACTTCGGCGAACAGCTTCAGCCGGCCAGCTAGGGTCGCCAGGAGGTTCATCGCCAGCTGCGGGCTTTCGCCCAAGGCCTGAAGGAACCGCGCCCGTTCGAGGTATGCTAGGGTAGTGCTGGCTGCGGCCTCGGCGTTGGCTGGATAGGCTCCTCCTGACAGCATCGCCACTTCGCCCACCGGCTCCCCGGGGCCGAAGGTGTGCAAGACTTGCCGCCGGCCGTCGGGAGACAGCTTAAACACCCGCACGCCTCCCGATAGCACCACGAACAAGCCCGTAGCCTTGTCGCCTTGGCTAAACAGGCGTTCGCCGACGGCCAGGGTGCGCCTGGAGGCGAGCCGGGACCACTCGGCCTTGTCGGCGGCGGGAAGGTCCCGGAAGAGGTAACTGTCGGTCAACTCTGAGCTGGTGGCTGACATCGTCTCGACACATCCTCAGCAGGATTCGGAGGTGATGCTAGGATGCTCGGGGGCAGGCGCAGGGCCATCTTCATTCTATCGGTGCTGCTGGCTGCAGTAGCGTTCCTGGCCGTCCGCGTCCCGGAGTTAGTACCCCCATCCTTGCAGCCCGCCCGGCCGCCCGAAGTAGCCGAGCGACCGATGAACCCTCAGGTCACCCCCACTGACCGAGGCCTGATCGAGGTGGCCGCGCGGGATCCGTCCATCCTGATTCGCCTGAGGTATGCGACCACTGGCAACTTCACCGGCAAAGTCTGGTACCTGTCGAACAAGGCCTATCTGACCCCGGGTACCCTGGCCAAGCTCAGCTTGGCCCAGGCGAACCTGATGGCCCAAGGGCTGACCCTCGTGATCTGGGACGCCTACCGGCCGTGTTCGGTGCAGGCATCCTTAAGGGCAGCCGCACCCTTTCCAGCTCTGTTCGCCTCGGCGGCCACGGGTTCCCGTCACAGCCGGGGCGCCGCGGTCGATGTGACCTTGGCCAAGGTCCATGACGGAACTGAGCTGGAAATGCCCACGGACTTCGATGACTTCACGGAGCAAGCAGCCCGCAGGCACCCCGGGCACTCGACCACAGCCAGGGCCAACCTGCTCATCCTCGAGCGGGCCATGCGCCAGGCGGGCTTCGTCGGCAATCCCGCCGAGTGGTGGCACTGGAGCGACCCCCAGTGGGCCGCTTACCCGCTACTGGACGTACCGATCCCGCCCTGAGCTAGCCTTTCCAAGCGCTCTCTTCTATCCCTACCCCCAGCCATTCCTGCAAGCCCTCCGCCCCTCCCGCCCAATGTCTATGGCTGCCTCCAGCCGGGTCAGCGTCCCTACCCGCATGCAGAGGCGCCTGTACACGGCGGTCGCCCCCTCACGCCCAACCCAGCGCCGCGAGGGCCGCATCCTTGGATGCCTCCAGGGCGACCCGCCGGCGTACTTCATCTGCCGGCACCCTCTCCACAGGGCGCAGGCCCCTGAACGCCTTGCGGATGCAGCTGTGATACAGGTGCGGGCAAGCCAGGTCGATGGCCAGTACTTCTAGCTCCGCTGGGGACAGCGGCCGCTCCTCCCCATAGGCCGCGACGATTGTGCTTAGCAGGCCCGCGTCCCACCGTCCGTGCGCCTTCATCACTCTGTTGACCAACCGCCTCAGGTCCCTTACGGGCAGGTCGCAGGAGGACTTGGTGAAGCGGACCAGAAACGGCCCGCTGGCGCACAGGCGGATGTCGTGCTCGCTGAAGCCGTCCCGGCACAGGTATCCCCTGGCAGGAGCCCCCGCCGCCAGCAGCGGGTAGGGCGATGCCAACAAGCGGCGGAGGGCTTCGCGCGCCCGTCCGGCCTGGGCCGGCGCGGACGCCGCCACCAGCCGACTGGCGGCATCGGAGCGAGCCCCGGCAAACCACGCCGCCTCGTCACACTCCCGGGCGATGCGGGCATAGGCCTGCGGCCACTCCGGGCCGCCCAACTCGCCCCCCGGCCACGGAAAGCCTTCCCCCGCCCGGTGGAAGCTAGCCAGCACCCGGGCCAGCACGGCGAGCTCAGCGGGGCGAAACAGCCCCGGCTCGCTGCCGGCCAGCCACTCCATCAGCACATACGTCCCGCCACCGCTCGTCGCGTACGGGTCGCCGGTCCCGGTCAGCGCCAGCTGAGGCACCCGGGCCCCCTTCCCCTCTAGGTGCCGGTGGACGGCAACCGCAAGCTTGGCCACGATAGCCGGTGGACGGAGCCGCCGCAGGCACTTCGGCCCCCGGTCTGTGTCAACGCGCCACACAGCACCGCCGGCAACGGGGTCGCGCTCGGCCGCATAGACCGCCAGGGCCTGCACAGGGTATTCCTCCAGTGCTGCGTACGCCTCGCCAGTCTGCTCCATCCTGTGTACCCCCCGTTCTTACCTATAGTATGCCGGCGACATAACTTGGCGGCCGAGGGACATAACGGCCCCTGCGGACAATTGGCGTCCCCAGGGGCCGTGGATTAAGGCCCTGCGACAAGGGGGGTACTAGCTGCCGAAATAGCGCAAGTAAGCGTGATGTCCCGGCAGGTCCGTCAGCAGCCTGCGTGTCCCGTCAGTGAGCTCGAGAGCCAAGGCTTCATCCAGGTCAGCCCAGGCCGCCGCCTCGGCGTCCGAACCCGCCCGCAGGGCGCCCCCGGTGACAGTGGCAAAAAAGTCGATCAGCACGTAGTGGTACTTGACCCGGCCGTCCTCGTCCTCGGTGATGGCATCGAAGGCCCCGATGACGGCGCCGGGTTCCACCCTGAGGCCGCACTCCTCCTCGACTTCCCTGGCGACTGCGGCGGCCAGTGGCTCTCCCAGCTCCACCATCCCCCCGGGCAGGGACCACTGCCCTTTGCGGGGCTGGGCCCCGCGCTTGACCAGGGCGAGACGGCCGCCATGCACCACGGCCGCCGCCACGGAGACGATGGGCTGTGATGGATACACTCGGGCCACGTTCCGCTGCCCCCCTAACCTCCGGCCAGAGGCGGGACCAGGAGCACCTCCGCCCCATCCTCCAAGCAGAACGACTTCTCCCGGCGCTGCCCGTCGACCAACGCCGCCATCACCAGCTGGGGCGAGATGCCCGCCAGGTCGAGGGCCTGGGCGATGGTAAGGGGGCCGTCGGCCACCAGCTCGAACCTTGGGCTGCCGCCGGGCATATACCGGGCGAGGTGGCTCATGCCTACCAGGACCACCCGCATCGCCTAGCTCACCTTGCCCTTCAGGCCGGGCAGCACGAAGTCCAGTCCCAGCTCGCGCAACCGGGCCGCCGTCGGCCGACCGTTAGCATCCCACCCCCGCAAGGCGTAGTATTCATCGAGCAGGGCGTCCAGCCGGGGCCGATCGATCACATGGCCCTGGCTGGGGCCGGACGGCACCGGCTCCTTGTACAGCCGGCCCGGCGGATAGTCCATGGACCGCCCGAAACCGGGGACTTCCCTGAGCCAGAAGCATCGGGTGAGGTTCCAGATGCGTTCCGACAGCCTGAGCAGGTCCGGCCAGGTGTAGTCCCAGCCCGTCACCAGCGGGAACAGCTCGGCATAGTGCTCCAGTTCGAAGCCGATCTCCACCCACTGCAGCCTGCACACGCCCAGGGCATCGAACAGGGGGCGGATGTGCTGCAACTCGATCACGCGGCGCGCCTTCCCCTCCACGCTGCCGCGGCCGGTGGCCACATCATGGGTGATGGCCCAGGAACGATTGTGGTGGGCGCCGACGTCGGCGGTCATGTAGGACAGCATCATGGCGGGGGCGTAGCGGGCTTCATACCCGCTCCACTCGAGCCCCTTGACGTGGATGGCGAACTCCTCGCTCCCACCGCCGATGGCCTCGGCCGCCCCCTTCACTCCCCTGGCCAGGACGTCCCCAATGCCCCGCCGTGCGGCGATGAGCTTCAGCAGGTGGACGACGCTGTCCAGATCGCCGAAGCGGACCTTCCGGCCCACGTCGTCTGCGCTGATCAGCCCTTGCTCAAAGCACTCCAGCGCGAAGGCGACCACGTTGCCGCCGCTGATGGTGTCGAGGCCCAACTCGTCGCAGACATAGTTGGCGTACGCCACCTCTTCGATGGTACCGAGCAGGCAGTTCCCGCCTAGCAGGGCGATGGTCTCATATTCGGGTCCCTCAACGAAAGTCTCCGCCCGGCCCGGGATACGCTCCAGGCGCGAATACTTGCCGCAAGGGGTGGGACAGGCGAAGCAGCCCTTGTCCGTCACCAGGATGCGTTCCTTCAGGGTCTGCCCGTTGATGTCCCGGTGGCCGTCGAAGTAGGCGGTCTGGAAGTTCCGGGTAGGGAAGGCCCCGACCTCGTTGACCCAGTCGGTGACGCCGGCAGTGCCATAGGGGGTCCACTCCTTGAACCCCGGCTTGGCGAAGCAGGCCTTGAACATCTCCTTGCCCTTGTCCCTGAAGGCTGCGGGCTTGGCGACAGGGATGGTCCCGTGACCCCGGACGGCGATGGCTTTGACCCGCTTGGAACCGAGCACGGCCCCGATGCCAGTCCGGCCTGCCTGCCTGCCGAAGTCGTGGGAAACACAGGCGAAGGCCACCAGCCGCTCGCCCGCCGGTCCGATGGTGGCGATCTGGAAGTCCTCACCGAGATTAGACTTGAGCATGGCCTCGGTCTCCAGGGCTCCCTTGCCCCAGTAGGGGGAGCCATCCCTAAAGGACACCTTGCCCCCATCGATCACGAGCACCACAGGCTGTTCGGACCGCCCGGTGATGACTAGGGCGTCATAGCCGGCGAACTTGAGCTCCGCGGCCAGGTGGCCGCCCATGTTCGAGTCGCCGTACCCGCCCGTGGCCGGCGACTTGGCGGCGAAGGTGACCTTGCCGCTGCCTGGCATGAACAGCCCGGAGAGGGGGCCGCTGGCGACGATCACAGGGGCCTCAGGCGCCAGGGGCGAGCCCCCGGTCGGCGACTCATCCCACAAGAGCTTGGCGGCAAAGCCTCGCCCGCCGAGGTACCCGCGGGCCAGCTCCGCGGACAGTTCCTCCGGCCTGACGCTCCGCACCGTGAGGTCGACGCGCAGGATGCGCCCGGCATACCCGTTCATGACCTCGCCTCCTCACGCGAACCGTCCAGCAGCGCCTCACGGGGACAGAACTCGATGCACTCCCCGCACAGGATGCATTTGATCGGCTGCGCCACGTCGGGGTGGGTGAACAACGCGCCCCTCGGGCAGGCCTCCACGCAGGCGAGGCAGCCGGTGCACAGCTCTGCGTCTAGGTGGTAGGCCCCGGCGGCCCCGAGGGCGATGGCGCCGACCGGGCAGGCCTCAGCGCACTCCCCGCACTGGTCGCAGGTGACCACCCTATACCTGCCAGGCGCCGGAAACTCCCCTGTCACCCTGAGGGCGCTCTTCTTCGGGTTGTTCTCGCCGAACAGCCTCCAGCCGCAGACCAGCTCGCACACCCGGCAACCCGAACAGCGCTCGTCGATGCTCCTCAGGCTCAAGTGCCGCACCTCCTTAGACGACGGAAGGTTCGATGATCAGCGCGCCCCGGTCGAAGCGGTCCAAGTTCAGCGGCCGCACATCCACAGGCACTTCCGCCCCGGTGATGAGGCCGGCGATGATCTCTCCGGTCACGGGGGCGAGCATGAACCCGTGCCCGCTGAAACCTACGGCGAGGTACAGCCCGATGACCCCAGCCACCGGGCCCAGGATGGGCTGGCGGTCGGGCGTGAGATTGTACAGCCCTGACCACTGCCGCACGACCCTGGCCGAGGCCAGGTACGGCAAGAGCTCAAGCGCGGTCTGGGCGACCTCCTCCAGGAAAGTCCAGGAGTGGCCAGTGTCAAATCCCTTAGGCTCGCGGGCGTCGCCCAACCCCATGATGAAGCTCCCGTGGGGGGTCTGCTGGCAGTAGAAACCGTGGTAGAAGGAGATGACCATGGGCCCCTGGGCCGGGGCGACCGGCTCAGTCACGAGGATCTGGTGGCGCTCCGAGTAGACCGGCAACTCCACGCCCGCCATGGCGGCCACCACTTGGGACCACGGTCCGGCCGCATTGACCACGACCGGGGTGGAGATGGGACCCAGGGAAGTCACGACCCCTACCACCCGCCCGCCCTCAAGCTCGATGCCGGTGACCGCACACCCTTTGCGGATGTCGGCGCCGCCGCGGGTAGCCGCACGGGCATACGCGTCCAGGGCCCGGAAGGGGTTGATATGGCCGTCCTTGCCGCAGAAGGTGCCGCCCATGAGGTTTGTCGTGTCCAGGTAAGGCACGATGTCCCGGCATTCGGCCGGTGCCAGGCAATGCGAGTCGATGCCGAGGCTGCGCTGCAGGGTAACATTGCGCCTAAACTGCTCCACCTGCTGGGCGGTAAAAGCCAGGATCAGGTATCCCTGCTGCTTGAATTCGATGCCGTCCGGATAGTCCAGTTCCGCCTCGGCCCGCTCGAACCACTCGATGCTAGCTTTGGCTAGGCGGCAGTTCATCTCGGTCCCCCACTGCTGGCGCACCCCCGCCCCGCAGCGGCCCGTGGACCCTGAGCCAAGCCAGTTGCTGCGCTCGCACACCACCACCCGGCCAGCCCCCGAACGGGTGAGGTTGTAGGCGATGCTCAGGCCGATGACACCGCCGCCGACGATGACCACGTCCGCGGTCTCAGTCATCGCTGCTCCCCCTGGCGATCGCCCGGAGGCTGACTGGACGCCCCGGCGGCCTGGCGGAGGGGAGCTCCACCTCGGCCAGGCCCTTGCCGGTCGCCCTAGCGACCTCTCCGGCCAGCATCGGCAAGCACGTCCTGCCACCGCACGGGCCCATGCCGCAGCGGAGCAGGCGCTTGAGTTCCTCCACGTGGGTGTAGCCCATGGCAAGCAGGCGCCGCACCTCGGCCAGGGTGACGTCCTCACACCGGCAGACGATGACAGGCTCAGCCATGGCGCTCGCCTGCCTTCAGGCCCCTGACGCGCATGGCCAAAGGTTTCGGCACCTCCAGCCAGACCACCAACGTCCTGTCCTGGGCTGCGCCCGCTTGCACCCGCTGGACCTTCGCCCTGCCTACCACCCGTCCCTCCCGGTCAAGGGCGGCCACTTCCTCGCCGGCGGCCGGCACCGGCAGGAACTCATAGGGCACTCGGACCACCCCGGTGTCACCTGGCCGGCTGACATCCACCACGAAGATCGCCAGGCCCGGACAGGCCGCGATGCAGGCGCCGCAGCCAGTGCAGGCCTCGGCATCCAGTGCCGGCAGGTCGTTGATGTCGGCGAAGGGGGCGATGGCCCCTGTGGAGCACGCCCACGCACAAGGGTCACAAGGGATGCGCTGAAAACACTCGATCACCGCAACGGGGCCCTTGGCCAGCCTGGCCCCGGACGGGGCGACTTCCACTAGCTGTGCCTCCGTCGGCACGCCTGTGCGCTCAAGCATCTTCAGCCCACCCCCCCAGCGTCTGGAGCCCGCGTCGGACTTTGTCTGCCAGCGGCCCTGCGCGCAGCCGCCTCAGAGCGGCACGGCACTCTGCCGCCTGCTGGGAGTACGTATCTGTGTATCCGAGGTCCGCCGCGGCGGACAGCCCTGCCAGCCTGCCCTCGACCATAGCGACGCTCGCCTCCTCGACCCCGGCGGCATCGCCCGCCACGAACACGCCTGCCCGGGTCGTCTGCAGGCGTGCGTCCCTCACCGGCACGTGGCCACCGAGTTCCGGCACGTGGCGCGTGCCGCAGCCCAGCTGACAGTGGAGTTCGACCAGCGGCGACAGCCCGACGGCCAGGCACAGGACGTCAGCCCGAAACTGCCGTTCAGTGCCAGGGATGGGCGCCCAGCCGTCGCCGACCGCAGCCACCTCGACCCGGTCCACCTGCCCGTCCCCCAACGCCCGTGTGACCGTGTGGCCTGTGAGGACAGGCACGCCTGACCGCCGGAGCTTGGCTGCGTGGACCAGATACCCACCGATGACCGGGGCCGCCTCCACGACGGCGACCACGTCGACCCCAGCCTGGATGAGCTGGTAGCCTACGATGAGGCCGATGTTCCCCGCTCCCACCATCACCGCCCTGCGGCCCGGCCTGACGCCGTATACGTTCATCAGGGTCTGGACTGCGCCGGCCCCATACACCCCAGGCAGGTCGTTGCCGGGAAAAGGCAGCATGCGCTCGGCCGCCCCCGCCGCAAGGATGAGGCGGCTTGGCTTCAGCTTGTGGACCCGGTGGCTCCGCTCGAACAGCACGACCCCGTCGTCATAGCACCCAAGCACCTCAGCCTCCAGGACGACCTCGACCCCAAGGCCGACTGTCTTTGCCGCCAGTTCCTTCGCCAACGCTGTCCCGCGCGTCCCGGCCCGCTCTTCACGGCTGCCGAAGAAGCGGTGCGTCTGTTTGACCAGCTGGCCACCGGCGGCCGCCTGCCTGTCGACGACGGTGACGCTTGCCCCCGCCTCTGCGGCGGCGATGGCCGCGCACAGGCCTGCGGGCCCTGCACCTATGACTCCGACGTCAACGGCCCGCACCGGTCAGCTCTCCCCTTCCCACCTGTCGTCTTACCCTCATCCCCGGCCGCGCCTGGGTCACGCACACCCTGACATTGGGCTCCCCGTCGACTTCCATCAGGCACGACGAGCAGTTGCCGATGGCGCAGAAAAACCCGCGAGGCCTGCCAAGCCGCGGGCTATGACCGAGTACGCTTACGCCAGCGGCGTGGAGCGCCGCCGCAATGGTCTCCCCTGAGTACGCCTCAAGCGACTGCTCCTCAAAGGTGAATCGAAAAGCGGGGCCACGCTGGAATGCGAGCACCGGATGGCAGTCAATCCGCATCGCACAATCCGCTCCCATGGGCCAAGGCTCTGAAACCGCATCTGATTTCTCGCTGGGCTTCGACAAATCCTGCTATGCAGAGCTGCATAGATCCAGGCCTGGCGAGCGGCCAAATACTTCTAACATAATGTCTTACCATGCGGCGACAAACTAGATGCGATCCTTGTGTGAGGAGGTGAGGCTCGTGGCGCAGTTTCAAGATCGACCAAGGCTCCTGCCTGATACAGCCCTTGACCGTTTCAAGTACGAGGTCGCCAGCGAACTCGGACTCTTGCCCAATATCCAGAGTGTGGGCTGGGCTGACATGCCATCGCGCGAGAACGGGCGCATTGGTGGCCATATCGGTGGACGGATGGTCCGCGTGATGATCCGGCGCGCCGAGGAAGCGCTACGCAACGGCCAGAACCTGTAACAAACCGCTCTTGCGTCGTGTTCCAGTCCATGGCTGTCTCAAACCATAGGGCACCCGCGGCCTGGGTGCCCTCCCTGGTTTGCCGGCTGCAACCTGCTACCGGCGCCTGGCCCGGCGCGGCAGCCGCGCCAGGGCCTGCATGGCCGCTCTGTAACCGATGTCCATGACCTCCTTGGCCTTGTCCAAACTAAACAGGCCATGATCCTGCAGGTCCGGCTGGATCACCAGGTCAGCCTGGCGCACCTGGGGCTCAGTGCCCGCCCACTGGATGATGGCGACGGTCTGGATCAAGACCTCGAAGATGTTCTTAGGCTGGCTAACCGGGACACCCGAGTGCAACTCTACGGCGATGACATAATTGGCCCCAAGCTCGCGGGCCACAGCGACGGGGACGTTGTTCCGCAGTCCTCCGTCAGCCAGGATAAGGCCCTCATGGCGCACCGGAGGGAAAATGCCAGGCACCGCGCAGCTTGCCCGCACAGCCCTGGCCACACACCCGCTATCCAGCACCACTCCTGCGCCGGTGGACAGGTCGGTGGCAACGGCGGCGAACGGTACATCCAGCTGGGCAAAGGATCTGCCACCCAAAAGCTCGTCCAGCAGCCGTTCCAGCCGCTCCGTTCCGAGCAGGCCGTCCTTGGGGATGATGACCTCCGTGAGGTCCCGCCATCTAGTCTTGAGGGCGAGTTCCCGCAAAGCCTTGGGCTTGTGGCCGCCGGCGTACAGCGCCCCCACGATGCTCCCCGCGCTGGTGCCGGCCACGCAGGCCACTTTGACTCCCGCTTCATGCAGCGCCTCGAGCACGCCGATGTGGGCGAGTCCCCGCGCCGCCCCGCCACCTAAGGCTAGTCCCACCTTGAGCTTGCTAAACCAGCCCATCCCCGAACAGCCCCCTACAGGTTCACGCCCACCGTCCCGCCCAGCGCCCCGATGAGCACTGCTGAGGCGAACCTCCAGCCGACAGTCGCCGCACCAGCCGCTGGGGCCGACACCAGTAGCGCCCCCAACAGCGTGGCCACGCCGGCGTATAGCACCCCGACCAGCGCCCCATGGAGCCAGCCACGGTTCCGGGCGCGCCTGCCGGCGATGATCCCCCCCAGCAGCACACCGGCCAGCCCTATGGCGCGCAGGACGAGCGGAAGCTGAGCATCCAGGTAATCGGTGCGCAGCAGGGGCCACAGCAGCGCGGCGGTAGCAATGACCATCCAGATGATGCCCACCACCAGGCCGCTTCCTACGGCTGACATCGACAGCCCAGGCGGAGGCACTTCCTGGCGTCTGCGCGGTACGGGCACGAGCCATTCCCCCCGTACCACACCTATGCGGCCTGGGCCAAGCCTATGCGTCGAAGCGCCAGAACGAGGCTAGTCTGCGTTTGACAGCATCCAGCCGCTCCTGGGTCCAACCATCCGGCTTGGGCTTGGGCCCCTCCAAGGGCTCCGGGACCGCCGGCAAGCCTGTCCAGGCGCGGACGATGGCCAGCACGCTGTAGGCGAGCCCCACCGGGTTGTACCCGCCTTCCAGGACAGCCGCCAGCTTCCCGCCGGAGACCTCCTCAGCCAGGGTAGCCACCGCTTCGGCCAGGTGTCCGTAGCCGGCAGCGGTCAGTTCGAGGGTGCCCATGTAGTCGGCGAAATGGCCGTCCTGGCCAGCCGAGACCAGGATGAGTCCGGGCCGGTGGGCGCGGACAGCCGGCGCCACGATCTGGCGCCAGGCCTCCAGGTATTCTTTGTCCCCTGAGCCGGGCTGCAGCGGGATGTTGATGGTGAAACCAGCGCCGGCGCCCCCACCGACCTCGTCCAGCCACCCGGTCCCTGGCCACGAGGGGCATTCGTGCAAGGAGATGAAGAGCACCCGCGGGTCCGTGGCGAAGATAGTCTCAGTCCCGTTGCCGTGGTGCAGATCCCAGTCGATCACCGCCACCCGCCCAACTCCCGCCGCCAGCGCGTGAGCAGCCGCTACGGCCACATTGTTCACCAGGCAGTAGCCCATGGCCCGGTCAGGGTAAGCATGATGCCCCGGCGGCCTGATCAGGGCAAAGGCCGGCCCAGCTCCGGCTAGGCTCAGGTCTACGGCCTGGATGGCGGCGCCAGCGGCGCGGCGGACGGCTGTGTAGCTGCCGCTCGTGACGGCGGTGTCGACGGTGAGATAGCAGCCCCCTTGCTGGTCCAGAAGCTCGAGCCCGGACAGATAGTCCCGCTGGTGTACCCGGGCCAGCGCGTCAACGGTGGCAGGCCCCGGGGTATGCAGACGGCAGCTGTCCAGGGTACCCGTCTTGTCCAGCAGCTCCATGATGGCGCGCAGGCGGAAGGCCCCCTCGGGGACGGCGTCGGGCGCGTGTCTTAAGCAGTCTGCGTGGTAGACCAGGTTCACTGCGTCAACCCTCCAAGGTCAGCCCCCAGCCCGACACGGCCTCGGCCAACCCGTGATGGGTCAGGTCGAGCTGGATCGGGGTCACCGATACCAGGTTGTCCCTGATTGCCCTCACATCGGTCCCCAGGGGCTCATCGTCCTCGAGCACCTCGCCGGCCATCCAGTAGTAGGTGCGGCCCCGCGCGTCCACTCGCTTGTCAAACATATCGCGGTAGCGCCGCACACCCATCCGTGTAACGGCGACGCCTGCCAGCTCTGCCATGGGCAACGAGGGAACGTTGATGTTCAGCAAGGTCCGCTCGGGCAAGCCCTGAGCCAGCACTGCCGCGGCCAGCCGCCAGGCGATGGCTGCCGCCGGCCCGTAGTCGGCCCCTTCATGGGCGGCCACCGAGACCGCCAGGGCAGGGATGCCCAAAATCACCCCTTCGATGGCCGCGCTGACGGTGCCAGAGTAGTAGACATCGGTGCCCACGTTCAGTCCGCGGTTGATGCCTGAGACCACCAGGCTCGGCGGCGAGTCCAGGATGGCCCGGGCGGCAAGCTTCACGCAGTCGGCTGGGGTGCCGTCCACCGCCCAGCCCTCGCCGCCGCCGGAGAAAGCGACTTGCTCAACGTGGAGGGGGTGGTTCAAGGTGATGGCGTGCCCGCTGGCGCTGCGCTCCCGGTCCGGCGCCACCACGGCCAGACGGTAGCCCTGCGCCAACCCCTCACGCCGCAGGGCCGCCAGGCCGTCGGCGAACACCCCGTCATCGTTGGTCAGCAGGATCAGGGGACCGTCCCCACGCTGCCCGTCAGTCTTCGTCTCCATAGCCCGCAATCCCTTCCCCTCTCAACCAACGGTCCATCGCCCCCAGGAGCTCTTCCCGGGTGCCCGGCAGCACCGTGGGCCCCGGCAGGGAGCGGACGAAGGAGCGGCCGTAGCCCGTACGGCCAGCCAGCCGGGGGTCTAGCACCACGACCACGCCGCGGTCTTGCCGGGTCCTGATCAGCCTCCCGAATCCCTGCTTGAAGCGCAGCACAGCGTGGGGCAGGGTCAGGTGCGCGAACCCCGATCTCCCCTGCGCCTCCAGGTGCTCCAAGCGGGCCTCCACCACCGGGACCGTGGGAGGCTGGAAAGGCAACTTGACGATGACCACACAACTAAGGGCCGGTCCAGGCAGGTCGATGCCCTCCCAGAAGCTGCTGGTGCCCAGGAGTAGTGTGCGCTGATCCGCGCGGAACTCCTCGAGCAGCCGGGTCCTCGAGCCATCCACACCCTGGACCAACACCAGGAGGCCTTCGGGCTCCAGCCGCCGCTTCGCCTCCTCGCCTACCTGCCGCAGGAGCTTGCGCGAAGTGAACAGGCCCATGGTGCGGCCGCCCGCCAGGCTTGCGGCCCGCACCAGGAAGTCCGCGGCCACGCGGGCGAGCCCCTGATCGCCCAGGCGTGGGTCGGGCACGTCGGTGGCGAGGCAGAGTAGAGCTTGACTGCGGTAGTTGAAGGGCGAACCTACCCCGCACGCAGCCACGCGGCCCCGTTCACACCGGTCAAGGCCGAGCCTACCCGCCATGAAGGCGAACTCCCCCTCCACCGCCAGGGTCGCCGAGGTCAGGACTGCGGAGTCCAGCCGGTCAAACAGGGATGTGCGCAGGATATCCCCAACGTCCACCGGTGCGGCCCGCAGCCGCCCCCCTGCCTTGTCCCCTTCATACCACTCCACCCAGCCTTCGGCGCCCTTGACCACCCCCTCCAGGCTCCCAGCCAGCCCAAGGGCGGGGACAGCCATCGCCCGGATGCGTTCGGCCTGCTCGTCGTCGGGTGTGTCCTGGGCGAGCGCGGCGAGGCCCTCCGCCAGCCCTTTCAGCCTGAGGCAGACCAGGTCAGCCAAGGAGACGATGGCCTTCCAGCCGGGCGTGGCCCGTGCGGCGGGCGTCAGTCTGACCTGGACAGCCCCAGACTCGTCACGCCCCTGGCCGAACTCCTCCCGGCAGGCGGTGAACAGCTGCGTCATGCTGACGAGGGCCGCGGAGGCAAGGGGCTCGCAGCCTACCCCGCTGCGCCCAGCGAGGTGTTTCAGCCAGTGGCGCACCTGCCCCTCAGCAAAGGACGGCCCCAGGTGCTCAGTGGCTACCTCCTCCAGGTTGTGGGCCTCATCGAGCACCAGCTGGCGATAGGGCGGTAGGATCGAGTTCCCTGTCCGGATGTCGCTGAGGAGCAAGGAGTGGTTGACCACCACGATGTGGGCGGCTTGGGCCGACCGCCGCGCCGCCTGTACGAAACAGCCCGACCCGTGCCAGCGGCAGGACTGCCCAGGGCAGGAGTCGCCGTCGGCGCTGACCAGCGTCCACAGGTCGTCTTCGTCTGGAGGGTTCAGGGACAGCTCGGCCTTGTCGCCCGTAGCGGTTTCCCCAACCCAGACCAGGAGGCGGCCCAGGAACGCCCGCTGACGCCTGTCGGGGCCAGCCGATTCCTGGGCTGCCCGGTGGCGCTGCCGACAGAGGTAGTGCCCACGCCCCTTCAGCACAGAGTACTTGAGGGGCAGCTCGAAGCCACTAGTCAAGAGAGGCAGGTCCTTGTCCATGAGCTGTTCCTGAAGATGCACCGTGTGGGTGGATACGACGACCCTGGACCCCCCACCGAGGGCGAACAGGGCCGCAGGGAGCAAGTAGGCCAGGGACTTGCCGGTGCCAGTCCCTGCCTCCACCAGCAGGTGCATGCCCTGACCTAGGGCCCGCGCCACCTGCCTGGCCATCTCCTGTTGGGAGGCCCTGTGCTCGAATGCAGGCAACCGCCGGGCCAGCGGGCCCGCTGGGCCCAGCAGTCCTGGGGCGTCGGTCTGGGCGGTGCCGGGGGCTGCAGCAGGGGGGGCTGCAGCCGCGTCCAGGGCAGAGGGCGCAGCCGCCCTGCGGTCGGTGCGCCGTGTACCCGCGCTGGCTGCGAGGGCGTAGCGGACCGACTCCCGCAGGGCGGGGTCCAGGGATAGCAGTTCCTCCAGGGCCGCCAGCTCGTCCCTGCCGAAACCGCTGAGTTCAGCGAGCAGTAAGAGGTACAGGTCACCGGCGGACTTGGCGTCAGCCATGGCCCTGTGCCGGACGTCCGCTGCGGGGCTGAGGTCTGCCAGGCGGTAGCTGGAGGCGCGGGGGCGCACGATCTTGGCCAGTTCGTAGGTGTCGGCCACCCGCTGGTCGGGCAGGTCCAGGCCGGCCGCTCTCAGGAAGGCCAGTTCGAAGGCGGCATTGTGCGCCACCAGGGCGTCTCTGTCGATGAAAGCCGCCAGTTCGGCCAAGACCGTCCCGGCCGGCGGGGCCCCGGCCAAGTCCTCAGCGGTCAGGCCGGTCAGTCTGGACACCCTCAAGGTCAGTGGCTGCGGGCAGGAACACAAGCGGGAGAGGCAGGCCTCAGCCTGTCCTCCCCTGTACCTGACCGCACCGACCTCGATGATCCCGTCGCGCCGGGGGTCTAAGCCGGTGGTCTCGAGGTCGATGGCAACGAAGTCCAAGCCCTAACCCCCTAGCGTAGTCGCGACGCGCTGGCCAGGGCCACCGCGCCTGCCGCAGCGCCCAAGCCGGTGAAAGCGAACGCCTCCGGCAGCGCTGCCTGGAAAGCGAGCGTCCACTCGGGCCCCCGCCTGATGAAGAACACCAGCAGGAAGGCGAGGGCAGCCACGGCCGAACCCAGGGCCGCGAGGGTGTAACCGACCCAGCCCTGCCTCAGCTTGCCTACGGCCAGCCCGGCCCCGGCCATGAGCCCGAACAGGCCGACGGCTAGCCCCAGGTCCCCCTCGGTGGCAGCGTTCCAGGCTTCGCCGAACACCCCTAGCCCGCCCCTGAGCCTGACCGCATAGTAGAGCACGAAACCTACGCCAGCGCACAGCCCCCCACTGCAGGCGGCCACCACCCAATGCACAGGCCCCCACCCCCTGGGAGCCTATGCAATGGGCCGGGGCCTATGCTTCGGCGTCGATGGCCCTCGCCATCTCCACCACCAGGCGCACTGCCTTGTCCAGGGCGTCACCGGACACCCGGTCGGGCTCATCGATGCCCATGGCGTACCTGGGCGGTGTCCCTTCCCCTCCCTCGGCCCTGATGCCGATGGCCTTGTGGCCGAACAGGGCCGCCGTCCAGGCATTGGACGGCAAGATCTCATTCACCCCTGCCCTGGCCAGGCCCGTGCGTTCCGCCAGGGAGACGAGGCCCGGATCCATCTTCACGCGCCCGAAAAACCCCTCGGAGGTCGTGTAGACGAGCTCCCCATCGCCGGCGCTGTCCACGGCGATGATGGGCGAGCCCTTGAAGGCACGGCCGAAGACGTCGATATAATGGGTCATGCCATGGGCCCCTGCCTCCTTGGCCCCCGTCGAGACTACGGTGACCTCCGTGCGGGTCAACGGCTCCTTAGCCAGCTCCTCAGCGGCGGCAAGGACCACAGCCACACCGGCCGCGCCGCTCACTGCCGCCGGTGAGGAGCGCTTGGACACCGCCCACGTGGCGTAGCTGACTAAGGTCCCCGCGATGTTCAACCCTGACGGGATGAGCAGGATCAGCAGCAGTGGCTGGGGCCAGAGGAGCGTGGTTATCCCGACGAGCGCGGCCAAGCCCACACTGAACAGGGCGAAGCGTTGCCCCCGCCTGAAGCCCGCTATCCGGCCCGGGGCGAGTGGCGGCCCAAACACTGGCGAATCGTGATGGCACGCCAGGATGAGGCGCCGGGTCGCCTCCTCCTTGGGTCTGAGGACCGCGGTGATGTTCACCGTCTCGCGCCTGGGCAGGACCTGCCAGAAGAACCCGCGGCCGGAGAGCTCCTGCCTGAGCAGGACGAAGACGAACACCAGGATCCCTGCGGCCAGCCAGAGGTCGCTGAGGAACATGGCGATCCCACCCAGACTGATAAGCAGCAGCAGAGCCACGCTAGGGGCCGGGGACCGCGGCGCCCACAACTTGTGGGTACGCGCTGCGTCGGTCAGCTGACCGAGCTGGTCGGCGATGTAGTCGGCTGCGGCCCGTTCCTGCGCGCTGGTGGCCGGCCGGGGGCCGATGTCAGCAGACAGCGCGTCCAGGTGTGTCAGGGGGTCAGTAGAGGGCACCTGCATCACGTCGCTTTCCTATGGCCTGCGGGGCTTGTACAGGTGGAGCAAGGCATCCACCGGCGCGTGGTCATCGGTCAGGACAGCGGCGGCTGCGCCCACTTCGGGCGCCGCATAGTGGGTCGCCACCAGTTCGCCGTACTCGGGGCTAGCCCGCAGCGCCGCCACCGCTATCGCCGGGGCCAGCCGCTGAGCGCCGGTACCCCGGGCGAACACGATGATGTTTCGGCGCACAGTCGCCGGGCTGGCCGGACCGAGGCCCACCCCATAGGCGGCCCGGTCTGCGAACACCTCACCCATGGTCTTGTACATGGCCGCAAACAGCCCACCGGGCTCCCCCGCCAGGCAGCCGATGATGTTAACCGCGACTATCCCGCCCGGGGCTAGGCGCCCGGCGGCAATCCGCCAGAACTCCACGGTGGTCAGATGGAAAGGGATGGCGTCGGCGTAATAGGCATCAAGGACGATCAGATCGTACTCGTCGCCGGGCTTGGTCAGGAAGGCCCGGCCATCCTCGACCACGACCCTTAGCCTGCTGTCCTCCGGCAGGGCGAAGTACTCCCTGGCTACCCTCACCACGGCGGGATCCAGTTCCACAGCGTCCACGGCCACCCGCGGGTAGCGGCGCCAAAAGTCCTTGGGGGCGGATCCTCCGCCTAGACCCACGAACAGCACGCGTCTAGCGTGGGGGGTGACCAGCATCGGCAAGCGGAAATAGCCAGTGTAGACGGTGGGGGTGTCGAAGGGGTCGGTCAGGGACATACCGCTCTGCCAGGAGTTGTCGAACTTCAGCCAGCGACTGTGCCCGTCCTCCACGACCAGGATGCGGTGGTAGTGGGACTCCTCTTCGTGCACCAGGACCATGCTGGTGGCGGGCAGAGGCTGTCCGGGCAGCAGGGCGATGACCACGACGGCCACGCCCAGCGGTGTGGCGGCCAGCCGCCACTGCCGCTGGAGGCCGAAACCCGCAGCCGACAACCCGGTGAGGACGAGGCCCAACCCGGTTAGAATCGGTCTGGTGCCGAAGGCCGGGATGAGCCAGAAAGAAGCGGCGAAGGTGCCCGCAATGCTCCCAGCGGTAGACAGGGCATACAACCGACCGGCCGTGCGGCCGAGCCCAGACAGGCTGGCGGCCCTGAGTTTGATGGCCAGCGGCGAGACCATGCCCAGCAGCACTGCGGGGATCGCAAACAGCACTGCGGCGGCGGCCAGGGGCCCAATCCGCGGCCCCAAGTCGGCCGCCAGCACCGCCTTGGTGAGGGCGGGCGCGACGGCCGGGACGAGCATGGTCAGGCCGCCGGCGCCGCCGAGGGCGGCGTACAGGAGGGGCTCGCCCGGCAGGCGGTCGGCGGCTTCGCCACCCAGGTAGTACCCTACCGACAGGGCAGCCAGGAACACCCCGATGAGGCTGCCCCAGGTGAACACGGAGCTGCCGAAGTCCGGGGCTAGCACGCGGCTGCCTACGACCTCCACGGCCATGAACACCGCCCCGGCCAGGAAAACCACAGCCTCCAAGAACAGACCCGTCATAGACCACTCACCCGTGTAACCTCCAGGCCGCGCCGTTCCAGTTCCCGCAGATAGGGCACGATGCCTACCCGGTCGCAGGCGATATGCCCACCGATGATCAGCGTGCCGGCCCCATCCGCCCGCAGCCGGCGCACGGCCCCCGGGTCGCAATGGATGTACACCAACGTGTCCACGCCGTGGGCGAAGTAGGCCTTGGCCACGTCATAGCCGCCGTTGGTGCCGGCGCCGTGGGCGACGGCCACCTTGCCCGCCCGCCGTGCCGGCGACCCCACGGCCACCACTGGCCGCGTCGGTGCGTTCCGCAGTTCCTCCAACTCAAGCAGGGCCTCAACGACTGCCGACACGGGTTCAGCGGGACCGACCCGGCTGACCGCCTCGGCCATCAACCTACGCCCGATCTCGTCAAGGGGGTTATGGATGTTCAGATACGGCATGCCCAGTACCCTGGCGACGGACGGCGCATGGTCGTAGTTGCCGCTATGATAGCGATAGAAGGCGTCCTCCTTCAGGTTTGAGACCGCGGCTAGCGCGGCGCCTTCCGGCACACCCGCCCGCACCATCTGCGCGACGTGCAGGTCTAGGATGTCCGGGTAGGTCAGCACAGCGGGCTGCGGATGGTGCGCCAGCACGCAGTCGTACCCCAGATCGGCCGCCAGCATCAACTCGGGGACACCCATGTCAATCCCGGCCAGGATGCGGCGGATGCCCTCGCCGTGCACATAGATGGCGCTGTCAGGTGGAACAGCCTCCATCCCGGCCATGGCCAAGGCCAGGCTCATCAGCTCGGAGGTGTCCAAGGACCTGCCCCCCCTTACGATTTCATCGAGCTAGCTAATTCGCCTTCCGCACCCCGCTGACCTTCAGCAGGAGGGCTGACCCTGGCCACGAACTGCTCCTTATAGGATGGAACGGGAAGGGGTGACACCGGTGCTGCCTGCTGAGCTGCTCAAACTGGCCGCCCCTCTGGTGTCCGGTCAGCGGGCCTTCGACGATGTGACCGCCGTCACCGGGTACCATCGTATCCAGGCCAGTCCAGGTTTTCGGAAGGCCGCCCGCTACTGCCTTGACAGCCTGGACTCGGCCGGACTGGAGCCGCGGCTGGTGAGCCTGCCCGCTGACGGCGCCACGGCCTACTGGACCTGCCGGGCACCGCTGGAGTGGGATTGCCGCCAGGCCGTACTCACCCTACTTGGCGCAGGCCAGGACGAGGTGCTGGCCGACTATAGCGTGCGCAGACTGCACATCGTTCAACGGAGCGGGCCCACCCCGCCCGGCGGCATCGAGGCGGAACTCACCGCCGTAGACCGGGTCACCGATGCGGACGCCTGGGATCAGGCCGCGGTGGGCGGCAAAGTGGTGTTGGTCAACGGGGACATGGACCGGGCCGCCTTCGAGGGGGCCTCCCGCGGCGCCCTCGGGTTCATCAACTACGGCATGCGGGCGTTCCCCCCGGCGCGGCCCGAAGGGGATCTGCCCGACGCCCTGCAGTACACTGCCTTCCGGCTTGAAGGCGGCATCCCCGCCCACTTCGGGTTCGTCGTGTCGCCCAGGACGGGGCAACGGCTGCGCCGGCTGATAGCTGAGTCCAGGGACAAGGGCACCCCGCTCCCGAAGGTCCGCGCCCTGGTGGAGGCAAAGTTCTATCCCGGGACCCTGGAGATAGTAGAGGCCGTCCTGCCCGGCAGCCTCGCCGGTGAGATCGTCATCATCGCCCACCTGTGCCATCCCCACCCCTCGGCCAACGACAACGCCTCCGGGTGCGGTGCCCTCTTGGAGGCCGCCCGCGCGCTGTCGATCATGGCAGCCAGCGGGCACCTGCCGGAGCCGAGGCGGCCGGTGAGGTTCCTGCTCGTGCCGGAGATCAACGGAACCTATGCGTACCTTGCCCGCCACGAACAGCTCCTCGCTGGCATGCTCGCGGGCCTTAACCTCGATATGGTCGGCCAGTGTCAAGCACGTTGCGGGAGCGTGCTCACCGCCGAGTACCCGCCCAGGGCCCTGCCGAGCTTCACCGGCCCGCTGCTCGACTCCATCCTGCGCTCCGCAGCGCCGTCGGCTCCCAATTGGGCCCATACCGGCTTGAACCCCTCGGTCAAGCTGGGCACCACTCCGTTCTCCGGGGGCAGCGACCATTGGCTCTTCTCCGACCCCACGGTGGGGGTGCCCATGCCGATGCTGATCCAATGGCCTGACCGGTACTACCACAGCAGTGAGGATACCATCGACAAGGTCGACCCAGCCATGCTGGGCCTGGTGAGCCTGGTCACTGCGATCTATGCCGCCTTCCTGTCGGGGGCCGGGTACCCGGAAGCGGTCTGGCTCGTGAACCAACTGGGGGCGCGGCTCTCCGGCGAGCTGCAAGCCCTGGCCGAAGCTGGACTGGCCAGTGACGCCGTCGACGTGGACGAGGTGGACCGCCGGCTGGCCTTCCATACCGGCAGAAGGCTGCTCGATCTGGAGACGGTGAAGGGCTTGGTACGGCCCGCTCAGGCCGAACCCGTGACGGAGCTGCTCGCAGTCGCCCGGGAGGAAGCCCTGCAGGCCCTGACCGCGGCCCAGTGCCGCCTGCGCCGCCTGACCCGGGCCCTCCACGTCGAACGCGGGCTCTGCACGGCCCCGGCAGCGGGGACCGGGCGACCGGCCCTGCCCGCGCTCGTACCGGTGCGGCTGCACCGCGGGCCGGTTGACATCCAGGCCCAGTTGCGCAGGCTGCCACCGGACCGCCGGGCCCACTGGCAGTCCCGCTTGAGGGATACTCCGGCCAGGGAGGCCTTCTTCAGCCAGGTCCTGTTCTGGGCAGACGGCCGCCGCAAGTTGGATGAGATCTCCGATGCGCTGGCCATGGACGCGGGAGTCAGGGACGATGAGTTGCTGACCGCCCTGTTCGAGTTCCTGGCGGAAGCAGGGCTGATACGGCAGGACCCCGCCTAGCCCGGCGGGGTCCATACCTTAGGCCAGCTCCAGCAGGTGAGCCTCTCGGCCGGTGTAGGCGCGCACCGCGGTGAACCCTGCCCGCCTCAGGACATCGCGTCCTTCCTGGTAGCCCAGGCCCATCACTTCGGGGCTGTGGCTGTCGCTGCCCACCGTCAGTGGGGCGATGCCCAGGTCGCGGCACACCCGCAGCAGCCCGCCGCTGGGGTGGGGCTCCTGCCCTCCTCGCCGCAAGGGGCTCAGGTTCAGCTCGACGGTCATGCTGGCGGCGGCCACCGCCGCCAGCCCAGGCTCCAGCAGGGTCTCCCAAGGGGCGAAGCTGCCGGGGCCATGCACGAGTTCTCCGTACTTGCGGTAGATGTCCAAATGGGCCACGGAATCAAACAGGCCCGAGGCGGCCGCTGCCTCCAGCCTCCTGCCATACTCCGCCAGCGCCTCCCGGGGAGTGGTCCCCCTGAAGTACTCGACGGCAGGGCCCCTGGCTGACAGGCGCCCTCCCTCCAGGTAGTGGATGGCGCAGAGCAGGAAGTCCAGGGGCAGGCCGGCCAAAGCCTGGGCAATGCGCCCCTCGCCCCCTGGGAAGTAGTCCACTTCCAGCCCCACCTTGACCCTCAGGCCCAACGGAGCGTACTTGGCATCGGCGGCCTGCGCCTCGGCCACGTACTCCTTGAGCCACCGCCTGTCGGTCATAGGGACGAGGCCGTCACCCGCCCGCACCAGGCCATCCTCTGCCGCTTGCCCGGGAAAGATGTCGAAGTGAGGGGTCAGGCACAGCTCCCCAGACCCAGGTCAAGGCCTTTCTGGCAGTATGCCTCGATTGACCCTTCCGCGTCCAGGGAGTAGGCCGGATGGACGTGGTAGTCCACGGGCAGGATCCCCTTCACACCTGTAGCTCCTTCCAGACAGACCGCCGGCCAGAGTCAACGCCAACAGGGATCACGACGCGGAAGTGTGCGGTGGAGGCATCCTTCGCGTCAGGGCCGGCGCCTATCAGGGAGATTACCTGGTGCCCGGTGGGCAGGCCGACGCCGACCACGAATACCGCCAACCCCAGGATGACAATCAGGGCCTGAGGGGGCGCTTCGGAAGCCTGTCGCCGCTCCCCGGCCTCGGTCAGGCGGGCCACTAGGGCCGTCGCGCCCACACTAACAGGTTCTCTGCAATGACCGGCACCGCCAAGATGGCCACGCTGCGCCGGACGCTCAGCTCCGTGAACGCTGCTGCTTGGCTCGGGGCCACTGACACAAAGATCAACTCCAGCTACGGTGTAGGCACCCTGGTCATCACGGAGACCAGCTCCTGCAAAGCGGCGATGAGGAGCTTGGCCCGCTCCGGCCCAAGCTCGCCCAGGACCTGTGTCAGGTACCTCCGCCTGGCTTCCTGCACTGCGGCGAGGTCTGCCCTCCCTCTGCCGGTGAGCTTGATGCGGATCGCCCGCCTGTCCTCCGGATCCCTGACCCGTTCGGCGAGGGCATCCTTCTCCAACCTGTCCACGAGATCGGTCAGGGTGCTGGAGGCGAGGAACAGCACATCGCCCAGCTCGCCCATGGTCGGCTCCCCGTGGCGGTCGATGGCGACCAGGGCGTGGAACTGAGGCGGCGTCATGCCTGAACCAGACAGGACATCCCGGAACCTGCGCTTGGTGATGAGGAAGAGCTCACGCAGGAGTGAGTCGAACTGCTCCTTGTCCTGTGCAGCCACTCCGTCACCTCCAGTTGCTTCGGTGTCCATTCATTTCGTAAACTAAACTAAGTGTATCAAGTGGGGCGTGGGCAGTCAACCCAAGAGCTCGCGCATCAGTAGGGCGTTGCTGGCGGCCTGGCCCGCATGGCAGTTGTTGAACACAACATAAGCCGTCCCGGTCTCGGCCTCCAGCCCCCTCACCTTTGGTGCCCAGGCCTCCAGCTCCTCCCGGGAGTAGAGGTAGTCGTAGCGTTCCCACGCCTCCTTGTGCTTCCACCACTTGGCCGCGTTGCGCCCGTGGAAGCGCACGTAGGCCGGCGGCCCTGTCGACACTGCGACGGGAGGGACGAGCCCTGGCAGCCTGGGTTCATCCACGGCGCAGAAACCTGCCCCAGCCGCCCTGAGGGCTGCGAAGGTGTCGGCAGTGAGCCAGGCGCTGTTGCGGAACTCGACCGCCACCGGCCAGGGCTTGAGCCTGTCCACGCTCCACCGCCAATGGCTTGCGGTCTGCGGGAGCGGCTTGAACCCGAAGGGGTACTGGAGCAGGACACACCCTAGCTTGCCCGCTTCGTCCAGGGGCCTCACGGCTTCGCGGAACGCACGGAAGACCGCCT
>JBFMBV010000017.1:29501-38855 GCA_040755005.1 Bacillota bacterium
CAGGAGGCGGCAGTTCATGAGTCATACCTTTGTAGGCTTTGACCAGGAAGGTGAACCCAGCAGGGCTCTTGCGCTCGATCGCTTGCAGCGTCCGGGACGACGGCAGATGATAATAGGTGAAGTCCAACTCGACCATGTCAAACCGAGTGCTGTAGTACTCCAGCAAACCGCTGTCCTTGATCCCCTCCGGGTAGAAGGCCCCCCGCCAGTCCTTGTAGCTGTATCCCGCAGTGCCTACGCAGATGGTCATTCCTCAGGCGAGATCCAGGCCTCGGACGTCCGGTCATATCCGACCAGGTCCCCGGGGCTGAAGTGCAGGGCTAGCTCGATGGCGGCCGCCTCGTCATCGGCGGAGCCGTGCACGAGGTTGGCGGCCAGGGACAGGCCGAGATCGCCCCGGATGGTGCCCGCTTGGGCCTGCCGCGGGTTGGTGGCGCCTAGCAGCGACCGGACGACCTGCACCGCCTCAGGGCCTTCCCAGGCCATCACCACGACGGGACCAGCTGTGATGTAGCGTACGAGCCGGGCGAAGAAGGGCTTGTCCTGGTGCTCGGCATAGTGCCGCCGGGCGAGGTCCACGTCGAGGGCCACCAGCCTCATGGCTACGAGCTTCAGGCCTTTGCGCTCCAGACGGCTGATGATCTCGCCGATCAGACCTCGCTGGATCCCGTCAGGTTTGACCATCGCGAATGTCCTGGACACTGCGTCGCCTCCAGACCGAAACGGGATTAGCGTAGCAAAGCGCTGACTGTCTTGGTATCCAACCGCTGGATGACGGCGACGAGCAGCTTCACGGCATGCTCGTAGTCGTCGCGGTGGATGATACCGGTGTGGCTGTGGATGTAACGGCAGGGCACGCACAGCACCAGGCTAGGGGCGCCGCCGGCGTTGGTGTGAATCCTCCCGGCGTCGGTGCCTCCACCGGGCATGGCTTCGAACTGGTACGGTATGCCCGCTGCCTCGGCGGTATCGGTGACGAGGTCACGCAGGTGGGTGTTCGGCACCATGGAGGCGTCGTAGAGCAGGATCGCCGGGCCTTTGCCTAGTCTCTCCTGGGCCTCATGCTCCTTCACTCCGGGCATGTCCCCCGCGATCCCGACTTCCAGGGCGAAACCCACGTCCGGGGAGATCATGTGGGCGCTGGTCTGGGCTCCCCTGAGCCCTACCTCTTCCTGCACGGTCCCGACCCCGTACACGGTGTTGGGATGGCCTTTGCCTTTGAGTTCCTTGAGGACGTCAATGATGAGGGCCAACCCCACCCGGTCGTCCCAAGCCTTGGCCATGAGCAGCTTCTCGTTGCGCATGACCGTGAAGGAGCTGTCAGGAACAATGGGGTCGCCAGGTCTGACGCCGAAGACTTGCCTGGCTTCGTCGTCGCTGGCGGCCCCGATGTCGATGAACATGTCCTTCTTTTCGACCATCTTCTTGCGGGCTTCCGGGTCCAGGATATGGGGTGGCTTGGAGCCGATCACCCCGACCACGTCGCCCTTGCGGGTCTTCACGATCACCCGCTGGGCGAGCAGTACCTGGTCCCACCAGCCACCCAGGGTCTGGAACCTCAAGAAACCCTCTTTGGTGACCAATGTCACCATGAACCCGATCTCGTCCATGTGACCGGCCAACATGATGCGGGGCCGGTCACTGGCGCCGCGCCGCTGAACGATCACGCTGCCCAGGTTGTCCTGGGACAGCGTGCCCAGACCAGCGGCGTACCGCCGGAACACCTCGCGGACCTCCCCCTCGGCGCCCGGCACCCCGGGAGCGTCGGTAAGGTCGCGAAACATCGCCAGCCGTTCGTCCATGGCCCACCTCTATGAACCCGCCGCAGCCACCTTTGCGGGGGCCGTGTCCATCATGCCCCGGTGCACTTCAGATGCGGTGACGTGCTTGGCGCCAAACCGTTCGAAGATGAACCTGCAGGCTGTCCACGGGTCAACCCGGTCACCGCATGTGAACACATCCACCGCTGCGTAGCCCAGTTCAGGCCATGTGTGGATCGCTAGATGCGACTCGCTGATGACCACCACACCGCTTACACCCTGTGGGGCAAACTGGTGAAACACCACTTCCCGAATCTCCGCTCCGGCCTCCAGGGCCGCGTCAACCATGATTTTCTCTACGCGCTTGGGGTCATTGAGCACAGCACGGTCGCAACCGTGAATCTCCGCCAATACGTGGCGCCCCAAAGCATCCATGGCGTATTTGCCCCCTTTCCACCCCCTGGCCCAGATTGAATCAACTTCGATTTTAACAAATCCGTCAAGGATGTCAACAATGAAAGGTCGTGCGCAGGCTATCCAGGCCCTGCAGGGCTGGTACGAAGACCATGGTGGTAGCTGCGGCTACCACGCCGGAATCGTTCACACACAAGGCCATCAGCGCAGCGGCCACCGTGGCGAGGACGCCGGCGTCCAGCCCCTCCCCCGTCCTGTGCCGCCTGCGCCGGATGTGCCAGGCGCCGAAGACAGCGAGGGACCCTAGGAAGAGCCTGCTCCAGGCAGTATACCGGATGAGCTTCAGGTTAATCTGGGCTTTGCGGTAGACTAGGGCGACCGCGCCTGTATGGTCACCACCCGTAGTCCGTATCACCAGGCTGGCGACATGGGAGGCCCGGTCAGGCGCGCCTGCATCCCAGGCGATCAGGCACACCAGCACCAACAGGGCCAGACCTAGTCCTACAGCCGGCACCCGCCCGCCGGCGCCTGCGGCGGTGCGTCTGTCCAGGCAGGCGAAGGCCGCCCCGCCAGCCAGGGCAGCTACGGCAGCGCCCAGATTGGCACCCAGTCCCGGTGCCCCCAGCCAGACCGCCACAGCCGCGACTAGCGGTAAGCCCAGCATTCCGCCACGGGGCCGTCCCGAGGCGAGCGCGGCGAGCGCCAGGCCGGCGCCAATGGCTATGCCCGCAAACTCGTTGCCCACTCCATAGAACCTCGCCCCTGCAGCGGGTGAAAAACCGAGCGGGCTGGCGTACATCGCCTCCGGACTGGCCAGAGCGATGACTGCCAGCGTGGTCAAACACAAGACCGCCAAGACGGCCCGCTCGGCCCTAAGTAGGGCCCCTAAGGCCCCCCACAGCACGGCGAAGACCACCAACTCGAAGGCGGCCCCGCGGGCCACGAGCAGGCAGGCCAGGGGCACGGCCCCCAGGGATATCAACCCCCACACCATGGCCGGCGACGGCCTGCCCGACCGCAGGAACAGCAAGAGGCTTACAGCGGCCAGTCCCACATGGGCCCCGATGTACCCCTTGACCAGCCACGGCCGGCGGCGTTCAGCCCCCGCCGCCGCGGTCTGGAGGGCCTCCAGGACAACCCAAGGGTCCTGTTGCGGGCTGACCGACCACGGCCTGCCCTCCGCGCCTGGGACAGTCACCCCCTGCATGCCTGCCAGCGACGGGGCCACGTCTACTGCGGCCACCACCCCTCGCACCCGGGTGGAAGCGGAGCTTAAGAAACCGGTCTCTACCCCGGGTCCAGCCAGCAGGACCGGCACCAAAAGCTCTCCCCTGACCGCCGCCGCGGAGGCAGGCGATGGCGCTAGCAGGAGCCGGAAGGCGTCCGCCCGGCTACTGCCCAACTGCCGCCAGAACTCGCCCAGCCTGCGAAGGGCCGCAGCTTCGCTGGCCGCAGCCGCAGGAGGGGTGAACTCGCCCCGGTGGCGGTCCAACCGGGCGAAATCGCCGGTCTCCAGCAAGTGTAAGCCCCGCCCGGCCCTGCGGCTGACCTCAAGCAGGAAGGCGTAATCCGTGGCGAGGCCGCAAGGGGCGTCGGCCGCAGGCAGCGTGCCCCGGGCCACATCCCCCGCTGGGACCGAGCCAGATGCGTCCATGGCCACGCCGACTGCGGCGCGGGCAGTCAGGCAATGGCAGTCGCTGTTGCCCCAGACAGCCACAGGCACAGCGGCCCGGCCCAGGGCGTCCCCCAGGCCCCCGGGAGGCATGCGGCTGCCGGGGTCGAGCTGAGACAGGATCTGGGGGAGGTTCAAGCAGAGCACCGCCGCCTCAGACTCCCTCCCCATCCTCCGGGCGTGCACCTCGGCTGCCCGGCCCTCAGCCAGGACCTCGCCGGCTGAGGCCCCCTGCAGGCTGGTGGGCCCCTTGAGCCAGCCGCCTGCCCCGAGGGTGAGCTGGGCTGCGACTGGATCCCTCCACCCAGCGCTACCGCTGGACATCAGGCCAAGGGCCCCGGGGCGCCCCAGCTCAGCCAAGGCGGTCCACGGCAGCCTGTCGGCGAGTACCACGATGAGTGTCTCGGCGGCTGCGGGCGGCGCCGCCAACCAGGCGGCCAGACCAAACAGCACAAGCGTCAAGACTGCAGTTGTCTTCATGTAGGTCAGTCTGCCCCAAGCCGCGCAAAAAGACGGGCAGTGACTGCCCGTCTTCCTGTCGGAGCGGCGAGACTCGAACTCGCGGCCTCTTGAACCCCATAGCTTACCCCGAGTCTACCGCGTAGGACGCCCTAGGTGCCCCTCTCGGCCCGGGCTGAAGGTCTAAGTATGTCCTGGGCTGTCCTGGCCCGTGAAAGCAAGGGCGTCTAGCAGGGCTTTGCCTGCCAGGGTCAGGGGGACGTTTAGCGCCGCCGGTCACGGTCATCAAGGAACGTGCGCACGGCCCCGATGAACGGTTCGATTAGCATCCCCCACTCCGGTGGGTACCCTCTGCCCGCCCAAGTCCTGTCCAGGGGCAAGAGTTGGAAGGAGAAAATGAGGTTGTCGCGGGCACCAAGAAAGTGCCAGTCCGGCCGAAACACGGTCGGGTCTCCACCCAGCATCGCCAAGGGCCCCCGCCCCTGGTTGTGGGTGGTGAAGAGAATCTCTACGACAATGGCGGCGCCATTGTCATGGGCCCACTCCAGGGTCCGCTGGGTCGTCCTCCAGAGATCCCCGGGCAATATGAGCCAGTCGCTGTGCGGCCCCTCCGGCCTGTACCAGTCGCGCGGGGCTGACCTGGTGGACGAATCACCAAGGCGCGGCGGCTTCCCCAGCAGCCGGTAGCCAGCCGGGCGAAAGTCTGTCCCTAGATCAAACCAGAGCTGCCGGTACTCTTCATACAGTTGGTCCACCCTGGCCGCCTCCGCCTCTGGGGTCGACGCCCGCAGCGCCCCGGCGGTCTGCACCCCCAGGGCCAGCAGGATACCCACGCCCAGCGCCAGCGCGTGCGTAAGCAAGTGTTTCTGCATGGTGCCCTCCTTGTGCCGGGTTCCCTCCTGCACCTAAGCCCCTGGCCGACCGACTGCGTTAAGGGGGAGGGAGCGGCCAGTCCCGGAAAACGAGGCAAAACCCCGACGCATCAGGATAGGCTGCGCTGAAGCTGTTGTACTGGTAGCTTATGACGGGGAAGCTCTGCACCGTGGCGAGGTCTCCGTCACTCTGGCTCAGGCTGGGGTCATCGACACCCTGAACAAAGACGGGATCCCCGGCAGCTGGGTAATACTCAACCCGCACAACCTCCGTGCCCTGGATAATGCCTTGCCCGAGGTACGCGCTAAGTTCTGCGGCAGTCAGGGGACTAACAGTATACGCTGCGCCCTTCGTGGTGCCTGCGGTCCAAGTGACGGAAGTGGTATACGCACCACCCAGTTGGGCGTTGAGCATCCCTAGCGCGTCATTCCCGACTTGGGCGCCGAAGCGCACTGACCCCGACAGTGAGGATGTCCTGGTCTCAGTAAAGGTCTGCTGGTAGAAGAGCGATCCAGTTGCTGTGCGGGACCAGTTCTCGGTGCGGGAGCTACCCATGTAATAGCCCACCCACGTGGACGATGTGCGCGTGTCGCGCAGGCCTTCATAGTAGTAGTAGTACGTTCCCGTGGCACTGGCTCTCGCCGGGAACACCGCGGCCAGTAGCAGCAGCGTCAGCAGACTGATCCATTTGCGCATGGGACACACTTCCTGCCTTACGTTTAGCTCTTGCGCTCCCCGCCAGAGTTCGAGCGCTCCATTCCGGGCACCTGCTAAGGCGTGCCTAACTACAGGCACCAAACTGCGCCCACAGTTTAGCCCGCAGCTAGCTACGGGGGCCAAACGGCCAGGTATCAGATTTCATTTCTTCCGGCCCAATACATCCAGGAAGATGCTTTTAGACAGGGGCGAGGTCTAGGTATGTCCCCGGCGCTGCTCACCCGTGCTCGCTCGGTTTAGCGGGGGCGTCTATGACGCTGTTGACGCGTTCAAGCGGTGGAAGTCGGGGTACGCCAAGGGCAGTCGTCTTGCCGCACCCGGAGGTCGGCGCCCTTCAGATACGGGGCTGCCGCCGGGACCAGGGCCAACTGGACCGGCCACTGCCCCAACTCTGACCGTAGCGGCTCGCTACCCCCCTGCCCCGCCTCAGGCTTCCCGCCGGACATGGCCCTGGCCCCCGGGCACCCTCCCGAAACCCCGGCGTGGCCATGGGCGGGCCCATGCGCCGCCGGATCGTGCCCGTGGCCGTTGCGCTCCTGATGCTTGGCCCCGGGCCTGATCTTGGCCAGGAGGTGCTTGCGGCTTCATTCACCTGCCAGCCGTGGGCAGGGAGGCCCTACGGCGGCATAGACCGCTGCAGGCACAAGCGCGCCTGGCGTTCGGCGAAGCCCGGCAGGACCAGGGCCTCGTCTTCACGACCACCTTTGGCACGCCGCTCGATCCGTCGCACCTGCGACAGCGTAGCTTCCATCCCCTGCTGGCCAAAGCCGGGCTGCCTGGTGTGCGGTTCCACGATCTCCGGCACACCTGCGCCACCCTCCTGCTCGGCCAAAGCGCTCATCCGAAGCTGGTCCAGGAGCAGCTTGGACATAGCCAGATCAGCGTGACCCTGGACATCTATAGCCACGTCACCGCCCCGATGATGAAAGACCTCGCGGCCAAGATGGACGGCATCCTCGCGCCGAAGTAGCGACCCCCACACAAGACGCAAAGACCGGCCGGAGGAGTTTCCAGCCGGTTTTGCTGTAGTAGGACCCCAGGCAGCGACAAGGTCCGGGGTGGTAGGCCCCCGGACCTTGTCTCTTCTTGTCGGAGCGGCGAGACTCGAACTCGCGGCCTCTTGAACCCCATTCAAGCGCGCTACCAAACTGCGCCACGCCCCGATATGATTAGATTATACCAGAGCACAGCAGCAGACGCAACTTGGCTGAGCTCTTAGTGCGTGTAAAGGATTCGTAGGTGAGTTCCCCTTGTTATGGTTTTGATTAAGCAACCCGGTGTATCGCGACGATCTGCTTGAGCACCTGTTTGAGGTACGGATTGTCTGCGGAGGGGCCGGCCAGGGCAGGCACCGTGGCCCGGAGCCAGCCGTGGACATCCTCAGCGCGGCTTGCGGTGATCTCCAGGTCGACCTGCGTATTCGAGGCCTTCAGGCTAATCGGACAAACCTTGTGATAGCGCTGAAGCTCACCATTGCTCTTGGCGGCCAGGAGTCTGGCCATACGGTCGGCGCCGCCCCTCGTCCACCGGGCCCCGATGCGTTTCATCCGCCGGGCGATGGTATGCCTGACTTGTCCCTCAATCGCGCCCAGGCGGTCCGCCTCAGGCAGGGACTTGATGCCATCCCAGTTGGCTGCAAGATACCCCGCTAGGTTCAGGACGCGTCGTCTGGCGGCACCCCGCACCTTCTTCGCGGCCTTGCTCAGCAGGTTCAGCGTTTCGGTCCAGTCCAGTCGCTCCAAGGCCTCACTGACCGCTGTGTAGGCCTTATGGTCGCCAGCCAAGGCCTCCGTCAGGCGTCTGCGCAAGTGGAACGGGTCGAGGTGGTACTCACCATGGAACATCTCCACCCCTTCCCGGATCCAGGCGGCCCCATCCCCACCCACTCGCACGGTGTCGACCTGGCCGAGATCCCAGACCCTGCCGAAGTACACCGCGGCCTCCTCCCAGATCTGCCTGCTGCCCACCAACCCGGCTACCGTGCGCTTGTGCTCCAGGGCTGGCCTCCTGCCGGTAGTCTTACCCTCATAGGCGAACACAAGCTTGACTTCGCTAAACCGCTGGGACGCTCCCTGAAGCCTAATCGCCACACCGTCGGCTTCAACCCTCAGCTGTCGAGCCGTACGCTCCCCCTGGGGGACCTGCCCCTGCACAAAAACCGCTTCCCGTTCTGCCTCGGCCTCCGCCGCCACCCTGCAGCCAGCGTCCTTAAGCTCATTCCACACTGTCATCGCACTGACCCTGGGAACCAAGAAACCGAGCAGCTTCTCCGCCCGCTTAAACGTCACATCAGTTCCCAGTTCCACTGCCATCGCCTTGAGCCTCGGCGTCAGCCGCTGTCTAGGCTCCCAACCCAAGGCCTCGTCCAACAGGAACCGGTAGTTGCCTGTCTGTTACTCCCTGTACAGTCGCCGTTTGATTGTGATCTCGCCAAATGAGGTGACTAAGGTCCGCTCGCCCGTCCGGATCATCTTCAGCCTGGCCTTGTCCCGCGCACGGCACAGTTTCTCGTCCAGCTCCTCCAGGGCCCAGACGAACACCTTCTGGCTGGCTTCCTGCACCAGCCCCTGCACTTGCTCTTCAACGCTCTGGAAATCCTCGGCGCCATTGAGCACATCAACAATACCTTTGACCACTGACAGGACTGCCGCCGATACATGCCGAACATCCAACATGAGAGACCCACCCTTCTCATTCAAGGGGAGTAGCAGCTGCCGCCGCTGGACAGCTACTCAGGGTCTCTCATTCTGCGTTGACCCTGGACCCACCTACCTAAACTTTACGCTCTCGAGCTCTTAGCTCTTAGTGCGTGTCAAGGATGCTTAGCTTCCTAACGTCCAGTAAGGAGTTCGCGGACTGGGGAGAGGTCCTGGGAGATCCCGTCATCGCCACGGCTATCCTCGACCGCTGCTGCATCACAGCCATGTCCTCAACACTCGCGGGGAGAGCTACCTCCTGCGGGAGAAGTAACGGGCCGGCCTCATGGGCAATCTCGTACCCCACCAGGAGGTGACGGCCGGGGACCTACAGAAGCGTTAACACTGGCGGGGTGGGTCAGTTCCCAACCGGCTCCAGTGGGTCAAATGCAACCCGGCGATGACAGTCTTACGTTCTCTCAGAGACAACCAACGATGGTGGTAAGCAGTCGGAGTTCTACCGGTGTGCGTTTCCGTTGATTATGAGTCGGATAGAAGACATGCTGGGCTGGGACTCTTTGGTGGCCGTCTTGAGACGAGTCTATGAGGCTGGGTCCGTTAACTCCGATGGGCTGTCCATCTGCCTGCAGGACTGCCCGGCTGCTCAAGTGTTCTTCCGTAAGTGCGTTAGGGAACCTGGAGTTGACCCGCTACCGTGGACTAGGGAAGTCAGCTGGCTACCTGTGCTCTAAGAGTTGGATGTAAACCAGCCGCTTTCCTGTCGTACTCGTCAGGGGTGAGGTAGTCAAGCGCTGAGTGGCGA
>JBFMBV010000018.1:0-38049 GCA_040755005.1 Bacillota bacterium
CGCCACTCAGCGCTTGGTTACCTCACCCCTGACGAGTACGACAGGAAAGCGGCTGGTTTACATCCAACTCTTAGAGCACAGGTAGCCAGCTGACTTCCCTAGTCCACGGTAGCGGGTCAACTCCACTAAGGCGCTCCAGGTCATCTGATAGGCGTGACATGATGTCCCCGGAGTGATACTCCTCAATTGCATCCAAAGGCATTGCTGTCAACCTCGAAAAACACCGTTGCCGCAAGGTTAGAAGCGCCACTTCGGAATAGCGACCCACTGCGATTGACCGCACATAGTTAGACACTGACCGAAGCAGCTGTAGCCCCAGAAGACTCAGGACAGCAATAAGGAACCCTCGCAGGTCCCTTACTATGGCTGTGTCGAGAAGGTCGCTGAGCAGATGACCTAGGCCCATGGTAGTGCAGGAAAGGGCAATCACAGAGACCACAGCAGCCCCAATCAAACTCCGATGAGGTGTCTCTGTATAGACTCGTCGCAATACTCTGCCTACGTTGTTCGCCTTCACTCGATCCTCCATCTGGGTTGAGTCGGAACAACTGAGGCATGTCAAGTTTCCAGCACTGATTACCAGAATCCTCCCTTATTTTCCAAGAACGTTCTGGCGCCTTCTGTAGGAGCCTGCATTTGGCCGGTTGTTGGGGCACCCAGCGCAGGGTAGCCGGCTCGAGAGACGGCAGGAGCTTACATCTGTGTGCACGTGAACCTCAAAAGGGGTACAATGAGAGCAGTTGCGCTGATGCAGCGCAGAAGGAGCACCTCTCGCCGGCGGATATCGCTGAGTAACGAGCCGCCTGCACCAGTGTAGAGGCGAAGGGGAAGGTGATGGGCCTCTGCAAGGCCCCACAGCTGTGGAGTTGGTCATGCATTCTGTCGGTTCAACAGCCACTGAGAGTTGCGCCTTCGCCGATGCCGCGCGGGAAGTCTTGAAAGCAAGCCCGTCCGGCGAAGTGCGCCTTATAAGCCCCTATCTTTCGCATACGGTATTCGCAGCTCTGATCGCCAATCGACCTTTCCGGCTCATCACAGACCTAGCAGCCTGCTTTGAAGCCTATACCGACGAGCCGCTTGCTTCCATCCTGTCAGCGCACTGCGCGCAGATTAGGCAGCGAGATAGGGTTCACGCCAAACTAGTGCTTACTGACAATGCGGCGCTGCTTGGCTCGGCCAACCTTACTGATTCTGGCTTCGCGGACCGCGATGAACTAGGTTGCGTTCTGTTCGATGTCTCTCAGGTGAGAACACTGCGTGCCTGGTTCGACGACCTCTGGGCTGCTGCTAGACCCGTTACGCAACTGGACATAGGAAGAGCCGCCGAGACAGGACGCAGCTCCACTCCGTTGGCAGGGGAGGCCGCAGGCTCTCCGAGTGCATGCGTTGCGAAGTCCTTGTGCCACCATAGATCCCTGGGCTGGATGTCACCGCATGCGGATGAGTCATCCGGTCCCAGCCGGTCGTCCCACCGAGCCCCCATCGAGCCGAGAGACTGGAAAGACCTCGTCACGCAGCTGCGGCGTCTGACCAAGTCACCTGCGCAAGCTGAGCAGGTCCTGAAGCTTCTGGCACAGGCGCTTGAGATATCTGGGCTTGGTGTTGGGGACCAGAGGCTCCATCTAAATTTCGGCCGTAGGCCCATGTCGATCACCATAGTCCAGCGGTATGTCGCCTGGTGTGACACAGAGGGACACCCGGAGTTCGGTTTCATTCTTACTGACAGCGAGCACGCCGACAGTGTAGCCGGACAGATTCCCGGTGCGCGTGTTAGTTTCTTTCGCAGGGCAGGGTCAGATGACGCATCTGCGCTACACGTTCCGGTCTCAGCGCTTACAGCTGTCCCGGAGAGCGTCCTGAGCGATTGGGAGAGAGCGATTAGGCATGAGTGCGGGCGGCGGAAGGCTGACGGGTCACCGTACAGGAGTAGCTTCCGACATTTGACGCGGGAAGCTCTCTATCATGTGTTGCGCGAACCGCCCGAGCGCGCCAGGCTCGTAGCTGAGGCCCACGCACAACTCTGAGCAAGACGCAAGGCGTCCCGGCACTCCGCCGGGACGCCTTGGCTCTTTCTACTCTGCTTGCCCTACCCCATCTTCCACAGCATACTCGTCCCCACCCCGGCCCGGGCATAAGTGCCCGGGGCCCGGGCCACAGCCTCCGCTACCACTGCCTGCTCATCCATCGTCAGCAGCCGGCCGCCTTCCACCACATGCCTGCCGTCAATGACCACCAGGTCCACGTCGCGGCCGGTGGCGCCGTACACCGCCACGGACACGGGGTTCACGTCGGGGGCCAGGAAGGCGCTGCGGGTGTCGAGGTGGATGAAGTCCGCCCGCTTGCCCGCCTCTAGGGAGCCAATCTGGTCGCCAAGGCCCATGGCCCGGGCGCCGCCGATGGTGGCCAGCTCCAGCACGGTCTCGGGCGGCATGATGGTCGGGTCCTTGGCCTTGGTGCGGTGGGCCATGCCCACGAGCCTGAGGTCCCGCAGGAGGTCATAGCCGTTGTTCACCGGCCCGCCGTCGGTGCCCAGCCCCACGTTGCCCCCGGCCTCCAGCAGCTTGAGCACAGGGGGGAGCCCGAAGGCCTGCTTCAGGTTGGAGGCGGGGTTGTGGGAGACGTGGGTGCCGGTCCTGCCAATGCGAGCGACGTCCTCATCCTCTAGTGCCGTGCAGTGCACCAGGAGGACGTCGGGCCCCAGCATCCCCAGGGTCTCCAGGAGGGCCGTGGCCCCCATCCCAAAGCGCTCCCGCACAGCCGCCAGCTCGCCCGGGCTCTGGGCGAAGTGCATGTTGATGTGCATCCCGGTCTCACCAGCCAGCTTGGCGCACTCCTCCAGGGCCTTCGCGGCAAAGCCGCCGGTCCATTGGGGGGCGAGGCCCACCCGCAGGCGACCGTCGGCGGACCCGTCCCAGCGGGCATGGGCCTCCCTGGCCGTGGCCAGGCTCGTGTCCAGATCATCGTGCTGGTTGGGGTGGAGCATGCTGCCGGGGCCGGGGCGCTCCATCACGACCTTGCCGAGGATGGCTTTGATGCCGCTGTCGGCTACGGTGGCGGCGAGGCGGTCGAAGCTGTAGTTGCGGGCCACCTGAGTCTCGATAAAGGCGGTGGTGCCGCCCCGCAGCATCTCGGCGAGGCACAGGCGGGCCGAAGCCACGGCGTCACTGGAGTCCATGTTGCCCTGCAGGGGAAAGACGTGCTCCTTTAGCCAGGTGTAGGTGTCGGCGTTGTCGGAGCAGCCGCGCAGGATGCACTGGGCCATGTGGACGTGGGTGTTGACCAGACCCGGGAGGACGATCCCCCCGCCCAGCTCGATACGCTCGGCACTAGGGTAGCGGGCCTCCAGCTCCTGCCGGGGGCCTACGGCTGTGAGCGTGTCGCCGTCCACCGCCAACGCGCCGTCTGTCAGCACCCGGCGGTCCTGGTCGATGGTGAGGACGGTGGCGCCGGTGTAGAGCCTCATTAGTGCAGCGGGAAGGACGAGGCCATGGTGTGGAGTTCGTCCCGCAGCCTGGCTAGGGTACCCTCGGCCTGCCGGTGGGTGATGGCCTCGTCGATGGCCTTGGCGATGACCTCCATCTCGGGCTCCTTCATGCCCCGGGTCGTGACGGCGGGCGTGCCGATGCGGATGCCGCTGGTGACGAAGGGGCTGCGCTGCTCGAAGGGGATGGAGTTCTTGTTCACGGTGATGCCGATGGTGTCCAGCAGGTGCTCGGCGTCGCGGCCGGTGATGCCCTTGGGCGTGAGGTCCACGAGCATCAGGTGGTTGTCGGTGCCGCCCGACACCAGCCTGAAGCCCCGCTCGGTGAGGGCGGCGGCCAGGGCCTTGGCGTTACGCACCACCTGCTCCTGATACCCCTTGAAGGAGTCGCTGAGGGCCTCCTTGAAGGCGACGGCCTTGGCGGCGATGATGTGCATCAGCGGGCCGCCCTGGATGCCGGGGAACACGGCCTTATCGATGGCCTTGGCCCAGCCTTCGCGGCAGAGGATGAGGCCGCCGCGCGGGCCGCGCAGGGTCTTGTGGGTGGTGGAGGTGACGAACTCGGCGTGGGGAACCGGCGACGGGTGCAGGCCCGCGGCCACCAGGCCCGCGATGTGCGCCATGTCCACCATTACCATGGCGCCCACCTCATCGGCGATGGCCCTGAAGGCGGCGAAGTCGATGATGCGCGGGTAGGCGCTGGCGCCGGCCACGATCAGCTTGGGCTTGGCCTCTTTGGCGACCTGGCGGACGACCTCGTAGTCAATGGTCTCGGTTTCCCGGGTCACGCCGTAGGAGACGAAGTTGAAGTACTGGCCGCTGATGTTGACCGGGCTGCCGTGGGTGAGGTGCCCCCCATGGGCCAGATCCATGCCTAGCACGGTGTCGCCCGGCTTGATGGCGGCGAAGTACACGGCCGTGTTGGCCTGGGCGCCGGAGTGGGCTTGGACGTTAGCGTGCTCGGCCCCGAACAGCCGCTTCACCCGGTCGCGGGCGAGCTCCTCAACGATGTCGACGAACTCACACCCGCCGTAGTAGCGCTTGCCAGGGTAACCTTCGGCGTACTTGTTGGTCAGGACGGTCCCGGCGGCTTCCAGCACGGCCGGGGATACGGAGTTCTCCGAGGCGATGAGTTCGATGTTGCGGCGTTGGCGGCCCAGCTCGAGGTCGATGGCCTCAAAGACCTCCGGGTCCTGGGTCTTGATGTGGTTCATCTCTTCAGCCTCCTTCGGCGGGATTGGGTAGCGGACGGGCGTGTTTCACGCGAGCAGGGACCGGGCCAGGCCGGCGTACCCCGCCGCCGCCGCGGTCAGCTGAGACAGCTCAAGGTACTCATCCACGGTGTGGGCCTGGGCCTCACTCCCCGGGCCGAAGCCGATGGTGGGGATGCCGAGGCGCCCGGCCGACTCGCTGCCGTTGGTGCAAAAAGCGTAAGCTGTGAGACTGGGGTTGAGCCCGGCCTTCCGCAGACCCGTCAGGGCGCCTTGCACCAGCGGGCCCTCGGGGTCGGTCTTCCAGGCCGGGGCGAAGCACTCGCGCTCCACGTGGTACCCAGTGTAGGTGAGGAAGTCGGCCCTGGCCAGCTCCACCGTGGCCTGTAAGCCCTTGCCCGCGGCCGCGATGGCCCGCTTCACATCCCCCAGCACCCCTGTGGGGGTCTCCCCCACCAACAGGCGCCGGTCGTAGGTGGCGAAGCACCGGTCAGGCAGCACCGACTGGCCCGGGTAGGGCGAGGAGATGATGGCCGTCAACGCCAGGATGGCCTGGCCCAGTAGGGGGTCGGCCCCTAGCTGGAGGCCGCGCAACTGCTCCATGACGACGGCCATCTGCTCCACGGCGTTCACACCGAGGTGCGGGGTGGAGGAATGGGCGGGCTGGCCGTGGGCGGTGATCCTCAGCTCTGCCCTGCCCCGCTGGCCGATAGCGAGGCTGAGGCCCGTAGACTCGCCGATGACGACCCAGTCGGGGTTGACTTCCGCGAGGACATGGCCGAGGGCGGGCCCCTCCACCAGCTCCTCGCAGACGGTACCCGAGACGTACAGATCCCCGGCGAGGGCGCGCCTATCCCCAGCCAGCATGGCTCCGGCCATGAGCATAGCGGCGAAGGCGCCCTTCATGTCGACGGCTCCCCTACCGTAGATACGTCCATCCCTGACTTCGCCGCCGAAGGGGTCCGTACGCCACTTGTCGGGCTCGGGCACCCCGATGGTGTCGATATGGGCGTCCAGGAGCAGGCGTTTCCCGCCGCCACCCCGCCCGGCCACCCGGCCGATGACGTTGCCGAACTCGTCCAGGTGCACGTCGGTGAAGCCGAGGGCCTCCATGCGTTCGGCGGCAAAGGCCGCCAGTTCCCGCTCCTCCTGCATCACGCTGGGGATGGCGATGAAGCGGCGGCACAATTCGATCAAGGGTTCGGGGCTGACGTAACTCACAGGTCCTGCCTCCTCTCCCCGTACGGCCTGGCCAGGAACCGGCCCCGGCCGGGCGCCCCGGTGACGCCCCGCCTGCGGTCGAAGACGACCTCGCCCCGGCTGATGGTGTACTCCACCCGGGCCGAGGTCTCGATACCCTCATAGACGCTGTAGTCCTCATCCCCCGGCAGGTCGGCGGCGGCCACCTTCCCCTTGGCCGAGGGGCTCAACAGGACCACGTCGGCGTCGGCCCCGGGGGCGATCTGGCCCTTGTGGGGCCACAGCCCGAAGATGCGGGCGGGATTGAGGCACATCAGCTCGACCAGCCTGTCCAGGGAGATGCGCCCGGCCGCCACCCCGTGGGTGAACAGCAGGGGCAGGCTGAAGCCCAGGCCCCCGATGCCGTTGGGGACATCGGCGAAGGATGCCTTGCCGGCCCGGGCGGCGGCCGTGAAGGGGCAGTGGTCGGTGCCGATGGTGTCCACATCGCCACTGGCCAGGGCTGCCCACAGGCGTTCGCCTTCGGCGCGGGGCCGCAGGGGCGGCGAGCAGATGTACCGTTCCCCGTGGGGGCCGCTGAGCTTGTCTTCGCTGAGCAGGAGGTACTGGGGGCAGGTCTCCACGAAGACGCGGGCGCCGTCAGCGCGCCTGATGGCGGCATGGCGGACGCCTGCCCCGGTGGAGGTGTGCACCAGGTACAACTCCCCGCCGGTGGCGGCGTGCATGGCCAAAGCTTCGGCGATGGCAGCCTCCTCGCACAGGGGTGGCCTGCTGTAGGCATGGTAGATGGGGTCGGTCTTGCCCTCGGCGAGGAAGCCGCGGATGAGGCCGTCCACCACGCTCCCCGTCTCGGCGTGCAGCATGACCAGGGCCTTATGGGCCGCGGCGGCCCGCAGCACCCGGAAGATCTCATAGGCGCTGAGGGCCAGCCCCTCATAAACCGTGAAAGCCTTGAAGGAGGTGACGCCTTCGCGCACCAGCGCGGCCATGCCCCGCGCTGGGTCGCCTGCCCCGGCGGGGATGCAGCAGTGCAAGGAGAAGTCTAGGCGGCTGCCAGCTTCGGCTTGGGCCCGGCGGCGCCTGTAGGCCTCGGTCAGGTCCTGATCCCGCTCGGGTGAGATGAAGTCCAGGATGGTGGTGATGCCGCCGGCCGCGGCCGTGGCGGTACCCGAGGCGAAGCTGTCGGCGGTGGGGGTGTTGCCCCCGCCGATATCCTCCAGGTGCACATGGGGGTCGATGACGCCGGGCAGGGCCAAGAGGCCCCTGGCATCTAGCTCCGCCGCCGCTGTGATGCCGGTGCCGAGGGCGGCGATGCGCCCCCCGGCGAGGCCGATGTCGGCCCGGACGGTGCCCCTCCCGGTGGCGATGAGGGCGCCTCTGATGGCCAGTTCCATGCCGTCTCTCCCCCTCTTGCCCTAGCGACGGTTACGCAGGCCTCCCGTGACGCCGAGGGCCCCCGTGGGGCATACCGAGGCGCACAGGCTGCAGTAGCGGCACTGTTCGGGGTCCAGCCCCATCTGCTTGTCGGCCAGAGTACGGGCCCCGTACGGACAGACGTTGACGCACATCCGACACTGCTTGCATAGCTCAGGGGAATGTTCGAAGACGAGCCGCCCTTTCTCCTCCTGGTCCACCAGATTGGGCAGGGCCACCCCCCTGGCGGCGGCGGGCGAGGCGTAGCCGAAGGTGTCCAGAACCTGGTTGAGTTCACTGTTGAGCCTGGCGAAGGTCTTGAGGCCCCCCAGGATGGGGGCTGAACACACGCCCACGGCCGTAGCGCCTACCATCAGCATCTCCAGGGCGTCCTCGCCCCGGGCGACGCCGCCCGTGCCCACGATCGGGGCGTCGGCGGCCCTAGCTACCTCGGCGATAATGCGGAGGGTGATCGGCTTGATGGCCGCCCCGGACAGCCAGCCGTAACCGAAGGAGCCGCCCAGGAGGGGCTTGGCCGTAGCCACGTCGATGCGCAGCACCGGGCCGAAGCTGTCTGCGGCGGTGAGCCCGTCGGCGCCCGCCGTCAGGCACGCGACGGCGGTCTTCACCACGCCGGGCCAGTTCGGGCTCAGCTTGGCCAGGATAGGGATCTTGACCGCCTTGCGCGCTTCACGCACCATGGGCACCATGGCCTCTTCGGTGTACGAGACGACCTCTAGGAGGTGGGGGCCGGCGGCGCCGATCCTCCCGGCCAGCTCGGCCACGTCCTTGGGCGACAGGCCCACCGAGGCGATGACCACTACGCCGCCGTCCCGGGCGATGGCGATCTCCCGGTCGATCCAGGCGGAGGCCTCCAGGTCTGACCAGTGCTCGCAGTTAATGAGGGTGTTCTGGGCGGTGCGGACCATGTGGGGCATGGGGTTGTCGGCCTTGACCAGCGAGATCGTCTTCGTGACCACCGCGCCGGCGCCGGCCTCCGAGGCCGCCACCATAGCCCTGCCGTCATACGACAGCGGGCCCGAGGCCAGGACATAGGGGGACTTAAGCTCAATCCCGCACAGGGTAGTTGTCAGGTTCGCCATCACTCGATCCCCTTCCAGAGACGTCGTGCGGCCTTGCGCGCTTGGGCGATGACCTCATCCTCGTCGAGGGTGAGCACTTTCCCGTCCCTCACCGCGAACTTGCCGTCGATCATGACGTGCTGAACGTCGCCGGGGTTGCGGTACAGCACGAACTGGTCGAAGGCGTTGTGCTGGGCCACGGGCGTCGGCAGGTAGGAGTCCACCACAATCAGGTCGGCCAGCTTGCCGGGCTTGAGCTCACCGGCGTCCAGGCCCATGGCGGCAGCCCCACCCCGGGTGGCCATATCCCAGACGACCCTGGCTGGCATCACCGTGGGGTCCTGGCGGTGGGCCTTGTGGATGAGGAACGCGCCCCGCATCAGCTCGAAGAAGTTGTTGATGTAGCCGTCGGTGCCCAAGCCGCAGGTAGCGCCCGCCTTGAGCAAGTCGGGGATGGGCGCCACGCCGCCCCCCACCTCGCAGTTGGACAGAGGCATGTGGCTAACCCGGACGCCCCGCTCCACCAGGATGCCGATCTCCTTGGGCGAGACTTGCACGCACTGGGAGGCGAGCACGTCGGGGCCCAAGAAACCGATGGAGTCATACAGCTCGACGGGGGTCGTACCGTGCCGCTCCAGGCAAACCTTAGGCTCAAAGCTCGATTCGGACAGATGCATGTGCAGCCCGCAGCCCAGCTCGCTGGCGATGGCCCGGGCCCGCTTGAGGAAGGGCACCGAGCAGGTGAAGGTGGTGTGGACGCTGAGGATCCCTTTGACCAGGGAATCCTTGGCGGCCTGCGCCCGGGCGAAGGTCGCGTTCTCCTCCAGCCCCAGGCGCCCGTTCTCCTCGCCTACCCGCTCCGTGGCCTCGAAGGACAAGAGGCCCCTAAGGCCCGTCCGCTCCACCACTTCGGCCTGGGCGCGCAGGCCCCCGGGGATGGCCGCCGGCGCCTCCAGGATGTCACAGAAGCTGGTGACGCCGCTCTTGAGCATCTCCAGACAGGCTAGGGCCGTGGCGGCCTGGATGCCGCGGTGGTCCAGCCTGTCCTCAACGAGGGGCCACCAGAAGTCCTCCAGGAAGCTGGCGAACCCGCCTGGCACCGTGGGCACGGGGATGCCGTGGGCTAGGTAGCCGTACATATGCACGTGGGAGTTGGTGAAGCCGGGGGCGATGAAGCTCCGGCGCGCGTTGATGATCTCGTCCCCTGGCTTGGTCAGGCCGCTGATCTCGTAGTTAGGGCCTACCGCCGTGATGCGGTTCCCCTCCACGCGCACTCCCCAGTTCTCCTTGACCTCGCCCCCGGGGGCGAGGAGGAAGCGGCCGACGATTATGTATGCCACCGAGTCCCCTCCTCACTAGGCGGTGTCAGCTCAAGGCACGGGGGCCGGACCCGGCGGGCCCGGCCCCCTCACACAGGCTCGTTACATGGTCAGCGCCATCAGCGCTTTCTGGGCGTGGAGCCGGTTCTCGGCCTGATCGTAGATGACGGAGTGGGGACCGTCCATGACCTCTTCGGTGACTTCGATGCCGCGGTCCGCCGGCATGCAATGCATGTAGATGGACCAGGGCTTGCTGAGGTCCATCTTCCGCTGGTCGCAGACCCAGTTGGGGTACTTGTCGATCAAGGAGAGGGCTTCCTTGTCGTCGTCGGTGTGCATCAGGGCGCCCCAGCTCTTGGGATAGAGGATGTCGGCGTCCTTAAAGGCCGCATCCATATCGTGGACGATCTCGAACTTGACCCCGGCGTCCTTGGCGTTCTGTTCAGCCTGCTTAATGATGTCGGGCATGAGCTTGAACTCGGGCGGGTGGGCCAGGGTGACGTCCATGCCGAAGCGGGACATCAGCATGACCAGCGACTGCGGCATGCTCAAGGGCCGGACGTACTTGGGGGCGTAAGTCCAACTGATCACGAACTTGCGGCCCTTAAGGTCATTGGCGAACTTCTCCTTGATGGTAAGGATGTCCGCCAGGGCCTGGGTCGGGTGGTAGATGTCGCACTGCATGTTGTACACGGGGATCTTGCTGTACTTGGCCATCTCCCGCATGTACCTGTTGCCTTTACCTAGGAGGCAGTTGCGGATGCCGATGGCGTGGCCGTAGCGGGCAAGCACCTCCACGGTGTCCTTGGGGCCCTCGCCGTGGTCGATCTGGGTCTGGGCGGGGGTGAGATAGTGGGCATGACCGCCGAGCTGGGTGATGCCTGCCTCGAAAGCGTTGCGCGTGCGGGTAGATTCCTCAAAGAACAGCATGAACAGGGTCTTGTCCTCGAGCAGGTGATGGGGGATGCCCAGCGCCTTCTCCCGCTTCAGCTGGAGCGCCACATCCATTACGGTGTCGATCTCTTCGCGGCTCCAGTCCTGCAGCGTGATTAAATGCTTACCCTTAAGGGTCGTCTTCATTCCGCTCTTGCCTCCATCATGTGCGACTACTCGATCAACGTCAGGGGCAGCGCGGCGTAGAACTTGGCCGCCTTTACGAGCTGTTTCACGGGTACCTGGTCCTGACTGGTATGGGCCCACTTGCCTTCGCCCGGTCCGAAGCCGATGGTAGGGATGCCCGCCATGCCCATCGTGTATGTGCCGTTCGTGGAGAAGTCCCAACGTTCGACGGCTGGCTCGGAACCGAACATCTGGCGGTACGCCCTGACCCCCGCTTGCACCAACGGGTGGTCTTCCGGCAGCGCCCACGGCGGGAAGAACTCCTCCGTGGGCCGGACATAACCCGTATGGCTGGGGTCATTCACCATCACGATCTCGACCTTGGCGCCTTCCGCGCCGGGCAGGGACTGCAGCTCGCCGATGATCTGTTCGCGGCTCTCACCTGCTGTCAGTCGGCGATCCACGTAGATGATGGCTTGTCCCGGCACAGTGTTCAGGGAAGGGGCTGGGGAATCCAGCCTGGTCACGGCGGCGCTGCCCTTGCCTAGGAACGGGTCGCCGGTGCCCTTGCCGAGGCGTTCATGCAGCCCGGCGACGGCCGACACCACCGGGGCCGCCTTGTACAGCGGGTTGTCCCCGCGGTCGGGGGCGCTGGCATGCACCATGGTGCCCGGGAAGGTCAGGCTCAGCAGGGCCCGGCCTTTGTGCCCGCGTCTGAGGGTGAGTTCACTGGCCTCGCCTACCACTGCGTAGTCAGGCTTCACCCCTTCGTCCTCGATCAGGGAGCCAACGGCCTGGCCTTCGCAGTTCTCCTCGTTGACGGAACCGACGATGTACAGGGTGAACCCCTTGACAAGGCCGAGGTCCTTGAGGATCCGCGCGCCGAAGAGCATGGCGGCGAAGGGCCCCTTGTCATCGCAGGCGCCCCGTCCATAGATGATGCCGTTCTCCAGCTTCCCCGCAAAGGGGTCGCATGGCCAGGCCGACGGATCGCCGGCGCCAACGGTGTCGATGTGAGCATCATACAGGATCCTCGGGCCGACCCTGCCGATCTGCCCCACTACGTTGCCGATACGGTCGATGAACACCCGGTCGAAGTCGAACTTGCGCATGGTCGCAGCGATGTGGTTGGCGGCGTTGCCCTCACTCCCGGTGATGCTGGGGATGGCGATCAGTTCTCGGGTAAAGTTGACCAGTTCGCGTTCGAGTTCCGCAGCCCGGCCCGACAGCCGGACCGCGGTCTCCTGGGAAATCGTCACTCTTTCACCTCCCTTCAGTAGGATATCCAGGGGAACTTGAGCGTCGGCGCTAAGGGACGATTCTGGTGCCGGTTCGGCCGGCCAGCGCCGCAGTCGCTTTATCGAGGGAAGTGATGAGGGCGAACTCGCCGCCGTTGGCGGTGAAACGCACGGCGGCCTCCATCTTTGGGCCCATGCTCCCGGCTCGAAAATGGCCCTCGGCTTGATAACGCCTGGCCTCGGCGACGGTGATCGTGCCGAGCCAGGTCTCACCGGGCTGACGGTAGTTGATGGCCGCCTGCTCTACGTCGGTCAGGATGAGCAGGATGTCGGCCTCGACTTCCTGGGCCAGCCGTTCCCCGGCCAGGTCCTTGTCGATGACGGCTTCCAGGCCGCTCAGGCCAGCTGCGGACTCGTGCACGGGGATGCCGCCTCCCCCGCAGGCGATGACCACCGCGCCTGTCCGGACGATCGCCCGGATGGCCTCGGCTTCCACGATGCGCTTCGGGTCCGGCGAGGCGACGACCCGCCGCCAGCCGCGCCCGGCGTCTTCCTTCATCCGCCAGCCCTTGGCCGCCTCCAGCTCCCGCGCCCGCTCCTCGGTGTAGAAGGGCCCCACGGGCTTGGTCGGGTCGGCGAAGGCCTTGTCCTGCGGGTCCACCGCCACCTGGGTGACGATGGTCACCGCGGTCGCGTCCAGGCCGGCGGCCTTTAGTTCGTTGGACAGGGCCTGCTGCAGCATGTAGCCGAGATAGCCCTGGCTCTTGGCCCCGCACACGTCCAGGGGCATGGGCGGGACCACCCCGGCGCCCTCTTCCTGCTGGATGAGGATGTTCCCCACCTGCGGGCCGTTGCCGTGGGTGACGATGACCCGGTACCCCCCGCGTACCAGCGCGGATATCTGGCGGGCTGTGGTCTGGATGTTCTCCCTCTGCTCTGCTGCTGTCCCCTTCTGCTTCGGCTGGATGATAGCGTTGCCGCCTAGGGCTACGACGACTGTCTTAGGCATCTGGTCGCGGTTCCTCCTGATAACTCCCCGTTTATGGCCTGCCAGTACCCGGCAGGGTATGCTCGAACCATGGCTGCGGCAGGATCGTCTGATACCCGAAACTCCGTTTGCCCAGCTGCGCCTGGAAGGCTGCCACGGGCACGGCGCGGGCCACGAGGCTCTGCCAGACCCCAGCCCCGTTGACGTCCCCCGCCAGCACCACACCTACCACAACGCCGTCCTGGACGATGACCTTGCGGTAGTAGCCGCCCGACGGCCCGGTGACGATCTCTGCGGCCCCCTCGGGGGGCCTGGTCAGGCCGACCGAGGCGACGTTGAGCCCGAAGAAGGAACCGGCGTTGACACGGATACTGGTCTGGCAGGCTGCCTCGCTGCCTGCCATATCCAGGCCGGCGGCCCGTCCCTGCTTCACAGCGTTGGGCCACATGGCATGCACGGCCCAACGGCCCGTGACGTCCTTGGTCTCGGCGACGTCCCCCGCCGCCCAGATCCCGGCCACGCTGGTCCGCCCGCGCTCGTCTACCCGCACGCCCTTGCCGGTCTCGACGCCGGTGCCGGCGAGGAACTCCACGTTGGGCACGACGCCCTTGCCGACCACCAGCGCGCAGCAGTCCAACGACCGGCCGCTCGCCAACTCCACGCAGGCGATCCCGGCGGGGCCCCCACGCGCCGCGGAGACGTCGTCGTTGAGGATGAGTCCCGCCCCGGCCGCAGCCATGCGCTCCTGGAGCATCCCGGCGGCAGCCTTGTCGGCCATCTGGGACAGCACCTGCCCCGAGGCCGCCACCACCGTGACCTTGACCCCGCGCGCCGTCAAGGCCTCTGCGGCCTTCAGGCTCACCAGCCCGCCGCCCAGGACCACCACCCTGCCGCCCGGGCAGGCTGAGGCGCGTGCGAGCAAGGCCGCGGCGTCGGCCAGGGTCCGCAGGCCCCCGACCCCCGGGAGGTCCGCCCCCGGGAAATCGGGCAGGGCCGGGCGGGAACCGCTGGCCACCAATAACCGGTCATAGGGCAGGCCCTCCCCGGACCCCAAGACCACGACACGGCGGTCCGCATCCACCTTCACGACCTTCGCGCCGAGCTTGAAGGCGGCCCCAAGCCTTGCGTCCAGGTCGGACCCGTCGATGAGCATATCCTCGAGGCGGGCCTTGCCAGCCAGGTAGTTGGTGATGAAGATCCGCGCATAGGGGGGATGAGCCTCATCCGACACCAGGGTGAGGCTGCTGAGCCTGTCCACCGACCGGATGGCAGTCGCAGCGTTGACCGCGGCTGCGCTCAGCCCGATGAGGACGTAGTTCACCGCAGCTTGCCCCCTGCCTTCAGCCGCCGCGCGGCCTCGTCCAGACCGAGTTCCCGCAGCTTGGCCTCGGTGGGGTAGCCCGTCGCCACATCCCACCCACGCAGGGTGTAATATTCCTCCAGCATGGGCTCAAGCCTGCAGACATGTCCCTTGGCTGTCATGGACGGGCTGGGCTCCGTAAGGATGCGCTTGGGCAGCGTGTCGTCGGCCCGCGAGATGCCGTGAAGCACGTTATAGACCCGCTGCAGGTTGTAGATGCGCTCCCCGATACGCTTGAGGTCGTCCACGCCGACCTCCATCCCGGTGGCGGCGCTGATGGCCTCAGCCATGTCACCCCAGTATATCTCCGCCAGCACGAAGGTGCCCCCGGACTTGCAGTTGCCCGACGAATCCACCACGGCCCCGAACTCCTCGCCGTCCTTGATGAGGAAGGCCTTGTGCTTGTTCGCCAGGGGCTCGGCCATGTCGGGCAGGTAGGCTTCGCCGTACCGCCGCCTGGCCTCGTCGGGGTAGCCCGTCTCGTCGATGGTGGGGAACGCCTTGAGATGGTCGGCGCCGCGGCTGGACGTCACATGGGCGAGCCCCATGGACTGCTGGGCGCGGCCGTCCTGGGCGGCGATCTCCTGCCCCTTCACATGCATGGCATAGTAGTCGCTGCCTTTGCCCAGCTCGGCTGCGGCCCGCTTGACTCCTTCGGCCAGGAGAGCGCCGAAGCCCTCGCGGCGGGCGATGAGGCCGATCAGGGTGAGCATGGCCTGGTAGTTGCCCCACTCCAGCTTGAGGCCGCCCGTGTCGGCCTCCGTGATGATGCCTTGCTCGTACAGCTCATAGGCGAAGGAGATGGCGCGGCCGGCGGAGATGACGTCGAGGCCTAGCCTGTCGGTGAGGTCGTTGGCCTTGAGGATGGAGCTCAGGTTGTCATTGTCGATGCTGGCGCCATAGCCGCCGAGGGTCTCGTACTCCAGGGAGCGGGTGACGATCCCCTTGAACTCGCCTTCCCTCACCTCGTAGATCTTGTCGCAGGCGATGGGACAGCCGTAGCAGGCGATGTCCTTGACGAAGTGGTTCTGCCGCAGGGTCTCGGCGTTGATGGCATCGGCCTTGTCGTAATGCCCTGCCTGGAAGTTGCGGGTCGGGAACCGGCCGATCTGGTTCATCAAGGAGACGATGCCGGGCGTCCCGTACCTGGACACCGCCGGGTAGATGGCGTTGCCCTTGATGCCCTCGTGGCACTTGATGGAGATGTCATAGAAGCGCTCGGGCTGGGCGATGGGCACCGTGCCGTGCCCACGGACAGCGATGGCCTTCAGGTTCTTGGAGCCCATCACCGCGCCCATCCCAGACCTGCCCAGCGAACGCTGGGGGGTCACCTGGATGCAGGCATACCGCACCAAGTTCTCGCCACCGGGCCCGATGCACGCGACCTTGATGGCGTCATCCTGATGCTCGGCTTGGATGAGCTGCTCCGTCACGATGGTGTCCTTGGTCCACAGGAAGGCAGCGTCGCGTATCTCCACCCGGTCGTCCTCGATGAAGATATAGACTGGTTTGGGGGCCTTGCCTTCGATGACGAACATGTCCCAGCCGGCGAACTTCATCTCGGGCGCGAAGAAGCCGCCCGCGTTGGAGTCGCCGTAGATGCCGGTCAGGGGCGACTTGGAGATGCACTCCAGCCTCCCGCTGTTGGGCATGAGCGTGCCGACGATGGGTCCGGTCGCGAAGATGAGCTTGTTGCCGGGGGACAAAGGGTCGGTCTCCACCGGGACTTCCTCGAACAGGATCTTGACGCCCCAGCCGTTCCCGCCCAGCCAGGTCTGGCACAAGGAGGGGTCGAGGGGGACGGGTGTCACCTTGCCGGACGTCAGGTCGATGCGTAGGTACTTGCCAGCATATCCCTTGTAGGTCATCAGCGGCTCCTCCCTTCCCTACTCCCTGGCCGCCGGCAGCGCCAGCTTCAGCAGCTCGGGCAGCTTGGCCATGGCCAGCTTGCGCTTCTTCACGGCCACCGCGTCGTCCCGCACCAGCTGGATGGCCCCGGTCGGACAGATCTTCGCGCACTCGGGCTTGCCCTGACACAGGTCGCACTTGACGGCCGCGCCCCGATCCCGGTCGAAGGCGATGCCCCCGAAGGGACAGGCCATGACGCAGGTCTTGCAGCCAAGACACCGTGACTCGTTGACCTCCAGGGCCTTGGTCTCGGGGTTGCGGGTAATGGCGGTGACAGGGCACACCTCCACGCACACCGGCCGCTCGCATTGCAGACAGGTGAAGGGGATGAAGACCCCCTTCTCTTCCCACTTCAGCACGGAAATCCTGGACTTGACCGGGCCGACGGCGCGTTCGGCCCTGAAGGAGCAGAATGCCTCGCACAGCCCGCAGCCAGTGCACTTGTCTGGGTTGATGAGCAGCATCGTTGACTCCACCTTCCTCCTGGTCTCGATGGGGCCTGCTAGTAGGCGAGGGAGCGCCAGGGCCGCTTGGCGAGGGCTGAGGTGCCGGCGCGCCGGGCCAAGGCGAAGGCCGTGGCTTGGGCCCGCGCCAGGAAGCTCTCCTCGTCGAGGGCGGTCACCCTGCCGTCCTTCAGGACGATGCGCCCGTCGACCATGACCAGCTCCACGCTGGCTTGGCCGGCGGAGTAGACGAGGGTTGACACCGGATGGTGCATCGGCACCGACTTGGCTGAGGCCAAGGGGTTGAACACGAACAGGTCGGCCTGCTTGCCCACTTCCAGGGAGCCGGTGAGCCCGTCCAGGCCCAGGGCCCGGGCCCCGTCGATGGTGGCCAGTTCGAGCACCTTCTCGGCGGTGATGATCGTGGGGTCGCAGGTGCTGACCTTATGCAGCAACGCCGTAGCTTTGAGCACTTCCAGCATATCGTTGGAGTTGTTGGAGGCGGCGCCGTCGGTGGCGACGCCCACGGTGACGCCAGCTGCCAGCATGGCGGGGATGGGCGCCACGCCGCTGGACAGGTACATGTTGGACACGGGGTTATGGGAGACCCGCGCGTCGAAGTGCCTAGCCATCCGGATGTCCCGGGGGGTCAGGTGCACGCAGTGGACCATCAGGAAATCGGGACCGAGCAGGCCCAGTGCTTCCATGACCTCGATGTCGGGTTTGCCATGCATCTGCCGGGCCGCTTCCCGGTCGAAGGGGGTCTCGGAGATGTGCACCGAGATGCCCGTTCGGTACTCGGCGGCCAGGGCCTTGACAGCCAGGAACAGCTCGCGGGAACAGGACCACACGGCCGCCGGCGCCAGCCACACGCTGAGGCGGCCGTCGCTGGAGCCGTGGTAGGTCTCGAGCAGGCGCCTGCAGTCGGCGGCGATGACGTCGAGCGGCTGCATGATCCCCTCAGGCACGCCGAACTCTGCCCCGCAGTCCATCATGCCGCGGCCGAACACCCCACGCACCCCCAAGTCGTGAAAGGCGCGGATGACCTCGTCGTCCAGGCCTGCCCGGGGGTGGGGATACATGTAGTCGAACTGGGTCGTGACGCCGGTGTGCAGGCCCTCGATGGAACCCAGTAAGGCGGCGACATAGCAGTCTTCGGGCTGTAGGTGGACGGCGGACGGGGCGGTCATCTGGGCGAACCAGTCCGACAGCACCCTGTCGTCGCCGAGGCCCTTCAGCAAGGTCTGGAATAGGTGGTTATGGGTGTTGATCAGGCCTGGGAACAACGCCTTACCAGTGCAGTCGATGACCTCGGTGCCTGGGCTGCAGGCAGCGGCGACTTCAGCTCGGCCACCGATGGCCACGATGCGGTCACCTTTGACGCCGAGGCACGCCCCTTCCAGGATGCGCCGCTCCGGGTCGACCGTGACGATGGTGGCGTCAGTGAACAGCACGTCCGGCACGCCTACTCCCCTTTCTGCGCGAGTCCATCCAACAGGGCGGCCAGCTCGGCCCGGGGTATGTCCCACGTGAGCCCCAAAGGCGGCAAAGCTTCGGTCTCCATGAACTCAGGCAAGCGGTCGGTTTCAGGGCCAAGCCCCTCCGCCCGGTTGAAGCGGCCTTCGTCCGCCAGCACCTCAGATCCCAGCACGGTGAGGTAGTCAGCGGGCAGTTCGATGCCCCACAGACTCCGCAGGAGGTCCACGACGAGGCCGGGCTGGCCGCCCACAGCGCTCTGCAGGAACACGCACAGTCCCAGGGCGTCGTAGGCCGCCCGGCTGACCTGCACGCTCCGGGACAGCGCGAGCTGCCCTTCCCGGTCATGATGGTCGACCTTGGCGAACACAGTCAGCCCCGCGGTGTGGTCTGCGCCCATGGGGGAGGTGGCATAGGTCACGCCGGTGCCCTTGACCCCCCGCGGGTCGTAGGCCGAGCAGGCCTGGTTCTTGACGGCGGGCACCCGGCGCACGCCCAGGAGGCGCCCCGCCAGCGCGCAGCCATTACCGGCGACCCTGCCGAGCAGCGATCCCCGGGGCAGCTCCTCCACGATGCGGGCGAAGCCCTCGGCGTCCCCGAAGGCGACCAGCCCGGCTTCGGCCATCACCCCCAGGGTGGCCCCCACTTCGATGGTGTCGACCCCGAAGTCGTTGGCCAGCCGGTTGAGGCGGGCGATGGCATCCAGGTCGCCTAGGCCTAGGTTGGAGCCCATCAGGCATAGGGTCTCGTACTCCAAGGGCGCCACGGCTTCGGCGCCAGCGGCGTCGGGGATGACATTGCTGCAGCGGATGAGGCACCCGGCCATACAGGGGTGGGAGTTGCGGCCCGCGCCGCCCCGCGCCGTGATGAGCGCCAGCAGAGCCTCGCCGCTGATGTCCTCAGCATGCTCGAACCGCCCCTGGCTGAAGTTCCTGGTCGGCAGGGCCGCCAGCTTCTCCACCACCATCAACGTGCCGGCCGTGCCGTACTTGGCCAAAACCGCGGTCCGCTCGCTGCCGCGGACGGTGTCGTTGAATGCTTTGCGGGCAGCGCTGAACGCCTCGCTGTCCCTGCCCCGCTGGCGATAGGTCCCGTTCCGCTTGACCAGCACGGCCTTGACGCCCTTGCTGCCCATGACGGCCCCCAGGGCGCCGCGGGCCGCGAGGCGTGACGGCCTGAACTCCAGGTCAGTGACGGACACGCCCGCCGAGAGGTACCGTAGTTCGCCGGCCTGGCCGATGGAGATCAGCGTGTAGCCGTCGCCATACCGCTCCTTGACGCGTTCGGCTAGGGCGTAGTTGCCCAGCCCGACCAGGTCCCGCGCGGCTTCGAACCGGGTCCCGCGCTCGTCCACGAGGACGACGGCCCAGTCCCCAGCCGGTCGGCTGCCCGTGAGGACCACAGACCTGAGGCCAAGCCTGGCCAGGCTATCGCCGGCCGTGCCGCCGGCGTTGGCCTCCTTGATGCCGCCGGTGAGCGGGCTCTTGCCACCCACCGACAGCCGGCCGGCGCTGGAGATGCCCGCCCCGGCCAGGGGCCCGGCCGCGAACACGAGGATGTTGGCGGGGCCTAACGGGTCGGAGCCTGGCGGTACCCGATCTTGCGCGAGCTTCAGCGTCAGCGCCCGGCCGCCCAGAATCAGATCGGCGGGGGCGAGGGGCCTAAGTTCGCTGCAGCCCTCGGTGAGGTCAATGAACAGGTTCTGCACCCCTGCGGTCACCTGCTTTCCAGCTGAGTTGTCAGCGGAGGGTCTTCAGGTAGAGCTCGCGGCAGTCGGCCGCCGTCACCGGCCTGGGGTTGTTCCTAGCCAGGAACATAGCGGCCGCGGCCTCCGCCATGCGCTCGATGGCCGCAGCGTCGAAGGGTCCATGGCCCTTGAGTTCCCCGACACCCAGTTCCTCGCACAGCCGCCCGACCGCCTCAGCGGCCATGAGGCCCGCCGCTTCAGCCGGCACCCCCGTCACGGGGAGGTCCATGGCCTGGGCCAGTTCAGCCATGGCCTGGACAGCCGCCGGCACGTTGAACCGCATGGCTTCAGCCAAGAAGATGGCGTTGGACAGGCCGTGGTGCACTCCGTACCAGGCGGACAGCGGGCCGGACAGGCTGTGGATGATGCCCAGGCCGCTCTGATCCATGGCGATGCCCGCCAGGGTGCTCCCCAGGGCCATCCGGGACCTGGCCTCCAGGTCCGAGCCGTCGGCGCAGGCCGGACGCAGGGCCGACCAGATCAGCCGCACGGCCTCCCTGGCCAGGGCCGCGGTGATGGGGTTAATGCCCTTGCCCACATAGGCCTCGATGGCGTGTGCCAAGGCGTCGGCCCCTGTGGCGGCGGTCAGTCCCGCGGGCATGGTCAGCATGAGTTCGGGGTCAATGAAGGCCGCGGCCGGGAACAGGGCGTCGCTGACGATGCCCTTCTTCGTCCCGCGGTCCACGATCACCGTGGTCCGGGTCACCTCGGTACCTGTCCCCGCCGTGGTGGGTACGGCCACGTGCAGGCAGGCGGAGGCCCTGGGGGCCTCCCCATCCCACTGGTACCTGGACAGGGGCCCGCCGTTGGTCAGCAGTAGGGCTACGGCCTTGCCCACGTCGATGGGGCTGCCGCCCCCGAGGCTCACCACGGCCTCGGGCCTGCAGGCGGCAGCCACGGCCAGGGCGGCCTCCACGCAGTCCACGCCCGGGTTGGTGGGGACGGCGGTGAAGACCTCCAGGACGAGGCCGTCCGCTTTCAAGGGGCCTAGCCCCTGCGCCAGGACGCCTGCCCGCGCCAGGCCCTCATCGCTGATCACCAGCGCCCGGGCCACGCCACGGGACTTAAGGTACGGCGCCAACTCCCGGCGCACGCCGGGACCGAAGCGGATCCTGGTCGGGAAAAAGAAACCGAAGTCTCGCAACACCTGCAGTCCTCCTCGGGTTGTCCTCACGAGGACGCGGCTCTCGCCGCCACGACCAGCTTCGCCACCTCGGCGACCCGCCTGCCCAGGCCCCTGATGGTCCGGAGGCCCTCTTCATCCTGGGAGGTGCCCTCGGGGACGATGTCCCGGGACCAGACCGTGCCGCCGTAGTTGCCATTGGGGAACTTGCCGCCGACGACGATGAACTCGTAAATGAGCATGAACTGAAGGATGGAGGCTACGGTGGTCTCCTGGCCGCCGTGGCGGTCGCCGCCCACGGCCAGTGCGCCGCCCACCTTGTTGGGCAGGGGGTGGGGGACCAGCATATACCACGGCCGCATGCGATCAAACATCGTCTTCAGTTGGCCCGACATGGAACCCTCATACACCGGCGAGCCGACGATGAGCCCGTCGGCCGACGAGACCGCGGCCATGATGCCGGGCATGTCATCCTTGTGCACGCACACGCCCCGCTCGCGCAGGCAGTGATCGCAGTGGAGACAGAAGTTGAGTTTCTTCCCGCGCAGGCTCAGGTAGGCCGTCTCCACCCCGCCCACCGCCCCGGCGGCGCCAAGCGCCTCCTTGACGGCGTACTCAGTGGATGCCTTGCGGGGACTGCCGCTGATGCCCAGTAGCTTGACCACTGCTCATCCTCCCAGGAACGTCATCCGCCCGAGATGGCCGAGAACAGGGCGATGGCGTCGCCGTCGGCCAGGAGGCGGTCCAGGCACTTGCCCATCATCGTCTCGTCGTTGAGGAACAGGCGCACGTGGGGGTTCAGGCCACCGTCGGCGCCCAGCACGAACTCGGCGAAGGCCTGCCCATGGAGGCCCGTGAGCGTGTCAAGGAGCGCCCCCAGCGTGGGTTTCCCCTCCAGGCTGACCTCGTCGGCCCCGCGGCCGGTGAGGTCACGGACCAGGTTGTAGTACTTGACCGTAATCCGATGCGTCACCTTGATCCCTCCGAGGCGATGTTGTCCTGTTGAACTATGGGCCGCCTCAATTAAGCATCTCTAAACACCGGTTCCACGGTGCCTGGCGGATTCCTGCCGACTGTGCACGGCTGCGTGTGGCGCCTCAAAAGTTGGGGGGCGCGATGGCGGAGATGAACACCAGGTCCATCCTATCGCCCGTGTTGGTGATGCGATGGGGCAGCGAGGCGTAGTAGTAGATGCTGTCCCCGGCCTCCAGGGTGTAGGAGTCTTCGCCGACGGCGATCTGCATGGTGCCGGAGAGGACGAACACGCACTCCTCCCCCATGTGGCCGGCCGCGCGCTCGCAGGTGGAAGCGCCAGGAGCGAGCCGTGCCATCAGCACCTCCATCTTCTGATTGAGGCCTGGGGTGAGCAGTTCGAAGGTCAGATGGGACTCAGGGAAGTTCAGGACTTTGCGCTCATGCTTGCGGACGACCCGCCCTTCGCCGGAGTCCTCTAGGAGGAAGAAGAAGATGGGCACCTCCAGCGCCTCGCTGAGCTTGCGCAGGGAGGTGATGGAAGGCTCGGCAAGGTTGCGTTCGACTTGGCTAAGGAAACTTGGGGTGAGGCCGGTGAGCTCCGCCAGTTGCCTCAGGCTAAGGTCGCGTTCGGCGCGCTTGGTGCGAATCTTATCACCGAGCATAACAACCCCCCTGTTATGTTTAATAGTATAACACGGCAAGGCGTAGCTCGCCAAGACCACGCAGGCCGAGCGGACGCTGACTTGGCGTCCGCTGGGATGCCCCTGTCAGCCGCCGCTGACAGCGATCGCGAGATCCAGTTGCGCCCGGGCGCCCACGGGAGGGTCCTGTCCATAAGGGACGCCCGCGCCGTCCAGGCTCACGAGCAGGAATGGCTGGGGTAGACCACGAGCGTCCACGACCAGGCGCGTAAACCCCTGCCCCCGTCCCTGGCAGACCCGCTGCAATGCATCGCTCAAGCGGGAGCCCTCCGGCAGGACAAGCGCTTCCGTAGAGCAGCCTGCCTCGGCCGCCAAGGCCCCGAGGTAGCGGACGGTGATGCTCACTTCAGGCCAAGTTCCTCCAGTCTGCCGGCGCGGGGGACTCCGCGTTCATCCCAACCCCGCAGCCGGTAGTAGTCTGCCCGCATGGATGCCAGGTCACAGACGGATGTGCTCTTCACCTCGCCCAGCCCGCCCTGAGTACGCACGACAGCCGGTTCGCGGGTGAACCGCTCAGGCAGGACGTCGTCTTTGGCGTCCAAGCCGTGGGCCACGCAGTACATCCGCTCCAAGTTGACCAGGCGCTCTCCTGCCTGCAGCAGCTCTGCGGCGGTGAAGGGGTAGCCGAGGGCGGCCAGGGCCGCGGCGAAGTCCTCCGGCATCAGGGCGAAGGTCTCATTGGCCGTGAACTTGCACACCCCCAGGGCGTCGATCACGGCGCAGTAGTGCTCTGAGAACACCAGCACGTTGGCCCGGTACCGTTCGTTGCTGTACTCCAGGATCTCCGGGTAGAGGTCGGGGAAGATGGCCTTGGCGGCATCCTTCCAGCCCGCCAGGTCAATGGTCGGTAGACCGTAGAGGTGGTCGGCGCCACGGTTGGAGGTGGTGTGGGCGAGGCCGAAGGTCTTGGCGACCCGCGGTTCTTGCCGGGGAAGCTCCACGCCCTTCACGTGCATGGCGTAACGCATGGCCTCGCCGCCAACCTGCTCGGCGGCCTGCCGTACTCCCTGCGCCAGCAGCTTGCCCAGCCTTCCCTTACGTTCGCCGATGGCCTTGATCAGCCCGATGATGGTATCGGGGTCCCCCCACTCCAGGGAGAACTCATCGTCCGTGAGCAGGCCCTTCTCCTTGAGCTCCATGGCGAAGGCGATGACCACGCCAGTGGAGATGGTATCGAGCCCGTACTGGTTGCAGAGCAGGTTGGCGTAGATCACCACGTCCAGGCGGTCGTTCCACACCATGGGCCCCAGGGAGTCGATGGTCTCGTACTCGGGCCCCTCGAGCAGGCAGCGGTAGATGCCCTCCTCGACCCTGGTCACCCTGGAACAGGCGATCGGACAGGCGTAGCAAGCCAGCTTCTTCACGGCCGCGTTCTCCACCGCCTGCCCGTCCATGTTGGTCGCGCCGGGGAACTGTACCAGTTGGTGGTTCTTGGCGGGCAGGTCCCCGATGGCGTTTTTCGGGGTGATGATGCCGGGCGTCCCGTACTTCCTGAGCAGGTCTACATTGCTGTGCCCGCCCACGCAGGGTACCTGCTGCCGGGCCAGTTCCAGGAAGGCCGCGGGGAGCTGACGTGGCTTGGTCCCCAGGACCGCCAGGGCCTTGAGGCGCTTGGAGCCCATCACCGTGCCCATGCCGCTTCGGCCAGCGGCCCGGTTGAGGTCGTTCATGATGGAGGCGAACAGGACGAGGTTTTCGCCGCCCTGGCCGATGCTGGCGACCGCGGCGCCGGGGTGCCGGTGGCTGAGGGTGGACTCCACCGTGTGGGTGTCCTTGCCCCACAGGTCGGCAGCATCCCGGAGCTCTGCCCTGTCATCGTGGATGAACAGGTAGACCGGCTGCTCGGCCCGCCCGGTGAACACCACAGCATCATACCCTGCCAGTTGCAGGGCGGGGCCGAAGTGGCCGCCCGAATGGGCGTAGCCGTAGGCGCCCGTGGCCGGCGACTTGGCCGACACGCAGTAGCGCGAACCAGCCGGCCAGCCGGATCCCGCGAGGATGCCGGCGGAGAAGATTAGCCAGTTCTCGGGAGACAGGGGGTCGACCTCCGGGCCGACATGGTCAAACAGGAGTCTGGCCGCATAGCCGCGGCCGCCCAGGTACTTGCGGACAGTCTCCTTGGGGGTCTCCTCAGACTCAATCCGGCGGGAGGTCAGATCGACGTAGAGCGTTCTTGCCACCGGCGTGGCGCACCTCCTTGGCTGAACGGGGGTCAATCTTCCCGGTCCACAAACCACAGTTTCTGCTTGGCAAAGGCGATACCTTGGTCCGCCAGGGCCTGCTTGCCTACTTTGAGGATGAGGGCGGCCTCAGCCACCCTGCGCCCGAGGCCCACGACCTTCTCCATACCGATCGTATCCTCCTTGGCGCCCTCTTCCAGCCTGTCCTTGGTCCACACGCACGCCCCGGCGTAGTTGCCGCCCGGGCCGCCCGTGGCGAGGATCTCATAGGTCAGGTAAAAGGACTTGATGACCTGCAGGGCCAGCTCCTGCCCACCGTGCCTGGTCCCGCCAGTGACCACACCCCCGCCTACCTTGTTGGCGAAGTGGCCGGGCGCCACCAGGTAGGTGGGGCGGATGCGGCTGAGCACATCTTGCAGGAGGGGGGTGACGCTCATGTGGTACACCGGCGAGCCCAGGATGAAGCCGTCGGCGGCCAAAAAGCTGTCCTGGACGGCCTGGAAGTCGTCCTCGATGACACACAGCGTCCTGTTACGGATACAGAGGTCACAGTGCACGCAATGGCTGATCTTCTTGCCCCTGAGACTGACGAACTCGGTCGTCACCCCGGGGACTGCCTCCGCCGCCCTCAGGGCCTCCTGCACGCAATACTCAGTGGCGCCGCGGCGGTGACTGCCGCTGACGCCGAGGAGCCTCACCTCAGGCATGAGTCCCCCTCCTCCTCCTCCTCCTCCTCCGCAGGTCCTAGCGCCTTACAGGGTCTTTCCCCAGGACTGCGCGGCCGCGCTCCAGGGCGGCGGCGATGTCGCCGTCGCTCATCTTTCCCTCAGCGACTGTGATGGCGGCTTGGGGGCAGACAGCCGCGCACTCAGGGCTGCCATCACACAGGTCGCACTTCTGGGCGCACTCCTCGCCGTCGAACAGGAACATGTTGCCGTAGGGGCACGCCGCGACGCACGCCCCGCAGGCTATGCACAGCTCCCGCTCCACCCACAGGGCGTTGGTTTCCTCGTTCCTGAGGATGGCCTCGGTCGGGCAAGCCGCCTGGCAAGGGGCGTCGGGGCACTGAAAGCAGGTGAGCGGCAGGCGGGTATGGGCAGCGTGGTCCGCCAGGATGGTGATGTTCGCCTTGGACGGGTCCACGGCCCGTCTGTGCTTCACACTGCAGTAGATGACGCAGAGCTGGCACCCCGTGCACTTGGTTGGATCGATCCGCAGCTGCAAGGCTATTCAGTCGCCTCCTCGTGGGACGAGTATCGTTGGGCGTGCAAGCGTTTACATCTGTGAGTTCCATGCGGCCGGAGGTTTTCCTGCAGCAGGTGTTGACAATCAGCCCTACATTTAAATAAAAATTAAACACGGCCTGGTAACGGCCGTGTCAGGTTCGGTGAGCTAGAGCCATTGGCTTGCGTATGTCTACAGGCCCTGCCAGCGCGTCCCGAGGGAATGCGGCACGCCCAAGCGGTCAAGCACGCGAGCGACGGTGTGGTCCACGAGCTGGCCGATGGTCTGCGGGCGGTTGTAGAAGGCCGGCACCGGCGGCAGGATGCAGATGCCCAGCCGGGCCAGCTTGAGCATGTTCTCGAGGTGGATAGCATTAAGTGGCGTCTCCCGGGGCACCAGCACCAGGGTACGGCCCTCCTTGAGCGTGACGTCGGCGGCCCTGGCGATGAGCTCAGTCGTGTACCCGCTGGCAATGGCCGACAGGGTCTTCATGCTGCACGGCGCCACCACCATCCCGTCGTGAAGGAAAGACCCGCTGGAGATGGCAGCGCCCAGATCGTCGGCTGCATAGGCTTTGGCGGCCAGGCTGTGCACGCTCTCCACGTCCAGACCCAGCTCCCGGCTGATGGTCTCCCTGGCCCAGCGGCTGACGACCAGATGCGTCTCGACCTCAGCTGCGCGGAGCGCTTCCAGCAGCCTCACCCCATACACCGCGCCGCTGGCCCCGGTGATACCGACGACCAGTCGCATGCGACAATCCCCCCAGTCAGTCCAACCCGGCCTCGGCCAGCGCCCGCCGGAGTGCCTCCCGGTCGGGCGGGATGCGGATGGGGCCGCCGCCGGCCTTCGTCCCGTTGACGATGTCCTTCAGGCCGTTGCCCGTCACGAGGACTACCGCCCGCTCCTTAGGATTCGCCAACCCACAGCGGTACGCCTGCCGCAGGCCCGCCAGCCCCGCCGCCCCGGCGGGCTCGCCGAACACCCCCGTGGTACGGCCGAGCAGGCGGATGCTGTCCAGGATGTCCGCGTCGCTTACGGCCACCATCGCACCATGGCTTTCCCTGATGGCGCGCATGGCCTTGTCGGGATTGCGCGGGCTGCCGACAGCGATGGAGTCGGCCAAGGTGTTCTCAGCGGTGGGGACGAGGGGTCGTCCTGCCTTGAGGGCGGTGTAGATCGGCGCGCATCCTTCCGCCTGGACCCCAAGGAGCCTGGGCATGCGGTCCAACCACCCCAGTTGCACGAGGTCCTTGAACCCCTTATATACCCCGGCGAGGGTGCAGCCATCGCCCACTGACACGGCGACCCAATCCGGCGCCTTCCAGCCGAGGGCTTCGGCCACCTCGTAGGCTACGGTCTTCTTGCCCTCCACGAGGTAGGGGTTGATGGCCGCGTTCCGGTTGTACCAGCCGTGCTCGGCAATGGCGACCTCGGACAGGCCGAAGGCCTCCGCATAGCTGCCTTCCACGCTGACCACATGGGCCCCGAACACCAGCAGTTGCGTCAGTTTGCCCGCAGGGGCGCGCGCCGGGACGAAGATAACGCTGCGCAGCCCGACGCTGGCGGCATTACCCGCGAGGGAAGAGGCGGCGTTGCCGGTCGAAGCGCACGCCACCGTGGTGTGCCCCGCTTCGAGGGCTTGGGCCACCGCTACGGCAGATGCGCGGTCCTTCAGGCTGCCGGTCGGGTTGAGCCCGTCATCCTTGATCCATAGGTCCGGGATCCCAAGCTCCGTGGATAGCCGGGTGGCCCGGTACAGGGGTGTCCCCCCTACGGCCAGGGGAGGCCTAGGGCCACCTGCGGTCACAGGGAGCAAGGGCGCATACCGCCAGATGGTTTGTGCAGAGTCGGCAGCTAGCGCGTCGCGGTCGACGGCCCCGGCGATGCCGGCGTAGTCGTACTCAACCTCGAGCAACCCGCCGCAGCCGGGCGCCGCGCATACGGAGACAGGGGCGCCGGGCGCATGCCAGCGACCGCACTTGAGGCAAGCCAGATTGGTTACGTTCAAAGCTGTGATCCACCCCGTAACGTAGTATCTCAGTGCAATGAACCTGCAATGGACGCCGAGTAGTTCAACGTGGGTACAAGTAATTCCTGCCGCCTAGCAGCAGACATCGTCACCTAGTTCCCCATAGCCTGCTTGTTGGCTCTGGCAAGTATGTTATAATTACGCATACATAGAGAACGACATTCAGAGCTACATCGGGGATGGGTGCGTGTGACAACTGGGCGCTATGGCATGCGGATCGCCGCATTCTTCCAGGCCAGCCATGTAGTGCGCCTGGACGGTAAGCAGAGTCCTGTGCACAGCCACTCCTGGCGTGTGGAGGTTGAGGTGTCCACGTTCGCGTCCGGTTATGACGGGGCGGTGGTGGTCAACTTCGCCGACTTGGAGCGCCAGGTCCGGGCGGCCGTCCAGCCCTGGCAAGGTCAACACCTCAACAACCTCCCAGCCTTCGCGGGCCTCCAGCCGACGACCGAGAACGTCGCCCGTCGGCTGTTCGACAGCGTTGAACGGAACATCCGGCCTTTGGGGGTCACGCTGGTTTCCGTGGGGCTCTGGGAGACCCCGACCAAGGGCATCGTGCTCTACCTGGACAGCCTGCCGCCGGCGCTGCCCGCGCCGCTGCGCCGTGAAGCAGGGACTGCAGCCGGGGCCGCATCTGCGCCAGTGGCCCAGCCGCCTGCCGGCCCCGAGACGGCCGCCGTGCGGGCGCCGGTGGCCGTGATGCCACCCCTGCGCTACGGGCCCTTCTCACCGAAAGCAGCTGTCCTGCTCTGTCTGGCTGTGATGCTGGCGGCTTCCCTCATCTATATGCCCCTACTCGCGCCGGCCAGCCTCGAGCGGCTCGCCATCGGTCACGACGGTCTCGGCCATCTGGCCAAGGGCGAGTTCCTGTACGGCCAGATCCGACAAGGAAATTACCTCCCAGCGTATTGGCCCGACTGGTACAACGGCACAGCGCCCTTCCGTTATTGGGCGCCCCTGCCCTATTATCTCCTCGCGCTACTGCGGCATCTCGCCGGGGACATCGTGGTGGCGGGAGGCTGGTTCATCATCCTCTGCGCCGCCGCAGGCGCCGCCTGCTGGCTGAAGTTCAGGCCCTATCTGGGCACGGCCGGCTCGGCCCTGGCCGCCGCCGCGTGGCTTATCTGGCCGGATCATGTCCGGGTAGCGCTGGCCGAAGGCAACCTGCCCAGGGTGCTGGCCACGGCCTTCATCCCCATCTTGGTCTACCTCTCCCTGCGCCTGCTCCTCGGGGAAGGCACCCGCTGGACCCCGGCCTGGCTGGCCCTAGTCGTCACCGCGGCCATCCTGGCCCATGCCATGCTGGCCGCCATGTTCCTGGTCGCCCTGACCCTGTGGGCGATGGTCACCAGGATCCTCAACGGCACGCGCGTCCTCGCCGTACTGAGACTGCTCGGAGCGTGCGCCCTGGGCGTCATGGCCAGCGCCTGGTGGCTGATCCCCGCCCTGCGGGGGGGCATCACGGACGTCGAAGCCCAGGCAGTAACCGACGTCATCACCTACTACCCTCTGTATGAGTCCTTCAACCCCCTGCTTCGTCTAGCCGACTTCGACAGCTTCTACTGGGGCCTGGCACTGGCACCCCTTTTCCTCGCCGCGGTGATCTGGCGCGGGCACAAGCCAGCCTGGGCCCAGGCCGCTCTGATCGTCGCCGCCATCACCATCCTGGCCAGCACCACCGCCGCCCGCCCCATCTACAACCGTCTGCCCCTCCACCATCTCATGTGGCCTGCCAGGTTCGGCAGCTTCACGGCGGCCTGTGCCTTGTTGGGGGGCTTCGCCTTCAGTGCCCAGGAGCTCAGCTTGGGTCGGCGGAAACTCCAGGTGCTGGGGATCGTGCTCGCCCTCGGCCTTGTTGTCCTCCTTGACGGGTCGGGATCCCTCGGCCTGATCGGCCGCCAACCTGTACAGGCGGGGTTGGCGGTGGCGGTCGCCAGTGTCAAGGAATGCCCTGGCTGGCGAGTGGCGATGTTGGACTTGAGCAGGCTGCGCTCAGATGCCTCCTATCTTCTCTCTCAGGACCCGGCGAAGGAGCAAGTGTTCGGCTGGGCGTGGCAGGGCGCGGTTACCGGCCCCAACATCGTCCAGGTCAACACCGCCCTGGAGACCGGCCATTACGGCTTCCTGTTTGACCGCCTGGTCGAACTGGGTGTCACCCAGTTCATCCTAGAGAAAGCTGTGGTGCGCCGCGGACCCATCGACTCCGCTGCGGCCGGGCAGGGGTTCACCCTGACCCGAGCAGGCAGCCGCCTGCAGGTCTGGTCCCGGCCCGTCCCTGGCCCTTACCTACTCCAAACGTCCTATCGCTGCCTGGCGATCGGACGTTATGCACCCAACGTAGCGCTGTTGTTCCCCCAAGCCGCGCTCGGCAACTCGGTCTACCTGGACGACTACCCGGTGGAGGAACTCGCCCGGTATGAAGTGGTCGTGCTCAGCGGCTTCCGTTGGCGGGTCAAGGAAGCCGCAGAGCACAGGATCCAGGAGGCGGCCGCCCTGGGAACCAGGTTCGTCGTGGACCTTCAGGGCGCCCCGCCAGAGGTCCTCTCTAAGCGTGCCCTCTTCCTGGGCGTGTACGCCGAGCCGGTGCACCTCATCGGCCGCCTGAGCCTGGCCACAACGGAAGGCCCCGTCTGGTTGCGGCCTTTCGAGGGCGGGGACGAGTGGAACACCATCATCCCCCAGGGGCTGGACAGCGAAGGAGCCACCTTCTCCTATTTCGGCGAACGTGCCGCTGCGTTCGGCCACAGGTCCGTGGGCTCAGGCGAAGTCACCTTCCTCGGCCTGAACCTCATCTACCATGCGGTCCTGACAGCTGACCCCAACGCCATTGACCTACTGGCAGACCTGCTGGGGCTGCCCCCAGGCGAGGCCCCGGCACGGCGGCTCATCCCCCTGGATGCGTTCAGCAACACCGCCTCCGGCCTGCGCCTGGTCTTTGAGCTACCTGACGATGTCACCGGTCCGGTGGTGTTGCCCGTGGCGGCTGTGGACGGCTGGAGATTGTCCATCAACGGAGAAGCTGTAGGGCACAGGGCCTTCCACAACCTCGTCGAACTTACCCCGGTAGCGGGGGTCAATGAAGTGGTCCTGGTGCCGGGCGCCACCCCGGCCCATGTGGCCGGGGCGGGCCTTAGCCTGGGCGCCCTTTCGCTCTTGCTGCGCACGGGTTGGCAGGCAGTCTACCGGCCCAGGGAAAGGAAGGTGTCCGCATGAGCAGGTGGCTGGCCATCATCCTCCTCTGTCAGTGCCTCTTAGCTGCGCCTGCGTCGGCCCAAGCCCAGCTCACCATCGACGGCCAGTTTGCAGATTGGGTGGGCAGGCCCTTCATCGCTGACCCCCCCAGCGACGCCCATCTGTTCGTCGATGTCCTCGCCTGGTACTTCGATACCAACGCCGGTGAGGAGTTCATGTACTTCATGCTCGAGCGTGAGGCCCAGATGGGCGGCGGCCGGCAGCGCCAGGCTGTCATCTACACCATCTACTTGGACATGAACGACAACGGCCGGTACGATGACGCGGGGGACCGTTTCGTGCGCGTCTATTACCAAGTGCCCCAGGCCGGAAACCCCACCGTCACCGTCTATGTGTACACCGCCACTGGCCAGCTGGTCAGCTCCTATGCAGGCCCTTGGGGCGATCCGGCCACTGCCCCACACTACGGCAAACGCTGCGAATTCTGGGTGTCCTTCACCGACTTGGGGCATTTCCCCGGCAACCGGTTCAGCATGTTCCTGATGTCCACCCATGAGCGAGATTCTACCCGCATGGACCGGGTACCTGACAGCGGTTCGGTCCAGTGGGCCCCAGTATCCACCCTGGGCGTGTCCGGACTGGCGGGCTTGTTCGTCATCGGCCTGAGCTTGGCGTTCCTGCGCCGGCGCAAGCCATGAACCCCGGCGTGCTCGGCGGGCTTATGGCCTGGCTGGCAACCCTGGTGTTCCTGCGCCGCCACCGCGTCTGGCTGCTGTTCTACATCGCCGGCGCGGTGGGGTTCACCCTGTTCGGCGTGTATTTCGTCCGCGGCTCCCCGGTCGAGGGCCTGATCGAACGGCTCACCGCCTGGCATGCCCATCATCTCGCCAGCCTGGTCAACATCGAGACGCGCGTATTCACCAACGCCCCGGGCACCCTGCTGGTGCTGGTCGTCACCCAACCCGTCGGCTGGACGGTGGTGCGCATCGGCCTCGAGTGTTCGGGAGTGCTGGAGCTCATCGTGTTCGTGAGCCTGCTCCTCTTCTACCCGGCCATGGGCTGGCTGCGCAAGGCCTGGCTGGGGACGCTGGGCGTGCTGGCGATCTACACCGCCAACCTCCTGCGGGTCCTGACCATCCTCGTGCTCCTGGCCTGGGGGGGCAAAGGCATGATCTTCGTGGCCCATACCATCATCGCCCGGGCGCTGTTCTTCGGGCTGATGCTGGCAGTCTACTGGCCCATCTTCACGCGGACCACCACGCTGCTGGTGCGCCGCCGTCTGGAGGGGTAGGCCGTGTCAGGGGAGCAGGTGATGGGGTTCGCCCTCTTCTGGGGGGTCTGGCTGCTGGTGCCCCTGCTCGTGGACGGGGTGACGGCCCTCGTCTACCTGGTGGGCATCTGGCTGTCGCCCCACCCGGTACGCAGGTCTGCCTGGCTGCGGTCCCGCAGGGCGGAGCCCCCGCCCCTTGTGTCCGTGATCGTGCCCATGCACAACGCCCGTCGGACCCTCAGACGCTGCCTTGACTCCCTGGCGGCCCAGGACTACCCTCCCGACCGCCTGGAGATCATCTGTGTCGACAACGGGAGCAGCGATGACAGCCTGGGCGTTTTCAGCCACTCCCAGACCGCCCACCGGTCGCTGTCCGTACAATGGGTGTCCCTGCCCGTGGCGAACAAAGCTCGTGCCCTCAACGCCGGCATCCATATGGCCCGGGGGTCGCTCGTCATCTGCCTGGACGCCGACGTCAGGTTGGATTGGCAGGCTGTGTCCACCATGACCGGGGCCTTCATGACCAACCCGGGGCTGGTGGCGGCAACGGGGTCGGTGGAAGTCGAGCCGGTCCGCGATGGGCGCGGGAGCATCTTCACACGCATCCTGACCGCCTGCGAGTCCCTGGAGTACCTGGGCGCCTTCCGCGTCGGCCGACGCTACCAGACCCTGACCGACACCCTCTACACCCTCTCCGGCGCTTTCTCGGCCTTCAGGCGGGAGGCGCTGCTGGCGACCTTCCTCTACGACGACGCCACTGTCTCCGAAGACACCAAGCTGACCCTCGACCTGCGCACCCAGCAGCTGGCCAGCCACAGCCTGGGCTGCGTCGACGACGCCGTGGCCTACGTTGAACCCATCCGATCCCTGAAGGCATTGTACGCCCAGCGGGTTCGCTGGCAGCGTGGCCAGTTGGAGGTGGCGGCCTTCTACCCCCCCCGCATGCTGGGCGGGCTGCTGCGCTCCCTGCGTTCGTTCGTGGGGCGCCTCACCATCAGCGATCACACCCTCGCCTTCCCGCGCCTGGTGTGGACCTTCCTCCTGCCCTTCCTGTTCCTGCTGGGCTACCCGACGGACCTGGTGCTGATGGCGTGGGGGTCCCTGTACCTGTGCTACGTAGCCATCGAGGGCCTCCAAACGCTCACCATCTGGGCCCATGTCCCCGAGTCGTACCACCGGGACTTCGCCCGGTTCTGGGCGGTCGTGCCCGTCATGCCCGTGTACCGTTTCATGTTGTACTGGTTTAGGTTCAGCGGGATCTTGCTCACTTTGACCGAACCCGCTGCGTGGAAGGTGGTCGACCCCTTCACCCAGCTGGGGGCGGCCTTGGGCGGAAGCCGCGCCTCCCCGCCCGCTGCGACGCAGGACTTGCACCGGGCAAACAGGAAAACGGCCGGTTCAGCTTGAAATCCCCCTCCGGATAGGAGGGGGATTATGCGCTACAGGGACTTTGGCCAGCTCGGCTGGAAAACGTCGGTGCTCGGCTTCGGCGCCATGCGCCTGCCCGTCAGCGACGGAGTGGACAGCCGCATCGATGAACCCGAGGCCATCCGGATGATCCGCCATGCCATCGACCACGGCGTCAACTACGTGGACACCGCCTACGTGTACCACCGCGGCAACAGCGAAGCCGTGGTGGGCAAAGCGCTGCAGGACGGTTACCGCCAGCGGGTGAAGGTCGCCACGAAACTCCCGGTCTTCCTGGTGAAGGCCGCCGCGGATGCCGAGCGGTTCCTGTCCGAACAGGAGGAACGCCTAGGGGTCGGTACCATCGACCTCTATCTGCTCCACTCCCTGAACACCAAGACCTGGCAGAAAGTCAAGGAGTTCGGGCTAATCGAGTTCGTCGCCAAGGCCCGTGCCGAGGGGCGCATCGCCCACGTCGGCTTCTCCTTCCACGACGACCTCGCCCTGTTTAAGGAGATCGTCGACGCTGCGAACCTGTGGGACTTCTGCCAGATCCAATACAACTACATGGACGTCGCCCATCAGGCCGGCACCGAAGGCCTGCGCTACGCCGCCGCCAAAGGGTTGCCGGTCGTCGTGATGGAGCCCCTCTTAGGGGGGAGCCTCGCCAACCCCGTGCCTCCTGGGCCCGTCGCCAAGTTGTGGGCGCAGGGCCCGGAGAAGCGCACCCCTGCCGATTGGGCCCTGCAATGGCTGTGGGACCAGCCCGAAGTCACGGTCGTCCTGAGCGGCATGAGCGCTATGGAGCAGGTGATGGAGAACCTGGCCAGCGCCTCCCGGGCCGCCGCCGGATCCCTGACTGAGGCGGAACGCGAGTTGATCGCCGCCGTTCGCACCGAATACCGCAAGCTCATCCCAGTGACCTGCACCGGGTGCGGGTACTGCGTGCCGTGCCCGTCCGAACTCCTCATCCCCAACCGCATCGAACAATACAACCAGGCGGTCGCCTACAACCGCCTGGACTATCACCGCTGGCTCTATCAGACCGCCGTGCAGAAGAAGGCGGACCTATGTACGACCTGCGGCGAGTGCGAAGCCAAGTGCCCCCAGGGACTCCCCATCCGCAAGATCTTAGCCGAGGTCCATGCCGTCCTCGGGCAGAACAAGCAACCTAGCTACTCAGCTTGAGCCCGCGCCCCGCCGGCCCCCGCCGGCCCGGCTGCAATCCGAGCCGGAGGTAATCCAGGATGGTCCGCAGAGCCCGCAGCTTGCTCGGGCTCTGTTTGTTGTCGTACCGCAGCACCATCGGCACCTCGACGGGCACCGCGCCGCCCCCGCCCGCCAGTCGCAGCAGCAACTCCACCGAGGCAGCGAAACTGCCGGGGCAGGTCAGCCGCAGGGCGCCGCCGGCAACGGGACGCAGTACTTCCGCCGTGTACGCCCTGAAGCTGGTGCTGTAGTCCCTCACGCCACGCAGGGGGAACCGCAGCCTTAAGTAAGCCCTGGCCCCCCGGCTTAAAACCTTGCGCACGGGGGCGAGGCCCACTTCCTTCCCGCCAGGGGCGAAGCGGGAGGCGATGGCGATGCCGGCGCCTGCATCCAAGGCATCGAGCAGCCTGGGGATAGTCCCCACCGGGTGCGTGGCGTCGGCATCCATGGTGACGACCCGGGAGGCGCCCAAGGACAGGGCCTGGGCCATGCCGCTGAAGATGGCCGCAGCCAGGCCGCGGTTCTGGGGGTGGGTCACCACCTTCAGGCGGTCATCCTGCTGTGCCCACGCTGCCAAGAGCGCCGGGGTGTCATCGATGGAGCCGTCATCCACCGCCACGAGCAGGCAGCGGCGCCCCGGACCGGGGTCAAACCCCGCGAAGTCCCGGCGCATCGCCGCGAGGGAGGCCGCTTCGTTGAACATGGGCAGCACGACGGCCACGGTGTGGGCTGAGTTCATGGGTGACTCACTCTTGCCTTCCCTGTCCGCGCGGGGAGCCTCGCCCAGAGCAAGGCGGCCGCGCCGGCGGTGAGGGGGATGGCGAAGATGATGCCGATGGTGCCCGCCAGGGCCCTGATGACCTCGGTAGCCACCAGGTCGAGGTTGAGGGCCTTGATGGCCGGCGTCTCGTAGGCCATCAGCAGCAGGAACAGGGGCAGGGCGCTGCCCGTGTAGGCGAGGATGAGGGTGTTGGACATAGTCCCCATCACATCCCGGCCGACGTTCATCCCTGCCCGGAACAGGTACATACCGTCGGCGTCGGGCTTCGCCAGGCCGACCTCATGCACCGCCGAGCTGATGGACATGCCCATGTCCATGATGGCCCCGGAAGCGCCCAGGATCATCCCGGCGAAGAGGAGCCCCCGGAAGTTGATGGCCAGCTCAGGCGCGAAATACAGCAGTTGCGCTTCGTGGCTGCTCATGCCCACCAGATGCGCGGCGTTGCCGGCCACCGCGGCCAGGACGCCGGCTACGGCCACGCCGCCTACGGTCCCGAGTCCCCCCGCCAACGCTTTCACCGTCGGGCCGGCGATGACCAGCATGGTGATGAGCGTCACCGCGCCCACCACAGCTACGGCGATGCCGAGGGGGCTAGCCCCCCGGATGATGGCCGGGAGCAGGATCCAGGCTACCCCGGCCCCGGTCAGTCCCAGCGTAACCAGGGAGCGGATACCGCGTACGCCCCCCACCAGGACAAGCGCGGCAAGGAAAAAGCCCAACAGCCACTGGACCGGCCGGTCCCGTTCGAAGTCGGCCAAGCCGGCCGACAGCAGTCTCCCCTCGTGGACATCCAAGACCAGGATGACCCTGTCACCCCGCCGCACCACCAGGTCATAGCCGGGGTTGCCCGTGATGGTGTTCTCGAAGGTCACCCGCCTTTCCCTGAACTCACCATCGGTGATCTCGGCCGTCACAACCTGCATCCGCTCACCGAAGCCGGTGGTGGGAGCGAGGGCCTGCTCGCTGACGGTCAACACCCGGCCCCGGGCCAGCGGCGGTTCGGTGGCGTCAGCGACCGCCGCCCCCCAAGCCACGCAGCTCGTCAGCAAGACGAGGATGAGGGCGGCTAAGGCAAGCACGGTCTGGCGTGGGATAGGCATGGTGTTCCTCCTGATGTGGAAGGGTCCTCTGTCAAGACCTCCGCAGTATCGTTTGGATTTCCAGGGTGCAGGGGGCAGCGGGCGAGTGGGGCAAATGCGACGGTGGATCAGCCTGATATTCGCGGGTTAGATACCGCATGACCCTGATCCGTCGGGAGCTACCTCGCTCTAGAGGCGTGCATTGGGGATGTCCCCTGGCACATAGGAGGTCCGAGGTTGCTCCTTCCCGTGGCCGCACTCACCCGTTGCCCATTGCACCCTGAAATCTCCTGATTTCGCTCTGTCCAGGACCTTTGATTCAGGCTGCTGTCTGAGTGGGAACCGCAGGGCTGATTGCGTGGGCAACCGCCCAGATGAACCCCAAAAGCTCCCGGCCGATGGCTCACCACCGTCCATTGCTTTGATTTGCCCCGCCCCATCAACCGACGGTAGCGAAGGTTGAGCCGGTGCTGCGCCTTCCAGGCGATGGCCGTGACGCCTGGTGGCAGCTCTTTCTGCTGCCTGCTGAGACTGCTCCCGACTCGGGGGGCGTGTCGGTAGTGCCAGGCGGCCTCCACTGTGACCCGGCGGACATGGGCATTGCCTGTCTTGGTGATGCTGCCACGTTGCCGGCGGCCACCGCTGGAAGCCTCGCTGGGGACCAGGTCGGCATAGGCCATCAGTGCGGAACCGGGTGATGTCTCCCAGTTCGGCCACCAAGGTGATGGCCGTCAGCAGTCCGAGACCGCGCAGTGCCTGCAAGGCTGCAATCTACATCCATGCACTGGACGAGGTGGATGCGCGGCTCAAGTGGCTGGAGGCGGAACTGGAGTTGACCCGCTACCGTGGACTAGGGAAGTCAGCTGGCTACCTGTGCTCTAAGAGTTGGATGTAAACCAGCCGCTTTCCTGTCGTACTCGTCAGGGGTGAGGTAGTCAAGCGCTGAGTGGCGAC
>JBFMBV010000019.1:0-35166 GCA_040755005.1 Bacillota bacterium
TTAACCAGACGAACGGCCTCTGCACGGAACTGAGGCGCATACGGAAGCTTTGTACCTGCCATTTTGGACACCCTCCCTCTTTGATAATAACAACTGTTGGGTGTCCACGGAAGAGAGGCAACTTCACTGGGCGACCAAGCCCGGACGGTGTAGCCAGCCGCGTCCGCGGTCACTGAACACATCCCCGGTTTCGTCGTCTTCATGGCCAGCATCTGCGTCATCGGTAAGCTCCGTCCTGTAGTGGCGGTATGGTTTCTGCCACTCTGGAGGGGTAGGAGCAAGTGTGTGACCTCTCGTGCGAGTAGGCTGTGAATCGTTCGTGGTATGGGCTCCGTGTTCACCAAGGGCGTCGGATTGTGGATCTGCACGGGGAGGAGCATGCTGTCTAGACGCCGTGAGTGCTTCGGTCAAAGCAGCCTGCAATCGCTGTCTCTCAGTAGCTGGCCTGGAGACCCAGTCAGTACTCCAGATGCGGAACATCCTCCAGCCAAGGCGTTCGAGAACCTGCTGCCGAAGCCTGTCTCTGTCGCGGGCCGTGGCACTGGAGTGGTACGTAGCCCCATCGCACTCCACTCCCAGGATGAAGTGGCTTTTGCTGCCCGGATGCAGGACGCCGATGTCTATTCGGTAGCCACTACAGCCCACTTGGGTGGCAACCTCGTAACCCATGGAGCGGATGGCAGATGCCACTTCCTCCTCAAACGGCGACTCTGACTCGCCGAGGCTCATCGGAACTCCCGCTTGAAGGATCCTCACTCCGTTTTCCGCGTAGTCAAGATAGGCGCGTAGCGCAAGAACTCCTTCGGATGCCGTCTGTCGAACATCTACTTCGCCAGCTCGGATCGAGGACACAAGAATCACCTTCTGTCGGGCTCTGGTTATGGCAACATTGAGTCTCCTTTGCCCTCCTGTCCTGTTGAGCGGTCCGAAGTTCATCGTGAGCTTGCCTGCCTGGTCACGTCCATATCCGACACTGAAGACCATCACATCACGCTCGTCGCCCTGCACATTCTCTAGGCTCTTGATGAAAAAGCCATTCAGCCGGTCATTTCGGAGCTTGTGCTCAAGCTCAGGGGAGGAGGCAACTCGGTGATCCCGGATGTCCTGTATGGTGGATGCTTGGGACTGACTGAATGCAACTATTCCCACTGTCTTGTCTGAATCGGCCATGATGTGATGTAGAGCGATCTCGAAGGCCTTCTCTGCTTCTTTGCGGTTCGAACGCTTGCCGCCTCTGTCATAAACGCCATTAGGAACATACACGAACTCGACTCCGCTATCAGTGCCGGAGCGCGCATGCGGGAACGTGATCAACCTATTGCCGTAGAAGCGGTGATTGGAGAAGGCTATAAGGCCTTCGTTCTGTGAACGGTAATGCCACTTAAGGTAGAGCTCAGGCAGCCCAGAGCCAACCAAGGCGTCCAGAATGCTCTCCTGTTCACTCACTTGATCTTCGTCTTCATAGCTCTCGAAGTCCTCTTCAGTCAAGGCCGTCTGAAAGAAGGGAGTGGGAGGTAGCTGCTTCTTGTCACCAGCCACAATGACCTGCTTGGCTCGGTACAAGGCCACTAGCGCATCCTCAGGACATATCTGGGAGGCCTCGTCGACAAGCACAACGTCAAACCGGATACTGGGTGACGTGAGATGGTGACTGACCGAGAGAGGGCTCATGAGCATCACGGGTTTCAGCTGCTGAAGCAGATTAGGGATAGCCGCAAATAGCCTACGGATGGGCCAATGCCGCCGCATCTTCGTGTGTTCATTCTGCAGTATGCTTGTTTCGCTACCTGCGTACACCATGCGCGTATCGGGTCGGCGCGCCAGAGCTCTCTGAATCACCCGCAGCTTCCCCGTGCGCCAGAGCCTTTGGTCCAGCTTTCTGAACTCATCAACCACCCTCAGGTGGTTGGCCCCTCGGAACCTGTTGAGGGGCTCATCCTTTCTTACCACCTGGTCAACCCAAGCGCGGAGGAGTGCCCTTTCAACCGACTTGGGCAGGTGATCTGCTGGTGGAGGACTCTGTTCCAATGCACGCAGGAGCGAATCAAGGGGAGGTTCATCCCATTCACGAGTAGTGCACTTATAGTCAACCCAATCACGTAGCAGCTCTATCTGATCCTCCAGCGCTGTCAGAACGCCCATTAGGGTATCAAACGCTGCTCTTTCAGCGGGTAGGTTGCCGCACGCAGGTCTGCCGTCGGAGAAACACTGCACAAAAGGATCCCAAGCATCGAGCAGGAACTGGAAGTCACTAGCGAACACCGAGAACTCCTCTGGTGTGAGATTGCCCACGGCAAGCTCCCCTGCCAGTGTTTCTGGCAGGTCAACACCATAGGACGCTAGAGACTCATGGACTTCGAAAACCCAATTGATGCACTTGCCTATTCTTCTGGCTAGTTCTACGGCTTCCACGGCGAGAGCGATGTAGGACCCAAAGCCTTCTGGAAACACGCCAGGCTGAGTACAAGCGTTGATCGCCCTTAGGTCAGCGTAGTAGTCAGAGGAGAAGTACCTAAGAAGGCTCCTGTAGTTCCTAACAAACCTGCCGTGAATGGCCTGAACGTCGAGCATAAGCAAACGCTCTACGTCAAAGGCTCGAGCGAGTGTAGCCACAGCATGGGCAAGCCTCTGAGCTAGAGGGAACCATTCGCTATCTGGTTCTGGTGCGCTCTCGACCCAACTAGCCAGGGAGGCGACGGCCCCAGTGGGAACTGGCTCATCTCCCCATCGCCCTGTGGGAGGGTTGAGGATCCAGTCTGCACGTGGTTTGGGATTGTGTCTTAGATGCTCACGCAAAGAGCAGAGAAGACGTCCGAGAGAGATACTGGGCGGCCGCGGTATGTTCAAAGAAGCGGCCAGGGCTTGCATGGACATCATGGCACGAGGCACGCGAACCCGAATCTCTCGGATCCGCGAGCGGTATTCCTCAGCGACGACGGCTGTGTAGACGTCGGCGTTGTTTCCGTACCAAGGGAACCGCTCGCCACTCAATGCTACGTGCCACACCATTGCTAGGCGTTCACTCAAGTCCAGTGCACGCACAAGAAGCTCAGGAGTGAGCGCAGCCTCGTCTTCTACTTGGAATGCAGGGGAGTGGACATGCTCTAGTGCGGCCAGACGACCAAAGACCTGGTAAGCAGTTTGGCCTAGCGGGCGACGGACTGCATGAAGACTGGTCACGTACTGGTTAAGTTCGCTACGCAGGCTTTCCAGTCGTTGGAACTCCAGTTCAGTTAGGGAGTGTCCACGTTGTTCCTCAATGCTAAGTGAAGCCACGAGCTGTTCAACCACTGCACGTTTGCTTGCCTTGTGGCTGTGAAGTTCCAGGACAAACTGCGCAAGGTCATGTTCCGCAAGGCGCTTGTACACAACTTCTAGGGCGGCCATCTTCTCACTCACGAACAAGACCTTCTTGCCTGCGGCGATAAACTCGGCTATCAGATTGGCGATAGTCTGGCTCTTGCCCGTCCCTGGCGGGCCCTGGATAACGAAACTAGTCCCGGCTTTACCCGCTTCGATCGCGGCAACCTGGCTGCTATCTGCGTCCAGTATAGTGAACGTATCGCTTGGCTTGACCCGCTGGTCGAGCTCCTTCTCTACCGGGATAGGTGAGTGCTCCAGACTAGCCGACTGACGGGCAAGCAGTTGTGTGATCGGGTGGGCCCGCACTTCTGACTCGTTGACCTCCAAGTCTCTGTACATGGCCAGTTTCAGGAATGAGAAGAGCCCAAGCCACACCCCGCTCGTTACTCTCCAGCCATAGCCGTATTGCTGCACATGACTATCTAGCTCGTCCAGGTAGTCAGTCGGGTCTAGATCCTCCAGATCCTCGGGTATCAGCGGGAACTCAACGGAGAAGTCTTGCCGCAGCTTCGCTTCCAGGCAGGGATTGAGCACTAGATCTTCGTCACAGGACTTGACTATGTACCTATTCTTGGCAGTCTCACGGCTAAGCTCAACGGGAAGGAGTAGCAGTGGCGCCGTCTCCTCAGGACCTTGACGACGCTCGCCCCACTGCAGCAAGCCGAACGCAACATGCAGTATTCGGACTCCACGCTCCTCGTAGTCCGTGCGCGACCTCCTATATAGGTTTGTCAGTGTACGTCGGAGTTGATCCGGGTCCTCCACATCTACGCCAAGGCTCAAAGGCAGCCGCTTCCTTGGGGAAACAGACAATCCATGGTTCTCCGAACTAGCTGGTTCGTAGATAGATCGCGGCTCTCGTAGTGTTACCAGTGAACGAAATGCCTCACCGAGGGTTGGCTCAACAATACGAAGCGCTGAAGTGGCAGCCCCCCTGAAGTACAGAAGTCGGTTGCGACGCGAAAAGTCCAGTAGGCGAGACCTCCAGGCCTTCAGTGAGTGATCAACACGACTTGACCCCTTCCCCCCAGGAATCAACATACAAAATAACGCCTCCCCTATCTGTGAGAAAGGAAGGTAGTGCCAGTTGTGAAGTTCTATGGATCGACCTGATATCCTGCCCTGTTAGTGATAGGACAGCGCTCTCGTCCGTAGTAGGGCGCCCACGCCACCTGCCCCTTTAGCTCGACGCAGCCTCGGCACTCCTTCCCATAGGCTCGGCAGTCCGTGGAACAGCGGACACCGCAGACACTAAGCATGCCGGGCACCTCCCCCGTCAGCCTTTGCTTCGACACACCGCCCCGCGTTCCTGTCCGCCGGCATTTCCATGCGATAGCCCTGGCAGGCACAGCCGTAATCCGGTAGAATCCCAAGTGACCGGTGGAATCGCAACTGCCGGTAGAATCGGCGATTGACCGGTACAGCACCGGTTGCGGGCTGCGGGCCGGGAGGGTGGATCATGACTGAAGAGAGACGCATGTCACGGGGCTATGCCATTGGCGTCGCCAGTGCCGTCGCGCTGTCCACAACCGGGGTGCTCATCCGCTACCTGACCGTCAGCCACGCAATGCCGCCGATGGTGCTGGCGTTCTGGCGCAACTTCTTCGTCACTGTCACCCTGGGCGCCGTTCTGAGCCTGGACAGGCCCGGGCGTCTGCGGGTACCCCTCGGTCAACTTGGCTACCTCGTCGGCTACGGTTTCCTGCTGGCGGTGTTCAACGGTTTCTACACCTTCTCCGTGGCTCTGAACGGGGCCGCAGTCGGGACGGTACTCGTATACTCCTCGGCGGCCTTCACCGCGGTGCTTGGGCGAGTCTGCTTGGGCGAGCGGCTGGGTTGGGCCAAGGTGTCGGCCATCGGCCTGAGCCTGGCCGGGTGCGTCCTCGTCACAGGTGCGTATGGGACCGGAGTGGACGGAAGCTCTGTCGGCGCCGCGGGCATCGTCACCGGCGCGCTCTCGGGCCTGTTGTACGCAGTGTACAGTCTAATGGGACGGACCGCTTCCTCCCAGCGGCAGCTCGACTCCTGGACGACGCTGCTCTACACCTTCGGGTCGGCAGCCTGTGTTCAGCTCCTGCTCAACCTGCTGCCCGGGACGGGGCCGGCGGGCGCCGCGGGCGGGGCTGCAGGGTTGTTCATGCTCGGCAGGGCGGGGGGCGGCTGGCTCGCCCTGTTCATCCTCGGCGCGGGGCCGACCTTGGTCGGGTTCGGGCTGTATAACCTGACTTTGAGCTACCTGCCGACGAGCGCCGCCAACCTCCTGCTCACCCTCGAGGTGCCCTGTGCCGCCTTCATCGCGTTCCTGGCGCTCGGGGAGACCCTTACGGCCCAACAAGTCCTGGGCAGCGTCTTGATTTTGGCAGGGGTCGTGTTGCTGCGGTTATCTGCCGAAGGTGGCCGGTTCGCGCCGGCGAGATACCTGCGCCCGCGGAGCGCCGGCGGCACGGCGCCTGCCTTGGAGCCTGGGAGTATGGGACATTGACACCGCCGCCCGGTGACTGCTATAATCGCGCCAGAGGCTATGGGCGATGAAGGGAAGAAGGCGGGCACCAGCCCGCCGGGCCGCCCTGGAGCCTGCGGCTGACGAAGCCGCCGCTGCCCGGCGATACTGGGTTATCGGCAGGCGCTTGGGAGCTGGCCGGATGAGGCGGTCCCCGTGAGTGGGCCGCGAACAAGGGTGGTACCACGAGCGTGCTCGTCCCAGTAGGCGGGCCGCTCGTTTGCGTTTGCCCTAGGGAGGTACAGCTGATGCGACGGATGACGGGAGCTGAGATCAGGGCCGAGTTTCTGCGGTTCTTTGAGGGCAAGGGGCATACGGTGCTGCCCAGCGCCTCCCTGGTGCCCCACGACGACCCCACCCTGCTGTGGATCAACTGCGGCATGGCGCCCCTGAAGGCCTACTTCGAGGAGAGGGTGGAGCCCCCCAACCGCCGCTTGGCCTCGTGCCAGAAATCCATCAGGACCAACGACATCGAAAACGTCGGCCGGACGCCCCGGCACCATACCTTCTTCGAGATGCTCGGCAACTTCTCCATCGGGGACTACTTCAAGCGGGAGGCCATCCTCTGGGCGTGGGAGTTCTCGGTAGACGTGATGGGGCTGCAGCCCGACCGCATCTGGGTGACCATCCACCCCACCGACACTGAGGCCGCGGACGTGTGGCTCAACGAGGTCGGACTGGCCGCAGGCAGGCTGGTGCGGTTGGAGGACAACTTCTGGGACATCGGACCGGGACCGTGTGGACCCAACTCGGAGCTGTACATCGACCGCGGGCTCCATACCGGCTGCGGCCACCCTGACTGCAAGCCGGGTTGTGACTGCCCCCGGTTCCTGGAGTACTGGAACCTGGTCTTCACCCAGTTCAGCCACAACGCGGACGGAACCCGCACGCCCTTGCCCAAGCAGAACATCGACACGGGCATGGGCCTGGAGCGCATGGCCTCCATTATGCAGGGAGTGGACTCCAACTACGAGACCGACCTGCTGCATCCCCTGGTGGAGCACGCGGCCAGGCTGGCCCGGGTCGCCTACAGGTCCGACTCCTCCCAGGACACGGCCCTGCATGTCATCGCCGATCATATCCGTACCGTGGTGTTCTCCATCGCCGACGGGGCCCTGCCGTCCAATGAAGGGCGGGGCTACGTGATCAGACGCCTGCTGCGCCGCGCCGCGCGGTTCGGTAAGGCCCTCGGCCTAGGCGAGCCCTTCCTGCACAGGCTGGTGGACACCGTCGCCAAGATCATGGGCGGCGCGTACCCGGAGGTGGCCGCCCAGGCGGGGCACATCGCCCGGGTGGTGCTGGCCGAAGAGGAACGATTCTTGACCACCCTCAACGAGGGGCTGCAGCTCCTCGGCGAGGCCCTGGCCCGCCTGGAACGGTCCGGGGGCGCCGTTGTGCCCGGGCGAGACGCCTTCGTGCTGTATGACACCTTCGGCTTCCCCCTGGACCTGACCGAGGATGTGGCGGCGGAACACGGTTTCACCGTCGACCGGGAAGGCTTCGCGGTGGAGATGGCGGCCCAGCGCGAACGGGCCCGGGCTGCCCGCAAGGACGTCGACGGCTGGGACGCCGGGGCGGCCCTGGCCGGGCTGGGCGACGTGCCGCCGACACGCTTCACCGGCTACGGGACGCTGTCCGGCAGGGCCACAGTGCTGGCGGTGCTCGCCGGGGCCGTGCGCCAAGGCAGCGCGGGGGCAGGCCCGGCGGTCGTCGTCCTCGACGAGACGCCCTTCTACGCTGAGAGCGGTGGCCAGGTGACTGACACCGGCGCTATCCGCGGTCCCCAGGGCACCTTCAAGGTCGAAGGGGTCCAGAAGCTGATGGACGGCAAGTACCTGCACGTGGGCCGCGTGACGCAGGGCGTCATCGCCGCAGGCGACAGCGTAGAGGCGCAAGTGGATGCGGAACGGCGCAGGGACATCGCCCGGAACCACACTGCCACCCACCTGCTGCACCGCGCCCTCCGCGACGTGCTGGGGGAGCATGTCCAACAGGCCGGGTCCCTGGTGGCCCCGGAGCGGCTGCGCTTCGACTTCACCCACCCCCGGGCCGTCAGCCCGGATGAACTGCGGGCCATCGAGGACCGGGTCAACGCCGGTGTGTTGGCGGGGTTGCCTGTGGAGGCCGTCGAGACCTCGCTTGAAGAGGCGCGCGCCCGGGGCGCCCTCGCCCTGTTCGGCGAGAAATACGGTGAGCGGGTGCGGGTGGTCAGCATCGGGGACGGGTCCATGGAGTTGTGCGGCGGCACCCATCTGCGCAACACGGCGGAGGCTGGCCTGTTCAAGCTGCGCGGGGAAGCGAGCGTGGGGTCGGGACTGAGGCGCGTGGAGGCCGTCACCGGCGCCGGCGTGCTGGAGCACGTCCGGGAGACCGAAACGATCCTGGCGGCGGCGGCGCAGAACCTGCGGGCGTCAGCGGCCGAGGTGCCGGGGCGCGTGGCGGAACTCCTGGAGGAACTCAAGGCCAAGGACAAGGAACTGGAGGCCTTGGCCAGGAAGCTGTCCCGGTCGGGGCTGGAGGAGCTGCTCGCGACAGCCGCCGTCGTCGACGGCGCCAGACTGGTGGCCGGCCGGGTTGAGGCCAAGGACATGGATGCCCTGCGGGCGGCGGCTGACAGCGCCAGGGACAGGTTGGGCTCGGGCGTGGTCGTGCTCGGGGCTGTGACCGGGGACAAGGCGAACCTCGTCGCCATGGTGACCCGCGATCTGGTAGAGCAGGGCTTTCATGCAGGCCACATCATCCGTGAGGTGGCCAAGGCCGCGGGCGGCAGCGGCGGCGGCAGGCCGGAGATGGCCCAGGCCGGCGCCAAGGACGCCGCCTCCCTCGACCGGGCGCTGGCGCAGGCGGGCGAGATCGTGGCGGCTGTACGCAAGCGCTGACGGCGGGCAGGACTTCGTCGCTGCTGACGCGAATATCACCCGCAATCCTGGCAGGGGAGCGTGTTGCTATGCCACAGACGCCCCACGAGAAGACCGTCATGTACCGCACCAAGCCCGACGAGGCTCCGGTGGCCCGCGATGTGCTCCTGCGGGTGCAGGATGCGCTCAAGGAGAAGGGCTACAACCCGATCAACCAGATCGTCGGGTACCTCTTGTCCGGGGACCCGGCCTACATCACGAGCCATAAGGAGGCCCGGGCGTTGGTGCGCAGGATGGAGCGCCACCAGCTACTGGAAGAGTTGGTCAAGAGTTATCTGAGGGAGCCACCTACGAATCCTTGACACTTACGCTCCAATTTATGCCGTTGACTTTAATCATCATGACTTGATAGTATAACTTGGAAATCGTTTTCCAGTTGCGCTGATTGAGGAGGGGAACACACAGTGAAGCGAGTCATCAGTCTCCTAATCACCGCAGCACTATTCATCGCCCTGGGGATGCCGGCCCTCGGCGCCCCAGCTGCAGCAAGCAACCGCGTAGCTATCCTGATCGGGTTCCACGGCACCCCTGATCCGGCCCTAGTCGAGTCCCTGGGCGGGAAGGTGACCTTCGCCTATCGGTACGTCCCTGCTGTCGCCGCGACCGTCCCCGAAGTTATCCTAGGGGCGCTACGGGGCAACGCCAAGGTGGCCTACGTCGAGCCTGACGGCAAGTGCTACGCCATGGCCCAGACCCTGCCCTGGGGCGTGGACCGCATCGACGCTGATCTAGTCCACGCTACGGCTAACAAGGGCACCGGCGTGAAGGTGGCCATCCTTGACACAGGCATCGCACTGGCCCACGAAGACTTGCGGGTCTGGGGCGGGGCGAACTTCATCAGCACAGCCACTTCTTACGACGACGACAACGGCCACGGTACCCACTGCGCCGGCATCGTCGCCGCCCTGGACAACACCGTCGGGGTCATCGGCGTGGCGCCTGAGGCGGAGCTGTACGCTGTCAAGGTCCTTGACTCGGCTGGGAGTGGTTCCTGGAGCACTGTGGCCGCCGGCATCGAGTGGGCCATCACCAACAAGATGCAGATCATCAGCATGAGCCTTGGCGGCTCGCAAGGCAGCACCACCCTGGAGGCCGCCTGCAAGAAGGCTTGGGATGCCGGCATCTTGCTGGTGGCTGCCGCCGGTAACAGCGGCAACGCCGGAGGCAGGAACGACACCGTCAACTACCCCGCTAAGTACCCCACGGTCATCGCCGTGGCGGCCACTGACAGCAGTGACAAACGTCCCAGCTGGTCGAGCACAGGCCCGGCAGTCGAGCTGGCCGCCCCTGGGGTCAGCATCCCCAGTACTTACATAGGGAACACCTACAAGGCACTGAGCGGCACCTCCATGGCATGCCCGCATGTGGCGGGTGTAGCTGCCCTGGTCTGGAGGGCCCACCCCACCCTCACCAACCAGCAGGTCAGAGACAAAATGAATGCCACTGCAATCGACCTGGGTGTGGTCGGGCGCGACACCTGGTACGGATTCGGCCTGGTCTACGCCCCCAGCGCCGTCCGATAACTGACAGCGCTTACATGAGGAAGGGGATTTGAGCCAATGAAACGCATCCTCGGCCTGCTGCTAGCGGCTGTGCTACTGGTGGCCCTGGCGACGCCGGCTTTTGGCATCCCAGATTCGGCCTCAGACTATGTAGCAGTCATGATCGGTTTCCGCGGGTCCCCGAATCGTGGCCTGGTTGAGGCGTTGGGTGGCAGAGTCAAGTTCGCCTACCAGTACATCCCTGTCATCGCCGCCACCTTGCCTGAGACGGCGCTAAGCGCGCTGAGGTCGAGCCCCGCCGTGGCGTATATCGAGCCTGACGGCAAGTGCTATGCGGTATCGCAGACCCTGCCCTGGGGCGTGGATCGCATCGACGCAGACCTAGTGCACGCTACGGGTAACAAGGGAACCGGTATCAAGGTAGCCATCCTCGACACTGGCATTGACCTGGCGCACGAAGACCTGAGGGTCTGGGGCGGGGCCAACTTCATCAGCACAGCCACTTCTTACGACGACGATCACGGCCACGGCACCCACTGCGCTGGCATCGTCGCAGCCCTGGACAATGGCATCGGGGTTATCGGCGTGGCGCCTGAGGCCCAGCTGTATGCGGTGAAGGTCCTTGACGATGCAGGGAGCGGCAGTTGGAGCACTGTCGCTGCCGGCATTGAGTGGGCCATCACCAACAGGATGAACGTCATCAGCATGAGCCTGGGCGGCTCTGTCGGCAGCACCACCCTCGAGGCTGCTTGTCAAAAGGCCTGGAACGCTGGCATCCTGCTTGTAGCCGCCGCCGGCAACAGCGGTACTGCCGCTGGCACCACGGACACAGTGAACTACCCGGCCAAGTATGCCACGGTCATCGCTGTAGCCGCTACGGACAGCGCCGACCTGCGGGCCTCCTGGTCGAGCACTGGCCCCACGGTGGAACTGGCGGCCCCCGGTGTGAATATCCTCAGCACCTACCCAGGGGACAGCTACGAGACCTTGAGCGGCACTTCGATGGCCTGCCCACACGTGGCCGGCGTAGCCGCACTTGTGTGGAGGGCCCACCCGACCCTCACCAACCAGCAGGTCAGAGACAAAATGAACGCCACCGCGCTCGATCTGGGTGTGGTCGGGCGCGACACCTGGTACGGATTCGGCTTGGTGTACGCCCCCAGCGCCGTCCGGTAACTGACGACGTGTGAAGCCGTTGCGGGCGGGGTCCTTGGGGCCTCGCCCGCAGTCTTTGTGTGGCGGGCGCGCAACTAGCCTGACTGGCAGGAAACGCCGGTTGATGCGGGAATACTGCTGAGAATAGCCAGCGCAGGTCGCCTGGACAAAACGTAGTCCTGTGGGCATCGTATGCATATGGCTGTACGTTAGGAGCAGTGCAACTGAGTGATACCACTACGAGACAGCATCAGGTCACACCGGTTTCCCTACGTCAACGTAGCCTTGATCGTCCTGAACATGGCGGTGTTCGTCTACCAGTCCACCCTCACCCGGGAGCAGCTGGTCGAAGTGTTCCGCACCTTTGGCCTGATCCCATTGGCCTTCACAGCGGGCCCGGTCATCCCTGCGGGCACGCTGGTCACCTCGGTATTCCTCCACGGCAGTCTCCTGCACCTTGGGGGCAACATGCTGTATCTGTGGGTGTTCGGCGACAATATCGAAGACCGGGTCGGGCACTTACGCTACCTCCTGTTCTACCTCGCGGGCGCAGTCGCCGCTGCCGCCGCGCACATAGTCGCGAACCCGGCTTCCCGCATCCCCACCATCGGGGCGAGCGGCGCCGTGGCGGCCGTGCTGGGGGCCTATCTGCTCAAGTTCCCAAGGTCGCGGGTCCTTGCCCTGGTGCCCATCTTCTTCTTCGTTACCATCGCCCGGCTGCCCGCAATCCTCTTTCTGGGCCTATGGTTCGTCCTGCAGGTGCTGAACGCAGGCGCAGCCCAAGGGGCGCAGTTGGTGGCGTGGTGGGCACACATCGGCGGCTTCGTGGCAGGCGTGCTTCTGATCATGCTCTTCCCGGCGCAAATCCACAACCGGGGTGACCGCATCGGGTAGGTGAGCCGATGAACTTGGTGGATTTGGGCCGGACAGGGTTGAGGGTTTCGCGGCTGTGCTTCGGCACCCTCACCATGGGCCCCCTGCAGCTTGGCCTGCCTCCCGAGGAGGGGGCCAGGCTGATAGCCAAGGCCTTGGACAGCGGCGTCAACTTCTTTGACACCGCCGACGCTTACGGGACTTACCCCCACCTCAAGCTCGGACTGTCCGGCCGGCGTCCTGAGGCGGTAGTGGCGACCAAGTCCTACGCCCATACGGCTGCCGACATGCGACGGGACATCGAGCGCGCCCTGCGGGAGCTGTGCACCGACTACCTGGACATCATGCTGCTGCATGAACAGGAATCGGCTCAGACCGTCGCCGGCCATCGGGAAGCCCTGGAGTGTGTCTTGGCTGCTGTCCAGGCAGGCGTGGTCCGTGCCGCCGGGGTCAGTACCCACTCAGTGGCTTGCGCCGAGCACTGCGCACGACTACCCGAGGTTGCTGTGATACACCCGCTGCTTAACCGGGCAGGCATCGGACTGCTGGATGGGACAGCTGCCGACATGGCTGCAGCCGCTGCCCGGGCGCGCGCTGCCGGCCAGGGGATTTACACGATGAAGGCCCTGGCAGGGGGGCACCTCTCAGCGGACCCTGTGGGAGCCATCCAGTGGGTGCTCCGTCTGGATGTGGCCCATAGTGTCGCTGTGGGCATCGCCACCGAGGCGGAGTTGGTCATGAACAACTGCCTGGTGCTAGGGCTCCCGGTGCCGGAGGCGGTCGCGACCGCAGCGGCCCGGAGGCTGCGGCGCCTGCACGTGGAAGACTGGTGCCATGGCTGCGGTGAGTGCATCTCCCGCTGCCCCCAGGGTGCCCTGGCGGTCGAGGCAGGCCGGGTCGCAGTGGACTGCGCCGCCTGTGTCCTGTGCGGGTACTGCGCGGGGGCATGTCGCGACTTTTGTCTCAAGGTGGTCTAGAAGGAGGCTGGGTGTTGCGGCGCATGGGGCTGGACCTCGGCGACAAGACTATCGGTATTGCGATCAGCGACCCCCTCGGCATCACGGCGCAGGGCATCACCGTCCTCAGACGCGAGTCGCTGAAGTCGGATCTGGCCAGGCTGCGGGCCATCGCCCACGAGTGGCAGATCGAGGAGGTGGTGATCGGCCTGCCGCGGAACCTGAACGGTTCCTATGGCCCCCGGGCTGAAGGGGTCAGGGCCTTCGCAGCGGCGCTGTCCTCCCACCTGGGACTGTCGGTACGCGAGTGGGACGAGCGGCTCAGCACTGTGGCCGCCGAACGGGCGCTGCTCGAAGGCGACCTGACGCGTCGCCGGCGCAGGCAAGTAGTGGATCAGACCGCGGCCGTCATCATCCTCCAGGGTTACCTGGATCGATTGACAGCACAATCCCCCTTGGGTAGAATGAGTTATCTCGGTGGAAACGAGGTGGACACCGTGCGCGATGAAGGTGACGAAGTCATCACCCTGACGGATGGCGATGGCAAAGAGCACGATTTCACTGTGGTTGACGTGATCGAGGTTGATGGTCACGAGTACGCCATTCTGCTGCCCCTCGACGAGCTCGAGGCAGGCGACGACGATGAGGGAGAAGCCGTCATTTTCCGCCTCGAGGAGGACGAGAACGGAGAAGAAGTGCTCGTCGACATCGAGGACGATGAGGAATGGGACCGGGTAGCCGCCGCGTACGAGCAGATGTGCGATGATGAGTTGGCTGAGCTTGATGAGGATGAGGAAGAGGAAGGCGGCGAGCACTGAGCTTGCCTGACATGAAGCAGGCGCGACCTGGGTTGCGCCTGCTTCTTATTGCGGACAGGATTTGTCTTTGAGCGGCCTGCACACAGAGTGTATAATGCTTATATATGAGGCGCACGATAGCGCGCACCGCTGCAACCAGCAGATGCCGTGTCAGGGGGATAGCCGTGAGGGGCACAGCAACGCTTCAGCGCCTTACGGCGTGCGGCAGACAAGTGATGTCGAGGTTCACCGCCGGCTGTCGGCGGCTGTCGGGCTCTAAACCAGGCAGGCGCCAGCTCAGGCTGGGGCTGGTGATACTAACCGTCGTGGCGTTGGTGGCTGTCCTCGTGCCGGTCATCGCCTACCGGACGCTGTTCGCAGCCGTCGGGGGGGAGGCCGTGGTGCTCTCGGTCCCCAGCGGGGCGTCGACGCGGGCTGTCGCCAACCTGCTGGCTGAGGCTAATGTCATCCGCAGTCCACTGGCTTTACGTGCTTGGATCCGCCTGCGCGGGCTCGATGGGCAACTGCGGGCGGGGGAGTATAGGTTCGACCCGGCCCACGATGCCTTCGCCGTCCTGGACAGACTAATCCGGGGCAAAGTGGTGGAGTACCCATTCACCATCCCCGAGGGTTTGACCGTGGCGCAGATCGCCGTCCTCTTGGAGCAGAAGGGGTTCGCAGCTGCGCAGAAGTTCAGGGAAGCTGCCCGGCAGACATACAACTACAGCTTCTTACCGGCCAACAAGGACCTGCGTGAACCCCTCGAGGGGTACCTCTACCCCGACACCTACCGGTACGTGAAGGGCATGACCGAACGGCAACTCGTGGACATGATGCTCAGGCGCATGGCGGAGGCGCTGAGGCCTTTGGAGGCGCCGGCTGCGGCACAGGGGTTCACCCTGCACCAGTTGGTGACCCTGGCCTCCATCGTGGAGAAGGAGACTGCAGTGGCCGATGAGCTGCCGCTGGTGGCATCGGTATTCAGGAACAGGCTGCGCATTGACATGAAGCTGGACTCCTGCGCCACCCTGAACTATCTATTGGACAAGCCGAGGCCTGTCATTACCATGCAGGACCTGGAGATTGTCTCGCCCTACAACACCTACAAGCACAACGGCCTGCCCCCCGGGCCCATCGGGAGCCCGGGCCTGGCGGCGTTGAAGGCAGCGCTGGAACCTGCGGAAACGAAGTACTTCTACTTTGTCTCCAGGAATGACGGGACCCATGCTTTCAGCGTCACGTTCGAGGAGCATAACCGCTGGAAGCTGGTCTATCAGTCCCCCAACCCGTAGCCCGTTGAAGGAGGAAGACCATGTCCGGGACCGGCAACCTGGTGGCTGAGGGCAGACGGCGGGTCGAGTGGGCGGCGTCGCAGATGCCCGTCCTCGAAGCCATCCGCAGCCGCTGGTGTCGCGAGCGCCCGCTGGCGGGGGTGCGGTTGGCGGCCTGCCTGCACGTGACTACCGAGACGGCCAATCTTATGCTAGCCTTGCGCGACGGGGGGGCAGAGGTGTATCTGTGCGGCTCCAACCCGTTGAGCACGCAGGATGACGTCGCCGCCGCCCTGAACGGGGTTTACGGCGTCGCCACCTACGCCCGCAGGGGGGAGTCAGTGGACGAGTACTTCGCCAACATCGACCGGACGCTCGCAGCCAAACCCCACCTGACTATGGACGATGGCGCGGATCTCACCGCCCGGGCCCACACCGCCCAGCGGGAGACCTTGGAGGGTATCGTTGGCGGTACCGAGGAGACCACGACCGGCGTCATCCGTCTGCGGGCGATGAGCGCCTCCGGCGACCTCAAGTACCCGGTGATCGCCGTGAATGATGCCCGCACCAAGCAAATGTTCGACAATCGCTATGGCACCGGGCAGTCTACGCTGGACGGGCTGCTCAGGGCAACCAACATGCTGCTGGCCGGCAAAGTGCTGGTCGTGGCCGGTTACGGCTGGTGCGGTAAGGGTGTGGCGATGCGCGCCAGAGGCATGGGTGCACGGGTGATCGTCACCGAAGTCGACCCGCTGCGCGCGCTGGAGGCGGTGATGGACGGGTTCCAGGTGATGCCCATGCTCGACGCAGCCCACACAGGCGATGTGTTTGTAACCGTCACGGGCAACAGGGGCGTGATCGGGCCCGAGCACTACAAACTGATGAAGGATGGGGCCATCCTGGCCAACTCGGGCCACTTTGACGTGGAGATCGACGTGGCCGCCCTTGAGTCCATGGCGACCTCCGCACGCGAAGTCAGGGAACATGTCGTTGAGTACAAGGCTGACGGCAGGGCGCTGCTGGTGGTTAGCGAGGGCCGCCTGGTCAACCTGGCTGCCGCCGAGGGGCATCCGGCGAGTGTCATGGACATGAGCTTCGCCGACCAAGCCTTGGCCGCCGCGCATCTGTGGGGGTCCGGCCGGGGACTGCCCGCCGGGGTGCACGCATTGCCCGCCGAGCTCGACGCGTCCGTGGCCGCGTTGAAGCTGAGCTCCATGGGGGTAGAGATCGACCGCCTGTCGGACAGCCAGGTGGATTACATCACCAGCTGGAGGCACGGCACCGGGGCGTAGGTACGGTTGCACATAACGCAGCGCTGGGTGGGGCACCATGCCTCTTGGGCTTCGGCCAGGGGAGGGTGGTGTCCCATGCCTGTGTCTGTCCAGCGCGTCAGGGTCATCCGGACGCTGCTGCTGGCGCTGGTCGCCTGCTTGGCCTGCCGGCTTGCCTGGCTGCACCTGGTGGCCGGCCCCGGGCTCGCCGCTCTGGCCCTGAACCAGCACACACTGGTGTACAGTCTGGGGACCGGGCGGGGGCACATCCTCGACCGGCATCTGGCCTCCCTCACTGACCAGACCAGCCAGCTTACGGCAGTGGCCTTTCCACCCCTGGTCAAGGACGGGGTGACGGCGGCGAGAAGGCTGGCGCCTGTTCTCGGTCTCACCCAAGAGGCGCTGAGGGCCCGCCTGCGGGGGGAGACGGCTGTAGTGCTGAAGGCGGGCCTCTCCCAGCAGGCAGTCGCGGCGGTCTTACGCTTGGGCCTGGACGGGGTCACGGTGGTCCCGGAGGAGGTACGCTATGGGCCCAAGGCCGCTGCGCCCCACCTGGTCGGCCACCTAACGGCCGCCGGCCCCGGGCAGTGGCGCGGGGCCAGCGGGCTGGAACGGAGCTTCGAGGCTGCCCTCACCGGCAGGGCAGCCCCCGCAGTAGCGGTGGTCCTTGACGGCCGGAGGCAGCCGCTGGGAACCGACTATCGTCTGCTTACCCGCCCCGGGGCGGCCCCGGGCAACCTGGTCACGACCCTTGATGTGCGGGTGCAGCGGGTGGCGGAGGAGGCGCTGCGCGCCTCCGGGATCCGCAAGGGCGCCGTCGTCGTGGTGGAAGCGGCTACCGGTGAACTCCTCGCTATGGCCAGCGCGCCTGGCTTTGCCCAGGGAGACGTGCTCAGTCACCTGAATCAGGCCGACGGGCCCCTGGTGAACCGCGGCCTGAGGGGTTTCCCACCCGGATCCTTGTTCAAGGTCGCCGTGGCGGCGGCAGCGCTCGATGCAGGCAAAGTGAACATCACGGACACCTTCTTTTGCCCTGGGTACGCCACAGTCGGCGACCGGGTCATCGCCTGCCGCGAGCACGGGATCGCCAACGTCAGCCAGCTGCTGGTCCACTCCTGCAACACGGCGGCCGTCCAGTTGGCGGCGCTGGCGGGGAAGGCCAACGTGCTGGCCTGCCTGCGCGACTATGGGTTCGGTCGCCCGGTCGACCTGGGGTTCGCCTTTCCATACTTGGATCTGAGCCAGCAAGCAGGCGCGCTGCCCGAGGGGCGCGGCATGACCGCCGGAGACTTGGCTAACTTGGCCATCGGGCAAGGTTCCGTGCTGGTGACCCCGCTGCAGGTGGCTCAGTTCATGCTGGCTGTGGCCAACGACGGACTGCATCAACCCCTGCAGCTGGTCCGCGAGGTCCGCGGCGCGCGGGGCGCAGTAGTGTGGCGTCCCCCGATCCGGCCGAACAGCCGTTGGTTCGCAGCCTCGGTGGGCAGGCGCCTGCGGGCGGCGTTGACCGCTGCGACCGTGGAAGGGACCGGCTGGAGGGCAGCCGGGACCGTGTCCGCAGCGGGTAAGACGGGTACCGCCGAGACGGGGAAGCAGGGGACCACTCACGCCTGGTTCGCTGGCTACGCACCCTCCAACCGTCCGCAACTGGTGGTGGTCGTGCTGGCCGAAGAGGGCGGCATCGGCGGGCAGGTGGCTGCCCCGCTCTTCAGGCGCGTGGTGGAACAGACCTTAGCGCTGCTTAACGGATAGCCTCAACCGCTGATATTGACACCAGCCGAGGGGCCGACGTACAATTAGCTGTTCTCAGGTCTCTGAGCAGGGGTGTCGTGGATGTTGGACGAGCGGGCGCAAGCGTTTCCCGAGGGCAACGTAGGGGTGATGGCAGCATCCACGGGTCTGAACGTGGCGGCGATCCTACTATGGGTATCTGTCTTGTCCCTGATCATGCGGGACCTCGGCGCCAGCGATCTGCAGATCAGCTGGTGCGTAGCCCTCTGGAATGTGGCCAACGCCCTCGTGCAATACGAAGGCGGGCGTCTGAGCGACCGTCTGGGCAGAGTGCCGCTGATCGTCTGGTCCACATATCTCTCGGCTGTCGGCATCATCGCCGCGGCCTTCGCGCCGTCCTGGCTGCTGTTCGCCCTGCTCTATACAGTCTGGAACGCCGCGAATGCCGTCGGGGGCCCGGCGTTTGCCACCATCGTCGGCGAGTCCGTACCACCGGAGCGGCGGGGGTGGGCCTACGGAGTGATGGAGTTCGTGGCCTCCCTGGGCATCATCATCGGCCCGCTGGCAGGCGCCCGGCTGCTCCCCATCGTCGAAGCCAAAGGGCTGTTCGTCATCACCGGCCTAGTGTTCCTCAGCACTGCCTGCTTCAGGCAGTTCAAACTGAAGGAGACACGCCCGGCAGGTTCCCGGGAGACTTCCTTCAGGTTCAGTCAGGTGTTCCAGCGTTCCCTCCGGCCTGTGCTGGTCGTCTCTGTGGCCTTCCAACTGCTCATGCTGCTCACGCTATGGGGGCCTTTCATGGCGTTGTACTCCAGCGACGTGATGGGTCTGACCAAGGCCCAGATCAACGTCTACTTCGGCGTTGCTTTCGCGGCCTCAGCCCTGTGCAGCCTGCTGGCGGGCAAGGCGGTTGACCGGTTTGGCCACAAGCGGGTGCTGGCCTGGTCCGTTGCGGCCCTCACCGGCGCTACGCTCCTGTGGACCGCCCAACGCGGGGTGACGGGCATCGGCGTCGGCTTCGTCCTCATCGCCAGTGCGTCCCAGCTGGCAGCCGTGTCTTTCCAGACCTACCGGATGAGCGTCATCGACCCTGGGATCCGGACCCGCGCGGTCGGAGCGGTCGGCGCCCTGTCCAGTCTGAGCGCGGCGCTAGCGGTCCCCGTGGCTGGCTGGCTGAAGGCGGCCACCCCCGGTGCCCCCTTTTACCTGGTCATCCTGGTGGCGGTCGTGACGATCGTCGCCCTGTCCGGGCCCGGTCTTCGCCAGATGGCCGCGCCCACTGCGGCGCCCGGCGGGGGTGCCGCTGGCTAGGCGAGCCTGGAAGGTCCCACCCCTACCTGCCAGCAAGACACCAGCACTCCCCAGCCATGCCTTGCATAAGCTGGGGAGCGTGCTTTTTCCGGGGGTGAATCTGGGCGTATGTTGGGGATCTTGTGGCTGCTCAAGGGTCTCTTGCTCCTGCTGGGCTCCAGCACCAGCAACACCTTCCCCCATCCTCTCGACGAGGTGGAGGAAGCCCGCTGTCTTGGGCTAATCGGCCAAGGCGACGAGGCGGCCCGTGACAAGCTGATCGAGCATAACCTACGCTTGGTGGCGCACATCGTCAAGAAGTTCGACAATACGGGCGAGGATCCCGAAGACCTGATCTCCATCGGCACCATCGGCCTGATCAAGGGCATCAACACCTACAAGCAGGGCAAGGGAACCCGCCTGGCGACCTATGCAGCCAGGTGCATCGAGAATGAGATCCTCATGCACCTGCGGTCCCTGCGCAAGCTCCGGGGCGAGGTGTTTATGCACGACCCCATCGGTGTAGACCGCGAGGGCAACGAGATCTCCCTCATCGACGTGCTGGGCACGCAGCCCGACATCGTTCCCGACATCGTGGACGCTCTGTGCGAGCAGGAGCGCCTGCACCAGCGGATGAACAGGCTCTCCCGCAAGGAACGCAAGATCCTGGAGATGCGGTACGGGCTGGGTAACGGCATCCGTAAGACGCAACGCGAGATCGCCTGGATGCTCGGCATCTCCCGTTCCTATGTCTCCCGCATCGAGAAGCGCGCAGTGACCAAGCTCTGCCGGGAGTTGGGCGCAGGGTTGTGAGCGGCTGAGACCGTGTTATAATAGACGGTAGCCCAGCCGAGGGGAGTTGCCGGCATGTTCGAAGTCTTGCGTCCGAGGGACACTGCGGACAGCATTTACCACATTGACCTGGCTGCGCTCAAACTCAAGGGCATCCGCGGGATCATCTTCGACCTCGACAACACGCTGACCAGTTGGGACCAGGGCCAGGTCCTGCCCGAACTGGTCCGCTGGTTCGCTGCGCTGCGCCAGAGCGGCCTGAACGCTGCCATCGTCTCCAACAACAAGGCGGCCAGGGTCGAACAGTTCGCCTCAGCCCTCGGGATCCCAGGCATGGCCATGGCCGGCAAACCCCGGCGGGGTTCGTTCAGGAAGGCCATGCAGCTGATGGGCACCACCGCTGCCGACACCGCCGTGGTCGGCGACCAGGTGTTCACGGACATCCTCGGCGGCAACCGCCTGGGGACCCACACCGTCCTGGTCCAGCCGATCGGCACGGCCGAGTTCGTCTGGACCAGACTGATGCGGCGCCTGGAAGCGCTTGTGCTGAAGCAGTTGGGCATCAGCAGGACCGCCGTCTCCTGACGGCGGTCTCGCCCGCTTTCTTGCGACAGCGACGCTCCTTGACACCATCCGACAACCCCTTTCTGCTAACATCGGCCTTAGGGTGTCTGACGGGGGGGGAGGCAACCGCTTGGATAGGGTGCTCCTGGTGGATGACCACCGGCACGTTAGAAGGGTCTTGAGGGAGTATCTGTGCCTGTGCCAGGAGGTCATCGTAGTGGGTGAAGCCGCAGGCGGGGCCGAAGCGGTCCAGTTGACGGGGGAACTGCTGCCTGATGTGGTGTTGATGGACATCACCATGCCCGGTATGAGCGGGGTGGAGGCTACCACGCTGATCAGGCGAAGCTATCCGGAGGTAAGGGTCATCACCATCAGCAGCTATCCCGAGCCCGAAGTGCGCGACGGCGCCTTGGAGGCGGGGGCGGCGGATCACCTGTTGAAACCTGTCACCCTGCGGGAGCTGCAGGACGCGTTGGATCGGTCTAGGAAGTAGGTCCTGACAGGGCGGAAGGGCGGCATCTGCCGCCCTTTTTCGCGTCCCGGGGTGCCCGGGCGGAGGAAACACCTGTGACACGTTGAATGGAGGGCGTTGGGGTGACAGCATGTTCTTTGCGCTGGTCTTGGGAATGTGTGTCGGCAGCTTCCTCAACGTTTCCCTCTACCGCCTGCCGCGCAGGCTTTCGCTGATCGCACCGGGCTCCCACTGCCCGGCTTGCGGCCGGCTGCTGCACCCGCTGGAACTGGTGCCGTTCTTGAGCTATCTGCTCCTGGGCGGGCGCTGCCGGACCTGCCGGGTCCCCATCGGGCTCAAGTATCCTGCTGTGGAGCTCGTCATGGGTGCGCTGTTCGGCTTGGCCTATCACCTCCACGGGCCCACGCTGGCCGCCGGTCGCGCAGCGGCCCTGGCGGCCCTGCTGGTGTTAGTGGCCGGCATCGACCTTCCCTATAAGACCATTCCCAACCGCGTGGTGTTCTGGGGCGCAGCCCTCGGCGCGCTCCTGCGCCTGTTCGAGCCGGGCGGCTGGAAGGCGGGGGCCCTTGGCCTGGGTGCCGGTCTGGGGCTGATGCTGGCGATCTACCTCGCCAGCCGCGGGGGGATGGGTGAAGGCGACGTGAAGCTTGCAGGAGCCATGGGTATCTACCTAGGCTGGGAAGGGATGTTGTTTGCCCTGATGCTGGCCTTCGCCGTGGGCGGCATGGTGGCGCTCGGCCTGATCCTGGCGAAGCGGGCCGGCCGCCGCACCGAGGTCCCCTTCGGGCCGTTCCTCGCGTTGGGCGGTATCGTGTCCGCCTACTGGGGCACCCACCTCATCCAGCTGTACCTGCGCTTGGTCAGCCTGGGGTAGGACCAAACGTCCCTGCGGCGCATGGACGACCTGAGGCGAAGACATAATAGACCCTGGGGGGTGGACAGGGAGCTTTGACACACTTGACCCTGCGCCAATATAATACTCCAGACGTACACGGCGAGGGAGCGGGGTGCGTCCCGGGGGGGTTGTCAGTGCCGTTCAACTCCGTGCACTTCATCGGCATCAAAGGCACCGGTATGAGTGCGGTGGCCCAGGTCCTGGCCAGTCAGGGCGTGAGGGTGACCGGCTCGGACGTCACTGAGGAGTTCCCGACCGACAGGGGCCTGGCTACCGCTGGCATCGCCGTGCAGCCCGGGTTCTCACCGGCCCACGTGGATGAGCCGGATTGCGCAGTGGTGTCCGCCGCCTTCGGCAGTGAGAACCCCGAAGTCGCCGAGTGCATCCGGCGGCGCATCCCGCTCCTTACCTATCCTGAGTTCCTCGGGATGCTGATGGAGGACAGGCGGGTGATCGCGGTCGCCGGGACCCACGGCAAGACCACCACCACCGCAATGGTAGGTGCGGTGCTCAGGCAGGCAGGTGTGGATCCAACGGTGGTGATCGGCAGCGGCGACGCTTGGGCAGGGCGCAGCGACCTGCTAGTGGCCGAGTGTTGTGAGTACAGGCGGCACTTCCTGCACTACCGTCCTGAGATCGCCCTGATCACCAGCATCGAGCTGGATCACCCGGACTACTATGCCAGCGTTGACGATGTATTCGCCGCCTTCCAGGAGTTCGTTGACCTCATTCCGGGCCACGGCCTGCTCATCGTACACGGGGACGACCCCCATGCCGCCAAGCTCGTGTCGAAGGCCAAGCGCGTCACTTACGGCTTCGGCGGGGGCAACGACTATCACTGCCGGTCGCAACGGATCCACGACGGGCGCAGCGACTTCACCGTCACCGCAGGCGGGCGCCGGGTGGGCGAGTTTACCCTCCCCGTGTCGGGCCGACACAATGTCCTGAATGCCACAGCCGCCATCGCCGCTGCTTGCGAGCTAGGGCTGGACCCGAGGCATGCGGCCCAAGCCCTGGCAGAGTTCTGTAACGTCTCCCGCCGGTTCGAGTACGTCGGCGAGTACCGCGGTGCCCTGGTCTATGACGATTACGCCCATCACCCCACGGCCATCGCCGTGACCCTGCAGGGCGCCCGGGAGTTCTTCCCCGACAGGCGCCTGTGGGTGGTCTTCCAGCCTCATACGTACACGCGTACACAGCGGCTGTTGACTGAGTTTGCCACAGCCTTGGGCCAAGCCGACCATATCATCCTGGCGGAGGTGTTCTCCAGCGCCAGGGAGCAAGACGGTACGGCCAAGGTGAGTTCCCTGGACCTGGCGCGGCGGGTCCCGGGGTGGCCCGAACGGGTGGAGTTCATCGCCGAGCAGGCCGACATCGTCCGGCGTCTGCGCCAGGACCTGCCGTCCGACGCCCTGCTCCTCACCATGGGGGCTGGTGATATCTACCGAGTTGCCGGGCAGCTCGTCCACCACACCTGAGGGGACGGGGCGGCTGAGAGCACGGACAGCGGGGCGCCGACTGCGCCCCGCTTGCGGGTGTTCCTCACCAGAGCCGCTGCTTGGGGGGGCCGCCCTCAGGGGGGCGTGGCCTGTATCCCAACACCCTAGCCAACCTAAGCGCAGACAGCCACAACAGGCCCAGCAGCAGCAGGGACACGGCCGGCCACGCCAGCGTACCCGGCACACAGGCCAGCACCAGGCACAGGGCGAGGGCCGCCGGGTTGAGCAGCCCGGGTTGAGCCATGGCGTTCCAGGCCCGCAGCAGGATTATGAGGCTGCCGGGGCGCACCGCCCACGGCCGCGGCCGGAAATCCTCCAGCAGCTCGGCGAAGTCGGTGTACCGCAGGGTGTGCTCCAAGCCCTCAGGCACCTCCCACGCCAGCTCCCACTTGGCACCCTGCAAGGCACGCAAGGGCTCGCCCCCGGCCGGCGCTGTCATCCCTGGGCTGACGCTAAAGAGGACCGACTGCTCGTTCAGGAACACCTGAAACAGCCCGCGCTTGAGGTAGATCACCCTGACACTGGCCTCCGGGCGCCTGTCGCCGAGGTGCGCCGTGAACTCGGTCAGCCCCGCCGCCCTGGCGTCCACCAGTGACGACAGAGCCCCGGCCCGGAGCGCGAATAGGTGTGGTGAGGCGATGCTCCCAGCGGCCAACATCAGCGCGGTGACCACCACATAGCAGGCGCCCGCTGTGAGCAGGGGGCGCCACATGCGTTTGGCATATCCCGGCCAGTGGGGCAGGGCCATGCCCACCAGCCCGAGCGCAGCCAGGCCGAGGAACGGTCCGGCGAGCAGGGGAGGCAGCAACGAGGCTACGGTCTGCAGGCACAGCCAGGTGGCGAGTAACGGCAAGGCCAGGGCGGGCGCGGACCTCCAGCCGGTGGCGGCGAGCCTCATCCAGGCGGACAGGGAGCGGGGGCTGGGCGTGGCCCAGGGCCTCAACCTCAGGCCGTCCAGGACGCCGACGGCGATGTCCGCCCTGCGTCCGACTTCCGCAGCGTCCCGCCCGCTAATGACCCAGATCGCCTCGGCGCGTCCACTGTCCTTGCGCCTGACCAACCGCAGCGCCGTCTCCGCCCCGGACGACAGCGGCTGGCAGGGGCGGGGCCTATAGTCGAGGTACACCCCCTCAATATGGCCCGGGCGCTCCAGCTGGACAGAGGCCAGATACTGGCCAGGCGACACCGCCACCCTGACCATCCAGTCGGATGGGGTCAGCGCCAGGACGGCGGCGGTGAGCTCGTTAAACCCCGTGGCCTGGACCCGGCTGCTCTCGTAAGCCCAGGCTGCCAGCCGCAACGTCGCCGCGGGGGCGACGAGGGCGCTGAGGGAGGCGAGCAGCAGGGCCACGCCCAGGATAGCCGACCACAGCCGCGCCCACTTCCGCCAGAAGGTTGGCAAAGGTGCAATCACCTCAGTTGTCGAAGCACTCGTCTCGGTTCAGGTTTGCCACGTCCCGTCGCGTCTATCCACCCGAGGAGTGTGCGCCCAGTGTCTACCGTACGTACCGCTTGCCCCTTGGACTGCTGGGATTGCTGTGCCCTCGAAGTGACCGTCGAGGGCGGCCGGGTGGTGAGGGTGCGAGGCGACCGTGGAGTTGAGGTCACACAGGGGTTCGCCTGCCCGAAAGCCGCGTACCAGTTGGAACGGATGTACTCGCCCCATCGCCTGAGGCACCCACTGATCAGGCAAGGCGGAGAGCTAAGGCGGGCTGCCTGGGGCGAGGCGTTGGACATCGTCGCGGAAAGACTGGCGGCGGCCCGGGCCAAACCTGAGTTGGTCCTGGCTTACACGGATGCCGGAAACATGGGACAGCTCAAACGGCTGGAGCACAGGTTCTGGAACGCCTTCGGCGGCCCGACCATGCCGGTCAGCAGCCTATGCTGGGCGGCCGGCCTGGCCGCGCAACGCCTGGACTTCGGTGGCAACCGGGCCCATGACCCCCTCGACCATAAGAAGTCCAAGCTGGTGTTGGTCTGGGGGCGTAACCCTGCAGCCACGAACGTGCACTTGCTGCCCTACATCAAGCACGCACGGCTCATCGTAGTTGACCCGATCGCGACAGCGACTGCGGCCCAAGCCCAACTCCACCTGAGGCCCTGTCCCGGGACCGACGGGTTCCTGGCTCTAGGCATGGCTGGCGTCATCCTCACCGAAGGCTTACACGCTAATACGGCGGCGGACGGTACCGGGTTCGAGGCCTACCGCCGGTTGGTGGCCGAGTGGCCGGTGGACAAAGTCGCGGCAGTGACAGGAGTGCAGCCCAAGGACATCGTTCTGGCGGCCAGGCTGTATGCCGCTGAGCTTCCATCCACCATCCTCATCGGCTACGGCGTACAGCGCTATGCCAACGGCGGGTCCAGCATCCGGGCCATCGATGCCCTCGCTGCGCTCACCGGCCAGGTCGGGGTGCCCGGGGGAGGCGCGAACTACGCCAACACTCTGATCGGGGAGACCCTCGCGGACATCGCCGGTCCAGGCGGGCCCTCCCGCCGTTTCGTCCGGGCGAGGCTGGCCGCTGAGCTGGAGGCCGCCGACCCGCCCATCCAGGTGCTAGTCACGACGCGGTCCAACCCGGCAGCCCAGCTCCCGGACACCGGCCGGTCGGCCGCGGCCCTCGCTGCCGTTCCCTTCAAGGTCGCCGTTGACCTGGAACTTACCGACACAGCCGCACTGGCCGACGTGGTCCTACCGTGCGCGACACCATTTGAGGAGGAAGACCTGTATTACTGCTCGTGGCACAACTATCTCACCTGGGGCCGGGCTGCCGTGGAGGCCTTGCCCGAATGCCGCTCCGACCTAGCCATCTTTGCGGAGCTTGCCCGCAGGCTGGGTTTCGGGGACAAACTGGATCGCGCCCCCGCCGAGTACATCACCGAGGCGCTGGCGCCAGCCTTCCCCCCGGGGTTCGACATCCTGGGGCTACGGGGGACGACCTTCAGGTTCCCCCAGGCGGAGCTGGTGGCGTGGCCGCACCGGCTGGGGACCGAGGACGGCAAGTTCCACTATCTCAGCGATGTTTCCGGCCCCGCCGAGCCAGCCAATACCGAGTACCCGCTGGTGCTGCTATCGCCCCAGCATGACCGGCGGTTGCACAGCCAGTTCAGGGAGCGGGCCGAGGAGGGCAAGAGCTGCCTGATCCGCCTGTCCAGGGCTGCCGCCACGCGCCACGGGATGAGACAGGGTGAGCGGGTCCGCTTGAGTAACGAGCGCGGATGGCTTGTCGGGGAGGTCCGCCTCGATGACAGGCTGCCGGGGGACGTGGTGGTGGTGTATAATGGCAATGCGGTCGCGGACAGGGGTCAGGCCAACTACCTGACGAGTATGCGGCTGACGGATCTCGGGGACGGAGCGGCCTTCTACGACTGCCGCTGTCGGATTGACAAGCTCGGTCCCTAAGGAGGTTCCAGGTCTATGCTTAGGGCAGCTGTGGGACTGCTCTTGATCGGGGCCTGTGCCCTGGCGGCAGGGTGTCAGAAGGCTCCACCCAGCGGCGGCCCCTCAGGGGAGGTCACCCCGCCCGTCACCCCGCCAAGTCCGGTGGTACCGCCTCGGACCCGCGCTGGCGTAACGCTGACTGTGCCCCCGCCGGGGGCAGGGGTGGCCGAGGTGGAGGCCATCCGGCTGGAGTTCACCGAGCGCATGCGCTGGGACACTGTCCGCGAGGCCTTCCGCCTGCAGCCCTCGCTGCCTGGCCACTTCACCTACGACGAGACGGGGGCCACCTATTTCCCGATGCCCCGCGCGGCCTCCCCCGGTGTCTATGCGGTCAGCTTGGCGCCGGGTGCCCTCACCGCAAACGGCGAAGCGCTGCCTAGCTTTACCGCTTCCTTCACCCTCCTGCCTCCCGAAGGCGACGCCGCGGAACTGCTCGCCCAAGCGGTGGCGACCGTCCAGGGCGCCGCCAGGATGCAGTTCGAGCAGACCGCCGGGTACGGGGCGGCGTCCCGGTACCTCGTACCATGGGCGCCCATGGAAGTAGGGTCGGGCCAGGACGTATGGGGGGGTGCTTGCATCCGTCCGGACCGCTGGCGGTATGAAGTCAGCAGCGAAGCGGAGACGATTCTGTTCATCTCCATCGCCAGCGAGCTGTGGGTCGCCGAAGAGGCCACCGATCCGGAGGGCCAGCTCTTGGTAGTCTGGACCCGTTTCCCGCCCGGAGAAGTCCCCACAGGCCGTCTGCGTCCCCTATGGGAAGAGGCGCGGCAGGTGGGCAACTGGGCGATGCTGCCGATGCTGCGCAACCCCGTTGCGCCTGGGCTCGCCGGTCGTGTGGCCAGCCAGGGCAAGGCCTACAGGGTCGTTTCCCTGGCGATGCCGATGCTGGAAGCCGACATCGGCCGCACTCCCACCGGAGGGTGGCCGGGGGTGCTCGTGGGCTACACCGCCCACGTTTGGGTGACAGACGGCCCTCTGCCCGCCGTCGAACGTGTCGCGGTGAGGGCGGTGTACTGGCGGGAGGGCGCCGAGCACCCGTACTTCTACTTCGAACAGGAGTGCCACATCAACCTAAGCGATGTAGGGCCCATCGCCCCGCCCGACTGACGGCCTTGAGCGCGCAGCCCCCGGCCATGTGGACCGGGGGCTGTGTGCACATGTGGGGCTATGGACCAGGGAAACGGATTTCGCCGGTGGGTTTGCCCATGGACGCGTCGATGAAGACTACCGCTTGCGGCCGCAGCTTGCGGCCGTAGGGGATGAGCACCACCTGATAGGGGGCCACCATACCATCACCTGCGGGCTGGGGCCCTTCCGTGAAAGTGAGTACCACTTCCAGGACGTTCCCCTTGGCCCGTCGCACCTTCGTCACCCGGTAGCTGCTTTCCCCCCACTTCCCCCAGGGCACGACCACCGCCACGATCGTGTTCCTCTCGAAGTCCTGGGGCGTCAGCTCGAGCGGGAGCTTAGTCTCCCAGGCCTCCCATGCCGCATGGTCGACGAAGGCGTTGAGGGCGCGCAAGGGGCCCGGCACGGTACCGGGCGACTCCAGGCGGCCGGCCGCTAGCTCGCGGAAGGGCAGGCCTGCCCTGAGCTGCGGGCAGCCGGTGGCGGTGAGCATTAGTGTGGCAACGAGTGCTCCCAGCGCCCACCGCAGGCATGGCCTGGTCAGATCACGCACCTCCGGCCTGCTGCGGGGCTCACTTCTTCTTGCAGCCTCTCGGGTTGACTACCTGCCTGGGGCGGAGGGCGGCCCTCCCGATCCGCTGGGCGCGAGGCGGCACCGCGGCCTTGGGCTGGACCTGCGACGAAGGGTTCGGCCCCTTGGCATCCCGCTTGTCCATACGCTGACCCCCTTGTGAGGTGGCTAGACCGCCAGGGCGATACCATAGGTATTCTACCGCCTGCGCTGCAGGTTCGTCAACGGCAGCCCCCCACGGGCAGGAAGTCAGTGAGAGACGACGAAGTCAAGGACTCAGCCCCGGAAAAGGGAGGAAGCCGATGGACGCCGACAGGTACGCCAGGGGACAGACTTACGCTGAGTACGTTTCCTCCATCGAGGGCGCCGACCGGGCTGCCTTGGAGCGCAGGTACGCTGCGGTGATCATACCGCCGGAAGTGGGCGGGCTGAAGGGGCTCAGTCACATCCGCGCCTTGGCGGTGGCGGAGGTCTGGTGCGGCGATTGCAGGGTGAACCTGCCCATCCTGGCGCGCCTCTCGGAAATCTGGGGATTCCAGTTGCGCGTCGTCCACAAGGAGGATGCGGCCGACCTCGGGATACAGCGCATCCCGACCTTCATCTTCTATACCGGCGGGTTCCAGGAAGTGGCCAGGTGGATCGAGCGGCCGCGCCAGGTGGCGGAGGTGCTCAGCGGGAGCGACGAGGCGGCCAAGCCCGAACTCAGGCGGAGGTACATGCTGGGGGAATATGCAGGGGCGACCGTGAGTGAACTGGCCGACCTGCTGGGGTCAGCTCGGGGCTGAGGCAACAGGCCAGAGCGGAGACGGGGAGGGGGCGTACCGATGGTACGCCCCCTCGTGGTTGAGTGGCGTATGCGCCCCGTCGACTTGGCCGGTGTAGCCGCAGCTTGCGTATACTGGACTGGAGTGGTGTTTGGTGATATACTGGCGGCAGGAGGGAGAGGCAATGCAGGAGCTCCTGACCGCCAAGGAACTGGCCGAGATCCTGAGCATGTCGGTGGAGACCATCTGGAGGTACACCCGTCAGGGCAAGATCCCCGCTCTGGAGTTGGGCCCCAGGCAGTACCGCTACGACCGGAAGGCCGTGGTGGCGGCCTTGGCCGCGGGCGACCAGGCGAGCAGAGCAGGGCAGGCCGCCTACCCCAAGGAGTCAGGCTACACCTACGCCGATTACCTGAGGCTCCCGGAGGAACCCGGCTACCGCTATGAGCTGCTGGGCGGCCAACTAGTGAAGGAGCCATCGCCTTCTACCCGTCACCAGATCGTGTCGTTGGCACTGGGCCGCGAACTCCTGCCGTTCTTCGACCAGTTCGATCCAGAGGGCCAGTTCCTGTTTGCGCCCGTTGATGTCACGCTATCGGAGTGCAACGTAGTACAGCCGGATATCCTGTTCGTGTCCAAGGGACAGAGGCGGATCATGCGCGAAGAACGCATTGACGGCCCGCCGCTCCTGGTCATCGAGATCATCTCGCCGGCCACCCGCCGCAAGGACCGCCTGCGCAAACTCAGTATCTACCGGGCGGCCGGGGTTACCCACTACTGGCTGGTCGACACGGAGGAGGACACCCTCGAGGCCTTCGCCCTCAGACACGGGGGGTATGCGCTGGTGTTCGCCGGCAGCCCTGGCGATGAGTTCGGCCACCCAGACTTCCCGGGCCTGACCATAGACCTTGCCCGGGTGTTCCGCCGCCCGGTCTCAGCGGTATGACCACGGTGCAGTGAAGGCGTCAAGAGCGGGGGTCCGTCTTGGGCTTCTCCAGCAGCCTGTTGGCGGGAGGGTATGCACAAGGATGCGTCCGATTTCCCGCGTAGTGCTCGCGTTGGCTCTGCTCGGGCTGGTGACAGCGCTCGCTGCCTGTTCCCCGGTCACGGCCTCGTCGCCGCAAGCCGGGGCCACTGACCTCATCCCCGGGGCCTGCGTGCTCGACATCGTCTTCAGCGGCCACTTCAGGGAAGGCACCGGTGTCTCCGACGCCAGGGTCGAGTTCAGGCCGCCCGTTGGCGAGGCGGAGATCACGGCAGCAGGCGAGGGCACGCTCAACGTGCGCCCGGCCGGTCTAGCCCTCAACACCTCGTACCGGGTGACCGTCACTCACCCCGCCCTGAAAGGCAGCAAGTACACCTTCAGTTTCACCACGATTTCCGCACCGGAACTGGCCCGGCAGACCCTGGCTGAGCGGCAGGCACTCCAGCATGCTGAGGCTGCCCGGCGGTTCCTCACCGCGCTAGCTGACCCCGGCCCCTGGCTGCTGGAGACCGGAGTCGCTAGGGCTGCTACCGAGGCATTGCTGTTGAGCGGCCAGGCGCAAGAGGTGGTCAGGCTGGCAGAAGCGGTCTGCGACCTGACGCAGCCTGCCAGCGCCCGGCTAGCAGCCCTGGATGAGATCCGCACGGCAGCTCTGGCTTTCGGGCACCTGCTGCTCGTGCTCGATCTGCTAGACGACTACGCTCTGGAACTCGAGGTTCATGCCGATGACGCATCTGCGTGGCGCCTCAAGCGTCTCGGCCACCTGTCCGGGGCAACGGGTGGGCCGGGCAACTGGAGTCAGGTGAGGCAACAGTGTGAGTCTTGGCTGGCTGAAGGGGACCAGGCCGTGTACCGCGTCTATCTGGCCCGGGCTTTGATGGGGAGCTGGGAGGCGGACATCGCTGCCGCCAAGGGGCAACTGGAACAGGCGCTCACGCTAGCCCCGGACCTGGCCGAGGCGCACCTGCTGCTCGCCCTGTGGCACCGCGAGCACGGGCAGGCCGGCCAGGCGCGAGCCTATGCGGCCGAAGCTGTAAGGCTGGCGACCGCTGATCCCATGGCTGGCTTCCTCCACAGGCAACTCCAGGCCGAGGCCCCCATGTCCCGCTGGACTTACAGCCCTGCAGTCTCCGTGGTGGCGTCGGCCCGGGCATTGCTGGCCGAGGGCGTCTACGATCCCCATCATCCCTATCTGCCTCGGACGGAGGGAGGTAGGGAGCTTGCCTGGCAAGGGTCGTGGTCGCCCGACGGCAAGCACGGCCTCTACATGAGGGGCTTCCAGGCCGTCGGGGACGCCACCTACTACGATTCGCTGTGGTATGCCCAAGGGGCGGCGCCATCCGTCCTGACTCCCGTACAAGGGGGCCAACCCCATCCATTCTACGAGGCCATTGTCTGGGAGCCCCATTCCCGCTGGGCGGCTGTCATTGCGCAGGGCCGGGACGGCATGGGCGATGTCCTCCAGCTTTTCCACGCGGGGCATGGGACCCTCACCCTGATCTCCGCGCAGGCGGCTGTAGCTGAGGCGGCCAGCCTGGCCTGGTCGCCCGACGGGAACTGCCTGGCGTTCATCGCCCGGGAACACCCCCTGTCATACTCTAAGTTCAAGGTGTGGGTCGTCCAAGTGGGGGGAGCCGTAGCTGAGCCCAGGCTGCTCACCCAAGGCCGCTTCCATGACCGCACTCCCGCCTGGTCGCCCGGCGGCACGCGCCTGGCTTTCTCGCGGAGCAGCAACTGGGCCAATGACCCTGCTGACATCTGGGTCGTCGATGTGGCTACGGGCACAGAGCAACGCCTCACCGCCGGCTACAGCTATCACTTCCATCCCTTCTGGGTCGGCAACGAGCATGTGGGATACAGCATCAGGCCCTGGGGCGCACCGGCCAAGCCTCGCCTTGCGGTTTCCCGGCTCAGCGACGGCGCCAGGGTGCTGGACGTCCGCCTTCCGGACCTGCCGGCCTGGGCCAGGCCCCACTGGGACGAGGCGAGGAAAGGCGTCTTGATCATCGAGATGTTCACGGAACGCGGCGAGGCGAAGCTGGTCAGAGTCGGTAGAAGATAATGAACATTGATTCATTCCGGCAGAGGAGGGTAAAGGTGATGTGTTGCAGGAAGTATGGAGCCTCGAAGCAGTGGGTTGTTCTGCTGGCTGTCGTCCTGTCTCTCAACTTCGGCCCTGCCTTTGCTGCCCCTCCCATCGTAAGTATTGATGGGGTGCAGGCGGAGTGGAAGCATCAACCTATCCTCGACGGTCATGGTCTGCCGTGGGTGCCGTTAAGGGAGATCCTGCCCCTCTTGGGCACTATGGACTACGCGTTAACCGATCTCGGGCTGACCATCGCCGATGAAGACGGTCGTAGCATAAGGCTGAGTTCTACAACGTGGGAGATCTGGGTAGATAAGCTCAAGGCATACACCCTCGGGAGCTTGGCCTCTGTTGACGGCGTGCCCTACATATCAGCGGAAACCCTTCAGCTCGTACGCGGAGACTACTCAGTATTGTTTGACCAAATGACAGGCCACTTGTCCGTAGACAGTCGGGCGGCGCTGTCGACGAGTCAGTACTATGACTACCTGAGAAGAGAGGAAGCTTGGGGCCTCTCATATTTCGGGGCACCGTCCATCAAGAGCCCGTCGGTCTCCTTGTTCCTCCCATCCAGGGCGGGGATAACGTGTGAGGGCTTCTTCCGCTTGAAAGGGAACACAGCTCTAAGAGCCCTGGAAGTTAGGGTCAGAAAAGGGGAATCCCAGTGGTGGACTCCACTCACCCTGGAACAAGGCAACTTCAACCAGCGCATCTGGCTTCCTGGCGGAAAGGGAACACATATCGTTGACATAATGGTGCCAGCATCCACACCTGGGCAGTACAGCACAGACGTGTCCTTCACGGTGGTCAATGACAGGCAAGTAAACGGCGGCGCCTATATCGGGTGCGACTCTTTTGTGACCGAAGTCGATACAGGTTATGTCGAACTTAACCTCTGGTCGCCGTTCAGGAGAGTTTGGCTCAAGGTGGTTGGTCCCGATGGATATGAGTCGCAGCCCAGAGCGTGGTATGCGAACGCGTACGGTGAAGCCCAGGTCAAAGCATACTTGGGCAGCGGGCCGGGGAAGTACGAGGTCTGGATTGGCCACGACAAGCCAGGTTCCGCAGATAGATGGCTGATCGACTTGACACTGCAGGTAGCTACTACGGCCAGTGTTCTGGGGGAGAACGGCGTAGCTCTGTCCGACCAGACTATGGAGCAGTTAACCCGTGGTGTCGAGAACTCCGTAGTCTTGAGGGGTAGCACCGGTACCGACTTCCCCGTCACCGCAGTCCGCGTCTACAATGCCGCGGCAGATCGCTCGCTGCGTTTCTCTGTTGGTGGCAGCTTCGATAGGCTCATAGCGTTTCCACCAGAGGTGGCAGGAGATTGCGTCCTGGAGTTTCGCGGGCTCTCCGACCACGGTAGGCAGATGCTATACTCCATTCCGTTCAAGGTAACAGTCACCGATCCGGAGGCGTATCTGGTCCTACCCCAGCTTGGCGTTGACTCAACATCCCCGGAGATAGTGGCGCTGGCAACCGAGCTCACTGAGTCAAGCTGGTCGGACTTTGAGAAGGCGCGCGCCATCCATGACTGGGTTGCCCGGAATGTTGCGTACGACACGGCTGAACTGAAGGAGATCAAGGCTGGGCGTCACGTCCTGTTTGGGACACTGGACACCTACTACAGGCGAAAGGGTGTCTGTCACGACTATGCCAACCTCTTCGCCGCTCTGGCCCGCGCAGCGGGCATCAAGACGCGGATCATTAGCGGAACGGCCAGCGGAGAGTCGCACGCCTGGAATCAGGCCTTCGTCGATGGCAGGTGGATTAACGTCGACGTTACCTGGGATGCGGGGTTCGTGCATCAGGGCGAGTTCATCGCTAGGATCTCGTGGACATACTTCGGGGTGCCATTTTCGAACCACCAAGCGAAGGCAGAGGTCACCGGGTGGAGATGACGAGGAGAGGCCTCTTTCAGTGGGGCAAAACTCGAGGCGTGCAGTGAGCGCAGGAGGGGGAGCGTGGATTCCCCCTCCTAGTTGATCATGGTCTCTTAGGGGAACACGGTCTCCGTGAAATAGAGGGTCCGGGTGATGACGAACCCGAGGCTCTTGCCCAAGGCGATGGCTGGCTTGTTGCCGGCGAAGCAGTGGGCGATGACCCTGGGGGGGTCAAGTCCCAAAACTTCTGTAAAATTGAACACGGCCTGACTACGCCACAGTGGTCCTGAGATCCGGTTGCCGACCTGCCTCCGGGGTTGGTTCCGGGAATAGACGGGACCGGAGCAGGGCGAGCTGCTTGCGCTCCAGCTCGGAGAAGCGGACCCGCTGCCAGCGCTGGCTGGCACGGCTCAGGGTGGCAAAGACGAGCTTCAGACAGCTCTTCTCATCGAAGAACT